>JAFTCL010000061.1 GCA_017454745.1 Kiritimatiellia bacterium
AGTCAAACCACAAGACTTCGGACTTCAGACATCAGACTTCCGGACTTCACTTCCCAACCCTCAACAGCCCCCGCCGCCCCATGTTATCCTCATTTACATTCCCGTGCGAAGCGCTGGCGGCGGGCTAACCCCTATTCCCTAACCACTAACTATAACTCCCCCGTCTCGTCGGGCTGGAAATCGCGCTCAAGCGTCGGCTCGCGGCTATTGCGCGTCTGGCCCCGCGTCCAGCCCGGAGGAACCGACTTGCCGCCAAACGGATCTACGAGACGGAGGCACCCGCCCTTTTCCGAGGTCACGCTAACATGAATCACTTTGCCGCCCTTGAATTCGGCCGAAAGGAGGAAGCCCCCCTTTGCCCGGAGATTCTTGAATTTTGCGTCCGCCCCGGTCCAGTTTGGAAACACCTTCACATAACCGTGGTCGCACTGGATGAGCATCGATTGGATAAACTCTATCGCGCCAATCTTCTCCACGCCGTGAACGCCGTCGTGAATGTGAAAATTCTTTTGCATGATTTTCAACTGGTGCGTTTTAAAGGCGTCGATCACCGACCGCGCCGGATATCCGGCGCGGATGGCCGTGGCGAAGAGTTTCGGCGTCTGGTTGATTCCAGTCCACGCTTTGTCGCCCGCCAGCGCGACGTTGCCGTTAACCGCGTTTGTCGCAAGCGTACGAAAATCTCCAGTAACGTCGAACGAGAATGCTTCGCCGGGGATGACACTTTCAAGGTTGAGCGCATTGCCGCCCGACGGATTCGCCGAACCGTCCGCGTTCTCCACGCCGGAAAGCATCTTTACGGGCTTGCCGCCAATCGCGTAAACACCGACCGGAAGATCGGACAGGTGCTCGTTAAGATCCTTCCACGCGGCGAGTTTCGCGGCGGGGACATCGATTCCGATTTCTCGCAGGACCGGCGCGATTTCCACAAGCGTCTCGAAAAGGTGCTTAACGCTGCCGAGTGCGGGCGCACTATTTTTCTGAAGTCCGCTTCCTTCCCAATGCGAATCCCACACGTTATAGCGGTAGCCGCCGTCACCCGCCGGTTCTTTCTCACACCAGGCGAGAAAAAAGTTCGCCGTTTTATCGAGCAGCGGCCAGACTTTTTTCAGATAGTCCCGGTCCAGCGTGTATTCCCAGTGCGTGCAGATTACAGCGCACTGGAAAACGCCGTCGGAAATCTGGCTCCAAAGCGAATCGTGCCCTTCGGGAGCAGTACCCCAAGGGCCGAGCGACACCGGAAAGAGCGCGGCGTCATCAATTCCGTTTGCCAGATCCGGTCTACGGTCAAGATAGTCTCGGGTGTTTTTGTAGTGGCGGCCCCGGCAGGTGTCGATTTGCTGCAAACGCTCCTTCGCGTTGCGCATCGCCTGCGGGAGGTAGTCCAACAGCGGATCGGGCATCGGCTCCGCCACCTCGCACCGGTTGGCGGCGAAACAGCCGTAATAGATTCCCACATAGTTGTAATTCAGGTGAAAATCGTTATGCCACTTCGGACGGTCGGTCGTCACCCAAATACCGTATAGTCCGGGAGGGAACTTTCCCTTGCGCGCACCAGCGCCGAGCAGATAGACCTGACCGCAGTAAAAACGATCAAGTTCCGTATCGCCGAGCGCGACGCGGCTGCGCCCCCACCACTCCTTCCACCAAGCGGTGTGGGCCGCTCTGATTTTCGCCAGTTCCTCCCACGTGAACCGGCGGTATGGATCGGAGGCGACAATAAAGGCAAAAGGCTTATTCGCGCGGATTTTCGCCCAAGCCGTCGCCCGCCAGTCATCGGTGGTGGAAAAGTCCGTGAGTTCCGCGCCGAGCGCGTTCACGGCGGCGGTGGCATTGGTGACCCAACCGCGCGGATCGCCCTGCGGCAACAGATTCAAGGTGAAACGGCGACCGTAAAAACCTTCGGGAGAAGCCTTGACCTCGCGTGGGAACGCGGACATTTCCTTGTGGAGTGTTACATGTACCGCCC
The DNA here is from genome assembly GCA_017454745.1 of Kiritimatiellia bacterium. GTDB lineage: Bacteria > Verrucomicrobiota > Kiritimatiellia > RFP12 > UBA1067 > UBA1200. The sequence continues at coordinate 1,970 of JAFTCL010000061.1, forward strand.
AAAAGTCGTCCGTATCCGACACTCCGGAGACAATCAACAAGTCGTCGGTTGATGCGACATAGGTTTCCAGCCTCACCTTGCCCTTGCCGAAACCGCCTTCAGTCACCAGCATGGCCGTGGGCAAGTCCAGCGTATCGGTCGATTTCACGCTATACATTCCCGGTCCGATTGCAAACTCCGCGAAGGAAATTGGCCCGATGTTTTTCTCGTCCTTGCCTGGGGTAAAGTCGCCGCAACTCCAAAGATCACCGCGGGTAAGGACAAAATGCTTGTGGTTACCGTCGCCGGCGTTTACCGCGCCGAGCGAACCGTTGCCTAGCATTGCGGCGGTCGGAAGATCGGTACTGTACGAAATCCCCGGCTTTGCGCTTTCCCACGAGGGATTGAAATCAGTAAGATTAGGGAACTCAACCGCAAGCACCGACAACGCCGATGCCGCGACTATCATCATAAACAGTTTCATCAGCTTTTCTCTCTTCACTCTTCGCTCGTCACTTCCTTTGCTATTGCACTGCCTTTTGTGCCAAGCGATGAAAGCGGGCGAACCGCGATTGTCAAGCTGCCCCCCTTTGGCAATTTTGCTTTCGGAATAAACAGGGTCGTGACACCATGGTTAGTCTCGTGCCCAATTCCCATGTTGCACCCGGCGGCATATACGCTTTTGAAGATTTTTTCACTGCCGCCTTTCGCGGCTACCACCACATCGTACGCATAAACCCGCGAATCGGGATTACCGTCCGCCAACGGAATATCAATCTTTAACGCCGGCACGGCGGGTTTGCCCGCCTCGGGGGTGAATGTCGACGAAGCGACCTCAACCTTGGCGTCATTTCGGAACTGCGGTTCACCCACCCGCTTTTTAAGAGATTCCTTCGATAGCGGATGCGGGGCATACTCGCCCAACGGCATAATCCAGTCCTGGCCAAGGCTGCCGCCTTCGCCAAACTCGCGCCGCTGGATAACCATCATGTCGTGGTAAACCCGCACCACATAACCCTGACGGCATTTCCCCGCCGCATCCTTGCCCTCCAAAGGGGACTTCGAGATATACGCGTCATCGCTAAACGCCCCGCTGCCGCGTGGTTCGCAAGACGGCACCTGAATACTGGGGAACGAACTCCAGAAATAAATGACATTCCAATTAACCGCAGTGCGATGCCAATGCCCAAAGAAAGCAACCGCTTTGCGGTAAGGTTTCATGGCGCCGTGGAAAGCGGCGTGCGACCTGCGGTGCGACAACAGAAAAAACGGTTCCGCGCCGTTAAGCAGCCCAAAATCTTCGCGCTTCGATGTCACCAGTTTGGACAACTCCGCCTCATCCACTCCGTAATGCCGCCCGAAAAAGTGGTAACCCTTTACACATTTGTGCCATACCGGCTCGTATGGTTCGCCCCAAATGCGCCGCCAGTTCGCCGCCATGTCGGTCGACAAAACATGCTTTGCCCGTTCTACCGGATTCGGATATATCTTCCCCACAAAATCGCCATAAGTGCCGCCCTCAACATCGTGGTTGCCGGTAACGAAAAGTTTTTCCACTTTGTGGCCGTCCGGCGCCAGATTATTGGGGAAAACCTTATTCCAGGCTCTGGCGTGAAATTCCATCTCTAATATCTGGCCGCGGTGCGCCATGTCACCGCAATGCACTACCGCGTCAACGTTTTGATCGCGGAAATACCTCAGCGCAGCAACAAAATATTTGTCCGGCCAATATTTGCCGTGTCCTTTACCATCGTAGGAGGTGCGCAGATGAGTGTCGCTGACAACACCGAAGACAAGTTTAGGATTCTTTGGGGGAGACCAGCCGGGCGGCGCAGCGAAAATCAACTTCGGGCCGAAACCCGCCAGCCCCAGTAATCCGCCAAGAAATGACCTGCGACTCTGCGCCATAACGAAAACCTTTTTTATTTAACCGGCCAGTCCGAGGGGTTGATCCGGAAAGCAGTCATCATGTTACGATCAAGTTTCGATGCGTAGCTCCACACGATTTTTTTGTCGCGGGTGATTTCAAACGCCGTGGTGCGCGAACCGTCGGGACGCCCGTTCGCGTACGTGCCAACCACCAAATTTCCGTTAGGCAACTCTTGAAGTCCGCTCAAATTGTCCAACTTCAATTCAGGAAAATCATCGCAGGTGAATGACCACGCCACACGATGGTCGGGTGTGAATTCCGTCACCCCGCCCAAATGCGAGACGATGGTGTTACCGTTGGCCAGGCGCAACGCCTCGAAAGCGAACGGCTGGTGGCCGCTTTTGAGTTGCGGGGTCGCCTGTTCCCACACCAACCGGCCTTTCGCGTCGTACTCGCGCACAATGTTGGCTTTGGCGCAACACACGAGATAAGTGCCGGCGGCGGTCTTGCGTATCATCCGGTAACGCCCGTGCAGTCCCGGCATTTCGCCGTTTACCATTCGCGGGTCGCCCATAAAACGGACAACCGCGTTGGTCGTGCCGGCGGCGAGTTCCGCAATATAACCGGTACCGTTTTCCGCAACCACGATGTTGCCGTTGGATAAAATCTCGAAACCGTACAGGCCGTCTTTTGGGCAGGGGCGATAAACCAGTTCCCTTTTCCCGGTGGCAATTTCAATCCGCCAAAGATCGGCGTTGGAATAATAAACCCACCCGTTATGAAGCCACACGCGAGTGATGTTTCCGCAACCTTTCTGCTCCCAAACGGTCTCGCCGTCGGTGCCCACCAACGCGGCGCGGCCGCCCCCGGCCACCAGCAACGGAGACGGCAACATCTCAGCGCAAACCCCCACAGACCATGCGGCAACGGCCGCAAACCACAAAAGTTTAATCCTGAACATTTTCGCCCTTTCTTATTCAAATGACATTAATCTGCGGAGATAACAATCACCGCACCGCCTTCTAGCGGTATCGGCAGAGGCGCTTTTGGATCGAACGCAGCGCCGTTTTGCAATCCTTTGATGTCCGCCAGACGGAATTTAGCCCGTTTAGCGTCAATCCCCAAAACGGACAGACCGAATTTCATCCTCGCCTCGGCGGCGGCGGTCCCGAAATTCGCCACCGCCACCACCGCGCGCGCCGGACGTTTGGCATCCGCCGGAATGACATACGCGGTTGCGCGGCAATCTGGAGCATCAAGCAATTCCACGGGACGCGGCAAAGTGCTATCCCAAAAGCCCAGCATTTCCGCCTCGCCAAGCGACACTTCGTCAAAAAACTTCCAGAGCGGACGCGGGTCACCACCCCAACCCAAACGGTCGGTCTGGGCAAACACCAAGCCTTTCCAGGGATTACCCCTGCCAAGTTCCTGCCCCAGCACCCCCCATGCCAAACCGCTCCGCTCGATCAACCAGAATTCCGGGCTTCCAGATTTAACCGGGAACCCTTCGCCGTGCCACAAAAGATCGGCGTAAGGATACAGCTCCATATAGCAAATGTCGCTGGGCACAAACCCGGCCATCTCGTTAAAATGACTCCATGAATGCATATCCACCCGCCGCCCGGCGTTTCCGTCGGCATCCAGAATGCGCCGTACGCGCTGCATCGCTTCGCGGTCAAGCGCGGTGTCGTCAATGTATAGACCGTCAATGCCGAAATTACGGACAAGATAATCCAACCCCGACAAGTAAAAATTGTTCCAACGCTTTGAATCCGGATTAGTGATCACCGCCAGATCCAGCCGCGGCGGATACGCCTTGGGAAAGTTCACCCGCTCGCGCCAAGCTGGCAGAATGTCAGTACCCACGTGTTCGGCCAGCCAAGGATGCGGCCCGCCACGGTTGGTGATCGGCCAACCGGGAATTTCCGGCGGGCGGCGGAACAGCACCTCGCCGTCCAAGCTTTTAAGCGCAAAAAACTCCGGAAGGTTTTGCGTTAACTCGCGGGTGGTATAGTAGATTTTAGTGCGCAACCCTTCGGCATGGGCGGTTTCCACAATCTTCTTGAGATGCGGACCGCCATCGTCATTGTACGGATAATTAATGTACGGGTTCCAAACGGTGTTGTGGTGAAGGTTCATCACCGTTGCGCCGTCACTGACAAACCGCCGGCAATCCGCAGTTTGGTTACGCTGTCCCAAGTGGATGTAACGGTCCGCAAGATGTTTACGCAAATCGGCGGGTTTGAACGGGGTTAAAAACAGATCGAAACCCCAGTATTTCGATTCGTTGGGACGAAGCGTAACGTCGCCCCCTTCAGCCCGTACCGCCACGATACCTGACGCCTCGGGCCGGGTGAATTTTACTTTGCCGCGTTTCCACGCTTCAGGCAACACCAAGGGTTTCCACTTGTGGTAAGCGTTGATAAGCGGGCGTTGCCGCGCCTGATCACGCAGACGCAACATGACGCCGCCGTAAATCTCGCCAAACCAGGCGGCATCTTGATGCACCCCGTCTCGCCAACTCCATTCGTACCCATCGGCGGGCCATTCGCCGCCACGCCGGTTTAACCCCATCTGATACCGCGCCACCTCGGTCGGCATACGCAGCACCAGCGTCGGCGACAAAGCCACCTCCTCGCCAAAAAAATTATTAACGGTAATGCCGAATGTCGCGAAACCGTCGAACTCCAAAGCGCCGTCAACCGTAACGAAATATTTGCAATGACCGACAACACCACAGGACTTCCATTCCACCCGGCACGGGGTTCGCTTGGTGAATTTGAAATCAAAACCCTTTGCCTCGCCCGGCAAAGCGAACGTCACCGGGGCGGCGAAAATGTCACGGGGTGAAGAACCGATCCGAGTGGCCGAACCGTTAAACCACGAGCGGTAGGAGGACGGCAAGCCGTCTTCACCCAACGTCAACTCCCGCCCCAGAATCTTCAACCGCCGTTCCTTAGTGTCAACCCGAATGGCGGAAAACGGCCGCGTGGGTTCAGTATGGCTGGATCCTACATCCGAATCCAGCCAAGTCAAACGCGCCAAACGGGACGCATCCCCCACTCCGCCGTCTTTCAGTACCTCGCCTTCAACGCGCAAGCTCCACGAGAGTATTTGGTCGATGCGGTTTTTTTGATCAATTACGGACACGATCCCCGTCAAGGTTTTGCCCGCCGCGTCTTCCGGAACAAACACGCACGCCCAAAGCGGTTTAACCCCGTTAGCCTCCACGCGGCAGCGCCATGGAGTGATGGTTTGGGTTTTCACGCCGCCTTTGGAAATGACCGCCCAAACTATCTCTCTCGCCGTCTCACTGGCGACGCAGGTCTGGAAAACGTAAAACTCGCCGGGTTGCGCTTTCCCCGCAAAGCGTCCTGCGCATTTACATTCCGGCCCGTTAAACCAGTGTGCCGGGACGATGTTATTGCGTACGGCGCGGGAACGGTCTTCGCCGAACAGCCAATATGGCGCAGGATTCTCCCGTTTCCAAGCCGTGAACGCCTCACCGGCCGGAGTTTCCATCAACTTGATTACGGCGTCCGGATCCACGGTCCCCTTAACCGCGTCCGGCATATTGTAGTCACCGGCATCGGAGGAGCCCCCGACCGCCGACATTACGGTAAGCGCGACCGCCAGCGCCACAAATGATTTTTTATGAAAAACGATGTTTGCCATCAAACCGATCCCCATCCTTCGACACAACTATCCAATGACTATACGCAGAAAATTGTATCAATCTTCCGCCCCGAAATTCAAGGCAAAACTCCAGCAACCCGGATTTAACCGTTTTAGGCATGATTTTAGCATTGCTTTTCGGGCAAGATTGAGGGATAATAAACTGACAATTTCTTTTAGGGGATTTACTATGCGTTTTGTTTCTGAAATCACCAAAGGCATTTTCAAAGAGAACCCGACATTCCGGCTGGTGCTGGGAATGTGCCCGACTCTGGCGGTAACCACCTCGCTGGAGAACGCCATCGGCATGGGTTTGGCGGCCACGTTTGTGCTAATCTGCTCCAACATGGTCATCTCCTCGCTGCGCAAAGCGATTCCTTCCGCCGTGCGCATTCCCTGCTACATCGTGGTGATTGCGGCGTTCGTCACCACCGTGGATTTGCTGATGCAGGCCTACCTGCCCACCTTGGCGGAAAGCCTGGGGATATTCATCCCGCTGATCGTGGTAAACTGCATCATCCTCGGTCGTGCCGAGGCGTTCGCCTCCAAAAACGGGGTGTTGTACAGTGCCGCCGACGGTTTGGGTATGGGACTTGGTTTCACCCTCGCGCTCTCCTGCATCGCCGCGATCCGCGAATTCCTCGGCAGCGGCAACATTACGGTCTGGGGCGATTTCGCGCTCCGCAACATCCACAACCGCGCGATGGTGCTGTTCATCCTCCCGGCGGGCGGGTTCATCATGCTCGGGCTGATTCTGGCCTTCATCAACCACCTCACCGCAATCTCCGCCCGCCGCAAGGGCGGCGAAACGCCGTTGCCGCTGGAATTGGACTGCCGCCACTGCACCCTGTGCGCAATCAGCCGGAACTAGCCGATGGACGAACGCGCTTTCAACCAAGCCCGGCAGATTCTCAACGCCGGCGGCGTGGTGGTTTTCCCGACCGACACCGTTTACGGAATCGGGGCCAGACCAGACCAGCCCGCCGCCATCCGGCGCATCCAGGAAATCAAGCGGCGTGACGCCGGCAAACCGATCGCGCTGCTGGTGTCCGACGCCGAAGCGCCGGCCCGATTCGGGGCCGAACTGCCTCCGGCTGCGCAACGGCTGGCAAAACGGTTTTGGCCGGGAGCGCTTACCCTGGTTCTGCCGGTGCGCGGCGGATACGAGGGATTCCGGGTGCCGAACCACCCGCTGGCGGCGGAAATTATCCGGGCCGGCGGAGGCTTGCTGCGCGTAACCAGCGCCAACCGAAGCGGCGAACCGCCGGCGCTTACCCCTGCCGAGGCGTTCCAAAGCGTGGGGCGGCAGGCCGACCTGATGATCAACGGCGGGGACGTTCCGGGCGTGATGGCCAGCACGGTGGTGAAGGTCCGGGCCGACAATTCAACCGAAATTTTGCGCGAAGGCGCAATCCCGCGCCGGGAGATTGAAGCCGCGCTGAAAGACGAATAGGGATCCCATGCCGTTCAAGGAATTTTTCGAACTGCCGTTTCTGCGCAACGCCTGCCTTGCCGCATTGTTGGCGGCGGTCGCCGCCGGCCCGGTCGGCAGCATCGTGGTGGTGCGCCGGTCAACCTACCTCGCCGGGGCGGTATCGCACAGCGTATTGGCCGGAATCGGACTCTCGCTGCTGCTATCCCGGCGGTTCGACATCCACCTGCTCTCCCCCACCGCCGGGGCAATGACGGTGGCGGTGGTCACGGCACTGTTGCTGGCTTGGCTCTCCAACACCCGCAAATTCCGTCCCGACACGGTGTTGAGCGCGGTGTGGACCTGCGGCATGGCGTTGGGGGTGACTTTCGTGGCGGCCACGCCCGGCTACCAGTCCGATCTGATGGGATATCTCTTCGGTTCCATCCTATTGGTGCCAAATTCCGATTTGGTTTGGATGGCGGTCATGGATCTGGCGGTGGTGGCTACCGTGACCTTTTGCTACAACAAGCTCCTCGCCATCTCTTTCAACGCGGAACTGGCCGAATTGCGCGGTGTCCGCACCTGGGCCTACGAAACGGTTTACCATCTACTAACCGCGGTCACCGTGGTGCTGCTGGTGCGGGTGGCGGGAATCGTGCTGGCGGTGGCGCTTTTGACCCTACCCGCCGCCACCGCCGGACTCTTAACCCGGCGGCTCAACCGGATGATGGCGGCAGCCGCCGCGCTGGGCGCGGCGTTTTCCCTGGCCGGCATAGCGTTAAGCTACCAGTTCGACTGCCCGCCCGGTGCCACCATCGTGGAACTGGCCGTGCTAGCCTATCTGCTTACCGCCATGTTCCGCCGGAAAAAACTCTGATCCATCCGGTCAATGCGTACTCCAGTACGCACCATGCCTACCCCAATATAGATTTTTTGGCAACTTTCGTTAGTTTTTCATTGATTTTATATAGCAATTTTTGGCATAATTCTTGCGTTTAAAAAGCGATGAATACTCTTTATCAAAAACTTTGCGCGTTACGCGCCGGGGGACGGGGCGGTTTTACCCTGATGGAACTGTTGGTGGTGATGACCATCATCGGTCTGTTGACTTCGGTGTTGACGATTTCCGTGCAAGCGTCCTACAAGCAGGCGCGTCAAGCGAACTGCAAATCGAATTTGCGGCAGTTCGGGGTGGCGCTGTCGATCTACCGCGGCGAGCACGAAAACATCGTCCCGGACTGGATTTCCAACCTGTACCCGGACTATGTGGACGACAAGAGCATGTACGTGTGCCACTCGGACATCAATTTCGGGAAAGACCGGGCGCGGCCAAAGGCGTTCGTCGACGCCATCTCCGACCAATCGAAGCTGGATTCATCGCCTTTTTACGACAACAAGACCAACAGCGACACCACCCGCAACAAGACCATCGAGAATTGCAGCTACTTTTACGAGTTTTCCACCGGCAAGCACGGATGGGGCAAGGACGCGAACTGGCCGGACGGCGACTATTCGACCCTGAAGCTGTACAAGTACGCCCAGTTGACCTACGGCGACGTGAACAACAAAGACCGGTCCAAGGAAGGATCGGGACAGGTGCTGCCCTACAGCGCCTCCGCCCTCCCGATCATCCGGTGTTACCACCATTGGAAAGACCAGCGGATTTACGGGGTGGCTTACGTGAACCGGGGGTCTTGGAAAGCCACCAAGCAGTACATCACGCTCAACGTGGCGTACGCCGGGAACGTGTTTGTCGGGCCTCCCTGGTGGGAGGGTACGCTGCGTGCGGGAGAAACTAGCACCAAGTGACGTTTTTGCATTGGCATTGGCGATGGGATTTGATACCATAGTGCCGTTTGGGGATTAAGCTACTTGAAACAAATCAAGAGGACATCGTATGAAGAAAGCGCGGACCACCGTTTTTAACCGGTTTCCCATTTTGAAATGCACCGCCGCATCGTTGCTGCTGGCGGGATGCACCGCACCCGTTCCCCCGCCGCCCGCCGCAGTGGCGCCGGCCAAGCCCCGCGCCCCGGAGGTAATCGCAGCCGAACAGCTTTTCGAGCAGGGCAAAACCCAAGAGGCGATTGTCGCCTGTTGCGACATCGCCCGCAAAAACCCCAGTGCCCGCGGCCTCAGCGATCTGCAGTTGCGCATCACCGACCGGCTGGCCGAAGAGCGGATGCAGACCGCGAAGAAGCAAAGCGAGTACCTCAACCGGCTGCACACCGCCGACGCCCACAATTACGCCAAGATGCCGGACAGCTACCGCCAGCGCAAGCACGTGATGGGCGAGACAGGCTCGCTCAAACGCGCCCCCTCGGCCATGCAGCAAATGCTGAAGAAGCCGGTCACGATAGACCTTGAAGGCGCCACCATCAGCACCATCGCCCAGCAGATCGGCCGGGCGCAGGGCATAAACATCATTACCGACGACGCTTTGGCCTCGCTGGAGCAGCCGCTCACCATCCACGTTGAGAAAACCCCGCTAGACGAAGTGCTGGAGTACATCGGGCGTAACATGCAGGTGAACTTCTCGGTCGGCGAGAATGTGATTTGGGTGACCGCCGCCACCGAAGAGGTTCCCGCGCTGCCGCTGGAGACCCGCATTTACAAGATCCGCAAGGGCATGGTCGGGTCCGAACTCGGCAAATCGCCCCACGGCGAGTCCATCTACAAAGGGCCGCAGGAGCGCGGCCGCTCCTCCCAAAGCAACAACAACAATAACAACAATAATCAGCAGGAAGAGGGCAAAATCAAGCTGCTGGAGGCGATAGAGCGTTTCGTGCCGCAACCGGACGGGGCGGATTTCCTGTTCGACGACAAAGCCCACGTACTAATCGTAAAAAACACCAAGGAAAACCTCTCCCTGACCGAAGACTTAATCGACGCGCTTGACGTCCGGCCGCTCCAGATCCTGATTGAGGCGCGGTTCGTTACCACCAGCATCTCCGATTTCCACCAGCTGGGTATCGACTGGCTGTTCGACAACCGCGGTGGCAGCCGTTTCTCCACCGCCAGCTACGGCGACCACACCTTGGCCAGTTCCACCCAGTTCAAGCATGACGCGCTGGTCGGTTCGGTAACCGAGGTGGCAGCCACTGACGGCAGCGCCTCAGGCGGCTTGAAGTTGGCTTACCAGTTCCTGCTCGGCGACTCCGCGCTCCAGGCCGTGCTGCACGCGCTGGAGCAGACCGGCGAAAGCCAGGCCATCGTGGTTCCGCGCATCACGGTCATCAACAACCGCGAAGCCAGCTTCCGAGTGGGCGAGGACCACAACTACTTTGAGGATGTGGACGCCAACACCACCTCCTCCACCAGCTACAGTTCCAACAACGACCGCAGCATATCGCTCGACTGGGACGAGCCGATGACGCTCGAAACCGGAACCTCGCTCTCGGTCACCCCCAGTGTCGGCGCCGATCTTTCAACCATCAACCTGATTTTGAGACCGGAAATCAGCGATCTGGTGGACTGGGATTATTTCTCCGCCGCCGTCTGGTCAACCCAGACCTCCAACAACGATTCTGGGAGCAGCAGCCTTAACGGCTACAATCCCAACCTCCCGCAGATTAAACTCCCCCGCGTCAGCCGCCAGTACATCGAAACCGAAGCGGTGGTGCACAGCGGCGAGACCGTGGTGCTGGGCGGTCTGATCCGCAACAACAAGAGCCATGACGACAGCCAGACCCCGTGGCTGGCCAAGATCCCGTACATCGGGAAACTTTTCCAGATGGAGAAGAAAAACTCCACGGTGGAAAACGTGCTGATTTTCGTAACCGCCACCCTGATCAGCGACATCGGTGAAGAGCTGATCCCGCTGAACGAGTTTGAGCGTTACGGCGAGCCGGTGTCCGACGCCGACAAGGTTCCCGACATTTTGAAGACCGAGGCGGCGGCCGGCCACTCCACCGCGATACCGGAAGCGCTGCCGGACGCCGGGGCGAACAATAACGCCAACGACGCACCGCTGGCCGACATAGCCCCCGCCCCGGCCGCGCCAGCCCAAGCCGCAGCCCCGGCGGCCCCGGCTCAGGCCGCTCCTGCGCCAGCGGCTCCCGCCGCCCAAGCGCCGGCACCCGCAGCGCCTGCACCGGCTCCTGCGGCACCGGCGGCAAATCCTGGGGCATAAACCTTTTCCATTACGAACATACCTATGAGTTCCCAAAAAACGACTTTAGCGTTAGACGTCGGAGCCAGATCAGCAAAGCTGGTTTGGGTGGAGGCGCGTAACGGGGAACCGGTAATCACCCGGGCCGAAACGTTCGCGCTGCCGATGGACGAGGAAGATCCGCACAAGCTGATTGCGACGTGGATCGATTCACTCGGCGTGTCGAAACATTTCTGCGCGGTAGCCCTGCCCGGATCCCAAACGGTCTTCCAGAGCGGGCGCATAATGCCCAACGACCCTCGTTCACCCGAAGAGGTCGCAGCGATGGACATCGCGCAGTTCAGCGAAATGGCCGGCGACGAAATGACCCACGACGTCTTCGCCTTTGAGCCGCCCTACGAGCCGAACGTGCGCCGTTACATCATGTCGATGGCGCGCCCCCAGGTGATTCAGGAAACGATCCGCGACACTCGGCTCAACCACCTCCGCCCGGCCGATCTGATCCCCGCGCCGGTGGCGCTGCACAACGCGGTTGAGCATTGGGCGCCGGAACACGAGCTGCCCTGGTGCTACGTCAGCATCGGCCACAACCAGACCGAACTGGCGGTGGGCTACAAACTCAGTCTGCTTTTCGCCCGTTCGATCGCCATCGGGGGCAAGAGTTTCACCGATGCCGTGGTGAACGCGACCGGGCTTCATCCCGCGCAGGCTGAAGTGCGCAAGCACGGCGACTGCGGGCTGCGCGAAACCGACGCTTGTTTTGAAGAGTTGCGCGGCGTGGCCGACCGCTGGATTTCGCAGTACAACGCCTGCATGGGCGTTTACCGCAGCCAGTTCCAAGACCGTAAGATGCAGGTGGAAAAGCTGGTGATCTCCGGCGGTGCCACTCTGCTCAAAGGTTTCAAAGAATACGTGGCGCAAAAGCTGGGCATTCAGGTAATCACCACCGACGAGTTGCGGGCACAATCGGGCAAGCCCGAGGCCGCCGAAAAGCGTCCCGACGCGCAGTTCGACATCGCTTTTGGACTGGCCGTCACCGCCATGCAACTCGGCACTACCTATCTTTCGTTGCTCCCGGCGGAGCTTAAAGACGAAGTGGTGTTCCGCCAGAAAAAACCGTGGTGGATCGCCGCGGCGGTGTTTATCTTCGCGGGAATGGCGATTTACTCTGCCACCGGGCTGCTGCTGATCAAGCGCGACAAGGCGCATCTGGAAGCGGAACAGCAGAAGCTCCGCAAGCTGGAGCAGATCGACAAGCAGATCCAGAACACCCGTTCCTACTGTTCGCAGATCGTCACCAACTCCGTGCCGTTGTCCGACCTGCTGATGAACGCGCCGCTGGCCCGCGACGTGCTAACGCTGGTCTCTTCCACAGTTGACCCCAACGACTGGATCACGCTCTTCTGCGACGAAAAGATCTACAATCTCGAAGAGCAGGAACTGGAGGAAGCCATCGCAGCTTCCGCCGGGAAAGCATCCGGGAAAGGGATGTCGCTCTTCAGGTCGCTCCGCACCAACCCCAAACGCAAAGCCCCGACACTGGCGCCCGCCACCGCCAGCAAGAAAGAGGCGGCGAAGAAAAAAGAGATTATGGAGCCGTTGCGCTCGGTGTTCATCGTGGAGGGCTACACCCAGAATCCCAGCCTGAAAACGGTAAAAGAGATGATCGAACGGTTGAAAAGCGCGCCGGAAATAGCGAGGGTGGACCTTCGCAGCGACGACAAGGTTTTGAAGCCGACCGGCATTCCTGACTCGGAAGCCGACAAGATGTCCAACTTCAGCCGTTTCGTGATTGAAATCGAGGTGAAACGACAATGAACCTTTCCGCCTTGAATTTTCTTAAGATGGAGCGGATGCAGGTACTGTTCATCCTGCTTTTCATCATTATCAGCGCGATTTTAATGGTAAATCTGGTGGTTTTGCCGCAACAAGAGCTGGCGCAACAGAACCGGGATGTCCGCGAAAAGCTAGAGAACCACAAATTCGCCAAAATCTCGATGGCAAAAATCCAGGAACTGGCCAAGCAGGAATCCAACAACCTGAAAGATTTGTCCAACGAATGGTCGCGCATCTGCCAGCGGCTGGAAACCTTCCCCAACGACGCGGCGAGCGCGGGGGCGGAGGTAAACCGCATCGACTACAAAGTCCAGCTGTTTGAGATCCGCGAGCGTCTGCAACAGAAATCCGACGAACTGAAGATCAAGCTTATGCCGACCGAGCTGGGTTTGGACAACGACATCGGAAGCGGCGAGGAGATCCGGGTGCGGATGCTCCAGCTCAAGGCGGTGGAGAAACTGGCCGACCTAACGCTCGACCGGCAGATCCAACGGTTGGTGGAAATCTATCCGCTCGCGCCCGTGGTGCATACCGACAGCAAGAGCCGCGTGACATTCACCGAATATCCGGTCCGCGTGGAGTGCGACGTTGACTTTGAACACCTCTACACCTTTTTCCAGTCGATTTTCGAGGAGACGCAAGTGTTTACCTTCCGTAACATCCGCATCGAGTCCGGGCCGACCTTCGACTCCAAACTGCGGGTGAAAGCGGTATTGTCGGCACTGCTGTTCAACTGATAAACCGAGGAGATTTTTATGGACAAACTTTGGAAATGGGTGATGCGGTTAAACGCCAAACTGATCTGTCTGGCGGCGTTGGCACTTTTTGCCTGCACCGCAGTGTGGTGCGGTTTGCGCGCGTCGATCCCCCCCACCCCGTTCCCAGAAGGAAGCGGCGACGCCGAGAAAAGCAGGGATCCCATCTCCCTGGGCACGTTAGAGTATGTCTCCAACCAAGTGTCGGAAGCTGGCGTAGAAGTGCCGGTTGATCCCTTCCGCCCCACGCTCGAAGCGATTTTCACCAACGAGACCCAGCGGGCGGCATTTCTTGCCGCGCTGAAGAAGGCGCGTGAAGGCGCGGCCGGGCTTAACGGATCCGGCAAAGACGGCAAGACCGACCCCTTCGCCGCGCTGCGCAACAAAAACCAGGTTCCGGGGCAGACGGTGGGCCCGAACGGGCAACCGATGGTAACCCCCAAAATATCTTTCCTGGGTTTTGTCCAGCGTTCCGACGGCAGCAAAGGCGCGCTGTTCAACGACTCCACGGGCGACAGTTTCTTCTATGAACCGGGCAAAAAAGTGCACGGCGTGGAGATCACCGACGCCAACAGCAAGTCCGCCAGCATCAAGTTTCCCGACGGCACCACCAAGGTAATGCCCATCGGCGGGGCGGTTGAATTGGCCGCGGAACCCGCCAAAGCCCCGGCGGCAGGGGCAACCAAAGCGCAGGCGGCGGGAGCGGCAAAAGCGCCGGCCAAGGCGCAGGTGAAAGGCAAGGACGACGCCAAGGCAAAAGCCAAGCCGGGACAAATCGCCAAAGGCGGCAAGGCGGTTAAGAAACCAGCCGCGAAGTAGAAGGATCTTTGTTCCACATGATCAATTACTATTCCGAAACACTTTTGATTGAGGTTGCCCAGAAACTGGTTGACCGCGGGTTGCTCACTTTGGACAAACTCGGCGAACTGCAAGGCCGGGCCGCCATCACCATGCAGGGGTTGGACCGATTGCTGATTGACGAGGCCATCGTCAATGAGGAAGACCTTTCCAAAGTCTTTTCCGAGGTCAGCGGCATCCCCTACCACCATATCGGCGACTTTAAAATCCAGCAGGAGGCGATTGACAAAGTCACCGCCAAGGTGGCGTTGCGCCACCGTATCGTGCCGATTTCGTTCAACGACGGCATTCTGCTGCTGGCGGTAAGCAGAGTGCCGAACCTGACCACGGTGGACGGATTGCGGATGGTGCTGGATGCCGGACTTGACTTCGTACTTTGCCCGGAAAGCGACATCAATATGTCGCTCACCCACTTTTACGGATTGGGTGCCGAGACTATCGACCAGCTAATCGCCGAAGCCGAAGCGTCAGGGGCAATGGACGAGCAACAACAGGATTCGGACATCGCGGTTCAGACCCACGACACCGGTATGGTGCGGTTTATCAACCTGATCATCGCCGAAGCCATCCGAATGGACTGCACGGATATCCACATCGAACCGTTTGAAAAAACCTTGCGTTTGCGGTACCGCATCGACGGCATCCTTCAGGAAATCCCGCTGCCCAAGGGCGTGGAGCGGCTGAAAAACGCGGTAAGCTCCGCCGTGAAAATCATGGGCAACATGGATATCGCGGAACACCGCAAGCCGCATGACGGACGTATCAAGGTTCGCTGCGGCAACGCCGACTACGACTTGCGCGTGTCCGTGCTACCGACCGGCTGGGGCGAAACCTGCTGCTTGCGTATTTTGAACCGCGGTACCACCCAAGTGGATTTGAACGAACTCGGTCTCTCCCCGCTGCAATTGCCGAAGATCGCGAAACTCACCGAATTGCCGCACGGGGTCATCCTGATGACCGGTCCGACCGGTTCTGGTAAAACCACCACGCTTTACGCATTGCTGGCGCGGTTGAATCAGACCGGAACCAAGATCATCACCGTAGAAGACCCGGTAGAATACCAGATGGACGGCATCAGCCAGGTGCAGACCAACAGCAAGATCGGGCTGACCTTCGCATCGGTGTTGCGTTCGATCCTGCGTCACGACCCGGACGTAATCCTGATCGGCGAAATCCGTGACTCCGAAACCGCCGACATCGCGGTTCGGTCATCGCTCACCGGCCACTTGGTGCTCAGTACCCTGCACACCAACGACGCTCCGTCGGCGGTAACCCGTCTTACGGATATGGGCGTGGAGCCTTACCTGATTTCCTCCTGCGTGGAGGGCATCGTGGCCCAGCGTCTGGTGCGCCGGGTCTGCCGCCACTGCAAAACCGTGTATGAACCGCCGAAGGCGATTTACGACGAAATCGCGGCGTGTTACCCCGACAAGATTGCCGAGGCGGAGTTCCTTAAGGGTAACGGTTGCCCAGGCTGCGGGTTCACCGGCTACCGCGGACGGAGCGCCATCAACGAAGTAATGATCATGTCCGACCCCATCCGGGCACTGGTGGTAAACCGCGCGGCGGCCAACATCATCAAGGCCAAGGCGATGGAAGAGGGCATGGTTACCTTGCGGCACGACGGCTGGTTGCGCGTGATCGAGGGACGCACCTCGGTGGACGAGGTGTTGCGCGTCGCGGGCCGGATGGAGGAGTAGCAAATGGTGAAGACGCCCGAATCCGGATCCGGCAGTCGCCGTTCGGTCGGCGGCTTCACTTTGGTCGAGCTTACCGTAACCACCGGCATCGCCGCCGTGCTGCTAGGAATGGTGATCGGGTTGAGCCGCCATCTCAACGCGGTCACCAACATCAAGCAGGCGCAGGTCGATCTTGCGGAGTGGCAGCAAGCGCTCCACGAATGGTATCTGGAGTTCGGCGAGTACCCCTACGCCGCCATTGACAGCGAAGGCAACATCGAACCGCTGGTTAGCGAGACCGGCAAGCAAATGCGCTACAACCTGTCGAACGTTTTGGACCGGGCGGCAGTATTGCTAAAGGACCTACCAGGAGGCAGTACCAACATCACCTTCAAGTCCTTTATGAAGGGAGCGGGGCGGATTACCGATCCCTGGCGGCAGCAGTACGTTTATCTTTGCGACGAAAACCACCGCTCCTACACGCTGTTCTCCACCGGGCCGAACGCGAAATCCGAAGTGCTGGGCGACCAGGCACAGACGTCGCTGGACGACATTTACGCGGAAAGGTAATAAGAAATGGGCAACGTGAAAAATCTTTCAGCGTTCACCCTGATTGAAATGGTGATCGTGATCGGAATCATCAGCGTGCTGATGGCGATGCTCTACGGTGGGTTGGAACGCGCCCAGAAATTCAGCCGCCGCACTATTACCTATACCGAGGTCAAAAGCATCGAGAACGCCTTTAAGCAATACCACGCCCACTATCACTGCTGGCCGACCAACACCCCCGGCGAAACCGCTGTGGAGATCAGCGACGGCGACTCGTATTTTGTGATCGACCGTCAGCTGGCGAACGTGTTGCGCGGCAACATCACCGATTCCAGCACCGAAGAGATCCGCAACATCAATTACGACGCCATCCCGTTTATCGAGTTCAGCCGCTTTTACGCCAAGACCCCCTATCCGCCGGTCAACCCCTTTCCCCCGACCTCGGACGAAAAAATCTCCGACCGCCAGTTCCACGTAAAGTTCGACACCAACGGTGACCACCAGATAAACATCCCGGCTGACGAGTTCGTCACCACCGCCACCAACGTGGTTGGCGATGTGGTGGTCTGGACCTACGTGCCAGGAACCCGCAAGGGCAAGACCGACGAAAGCGACTCCACCGGCGGAGTCCCGCCTGACGAGCGGATCGAGAGCTGGAGCAATTTCACCATTAAGAACAGGCAAGAGTAGCGGCATGGTCAAAACCGGCGGATTACCGACAGCGAAACGCACCCAAAAAGCGTTCACCATCGTTGAAATGATGGTGACGGTCGGGGTGTTTTCGATTCTGTTGGCAATTCTGCTCCCTACCGTGACCACAGTGCACCGGTCCGCGCTCAACCGCCAGGCGCAGGCGGGCGCCACCATGCTGGCGCAGGCCGCGATGCGCTACCATTCCGAATACGGTTTCTGGCCGGGCGAGGTGGTTGCCAAAGACAGCAGCGGCGGCGTGATGGTGAATGACGATCTGCCGGAATCGGTACGCAACGGAATCGATTTCTGTCCGCTGCTGATCTCCGGCCCCAAGGAGTTCGTTGACAAAATCGAGTCCACCACCGATGATGAGCGCGGCGGTAACAACGCCGATATCTTCAAACTCTATTCCAATGAAGTTTACCGGGCAATGGCTCGTGTTGACTTAACCCAAAGCGGCACCCGCAAAACCAACCCGCTAAACCCCAAAGGCATCCGTTTTCTGGATTTGTCCCGTGAGAACGAAATCGATTTCGTGGATTACCCCGACCCTTGGGGCAAACCCTACATCCTGTTTATGGGGCTAAGGCCGAACTCGACCTTCACCCACACCGTGAAATCGTCAGTGGACGGCAGTACCTCCTACGAAGTCACAATCTCCAACGTGACCGCCTTCGCCTTCTCGCTGGGCGAGAAAGGCAGCGGCAGCACCAACTACATCTACAGCGCGGGGGCGACACGATGAACGCAATTAAACTCCGCGCCGGATTTTCCATTTTCGAAATAATCGCCGTGATGACCATCATGGGGATTCTTACGTTGGCTCTGTTGGGTTCATTCCGGTACTGGGGGACAGCCCACGCGCTCACCGGCGCGGTGAACATCATGTCCGCCGCCATCGACGAGGCCGAAACCATCGCCCGCGAAAACCAGCAGATTGTCGGGTTCCGTTACGGCAACGACCTCACCAACAGCGTCAAGAGCATCACCTCGTTCCAGACTTTCCTTTGCTCTCCGACCAACGAGGTGGACTCGCTGGAGGCGGTGGAGGAAATCATCAAACAACACAGCGAAAGCGCCGACCTCTATTTCGACATGGTGAATGACGACTCTGAAATCAAGGTGATCAACATCTCGCCGAAGCACCTGCTTCCGAGCGATATCCGGCTGGTGCCGGTAACGCTGCAATCCGCCGGCGACGACGGGGAAAACATAGTGCTCAAAGAAAAAGAGTATGAAACCGCCACGCTGTTTTTCCGCCCCGACGGCTCGGCGTTTTCACTCCACGATGACGACAAGATTTCGCACGCGATAAAAATCGAAACCCGCAAACATTTCGCTGTAATCGGCAAAACCGAAGTCGAGCCGATTTACCGTCTGTTGCGAATCGACCTCGCCAGCGGGACAACCTCCGTAACCACGCCAAACCATTCGGAGGATGCCCAATGAACTTAAAACGTAAAAACGGGTTCACCCTTATCGAAACCGCGCTGGCCATGCTGGCCATCGGCATCGCGGTGGTGGCGATTTTCGGATTGAGCCGTCACGGCATCAGCACCGCCAATGAAACCGACAACGACCGCCGGTGCAACCAGTTCGCCGCCACGATTTTCGAGACGCTGCGCGACTACAACCAACAGTTTATCGAATACGCCGAGGCTTACTCCCAAACCAACAACACCACCCCAGTTTTAAGCTGGCTAGAACGCTGGAATGACGTATTAGAGTCCGACCTGCTAATTCCCTTCCCCGCGATGGCCGATATCGAAACGCCGGAGTTGCTGGTTTTCAACGCCACCGAAGGCGAGTACGCCAAGTTCACGCCGGCTTACGATCCCGACGACATTGACCTGAACGCCTGGACGCCGCTCTATTATTTGGTAATTGGAATACGCGGTTCAGAAGATTTGGAAGACGCCGCCAAAGAGGATGACATTGATTACCTCGACACTTTGGACGTGTCGCTGATGGTGTGTCCCAACCGCACCTCCTACCCCAGCAAGATCCGTTACTACTACACTTCGTTGATCTATCCGGGAGGCAGACGATGAACACGCGTATTCGCCATTCCGGTTTCACCATCCTCGAATTGGTGGTCTCCATCTCGCTCTTCGTAATCATCGGCGCAATTCTCTACTCGATGCTAGATGCCGCCACCAATCTGTGGCCGGTTGGCTCCGACACCACGCAGGAACGCGTCAAGATCGACCGGGCGCTGGACATAATCGAACGCGATTTGCAGGAAGCCATCACCGACAACGGTAACCTGATCGTGGTGTCTGTGGGATCCAGCGAGGAAGGTACGTCAACCGAATCCGAGTTTGCGGAAATCGAACCGGACAAGGACGAACCCGCCTTCTTGCAGGGTGAATTGTCTGATATTGATTTCACCGCCACCACCGATGAAAAAGTGTACCAAGTGTTCACGTTTGCACGTCCCGCTTCCTATCGCTACAATACCGATCTTAAGCCAGAAGACCGGTTATCGATTGACGTGGTGTGCTACACCTACTACCGCAACTCGCTCTTCCGCCACCAGTTGCCTATAGAACGGCAAACTTCCAGCGAACAAACCAAACCTTTGGGCGAACTGATTTACAAGACAGTGCGAGAAGCGAAACTGGATGAGATTTGCAAAGCGTTGGTTGAAGACCCCACCGGCCAGAAAATGGAGGGGTACGAAGGCCAGCATTCGCGGTTGTTGCAACGGGTCAGCGGGCTGACCGTTACCTCCACCATCCCATACCGGTATCTGCTCGATCCTGATTCCGACGACGAAGATCAAACTGAAACCGAACAGGGCAAGAAACTGGTGGAAGCGACGCAGCACACGCACGTTGAGGCGAATGTGCTGCCCACCCGCGTGGACATCGGCATCGCCATTCAGTCAGAGCACGATTGGAACCAATGGTTGCAACTGGCCACCGCCGATGACACCGACTCCCAAGCGGATGCCGCAGCGATGGGCGTAATCGCGTCACGCCGCATCGTGCTGACTACCTATGGAGGATCGCGGCTATGAAACGCACGGCAAATCCCCATAACTTCGTTTGCAATCCTGAATCCGGCGCCACGCTGATGATTACCCTCGGCGTGATTACGGTGCTGGCAGTTCTGGCGGCAACATTCCTTACCGTCTCGAAACTGCGCCAGCGCACCGTAAAACAGCAAAGCAACGCTGAAATCGTGCGCGATTACCTTGATGTGGCGCTGGTGAAGACGCTGCGCGAATTGGAAAAATCACTTGCCTATCCCAATTACACCGACGTGGTCCCGGAATCCGAGCCGACCGTCAACCGGCGTCTCGTACCGATCAGCCAATGGTTCAGCTACTCCTACCTCCAGACCAACAAGCTCGATGATGTCGAACTTCAAACCGGCGAGGCGTATTTCTCGCCGCCATCAGAAGATTTCAACCGGGATACGGTAAACCTGCTTACGCGGGACGTGGTGGCGCTGCTGCCGTCAATCCTTACCAACAACATCCCGGTACCGGTCGGCATAGACCAGATTGACGAATATCCGGGACGCAGCGGTTGGATGCCGATTGAACGTCCTGATTTTATCGGCGATCAGGGATGGAATCTTCAAAAACAGTCACCGGAATGCCGGATGGCGTTCGCCATTTTCAATGTCTCCGGATTGTACGATTTTAATACCCTCGCCTCCGGACCGCTTGTTGGCGGCAAACCGGTTCGCACCTGTTTCTCGCAGGTCGATGTTACCAACCGGCTTGCCAACGCGACCGAAAACGAAACGGAAACTTTCCCGGAAGGTTATGATTACACCAGTAAGGACTTTTTCGACGCTTTGCCGTTCTCGGCTTTCTCATACGATCCCGCCCCTACTCTCTCGCCGTTACAGGGCGGGCACACCGTTTCAAAACAGCTCGGTTTGCCGGCATTCAACTCCGGGCAAATCCTCGACCTGAACGAAGAGAGCCGCTACAGCGCGTTCGGGGCGGGCGGGAATTTCCGGTTTTACAAATTCAATCTCAACTCCGTAACAAATTTCATGGAGGACTACGAAGGCAACTCCGGCGGGTCGTCCGGCTGGTTCAACGGCAATACCTTCAAGACGCGTTGGCTGGATCCCGTGACGGTACTGGTAAACCAGATGCGCGGCGGCGACAGCGGTCGGCTGCAATTGCCCACCGGTGACCGGATCGCGTGGAATCTCGCCAACTTCATCGACCCCGACCGCGTACCGCAAATCTCCAATTTTGTCGAAGACGAGGACGAAGAAGGCAACCAAGTGCTGCCGACCCGCGTGGATTACCTCTCCGAACCGGTTCCGCTGATCAACAAGGTTTCGGTTTTCAACATTTTTGATCCGGATGGTCACGCCAATCCCGACGCGCCAAAAGCCCCCGGTTATTACGACTTGCCGGAAGACGGCACGCTTACCAATCATTACGCCGTAGCGGTGGAATTGTGGTACCCGTATGAGCCGATCTCGCCTTTCGAGGATGAATTTAACGGCGACATCAACCCCGCATGCTACATCGGCATCTACACCAACCAGTCTGAAATCTCCACCACCGCCGAGGTCCCTTGGTCATCCAATCTGCTGCGGGACTATTTTAGGTGGAATTACTCCAGCAACGCGCTCTACAGTGTACTGTTCAAAATGTGGGGCGACGACTATGTAAACACCCTTGGCCCCGGCATTTGGCGTCATCCCTTGTGGCGGCTGGTGAACACCGATTCCGACCTCTGGTTCACCTCGTCAATGACTAACCACGTTTTCTGGCCGGTCGCCGACACCAACGGCGCCTTTACGGTCGAGGACAACCCGATTTGGCAAGCCTTCTATCCCGAATTGGTCGATGTGGTAAGCACCAACATTTTGGAAGACCTCACCGAGGAGGTGGTAACCAACACTTACACCACCGTGGTGGTCACCAACTCCGTGCTCAGCCATGTGGACGGCGAATCCACCAACGAGCTGGTTTACATCTTCAAGGAAACCCCGCCACGGATGCTGTGGTACGACAACGGCAACGGCGCGTGGACAACCAATTATTGGGTTGCCTTCAACACTACCATCGCCACCTACCCCGAACCAGAGCCGGCTGAAGACAATCCGCAAGTAGAGGGGGACGACGACAATAATCAAGGCGGTGATGAGCCAAACGTCGATCCGGCCGAGCCCGAACCCGATCCCGGGCCTGAACCGGAACCCGAACCGACTCCTGAACCTGAACCGGTGTATGTGCCGCTTACCATTACGTTTGACGACGCCCACCTTTTAGCCGGATACCTTTTCGACCCGGAAACCGGTCTGCTGCAAGCCACGGTACGCGAAACCCTCGAAGACGGTTCCGTCACCAACGCCACCTACGGTATCGAGTCTTTCGTCTTCTCCGACACCCCCGATCCGCCGGCCGTCGAGCCGGAAGAGCCGGAAGTCGAACCCGAAGAACCAGATAACGGTGAGAACGGAGGCGAAAACAACGAAGACGGCAATAACGAGAACGGAGACGAAAACGAACCGGAACAGGAAACCGGTTTTTCCACCGTCAGTGTGACCAATATGCTGATCTCCACCGAGATCGAGCAGGCCAAACCCCTGCCCCGGCCCGACGATCTTGGTGATATGCTTGACGCCCTGCTCATAACCTTGGCGGCGACCTCCAACAGTGTCGATTCCTTGTACGAAGAGCTGACCTCCACCCCGGTTACGATTGACGATGGTTCGTGGGAGCGCTTCTTCGAAAACTTTACCGTCCGGGTGCCGAATATGTTAAACAAGCTGTTTCCGTCAAACAAGACCCCGTCCCTCGGAAACCTTACCAAGGACGACCGGTTCGAATTGGAAGACGACGCCAACCGCGATTCCCGCAAAGGTGACGTCGAATACTTCGAACCAGATGACGATCCGGAAAACTTTACCGGCCATTTCTGGACCATCTACCCCAAGAAGGTCGTTAATTTCATGGAAGTCGAAACCATTGGCGCACCCGAAGGAGATGTGGGCGACTTCGTGTCCGTCACCAACTATCTGCCGATCGGGAGAAACAGCAACCGCATCTGGATCCGTCCGTTGGTGACCATCAAACCCGACACCACCACCGACGCGATGGAGACCTACATGATTGAGAGCGAAGACGTGGGCAAGGGCGAAATCATTGTGGACGAAGCGTTGCTGAAGGGTAACAACACCGACGACCCGTCGGTTTACGAATGGAATATCGCCACCAACCGCTACGCGCCCGACCCGCGCCGCAACGCCTGGGTCGCCAACTGGTCCAACCTGCCCAGCGAATTCGTCTGGAAAAGTGACTACGAACCGTCCACCAATTTCACCGCCGTGGCGGAACTGCCCTTTATCCATTTCGATTCGCCGTTATACAACATCGGCGACATCGGCCATCTGTATGCAGGCTACCCCTCGTCCGGCACGATCAATCCCGGGGAACGCGGATACGACACCATCACCTTCTCATCCGTCAGCGGCGCCGCCCTGCTCGACATCTTTACCCTCTTCCCCACCAACGGCCCGGCGAGCGGATTGGTTCAGGCCAACACCGCCTTAATGCCGGTGCTGGATCTGCTATTCGCCGACGCCGCCATCGGTTGGACCAATGCCGATGACAACGCCGAAACGCAGCTGAAATTCCGCGAAGAGAATGACTGGCGCGAAAGCTGGTCGATGATTTACTCCAACGCTCTCACCCACACCGGGGTAAACCTAGGATGGCACTCCTTCTCGGAAATGATGCCCAACCTGCTGGCGGGCAGCACCAACGAAAGTGCCATAAGCGTGTCAAATCTGCCGGACGAGGGGTTAAACCCCATGCACGATTACTACGAAGACGCGGTGAGAAAACTTCCGGAGAAGGTGTCGTTCCGTCAAAGCATCTACCACATCGTTTTGGCAGTGCAAGCGCTTTCCCCGATTTCCACCGGCGACAACGCGCGGGTTATTGCGGAGCGGCGGGTGTTTATAACCGTGTTCCGCGACACCTACACCGGCAAATACGAAATCGTCGGCTGGCGCTGGCTTAATTAGGAGACTGCAGTGAGAACCATGTTTTTTGAGGCCGCGCTGGCGGCACTATTAGTCACCGGCACGATGTACGGCGCGGGTGATGACCTGGCCGCCATCTCGGCTGAAGTTGACCGCGAAGCCGACGAACTGGAGCAGGAAAAGAAGACCGCTTCGGAGATTCTGCTATCCTGCAGCCAGCTCATACCCACCGAGCGGCTGCTGCTTACCGGGACTTTAAAGGTAAAAAAACTGCGCGGATTCATTTTGCAAGAAAACCCCTACAAGTTGATGCTGGATTGGGGTGCTAACCCGCCGAACGCGGAACTGATGCTGCTTGATCCGGGCGGAACCTCGCTGGTGCAGCGCGCGGTGATGACCCGCAAACCCGGCGCCGCGGCAGAGTTGAAACTGTTCAGCGGACCGGAGCAGAAACCGGAAGAGACCCCGAATTTTGCCGGAAGGGTCAGCGGAACCGACCTCACCTGGCTCGATCTGTCATTGGATTTTCTGTGGTGGAAAGACGCCCGTTTTGACACCCCGGCGAGGGGCGAAAGCCGTAACGGCCGCGACTGCCACATTATCATCGCCGGACCGCCGAAACCGATTCATGGCTGCTCAGCGGTGCGGGTCTGGGTTGACCGCCAGCTCCATTGCATCATGCAGGCCGAGCAGATCGGCCCGCAGGGTGACACCGTACGGCGGATGTGGGTACAGCGGGTCAAAAAAATGAACGACCGCTGGATGATACGCGATATGGAGGTTTCGACTCTCAACAGCAATAACCGCACCCAATTGCTGGTTGAAGATGTCGCCACGCCATGAACGCCACCATTACCGCCTTACTCTGCGTCCTGCTGGTTATACTGTTTTTGTTTTCAGCCTATTTTTCCAGCAGCGAAACCGCGCTATTATCGCTCAGCCCGGCGCAAAGGGAAAACATCCGCAAACAGTCGCCGGAAATATCCAAGCGGCTTGAAGAGCTGCTGCATGATCCGGCAATCTTGTTATCCGCCATTCTAGTCGGCAATAATCTGGTCAATTTCGCCATCGCCACCATCGGGTACCATCTTACAAGGGAAGTGTGTCCGGGTTATGCCGGAATCGTTTCCGTAGTGGTGGTGACCATACTGCTTCTGCTGTTTGGCGAAGTCACACCCAAACGGTTCGCCATCACCCATCAGGAACGGCTCGTGCCGCTGTTCGCCAGCACCTTGCCCCACTTGATTCGTCCAATCAAGCCGTTTAGCGAATTTCTAAAAAACGCCACCGGAGCCCACCCCCTGATCCGGAAAATTTTCCGTTCCGAGCGCCGCGCGCTGAATGACAGCGAGTTGATGGAAATCGTCGAAGCCAGCAAAGAACAGGGCAACCTCGACCAGGAAGAGGTTGACATGATGGACGGCGTTCTGCGACTCTCGGAATTGCGGGCCAGCGATGAAATGACCCCGCGCATCGACATCGTGGGCGTGGACATCGATTTGCCGAAAGAACAACAGTTGGCCGCCATCGACGCTTCGCATTTCCGGTATATGCCCATTTTCAACCGCACTGCCGACTCCATCAAGGGATTTCTCGATGTCGCCCAATATTTGCTCGACCCCGACCATGATTTCTCCGCCGCCAGCCACAACGCGTTGTTCGTGCCAGAGAACATCACTTTGGACAAGCTGTTGTTAAGATTCCAATCCACCGGAATGAAAATTGCCTGCGTGTCGGATGAATACGGAGGAACGGCCGGAATAATCACCTTGGGCGACATTCTGGAACTGGTCGCCGAACCGGTGATCAGCCATGACCGAAACGACGACCCGATCACCGATATCAGCATTCCGGGCAAGCGCCGGTGGAAAGTTCTTGGGACCACCAGTCTGGAGGAAATCAACCGCACCACCGGGCTGGAATTGGTCGCCCACGACGCGGACCGGATCTCCGGATGGATATCATTCCACGCCGGAAAGATTCCAGCCCAGGGCACGGTGGTTGAAGCGCAGGATTGCCGGGCGACAGTGCTTAAAATGCGCCGGCGGCGCATCACCCTGGTCAGAATAGAGCTTACCGGCGAAGACAACGACAGCGACTTGGATATTGACATCGACGGGCTTCCCGAAGTCGAAGCCAAAGATTTGCTTGAAGACAGCAAGGGGGTTCTGGCTTGATCATATTCACGCTGTTATGCCTGCCCCTCTGTATGTTGATCACCGCGTTCTTCTCCGGAACCGAATGCGGCATGAACTCCATAAATCCCGCACGGTTGCTCCATTGGGCGCGCAACAATGTTAAACCGGCGGAAATACTGCTCGAATTCCAGAACAATATGCAACGCTTTCTCGCCACGGTGCTGGTGGGCAACAACCTCTTTCACGTTATCGTGGCGACCCTGACCGGCAGCGTAGCCAAGCAACTGGAAATGAGCAGCGTGCGCGAAAGCGTCTGGTCGGCCACAATGGCGGTGGCAGTGCTTTACTTTTGCGAATACCTGCCCAAGCTTTACTTCCGGTCCCGCCCTCTGCGCCGCACCGTACGGGTGGCGAAAATATTCGCCTTTTGCGACCGGGCGCTCGACCCGCTGACCAGATTCGTCTTGTTCATCACCAAATGGTTCACCCCGAAGGAATGCCGCGATTCGCCCAGTCAAGGCGAGTTCCTGGTCACCCGCGATTTTCTGGAATCCGTGGTCAGCGACCGGCTTGAGGGTGCCAGCATCTCGCCATACGAAACCGCGGTCTTCCGCCGGATCTTGAAACTGCAAAGTAAATGCGCCAAAGACATCATGACCCCTATCGACAGAGTGGTCAAAGCCTCCAAGCGCATGACCATCGCGCAATGCTACAGCTTGGCCCGCGAAACCGGGCATTTCCGTTTCCCGGTCTTTGACACCGACAAAACCCGCTGCGTCGGGATAATCAACGTGATTGAAGAGCTTTTTGCGCGGACCAATCCCAAGACCAGTTGCAGCAACCGCATGACACCGGCGTGCTTCATCAACGCCAACGAACTGGCTGACAATCTGTTACCCAAGATGCGCGCGAAAAAATCGCCCATGCTCTGCGTAACGGAAAACCACGCCGTAATCGGCATCGTCACCGAAGCCACCGTGTTGCGGTTAATCACCAATCGGCGATCTTAATGCGGTCAACGAAACGCGGTCATTCTGCGGTTGACGTAACCGTTGCGGAGCTGTAACGGCGGCAATGCTCCTCGGCAGCCGCCTCGGCCAACGCGTTCACAATCCCTCCCGACACCGCATCCCAAGCCGTCCAGGCGTTGCAGAACGGCGCGGCGGGCAACAGCGGCAGCCACGTCAAACGACGCAACTTCTCCGCGCGAACAGTCGCGTAAAGCTGTTGGCCGCCCAAAGTGCAGGTTACCGCGCCGTCCAATGTGCAGGTGCCGACCATCGGGATCAACCCCAATGAAAACAGCGACAGCGTCTCGGAATTCATCTCCGCGACAGGCGAAAGCCCGCCTTGTCGGAACACGAAATTAAGGTGGTACGAAGCCCCGTCATCAGCGGCATAGGTTACTTCCGAAAACACCCCGGTCGCCTTCAACGCCGCCTGCACCTTTTCCCGCAACTCGAGTTCGTCAGGGCATCCGAAAGCTTCCGGCATCATCGCAATAAGCGTCACGTTAAAGGAGACCGGCACCCGGTTCGCGGCGGAAATCCGGTGTGCCGCCACCGGACGGTTCACCGTGTATCCAGAGTCCCAATACAGGCAACCGGAAACGCACATTGCCAAAATCAAAAAAGCAAACGCAGAGATTTTATTTCGCATCTTCCACCTCCAGTTTGGCGATTGACCGATTACCGCGCTCTAAAAACGGCTCAATATCGGCACGGGTTTTAATCGGCCGTCCGTTGACAGATTTTACGATTTGGCCGCGCCGGATGCCGTCGCGTTCAGCGGGGGAACCGCGGAACACCGCTTTGACCCGCACTTCCACCGCGCTGTCGAGGGGTTCGTCGGGAAGGCGCTTTGGCACCTGCAACTCGACGCCATAGAGACCGGACACATCGATTTTGCGGAAGAACATCACATTGTGGGTGTAAATGTCCACATTCTGCTGCACCGGAACCGCGTTCCATCCGGTAGTGGTGTAAGTCTCGGAATAAACCAGCGGCGGGCGAGCGTGGTGATAGTGGCGGTGGGGCGGAGGCGGGTCCCACCCCGTTACATAGGTAGTGAAATATGTTGGGACATAAACGACCGACGACCGCTGCCGTGTTTCCTTGAACCGGATGTCCACCAACGCCAGCGAAGCCCCCTGCTCCACTGCCGTGTCCACGGCACCGGCCAACGGCTCATACTCCCCCTCAAAGGCACTTACACCCACCGGCGCGAATCCGGCCTCAATGATATCCAGCACGTCATCTTCCGATCCCGCCAGGCGCAACTCCACATACGCCGGTTTCACGGAAGACCGTACCGGCGTGAAACCGTCCGCATCGTCCAACGGGGAATAACTCTGTTCATAGTAATTGGTCATGCAGCCGGCGGCAACCGCCAAAACCGCCAACACCAACGTCCGAAAAGCTCGCTTCATACCAACCCCCTTTCCGTCCTAAAAAACAATGCTAAAATGATACCCCTGTTCAGGCAAAAAATAAAGCCAATATTTTCATTACTTTTAATAGTATAACCCGCCGCCCGCCACGCAACCGCTTTCAATGGGAAAGAAGCCGTGTTTACTTCCAAGCACTGCGAGACTCCAAGAGATTCATTATAATTTCTCGCAGAGCCGCAAAGTCGCGGAGAATGACCGCTGGTTTAGTGTATTAGCGTTGCAAGCGTCAACCTATCAATTCACAAACCAATAGAATAACGGAAAAACGGCAATGCCGCACCAATCAGATAAAGACCAGACCCCAGAATGATGAGACAATTTAAAAGAGTCGTAACTTCATCTCCACAACTTCTCCCATATGTCAAGAACGGCTCTTCAAAGTTTTTTGTGGAAACTGGCGACATGACCTTTCTCCCTTCACAGTGTCGATCCTATCCTCACAAAGTCCGGGCGCAGGTCCAGTTTCCCGCAGAAGAAGAGGATGGCCGTGCAGAAGTTCTCGAAGTTCCTCCCTCTGGCCGAGGCCTTGAGGCTTTGAATGGTTGAGTTGAACCCTTCGGCCAGGGCGTTGTCTATCATGCTGTCGAACCACGAGAGAAGCCCGTAGAGGTGCCTCTTGAGCGTGTTAGCGGCCTTTATCATCGGCTTGATACAGGACTTGGCGACCTGTTCGTACCAGAACGTGAAGTTTGCCTCCGCGAACCGCTTGCCGGCGCTCCTCCAGAACGAGCCGAACATCTCCTTGAAACCCCAGGCCCTGCCGGTCTGGAGCGCCGCGCGCATGGCGTCGAGGACGCGGCGGCCCTCGATGTCCGTCGTGACGCAGGCGAAGTCGTCGGCCCTTTTGCCGCGCCGGAAGCTCTTCTCGTCCATGCCCACGAAGGGGATTTCCACGGCGTTGCGCCTGGCCATGCCGCGCCTGACGGCCAACGCCATTATCGACTGCGTCTGGTGCCAGCTCAACCGCAGTATCTTCTGGGCGCCGGTCAGCTCACCGCATTCGGGGCGGATCGCGGACTTCTCCGCGTACTCAACGTATATGTCGATGCGCATACCCCCCCC
>JAFTCL010000062.1 GCA_017454745.1 Kiritimatiellia bacterium
CTCCGTCCCCGGCGGCGGGGAAGTGTCCTACGGCTACTGCGCGTGGAACGGCCTCGAAAGCGCCGCCACCAACGCCGCGTTCACCGTGTCGAAAGAATACGACGTCCTCGACCGCGTGACCAACGTCACCTACGCCGCCAGGGACGGGACACCGCTCTATTCGATCGCCTACGCCTACGAACCGGACGGCCTTGTCACCCAGCGCGTCGTTGCAGCCGCTTCCGGCGCGGTCACCAACTCCTACGCCTACGACGGGCTGATGCGGCTCACCTTCGAACGCGACTCGGGCGGAAACTTCGCCGCCAACACTTACGACCTGTGCGGAAACCGCTTGGCGGTGGTGACGTCTGTTGGAACCAGCGGTCACACCTACACCCACAACCGCCGGGACGCGGACACCTACGACGCGGGCGGACGTGTGACGCGGACCGTCAACGGGCGCGGGCAGCTCCTCGACCTCGCGTGGAACCTCCAGCGGCAGCTCGTGTCCGTCTCAACCAACGGCGTCTTCGCCGAGTCCTACGCCTACGACCCGCTGGGGCGGCGCGTCTCCACGACCGACATTAGCGGCACCGTTTACCACGCCTACGACGGCATCCACTGCGTCGCCGACCTCGCTCCGGACGGCAGACTCCTCCGCGCCTACACGTGGGGCGCGGGCGTGGACAACCTCCTCGCCGTCACCTTCTATAACGGCGAATCCACCAACACCCTCTCCGCCGTGACCGACCCGCTGGGCACCGTCCATGCGCTGGTGGACGCAAGCGGCACGATCACAGTCTCCTACACCTACGACTCTTGGGGCAATCTTCTTTCCGCGTCGGGAAGCGATTCGCTCATCGCTTCCCTCCGATTCACCTGGCAGGGGCGCGAGTACAGCCACGCGGCGGGGTTGTACAACTTCCGCGCGAGGTGGTACGACCCGGCGGCGGGCCGGTGGTTCTCCAAAGACCCGATCGGGCTTGAGGGCGGCTTGAACCTGTACGAGGCGTTCGGGAATAACCCGGTCTGTTTTAGGGATCCTTTGGGAGAATTTTCTTATAAATGCTTGTTAATTGGTGCCGGTGTCGGTGCTCTCGCAGGTGGTGCCGCAGGGGCACTGATTGGTGCTGGAGGTGCGTTAATTGTTGGTGGAGAGTTTTCAATTTTGGCTTTGATAAAACTGGGTGCTATATATGGTTGCATAAATGGAACTCTGGCATTGCTTCCCGAAGCTACCGAAGATTATGATATTGAAACTTGTGGCATAGGACCGATTGTAAAAAAAGCAGCGGTAATTGGTGCATTATCCGGTGGTCCTACATATATTTATCTTGAGGGTGACATTATCATGTGTGTTTTTACTGGTGGCATAATTGGTGGCATCTCGTCGTGGTATTCAGGTGGTAATGGAGCAGCCATAGGCCTTGGAACATTTCTGGGCATGGTTAGTGGCAGCACAAATTATCTTCTTCAAGGACAAGAAGGATTTGTACCCACATTAATGGCAACGGATGCAGTGATTATGGGGCATGATGCGTCATCTTACGATGACCTTATACAAAATAATTTCTGATGCTATACATGTACAATATGCTATGAACAATCTAATGAAACCGATTAAGTTGTTGTTGCTGATTTTGGTAGGTATGCAGGCCATACTTTTTTGCTATGCAATACTTTGCTTGGTAAACCTGCGATATTATGGTCCTGCTGAATTGCTAATTGGTTTGCCAGTGTTTTCTTTGGCGTTTTGGGGAGCCTGCCAACTGTTTTTAATCACTTCGGCAAAAGTAAAATTTAACGCCGGAAAATTTTGGGGTAATGTTCGGAAATTCAGGCGCATGATATTGAAAAAACGGCCTAAGGTTCTTTATCGTGCCGATGGAACTGCTAAACGTGCGTCGGGCGCAAAGACAAATAATAGAGGCCACACTATTGCCATTTGGCGCAATCAAACATGTTACGGGAATAATATGGGGTTTATTTTTCTTATGGCTATCTTTTTCCAATTGGGCGGCATTTACTGTTTTTATGAAATCAGATCAGAATCTGATTTATTTGAGCGTATGTTTTTTGAATGCTCGGTTTTGTTTGGGACTTATATTCTGATGTGGTTTCCATATCATTTTGCACTGCCATTGGTTAAGCAGTTAAGCGTTAGGTCTTTTGCTGGCGCATATTCGGCCATGTATCAAAGTTCGTACTTTAAGTGTTTCAGACTGTTCTTTGCCATAAGCCGAATTGATGCCGTTAAGTTAAAAATCTTTCAGGCGATGACCTTGTTGACCGTGTTAACCGGTTTTTTCTCGCTTATTCAGCAATCAACCGCCATTGGCGGTAATGATTTTATAACACCGCTGTATTGCGTCTCCTTGGCAATTGTGCTTTCCGGTAACTGCCTATGGATTGATATGAAGAGATATTTTAACACTGGCTATACAAACGCTGCGAAAACCGGCGATACGCAAAGGTTTAAATTCCAGTTGTCAATCTACAACCAAATATTGACTGCTGTAATAGTGTTTTTCAGCTCGGCGGTGACAACGGCAGTCATTTGTATCACAAAGGGGATTGATCTTTATTGCGAGTTCGGAATGTCAGTCATTTTGATGGTTAATGCTTTGGTTTATCATTTTTTTCAAAGCATGTTCAATAAGGCCATTGCATCATGTACAGGAAATAAAAGCCGTCAACATATTGGGATAGTTAAGCATGACATGTTTTGAAGAAATGATTTTTGTTGTTCAGGTTTTCGGCGGAGTGTGGTTCGCCAAAAGATTTGCGTCAGAATCACTGCCCTCAAAGGTCTTTTGTTACCTTGCTGGACATTTGTTGACATTGGCTCTTATCGTTACAATTACTAAGCTATTGAATGTCAGACGATGGTTTCTGTCGGAGTTTCCTCCTTGTTCGAATTGCAAATGTCATAAAAGATCCGATTATACTTTAATCAAACCAGAAAAAAACGGCAGTTCTTTGTACCGGTGCAAATGCGGGGAAGTTTATGCCATATTTCCTACATGCGTTTATAAAGTGTCCCCTGACGGGGAGAAAAGATTGTTTGCGACAGTATCTACCAGACGCTTTTTCTTGCGCTGGGAACAACCCGGCGATTCCGCAAATTCTTGTTCAGTAAAGTAGGAGAATAGGCTGGTATTGTATATGATATCATTTTCGTTTTTTAATACGGTGTTGAGTGTCCCGTTTCACGATAGGTTGTCACTTGGTTGGCCTGCCGCCCGCTTCCCGCACGGGAATGTGAATGAGGAACCGTGTAGAACGGGTAGAAACGTGTAAATCTTTGCGCCCTTTGCGGCTAAAAACATTGTTGCAAAACTGCGCGTAATCGCGGAACTGCTCTTTCGCTTGACTTTGCACACCGGATTATGTACCATTTTGGTATGAATTGTTTCGCAGGGAAAAGTCTAATTGTATCCAGAAGGCTTAGGCGCACAACCGCACGGATTACCGCCGTGCCCCATACTCTGGGGCGGCAC
>JAFTCL010000063.1 GCA_017454745.1 Kiritimatiellia bacterium
CACCAACCGCTACGACGCGTTCGGGCGGCGCACCGGCTACGCCACCACCCGCGACGGCGGCGCGACGTGGGACTGGACGCTGCTGGAGCTTGACCCCGCCGGCCGCGTTGCCCGGCGGACCCGTTCCGACGGGTCGTACTCGACCGCCGCCTATCTTCCCGGCAACCGTCTGGGGGAGACCCGAAATCGGCGGGGCCTGCCCCTGACGCGAAGCTATGACGCCGCCGGGCGGCTGGTCGCAGAATCGGACGAATACTGCTGGTGCGAGCGGGAGTGGGATTATGACGGCTTCGGCTCGGTCAGCTCGGAGGACTGCTATTACGGCGGAATCACTCGCGAAACCATGCGCGACGCGCGCGGGCTGGCCACCAACGAGACGGTTTGTCTGGACGGTGATGTTTTCACCGTCGGGAGGTCGTTCGACCCCTCCGGCCGTCTGGAGCGGCTTGACGCGGACGGCTGCGTCACGCGGTATTCGTACGACTCCGAGAACCGCCTGTCGGCGGTCAGCAACGCCGCCTTCTCCGTTGCCTACTCTTACACCGCCGACGGTTTTCCGGCCGGCTACTCCCTGGTATGCACCAACGGCGTGGCCGTGAGCCGTGAAGTAACCCGCGATCCGTTGCGGCGGTGGCTGGTCACCGGCGTGACCAACCGCGTCAACGGCGTGGCGGTGTCCGCCTACGCCTACTCGCACGACCGGCTTGGACGCGTAATCTCCCGCAACGGCGACGTTTTTGGCTACGGCGCCCACTCACAGCTCACCGCCGCCGCCGTGTCCGGGGTCTCATACGGCTACGGGTACGACACCGCCGGTAACTACTCGCAGACCGCAACAAACGGCTTGCAGGTAGCCTACACCGCCGACGGCATGAACCGCTATACGGCGTTGGCGTCCGGCGGGGTGACGGAAAGCCTGCAATACGACGGTGACGGCAACCTCGCCGGGATCAACGGCCTTGCGCTGGCGTGGGACGCCCGCAACCGCGTCAGCGACGTCGGCGAATGGTGGGGCTGGCGCGGCTACGACAACTCCGGGCGGCTGTCGCTGGAGTACTACGGAAACGGTTCGCGTAAATACCTCTACGACGGCTGGAACATCGTAAAGGTTGTTTCTGACGGCGGCAACGTGAACACCAGTGTTTCCGACTTCGTTTGGGGAACTGACCTTTCAGGAACGATGGACGGCGCGGGCGGGGTCGGCGGCCTGCTGGCCGTCTGTCGGGGCGGGGTGTGGCACTTCCCGCTCTACGACGCCAACGGAAACATAACTGCGTACATAAGCGAGACCGGCGCCGTCTCCGCCACCTACGCCTACGGCCCCTTCGGCGAGACCGTCGCCCACACCGGGCAGGACTTCCTGCACCGCTTCGGCACCAAGCCCTACAGTGCGGAGCTTGGGACATACTCCTACATCTACCGCGAATACTCGCCGGGGCTGGGGAGGTGGCTCTCGGAAGACCCGATTCTGGAGCGGGGCGGGTATAATTTGTATTCCTACTGCGGCAACGAGCCGATAAACAGATATGATTATTGGGGAATGTATGGATGGACATTTTCATTAATATTTTGGCATCCAACAATGGAAAAAATTGATTTTTATGTTGCATATACGATGAATCCAGAAGAGCGAAAATGTTGTAAACGTTCTGT
The DNA here is from genome assembly GCA_017454745.1 of Kiritimatiellia bacterium. Lineage (GTDB taxonomy): Bacteria > Verrucomicrobiota > Kiritimatiellia > RFP12 > UBA1067 > UBA1200. The sequence goes on from JAFTCL010000063.1 coordinate 1,654, forward strand.
TGTTGATAGATACGTTAAGAAAACTTTTCTGTTTCGTGGCGGAACCATTGGAAAATATAAACTTGATCATGGAGGCGAAGGTTCTTATCAGATAAAGGATAAATTTCCCTTTACGACATTTGCAGAAGATGACTCACCTGATGGTCCGGGATTATTTTTGTTTGATCTTTATAGGGTTAGATGGACTCAATCATTTTTGTGGATAGCCAAATGCGTTGAAGGTAAGAACAATGGTATGATCCTTTCCACCATAAAAAAACGTTTTCAAACTGATGGACATTGGGCGGGGAAACCTTATCGTGCAAGATTTTTGGAGGAAACGGATGAAAAATAAAATATCCATTAGAGGATTGCTGAGTGCGCTATGTTTGGTAGCCATAGTTTCAATTCCGGTTGCATTGGTTATTGACAAGGCTAACATAAATGTGCGCAGAAAAGAGAGTTGTCGTTTTAGGAAGACATTTTTACTCGCACAGCGCGTGAAAGATTTCCGTTCGGCGCACGGTGGTGTAAAGCCGGAGAAAATATCGGACGCTTTAGAAGGACTGTCTCCTGACGAAAAGCGTGATTATCTTTCGGCTTCCGGCGTTGAACAAGGTTGGAAACCTGCTGGTTGGTACACAAACCAGGCCGTCACTGATGTTTTCTCTGACTATGTTCTTTTGGCCACAAAATCGGGGAAACTTTATGTGTCAGAACGCCCTGGGCTTTTTGGCGATAGTCGGATAGCTGTTTTTGGAACCGAGAAGTTTATGTGTGGAGATAGCTTCCCATCAACCTTATTTGGCAAAATATTTAGTATTAAAGAATTTCAAATTAGATTGGAATCAGACCGGTTGGACAACAGGCCGATTAATAAATCCGGATGCACGCTTCAAATGCTTAGTAATAAATTTGATGCTAAAACAGTAGGTGTGGATATCGGAAAAAATATAACAACAAGTGGGAGTGATACTTCATCTTGTGATCGAATCTTTACCGATGATTTGATTCGATCTGATGAAGATGCGGCAATCAATACAAACTTATATGGAAATGGATCGGTTGAAGGCGGAGAGGGATAAAAAGAAAGCGAAGGTGGCTGAATATGTTCGTTAATCCATTTCATGAGCCGACCCGTGCCCGCAACCGCGTCAGCGACATCGGCGAATGGTGGTGGGGCTGGCGCGGCTACGACAACTCCGGGCGTCTCTGCGTGGAGTACCTGTGCGACCGGACGCGCAAGTGGCTTTACGACGGCTGGAACATCGTCAGAAGCGTCCATGACGACGGGTGCGCGACCGAAACCTCCGACTACGTGTGGGGCGCGGACCTCTCCGGAACGATGGACGGCGCTGGCGGGGTCGGCGGCCTGCTGGCCGTCCGTCGTGGCGGGGTGTGGCATTTCCCGCTCTACGAAGCCAACGGAAACATTACCGCGTACATAAGCGAGGCAGGCGCCGTCTCCGCCACCTACGCCTACGGCTCCTTTGGCGAGACCGTCGCCCACACCGGGCAGGACTTCCTGCACCGCTTCGGCACTAAGCCCTACAACGGGGAGCTTGGCACTTACACCTACATCTACCGCGAGTACTCGCCAACCTTGGGCAGATGGCTGTCGGAGGATCCCATTTTAGAACAAGGCGGCTTCAACCTCTACTCCTACTGCGGCAACGAGCCGGTGGGAAACTTCGACTTCCTCGGTATGGTAAACCTATTTCAAGGTTGCTGCAACGGAAATAGATACAATAAACTGTCCAAATGTTGCAGAGATGGTGTAACCTATGACAGATTCCAGAAGGTAGAAACAAATGTAAGAATTTGTTCTATGAGAGGATTGGATTGTAATTCTGTGTTTCACCGTTGGATAGAAATCGGTAGCAAAAGCATTGATTTTAACACAGATGGCAACGTGTTATTTAGTGCAGGGCAAGTTAATTGTCCTACAAAATATGCAGAAACGCAATATACAGAAATAAAGGAATGCTATAATTATAAATTATTTGGTTGTATTTATGATGTGAAAAAATTTGAAAATAGTGTTTTGCGCCAAATGGATAATTTAAATGATAAAACTTTTTATTACGGCATTGCTTTGCGTTATCCCGGAGTGACTTGTAAATATTTTGGAATCCCTACGATTAATTATGTGGTACCCTATAGGAACTGTATAACTTTCGTTAATGATATAATTGAACAAGCTTTACGGGAAAGTCTTTCTCGGCGGTAAGGAGAGTTTGTATGCACATTGTGTTTGAAAAAATGAAAGATTATTTGTTTAAAACCGTTTGTTTCGGAATAGTGGTGTGGCTTTGGATCTGCTCGTTCTCTTTCGGTTGTTTTATCGCGGGTGAACGTTATTTCGGTGCAGAAATTGCCGTTATGGACATTTCTAGTATGATCGGAGTTCTAATGACATCCGGATATGCAGATGAGGTTGTGACAGCCTTCACAGACATTGATACAGGAAGGATTAGGGATGCCCTAAAAAAGTTGTGCAAACGGCATGGTTTTGACGGATACAAAATACGGGATTATGTGCCATTTCCCAAAATACAGTGCCGACCGGAATGTTCGGTTAAAGATAATAAAAATGAAGTAAGGGCAACATTATACAAAGAATCTCGCCCCAAAAAGAACATTGGCATTATGGATTTTATGCGTGATGCAATTTTTTCTAATGCTAATGGGATAACAATGAATAATTTCTTCTTGCTGATTATTGCATTCGTTCTTTATAAATTGTTTAATCGTCAAATAAGTGATATAAATATAAAACTAGCATTTTCCCTTGTGTTGGTTGTACCAGTTTTTATATTTATTATATTATTCGCTATAACGACATACAGATTAAGAACCTATATTGAAAAAAAGAATGCTTTCGGCGATGATTTGACGTATTTGGTTTGTAGCGGGTACACAAACGAACTAAATCACGTAATCGTTGAAAACTATTACACAAATACCATTACTAATTCCGTCCGGTATCGTGCTTGGATATTTTGCGATAAAGTTCATGAACTGCGGCAAGAATTGGAGGGTAAAGATGGTAAATAGTTTCCGCCCACCCAAAATCCGCACCTTCGGCAAAATCAAGCCTTTGATGGGCAGACACTATCTATCGAGCACACCAAGGTTGCAGACCTGTCGCCGTTACATGACTTGAAGGAGATAAGAACGCTGCGCATACGCGGCATACCGTGCGAAGATTTCTCTCCGGTGCCGGTTGACGGGTTGGACGAGCTACGCATTGACATCGACAAGGATTGGAAGGGCTTGGAGCGACTGCGGACCAAGAAACGGTTGGAGATCAACGGCATGAAGCCGGAGGAGTTTTGGAAAGAGTATGACCGGCTGAAGGCGGAACGGGATAAAAAGAAAGCGAAGAATGCTGAAGATGTTCGTTAATCCATTTCCTGATGCCGCACATTGATTTTGCCCTTGCGCCGATAAGGCTAAACTGATAAAATTTCTGTGTTTTTTATGGCTTAATGCCGCTTTTTGGCGGTGGTACGGAATTAGCAAATCGGGGGATATGGACATGATTAAGGGGAATTTGGCTCGGCGAGGATTTCTTAAGGGGATAATCTCCGCCGCTGCCGCGCCAATGGTGGTAAAGGCTTCGGTAGTGGGGCGTGACGGTCGGGTGGCGCCCAGCAACCGCATTACGGTGGGGGGAATCGGTTTGGGCGGTCGCGGTCAGGGCGAGCTTTGCGGATGGGTGCTCCCGGACGACGGTGCCCAGTTCGTGGCGATATGCGATGTCCGTCGGGACCGGCGCAATGCCATCAAGCGGATCGTGGACAACCATTACCACAACAGTGATTGCGTTATGTACCGCGACATGAAGGACATTTTGGCGCGTCCGGACATTGACGCGGTATTGATCGCCACCAGCGACCGTTGGCACGCCTCGGCTTCGATTCTGGCCATGCGGGCCGGAAAGGACGTTTACTGCGAAAAACCCTCCAGCATGACGGTGCGCGAGGGGCAGGCGGTGGTGCGGACCGCCAAAAAGTACGGTAGGGTTTACCAAGCCGGAATGCAGCGTTTAAGCGAAGCGAATTTCATCGTGTGCAACGAGCTGTTGCGATTGGGCCGTTTGGGCGAGGTCAAACAGGTTTACGCCCATCTTGCTCCGGGCGGCACGGTAAACCTTCAGCGAAAATGGTTCCCGGCGCAACCCGAACCGGACCGCGACGAGGTGGATTGGGACGCTTGGCTCGGACCGTGCCCGTGGCGACCTTACAACGTTGATTATATCCGCGGCGGCTGGCACCGCTGCCACGATCTTTACACTTCGGTCATCGGCGAGTGGGGGTCCCACACCTTCGCGCAGTGCCATGCGGCGCTGGGTAAGACCGATACCAGTCCGGTTCGTTACCCTTATGTCGACCATCCGGCCGCCGAAGGCATGTCGATGGAGTTCGCCGACGGAGTGAAAATGACCCAGACCCGAACAGGGTGGGCCGGGACTTGCGGCGTCCGTTATGTCGGCTCCGAAGGGTGGGTGGCTTGCGCCGACGGTTATTCGCGCCCGGAAGCGTCCAGCCCAGCGCTGTTGTCGGACTATATGCGGGTGCTCAACGATTATTGCGCCCGTACCGGCTATTCATACCAGAACCATTTCCACCAGTTTCTCGATTCCGTTCGAAGCCGCCGCACCACGGTGGCGAATCCCGAACTGATGCACCGGTCGATGACCACCGTGCATTGCGCGAACATTGCGCAGTGGCTCAAGCGCGACCTGACTTGGGATCCGGTGAAAGAGGAATTTGTGGGCGACCCGGAAGCCAACCGGATGCTGTCGCGCGCCCAGCGCGAGGGTTGGCAAATCATTTGATTTTTTGAAGGAAACACAACATGAACAAATTACCAATTTGCGTCTTGGCGGTTGTTGCGGCATTATGTTTGCCGCAATTTCTGTTTGGCGAAATCGCGCAACCGGCTTTCAAGCTTACCGAAACCGAGTTGTTGGATGTGGTCCGAGGAAATGCGGATGTCAATGACAAGGTAACGGCATGCCAGGAGTTGGGCCATGTCGGCACGGCAGCGGCGGTGGCGGCGCTAAAGTCGTTGCTGCTGGATCCGGCCACTCCGTCCGAGTTGTTTCATGCGGCGCGTTACGGAATCGAGAACATTACCAGCGAAGAGGCTCCGGTCGCGATTCTGGATGTTGCCGCCAAACTAAAAGGAAAACGGTTGGCGGGTGTCGCACAATCTATCGGCAACATGAAAATCAAGTCGGCGGTGCCGGTTTTGAGGTCGATCCTGATTGACGGGTTTGACCGGTCGGCGGCCGATGCGGCGGCAGCCGCATTAGGGAAAATCGCCACCCCGGACGCCAAGGCGGCGTTGGAACAGTGCGGGACGAAAAATGTCCGAGCGCTGGAGGCGCGGTTGGAAATGGCATTGGAGCAGAACGATGTCGCGGCGCTTACCCGTTTGTCGGAGGAGATCCCAGCCGACCGTCCCGCGCTGGCCGACGCCGCGTTGCGCGGTTTGGTGTTGTGCGCGCCTAAAGATGTGGCGGCCAGCAAATGGGAAGAGCTGGCGCGACGGGATGACAAACGCCGTTTTGCCCTTCAGTTGTTGCGCGATTTGCCCGCCAATCGGAAATTGGCGGCTGCCGTAGGCGCAGTGTTGCCGGATTTGTCTGACGAAGCCCGTGTCGAACTTTGCGCGGCGTTGGGAGGTTGTCCCAAACTAAAGGTCGAAAAGGCATTGCTGGCTTTGGCGAAAGGGCAGGGGAAATCCGGCGACCACGAGCGATTGGCGGCGTTGCAGACGTTGTGCCTGCGCTGTGACGATCGGGCGTTGCCGATTCTACGTACAATGATGGATTCGGAAAATCCGGAAACCGCCGGATCGGCGCGCAGTATTTGGCTGTATTTTGACGGCAAACAGGTGGATCATGAAATCGCGGCAATGCTTAAGTCTTCGGACGCCGGGATGGTATCAAAAGCTTGCAGAATGGCATTAGACCGTCATTCGCGGTATTGCTTGCCGCAGTTGCTGAAACTGTGCGCGGGGCCGGAAAGTGATCTGCGCGACGAGGCGTTTAAAACCGTGCAGTCGGTCGCAGTGGAGGACGACATTCCGGCACTGCTGGCGGGAATACGTTCAAATCAGGATAAGCCTTTTGTGGAAATGGTTTTCCGGGTGATACGCCGGACGTTGCATCCGGACAACTCGCCGCTCGAAATCGTCAAGGCCGAGTACGGCTGTTTTGAAAACGGGAAACTTGCGGATGTGACCGACAATTTGCAGGGAATGGTTGACAACGGTGCGCGTGAATTAACCATCTCCAACCGGTTGAGCGGTAGGAGCGGTTTCCCGGACGATCCGGCCCCGGGCAGCCCGAAAATGCTCCGGGTTACGTTAAAGAGCGGTGATCGGATTCGTGAATTGTCTGGTCGAGAAGGCAGTCCTCTTGTTTTGTCCCGTAAAGTTTTGCCGGATACGGTGGTGAAGCGGTTGTGGGCGGCATACGATGGCGCGAAAAAGGATGCCGCTTACCGGGCGGTTCTGTTGCCGCAAATTGTGGAACTGGTGGGCGACCGCCGGTCGTACCGCGAAATGCTGGACAATATGCTTGAACACCGCCTCGCCGATTTTGGCATGGCGGTCAACTTGTCCGGCCCGGATACCGATTACGCATACATCCGTGAATACCTTTCGGCGCAAATGGCGGCTACCGCCGACAAGAAACGTTTGGAAAAGTGCGCGGCGGCGTATCTTGGCACATTGGGAGAAGATGCCCGTGTCGATGGCGGGGCGTTGGTGAAGTTCAACGAGCTGGCCCGTTTGGTCACCTTGCCGGAATTGCGGGAAAAGTTACCCGCGCTGAAATCCGCGGTACACGACCGTATGGCGGAATTGGGCGAAGGTTTTCATGCCATTTTCAATGGTCGCGACATGGAAGGTTGGGAGGCAGCGGACGATTTTTGGTTTGTTCGTAACGGTATCCTGACCGGTGAAAGCAGCGAGGGCCATTTGTGCAAGCCAAACCACCACATCAAATGGAAAAATACGCTTGCGGATTTTGATTTGATCGCGGAGTTCAGAATCAGCGAGAAGGCTAATTCCGGCATCCAGCTCCGTTCCAAGGCCCCGCTGCTTGGCGACGAAGGTTACCAGCCGGACTTGGACGGCGGAGGGAATTATCCCGGTTTCATTTACCATCCTAAGCAGCATTTGGTTGGAGAACGCGGTTGCCGGGTGGTTATTGCTGAGGACGGCAGCAAGCAAGTCGAACGTTTCGCCGAGAGCGCCGATATCATTAGACATTACCACAAGTGCGATTGGAACACCTACCGCATCCGTTGCGTCGGTCGCACCATCACACTGTGGCTCAACGGGATTAAGGCGTGCGAGTTGGAAGACGCGCGTAAAGACTTTCTCCCTGACGAGGGCTATATAACCTTGCAGTTGCACCAAGGACCACCGATGACGGTGGAGTACCGTAAGGTTTTGCTTAAGGAACGTAAGGACTGATGCCGTTTTCCTTCAGATTTTGGCGTGGCCGCCTCGCGACGGCTATTGCGGCATTGATTGCGGCGGCGATTTTTTCGACGGTCGTTTTTAGAGAACGGCGGCTTGATGCGGAAATAGCGGACGAGTTGTCCAAGTTGCGTTTGGATGCTTTAGAACTGCCGGATTTGGGTGTTTTTGAGCAGCATTGTTGCGGTATCGTCAGCGTGGCCGCCGACCAGGACCGATGTGAACGTTTGTTGCGCGTCGCAGAGCGCAAGTTGTCGCTGGAAAACTCCTTGCGGATGAGGATTCTGGCGATGCGCGAACGCGGGGCGTGGGCAGATTTTTTCGCTGCGGCGGATAAATACCTTAATCGATGCCGCGACGATATCGCCGCCGTTGCGGTGGCTGAGACTTGTGTCCAAATCCGGGACGGGGGGCGGTTCGATAAGTTTTGTTCCGCTTACCTGTCCCGTTGCCCGGACACTAAAACCCTGACGCGGCTAGGAATGGAATTCGCGGAAATCGGCATTCGTTGCGAAACGCCTTCGGTTCGTCTCGCGACGCGCCGTTTGCTGGATCGGTTGTCTGGCAACGAGGAATTGACTTTGGGGTTGGCTATGTTGGGCGCAAGGCTCTATCTTGACGGGTTCGGAGCCGTTGAGCCGGCGCAAAAATTGGTTGACCGTTTCAAACCGAAAGTGTCGGCAGGGGCGGCACAGGAGCGTATGGAATTGCTAGAGGCGAGGATTGCCGCCATCCGCCGTGATGATTCCAGCCTCCAAATGGAACGGTTGCGGCGTTTGGTAGCTACGGCCCGGTTGCCGGAGGTGAGACACGGCGCGGAAAAAATGCTGCGGGGGTTGGGGGCAAAACGATGAAGCTTCGATGTCTGTTGTTGCTGTCGGTTTTGCCGGCGATAACCGTCTCCGCCAATCCGGTGGTGTTTTTGCACGGATGGAACAGCAACGGTTCGATATGGGACGCCATGTCGGAACTGTTGGTGTCGGATGCCGGATATTCCGCAGACGATTTTCTGAAGTTGAATTACTACAGTTCCAACAATTCTTCCTCGCCGTGTTCAACCTCCTCCGGCATTAATGATGTGGCGGCATTCGTCGCCGGCGAGGTGATTGATTTTTTCCAGTCGCGTGGCGGCAGGTCGGTGGACATTGTGGCGCACAGCATGGGCGGGTTGGTGGCGCGTTCGATGCTGGCGAACGGGTACATAGAGACCAACTGTGTGCGGCGTTTGGTTGCCATCGCAACCCCGCATTACGGTCAGGCGGCCACGATTACTTTTCAGGCCCAGCAGATGAAGTACGGATCCAAATTTCTGTGGGACTTGGCTGAAGATTGGCATTTTAAAGGCAATGTTTTTGACGAGGTGTTGTGCGTGGCGGGAGTGGCGTCTAAAACCAGCGGTTCCTACTGGGATGGCCTGGTCCACAGTTGGTCGGCGGCGTTGGGCGACACGCCGTGCCGGTATGTAGATTGCTACCACGCTTCAACCTTTTCCATCCTTGGTTCGGTTATTTACGCCTGTAAAAAGGGGACAAAAGACCCGGTTTACAAACTGGTGAAAAATTTTCTCACTGAAGGCACGGTATTAGATCAGACCGAATGCTACGAAGACATTTCGGGCGTGGTTACCAACCACGGCGGGCTTTTTTACCAAGTGGTGCGCAATGGCGGCACTCCGGTGGCATACGCATCGTCTGTCGATGCTTTGGTCACGAAGTTTTATCGGCCCGACACCGCAGTCACGGTCACACCGGACGATTTGGAGCACGGCTATAATAACGAGTCTCAGCAATACGGACTGGAAATGTTGTTCGGTAACGTTAAGCAAGGCCGATTGCGCTTAACGGTGAAAGCATCCGACGGATTTGACGGCTTTGACTACGACGGTGCGGAAATCAAAGGCGGCAGGGTAGGGGTGTACCGGTTGGAACGGCCTTTCACGCTGTTTCTAGTACGCTGAAATACCTGTTGAGGTAATTGCAAAACCTCGCAGGCGTGAGATTCCGAGGTTTGGTGGTGCGGGCGGCGGGGGACAAGAGTTCAAAACACGGCATGCAAGGAGCTGAAACATGGCCGACGAGGGCGAAAACGGGGCGAGAACGCGGTTTGC
>JAFTCL010000064.1 GCA_017454745.1 Kiritimatiellia bacterium
AAATCGCGTCAAATCACCGAATAACCTTGACTGGCAGACCTACACCATAGTAAAATGCGCGTATGAAAAAAACGATGAAGTATAGAAAACGCATTGTAGACGGACTTCTCGCCCGCAAATTGGCGGGCGCGGGCGCGGTACTTGTCGAAGGTCCTAAATGGTGCGGGAAGACCACCACTTGCGAGCAGGTGGCAAAGAGCGCTCTCTATATGGCCGACCCGGACGAGCGGGAAAGGAATCTCGCCCAGGCTGCCACGAACATCAAGGAATTGCTGAAGGGCGAGACTCCGCGCCTCATAGATGAGTGGCAAGTTGTACCGAAATTTTGGGATGCGGTGAGGTTCCATGTCGATCATGCGGATGGCTGGGGGCATTTCATCCTGACGGGATCGGCGGTTCCGCCTGACGACAGGAAAAGCAAAAGCGGCAAGAAGGATATCGTCCATAGCGGAACCGGGCGGATTTCACGTCTGCGAATGCGCACGATGAGTCTGTGGGAGTCAGGCGAATCTACAGGGATGGTGTCGCTTGGAGGGCTTTTTAACGGAGATATCTCCGTCGGTGAAAGCGTACACAGAAATCTTGCCGACATGGCGTGGTTGATCTGCCGTGGCGGGTGGCCGCAGGCCGTGGATCAAAAGGGGGATGTTGCGCTCGACAGGGCCTTCGACTATTATGAGGCGGTCGTCTCCTCCGACATATCCCGCGTCGATGATACGGCAAGGAATCCTTCGCGGGTCAGGCGGCTGATGCGGTCGTTGGCGAGGATGCAGGGTACGCAGTCACTTCTTCCAACGATAAGGAGGGACTTTCAGGGTAACGGAGAGGCGAACATTGATGACGACACCATACGGTCCTACTTGAACGCCCTTGAAAAGATATTCGTCGTGGAAGACATGCCGGCCTGGACGCCAAGCCTGAGGTCGAAATCGGCGATTCGCACTTCCGATACGCGCTATTTCTCGGACCCGTCGATTGCCACCGCCGCAATGGGCATTGGCCCTGGCGATCTGATGAATGACATCCGTTCCTTGGGGTGGTTCTTTGAGGTGATGGCTGTACGCGACCTAAGGGTGTATGCTGAGGCGATAGGCGGATCGGTAAGTCACTTCCTCGACAGGAACGGTCTTGAATGTGACGCCGTGATCCATTTGAGGAATGGCCAGTGTGGCTTGGTGGAGATAAAACTTGGCGGTGAGGCGCTGATAGAGGAGGGTGCTGCAACGCTTAATGCGCTTTCTGGTCTGATTGATACCTCGCGCATGGAGGCGGCAAGATTCAAGATGGTCTTGACGGCAGTCGGGGACTTCGCCTATTGCCGTCCGGAGGACGGCGTAATCGTGTGCCCAATCGGGGCATTGAAACCTTAAAGAAACAGTTTTCGGATTTGCGATGTGGACGGACGAGATATCCTATGAAACTGATTGGCATAGATGGCGGAGGCACGAAGACGGAGGCGGTGCTGCTCGACGAAACGGGGTGTGTTCTCGGTCGGCATCGGGCGGGGCCGTGCAATCCCAACCTTATCGGATTCGAGGCGAGCGTCGCGCTCGTGAAGGAATGTGTCGATGCGCTCGTTGGGAACACTGGCGCACCGGACGGAATCTACATCGGGACGGCGGGCATCTTCACGAAGGATGACGGGCCGCGCTTCGCCGCCGCTGTGGCGGGGACGTGCGGCGTCGAGAGGGTGAAGTGCGAAAACGACGTGATGAACGTGATCGCGTCCGCTACGGCTGAAGACCGCTGCGTGGCGGGCGTGTGCGGCACGGGGATGATCGTGTATGCGAAGGAGCCGGGCCGCGTGACGCGCCTCGGCGGATGGGGGTATCTTCTGGGAGATGGCGGCAGCGGCTACGCCATCGGACGCGATGTGATCCGCGCGGCGGTTGGCGAGTCGGAAGGGACTTCCGCCGCGACGGCGCTCACGCCGCTTGTCGAACGCAAGGCGGGCATGGCGCTTGAACGTCTTGTGCTGGAGGTTTATCGGCGGGAACCGGCCTTCGTCGCGTCGTTCGCGCCGCTAGCGTTTGAGGCGGACGCGGCGGGTGACGCGGTCGCGAACGGGATTATCGCGCGGAATGCCCGCGTGTTCGCCGGAATGCTGAACCACGCCGCTTCGGCCTTTGACTGCGGTAACACGGTTGTCGTCTCCGGCGGAATCGCCACAAACGTTCGGTTCGGCGAACGGCTGAAACGGGAACTGAAGGATGGGCTTCGCCTTGTCGTGCCAACCCATCCGCAGGTCCTTGGCGCGTGTTTCAATTGCGCGCGTCTTTGCGGAGTGGATTCGCCGACGTTCAGGGAAAGATTGGTAACGGAGTACGGAACATGCTGAAGACCGAAATGCGCAATCCGCAGACGACACACCTCGACCGGATGACGACGGCCGAAATGCTGCGCGTCATACAGGAAGAGAACCATAATGCCGTCAGGGCGGTTGACGGATGCCTTGATGCGGTGTCGCGCGCCGTTGACATGGCGACGGACGCGCTTCGGAAGGGCGGGCGGCTCATCTACGTGGGCGCGGGGACATCGGGGCGGTTGGGCGTACTCGACGCCTCGGAGGCGTGTCCCACCTTTGGCGTTCCGGAGGGTACGATTGTGGGCGTGATGGCGGGCGGGGTGGAGGCGTTGTACCGCGCCGGTGAACCGGAGGAGGACAGCGCCGAATTCGGGATTCGCGATTTGAAGGCCATCAACCTTACGTCGGCGGACTGCGTGGTGGGGGTGAGCGCGTCTGGGGGCGCGGAGTATGTGCTGGCGGCGGTGGCGTACGCGAAATCGCTCGGCTGCGCCACGGTGGGACTCACCTGCAACGAGGGGTCGCCCCTCGCGAAGCGTACGGACATCGCGATCGTCACCGACACCGGCGCGGAGGTCGTGACCGGTTCCACGCGCATGAAGGCCGGTACGGCGCACAAACTCGTCCTCAACATGCTCTCCACCTGTTCCATGGTGCATCTTGGGAACGTCTATGAGAACATGATGGTGAATCTCAAACCCACGAACGACAAGCTGCGCGAGCGTATGGTGGGCATTGTGGCGGAAATCAAAAAGGTCGGCCGCGATGAATCCTTTAAGCTTTTGGAAGATAACGATTGGAGCATAAGAAAACTTTTAACCAAAATTTAACAATTATATAGATTCAATTCCGGCTTGATTGGCGGTGATTGTTTTGCTATTATAAACGGCAGTTTTTTACGAGATAGATTATGTTTGCCAATCCAATGTTTTTATGGGCGTTGACCGCCGCCGTAATACCGTTGATGTTACACATGTTTCAACGGCGGCGCACGGTTGTCACCCCGTTTCCTACTTTAAGGTTTCTTAAAGCCGCGCAAAAGCGCTCTTCAAGCCGGGTGCGTTTTGAAAATCTGATATTGTGGCTGCTGCGGACGCTGCTGGTGCTTCTGCTGGGATTCGCCTTCGCGCAACCTGTGCTCCGAAACGCCACCGGGGCGTTGTCTCGCACCGAACGGGATATCGCGATTGTTTTGGACGCTTCCTACAGCATGAATTATGAGATGGAGCGCGCGAAGGTCTGGGACATTTGCAAGGAAGCCGCGGAAAACATGGTTTCGGGGTTGAAGGTGGGCGACCGCGTGTGCGTTTATCTGGCGGCGGATCCGCCGTTGCCCGTAATCGAGCGGCCCACCACCGAACACGCCGCCGTGTCGCAGGCAATCCGCGGATTGGAGATTACCCAGGGTACCGCCAAGCTGGAAGAGGCGGTCGCCATGGCGGTTAAAATGTTGGAGCAGCAGGAGGGGAAGCGCGAAAAGGAGCTGTACATTTACACCGACGGCCAGTCGCTTTCCTGGCAAGGGTTCCGTCAAAGCGATGACGCCGGTTCCTCAAACGGCTCCGTGGTCTCCTCCGCCCCTAACGCGATTTCCCGCGAGGCGCGGGAGAAGTTTTCGGTTTTCGTGCTGTTGGCGGGGGCGTTGAACCCCGCCAATGTCTATCCGGCTTCGTTGAAACTGTCGCCCGCGTTGATGCTGGCCGGACAGAACGCCCGCGTCGCTGCCCGTATCGGCTGTTCCGGTTCTGCCAGAGAGGTTACGGTGTCGCTGTCGGTGGATGGCGAAGAGCGCGCCAAGCGTTCAATCACCGCCGCCGCCGATACCGAAACGCCGGTGGATATGGTGTTGAGCGGATTGGAACCGGGAGTGCATGTCGCAAAACTTTCCACCCCGCAGGACGCGCTCACCGACGACGACGCTTTCCAATTCCTGATTCGGGTCAACCGCCAGTTGCCGGCGTTGATCGCCGGAACGCCGGAAGCCACCAGATATTTGCGGGCGGCGCTTGCGCCCGGCGCGTCGGACGAATCGGTCAAGCAGGTCACCCCGGCGGAGCTGGAGGGAATCGATCTGCGTGATTATCAGGCGGTGTTTTTGTGCGACGCCTTCCCGCTTAGCGGGCAGACCATTTTGCGCTTGGAAGCTTATGCGACCGCCGGCGGGGTGCTGGTTATTTTCCCCGGCGACAGCGCTGACGTTTCGGCTTACAGCGAACTGAAGATCCTGCCGGCGCTGCCTGTCGGTCAGGATGAGGTGCCGGTTGAGGAATCGGCGCGGCAGATTAAGCACGTGCCGAACCAGCCGGGGCAGGTGGTGAATTTCACGCTTTCTCTACCCGCCGGCGCGGTTCCGACCGTGGCATTGAAACGGTATTTGACTTTTGGGGAGTTGCAGGAAAACGCGTCCGTGCTGTTGAACGCCGGCGATGAAACCCCGTTTATGCTGGGGCGGGCCGCGGGACGCGGACGGGTCTTTATGTTCGCGGTGGGTGCGGACCGGGCGTGGAGTACGTTCCCGCTCACCGCTTTTTATCTGCCGGTGGTGCATCAGTTGGTACGCCAGGGCGCCGGAGCTTCGGTCCAGCCGCCTTACCTGATCCGCGGGGCGGGGTTGCCGGCCAATGAGGCGATTCCCAATTTCCGCGAAGACGACCAGATAACCATGCCTTCCGGCATTCCGTTGCAGATTAAGGATTCCGGCGACCAGGTTTACGCGATTGAGGCACTGCCGGAGGCCGGGATTTACCAACGGGCCAAGGCCACGGGCGCGCCTCCGGAACCGGTTCTGGCGGTAAATACCGAGCGCAGCGAATCGGTGCTGACCCCGATCGCCGATGACGAGCTTAAATCGTGGACCGGATTCAGAAAGCTTTTTGTCGCCCGCGATACCGATGAGCTGGACCGGATGATTGAAGACCAGCGCAGCGGCCGTTCGTTGACGGAACTGTTGCTTTGGTTGGCCGCATTGGCCGGTCTGGCGGAGTGGTGGTTCGCCAACCGCGCGCTCCGTACCCAAACCGGGGCGATTGAGAAAATGCGCGTTAATCTCGCCGGAAAGGTCACCAACTCATGATGCAGACCGCAGAGTGGATTTTTGAGCATACCGTCTCCACCGCGCTACTCTGGGCGGGACTGGCGGTTTCCGTCGCGGTGACGGTTTATGCCGCTTGGCGATATCTGCCGCGCAATTTTACCGGCGCGCTGGTTGTGGTGTTGCGAACCTTGTTCATACTGGCGCTTTTCTGGGTACTGCTGCTGCCGGGCAAGAAAAGCTCGTTCACCGAAATTGTCAAGTCGCGGTTCATTGTGCTGTTGGACACTTCCGCCTCGATGGGGCAAAGCGCCGACCCTGCCGCCAACCGCACCCGGTGGGAGGCGGCAACCGCCTTGTTGCGGTCGGACGGCATGAAGAGGCTGGGATCAAAAAGCATTGTGGAGGTTTATCCTTTTGGCGCCGACCTGCTTACGCCGATGGATCTGGAGCAGTCAATGAAGTTGACTCCGGATGGAAAATCAACCCACCTGAATCTTGCATTGCACCGGATGTTCGACCGGTTGCGCGGCCAAGAGGTGGCGGGGGTACTGGTGTTGTCCGACGGTGTGGACACCCGAGAGAAAAACGATAACTGGTCAGAATCCTCGTGGCCGGTGCCCATGTACGTGGCGGAATTGGAAAAGCCCGGCATTCCGGACAACAAGCCAGACATGAGGGTGGATATGGTGGACACCCCGCTCCGTGCCGTGGCGGGTTGGAATACCACGCTCACCGCCACCATCGCCGGGCAAGGCGGCAACGGGGAGCCGTTTTCGGTTGTGCTGTACAAAAACGGTGTCGAACAGGAGAAGGTTCCGGTTAAGCTGCCTCCGGAAGGCGGCAGCCGCGACATCCAGTTCAAACTGGAACATCCCGAGGTGGGAACGGAAAATTACACCGTTAAGATTCCGGTCTTGCCGGACGAGGCGCAGACCAACGACAACGAGATGGCGGTGGCGGTGGATGTGCTCGACGCCAAGAACCGCGTACTGTTCCTTGAAGACCAGCCGCGGTTTGAAAGCAAAATCTTTTCGAGGGTGCTTTTCGCCAACAAAGACATCACCACGCTCGCGTTTTTCCAGTTGCCGGACCGTAACAGACCCGGCGAGAAAAAGTGGATTCCCTACGGAGACCGTCAGGGGTTGACCTTTGATTTGACAGTAGAGCAGTTGCGGTTGAACAAAATTCTGATTTTTGGCGATTTTGATTCGGACGCTTTGACGAGGGAACACTGTAAGGCGATTTTGGAGTTCGTTGAAAAGGGCGGTAGTCTGATTCTTTTGGGCGGGCAGAAAATGTGGGGCGAGAACGGTATCACTCATACCGATTTAAAGCAGTTGCTGCCCTTTGAACGTCCTGACGCTCCGGCGCTGGAAGGAACTTTCCCGGTGGCTTGGACCGCCGAAGGCCGGGCGCATCCCGCTTTGGCCAACAACCCCGATCTGCCCACTTCGCTGCCTCCGGTGCTGTCGGTGTTCGCCGGCGCGAAACCGTCGGCCGGCGCGTTTACGCTGGTCGAGGCGACCACCGACAGCGGTACCCAGCCGTTGCTGGTGTCGCGCGTTTACGGCCAGGGCAAGGTGATGGTGGTGTTGACCGATTCGCTGTGGCGCTGGTCGATGCAGCCGGGCGAAGAGAAGCCGTACCCGAAATTCTGGCGGCAAATCATCCAGTGGATGTCGCCCGCCGGTTCGGAGATGGATCGCTACCACTTGGAACTGTTCACCGATGCCGGAACCATCGCGGTCGGCGATCCCGCGATTCTCCAATGTCGGCTGGTGGTGCCGTCCGATGAGACCCGCAAGAACTGGAAGGTCAATTGCGAGGTCACCACCCCCGGTAACCGCGTGGTGCCGTTGACCATGACCGGCAAGACCATCCAAGCCGCAGGCGGCGGCGAGATTCCGGGATATGTCACCGAGTTCGTGCCGTCCGAACCGGGCACCTATAAAGCGACCGCCGCGGTGGAGATCGACGGCAACCGCGTGGTTTCCACGCCGTGCCTGTTCGCGGTGCGCAGCGTTTCGCAGGAAACAGTTTTAAAACCGATTAACGAGAAAGCGCTTCGCAATCTTGCCCGCACCAGCGGCGGTTCTTATGCGTCGGTCGATGCCATGGGCACTGCACTGGGCGAGTTGACGGTTCGTGAGAAGTCGGAGCGCAAGCTGGAATACCGCAGTTTATGGCAGACCCCGTTTATGGTCGCGTTGCTGATCGGGCTGCTGACTGTTGAGTGGGTGTTCCGCAAGTTGCGCAATATGAGTTAATGCCGTCGATTTGGAGAAACCATGTTTGATAACGATTCGTTGGACCTTGCGAAAGATTTGACTTTGCGCTGGCAAAAACTGCGGGGGCTAATCGAAGCTGCCGGCGCGGACGCTTTGTTGGCCACCTCGGTATCTAATCTGCTCTATTTATCCGGCCGGGTTTATATCGGCGCGTTTTATCTCCCGGTCGAAGGCGACCCGGTTTGCTTTGTGCGCCGTCCGAACAACCTCGCCGGAAAGTTCGCCATGCTCATCCGCAAACCGGAACAGATTCCGGAACTGTTGGCCGCCGCCGGGCGGCCCGCGCCAAAGCGTCTGCTTTTGGAGTGCGATATGCTCTCCCACAACGAATGGTTGCGTTATGCGGCGGCTTTTTCCGGTACGGAGACGGGCGACGCTTCGCAGTTGCTGCGCCGTGCCCGCGCGGTGAAGACCGCTTACGAACTCGAATTGGTGCGCGACACTTGCCGCCGCCACGCTGAAATTATCGACCGGTTCGCCTCGTTGTTTGTGCCCGGCATGACCGACCAACAGTGGATGATTAAGATGTTCGGCCTGGTGATGAGGGCGGGCAGTCTAGGCTCCCTGCGTGTCGAGGGCAGCAATATGGAATCCTTTGTTGGCGCGGTGCTGGCCGGCGACAATGGCGGGGCACCGTCGCCTTTTGATTTCGCTTTGGGCGGCGGGGGCCTTTCTCCGTCGCTGCCGGTAGGCCAGTGCGGGGTGTCGATTGAAAAGGGAATGTCCGTTCAAGTTGACATCCCGGCGAATTTTTACGGCTATCTTTCCGACTGTTCGCGGACTTTCGCATACGGGGAGATTGACCCTAAAGCCCGCGATGCCCACCAGCTTTCGATAGACATTTCCGAGGCGGTGGCGGCAGCCGCCAAACCGGGCGTCGACGGCGAGTATCTGTATCAGCTGGCGCTGGACATGGCGGATAAGGCCGGTTTCGGCGGTTGTTTCATGGGGTTGGGCCAGAAAGCGAAATTCATCGCCCACGGGGTCGGTTTGGTTATAAACGACTGGCCGGTGTTTGGCGCGCGTTCGAAACATGTGCTGGAACCGGGAATGTGCGTGGCGATGGAGCCGAAGTTTGTGATTGCAGGTACCGGTGCGGTCGGGGTTGAGGACACTTACGAAGTCACCGCCGGCGGCATGGTGCCGTTGACCAACTGTTCGCGTCGGATTCGGGAAATCGGATGATGGAAAATTTGTTGATTGAGCAAGTCCGGGTGGTTGACCCGGCCAACGGAAGGGACGAGATTTGCGATTTCGTTGTTCGCGACGGAAGGGTGCAGGATCCGGGTCGCGATGTTTCGGGGCTGCGGCGTATCGATGGCCGCGGCAAATTGCTGGCCCCTGGATTCTGGGATGTCCATGTACATTTTCGCGATCCCGGCAATCCGGCGGCGGAAACCATGCAAACCGGAGCCGCCGCTGCGGCGGCTGGCGGTTTTACCCATGTGGTGACAATGCCGAACACCGCGCCCGCCGGTGATTCTGTCGAGTGGCTGCGTAATCAAATCGAGGCGGATTTGCCGGTGCGCATCCATCCTTCGTGCTGCGCCACCCGCGGTCGGTTAGGCAAAGAACCCGCCGATTTGGAAACTCTGGCGGCAGCCGGGGCGGCGGCGTTTACCGATGACGGGGCAATGGTGGCGGATGATGCGTTGATGCGCGGAGCGATGGTTATAGCCAAAGCCCACCGTTTGCCGGTGATGGATCATGCGGTGGTGCCGTCGATTGCCGGGCCGGGCGTGGTGCGCGATTGCCCGGCCGCCCGCAAGTACGGATGGCCGGTTTTCCCGGCGGAGGCGGAATTGGCGGCGGTTCGCCGGGATATCCGCCTGTGTGAGGAAACCGGGTGCGCCACCCACATCCAGCATTTGTCATGCGCGGGTTCGGTGGCTATGATCCGCGATGCGAGAAGCCGCGGTTTGCCGGTCACGGCCGAGGCCACCCCGCACCACATGGCGCTGGCGGCGGAGGATATTCCGGATGATGACGGCAATTATCGCATGAACCCGCCGTTGGGAACCCGCAATGATGTGTTGGCCATCCGCGAGGGCGTTATGGACGGCACCTTGAGCGTGTTTGCCACCGATCATGCCCCGCACGCCCCGGAAACCAAATGCCGAGGTTTCATGAAAGCCCCGTTTGGCATTATCGGGTTGGAGACTGCTGTAGGCGTGACTTGGAAAATCATGGTCGAGGCCTGCGGGATGCGGGTGATGGATTGGGTGCGCGGTTGGACCGTCGCTCCGGCGATACTGCTCGGGCTTGACGTACCTTCCCTTTCTCCAGGCCGGCTTGCCGATATGGTGTTGATCGACCTTGAGCATCCGTGGGTAGTGATGCCGGACGAATTCAAGTCCAAATCGCGGAACACGCCCTTTGCCGGCTGGCAGCTGCCGGTAAAGCCAATCAACACTTGGTTGGCGGGGAAAAGCAACGGTTGCCGGTAGTTTAACGCTATCGGATTTGTTCACCGGGCCCGGGCGGGTTGCCAGTTTCTGGTTTGGAAATTATCGGACAAAATTTGCTCGCCCGATTCGGTCACCCATAAAGCCGCGCAATCCGGCGCGTGTTTGCGCAGGTACTCTTTCCCGTCGTTAGACCCCAGCACGAAAAGGGTGGTGGATAGCGCGTCCGCTGCCACGGCGGTGTCGGCGATCACGGTGCATGACAACACTCCCTCGGCTGGTCGCCCGGTTCGCGGGTCAATGATATGGGCGTAACGTTTTCCGGCGATGGTTACGAAACGTTCGTAATTTCCGGAGGTGGCTACCGCCTCGCCGGGGCGCAGGAGGAAGGTTCCCAAAATATAGCCCGGAGCCGGCGACAGTGGATCGCGCACCGCAGTGCGCCAGCCGCCGCGTCCGGGTGCGGCTTCGCCGAGACAGCGCAGATTCCCGCCCAAATCCACCAGCGCGTTGGTCACGCCGATGCCGCGGAACCGTTCCCACACTTTGTCCACCGCGTAACCTTTGGCAATTCCCCCCAGATCGAGTTGGGCGTCGGGGCGGGTAAAGCGCAGGGTTAGTGCCGGTCGGTTTAACGACAGATTTTCCCAACGAGCCGTGGCGGCGAGCTTCCTCACCGTTTCACCGTCCGGCGGCGCGTCGGGTGGAGTGGCCTTCCAGCCGAATCCCCACACGCGCAAAAGCGGGGAAACCAGCGGGGAAAATGCGCCGCCGCTGGTCTTGGCGTAATGGATGGAAATTTCGACCAGCTTGGCCATTTCTTCGGAAACCGCGACCCAGTTCGTCCCGGAGGCGTTGATTTTGGCCAGTTCGCTGCCGTCGGTCCAAGCGGAAAACCGCGATATGGAATCCCGGTAGATTTCATCGGCGGTTTGGCGCAGTTGCTCCGTGTCTGCGGTAGGGTCAGCGCAGCTGACCGCCGCCACCGTACCCATGACCGGCCAACGCGAGTGTGCTGTCACCGCCGAATGCCGTTCGCATCCGGCAAAGGAGACCAAGATCGCGACGGCGGCGAGACGTTTGATCATTCCTCGACCCAAATGTAGCTGTCCATCTGAATCATCTTAAGCAGCTTCTCGGCATTCCAGTTTGCCAACCTGAAACAGCCGTGGGAGGCGGCTTGGCCGATCATTTCCGGTTGCGGGGTGCCGTGGATGCCGTACCCTTCCAGATTCAGGCCCACCCAGGCCACGCCGACCGGGTTGTTTGGCCCGGCGGGGATGATGTATTTGGTGCGCTCCTTGGTGCCGGGGTAATACATTTGGGGGTTGAAAGTGTAGGTCGGATTGGGGGCGACCGCCTTAATCTTTAGTTCGCCGTCCGGGCGTTTGGATTTGTCCTTGGCGATGGAGCAGGGGAAGAGCGCGATCATCACATCGTTGGCGTCAAAGGCCGATATCTCCATCCGCGTCAAAGCGATGCGCACCGATGCCGCCTTCAGCCGTTTTGCGGGAATGGTGCAGACGCAGTTAGGCACGGTGATGGCGGTGCCAACCGGCGGGTTCGGCCACGCCACTTGGGGGTTGAGCCGCTCGATACCGCGAAACGAAGTGTGCCCGCGTTCGGCGAACATCTCCTGCAAAGACTCGTATCCCATTGATTTTAGCTTGGCGCGGTTCTCCCATTCCGGGGGGATGGTGACCAGGGCGTTGACATCGTTGGTGGTAACGATTTGGACGGAATACAGATCGTTGGTGCCGCCCAGTTCGTTGAGGATTTCATCCGTGGGGATGCCAGTCGGGGGCTTCCCGTTAACCATCTGCCAGGTCATCAAAGCGATTTCCGAGCGTTTCCCCCAGACCCCGTCCACGCAATTGCAAGAGAAATTCTGGCGGTCCAGCAGAATTTGCAGCGCCATCACGTCACGATTGAACCCGTGGCGGTAGCCGATAAAGTGTTCCGCCGTTTCCGCGCGGACAAAGGCGGTGGCGGCAACCGCCGCCAAAAAAACAAAAAATTTGCCTGTAGTCATTGGCACTCCTCCGTAGAGTGTAAAACGCGGGCATAATATCAAATCACGCCAGACAGGTCAAGAACCCAATTTGGAGAAATACAATTCTGCATTTTGCCCATAAGTTGGGTGGTTATCGTTTATAATGGCGATGGGCTAACGCGTAGGGAGGATCCCTTAAAACTCTCTGAGAAGACCATAACCTTCCATTTGCATTTCTTTATCGTTTTCGTCTGTGACAATCATGTTTATGCGCAATGAAATAATGCTGTCAAAAAAAACATCACTTAAATTGTCATAATTGCCATAATATACAATTCTTTCTGTTTTCTTCATCGCATATCTCTTTTTTCCGCAGGCAACACTATGTGATATCAGAGACACATAGTTGCCAGTATGGGACGAAAATTCAATGATGACACAATCAACCCTAAAATCCCGATCAGAACAGAAATCGAAAACGACCCTGCGCTGGCGCGAATCCAAATCAGCTTTGCAGTAAATACCGTCGTACACTGTGTTAATCACGCAGTGTTTGCCCTTGGCGGGAAAAATGCTCGCACATCCCGACAATCCTAAAACAAAAACAGTTAGTAACGCTATGCGCGTCATTGCCACCTCAATAGCATCTCATTCGATAATTGATTCCTAAAAAACAATACTGATAGTGTACGCCATTCTGCAGCAGATTGCAATAATCGTTTAATATCAAACAGTGAATTTCGGAAGTAAAAGACCTAAACAGACGCGTTTGTTCAAAGTAAATTTTCACCCTTGAAAAGGGTGTGTGCAATCTGATATCATAATAACGTTTTCAATTTGGGGTGTGTTTGTCCCGGTTGGAGACAACTAAGTCCGGGAACTGATTGGGCGTGTCAAGCAACGCATGGAATCTGACATTCCTCTCCACCCCCGAACAAACAATGCTGCCAAGCAATCATCTGGAGAAATGTAGGAAGTTTCAGAACGGATGATACTCTGCAGAGGAAACGCAGTTGCGTTTGCCTCTCTTTGTATTTCCGTTCGGGCAATCCTACAGCCTCTCCAGAGATGCGAAGAGAGGTTTTTCGCTATTGTTTTTTGCAATTCATTTAGGAACAAAATGATGATGAAAGTATTGAGAGCATTTATGCTGCTGCTTGTCTGCCCTGTTCTTTGTTTTGGTGCGCGAACGGAAGGCAACTGTGTATATGATGGCGATTTTACGTTCACATTTGATTTGACAACGAAAAAAGGGTCGTTGATCAAATATACTGGCACAGATTCGGAAGTGACGGTTCCATCGAGTTTCATTGCCGAGGAAAAATACTACGATAGTGATGGCGATTTGAGGACGCACTACCACACTATTCATGTTACAGGGATAACGAGTGTTAATTGGTCGCTATATGGTTCTTATTCTAGTGTATTTGCTAACAAAGAAACGCTCACTTCGGTGTCGTGGCCATCTGGAGTTAAGGAAATAGGTGGCTACACTTTTTTAAGTTGCACAAACCTTGAAAACATACCGTCATTATCTGGTATTACGATGATCGGTTATATGGCGTTCAATGGCTGCTCCAGCTTGAAATCTGTGAATATACACATACCACGTTCTGTAAGCTATCTTGGTGGGTGGGCTTTTGCAAATTGCACAGGACTCAAGACAGCGGTCGTGGATTGCGATGGAATAATTATTCCATCGGCACTTTTTTGTGGATGCTCTAATCTTGAGAGCGTAGTGTTTGGTGATGGGATTATTGGAATACAACGCGGATATTATATTGGGGAACCTACGCCATTAAACGGATGTAAAAGCCTGAAGAGCGTATCTCTTGGACGCAGCATAACGGTAATACCTAAATATTTCGCTTCATCGTTGTCGCAGTTGGAGCGGGTTACGTCGTCGGGAACTATTGTGAACGTCGATGATTACGCCTTTGGTGGTTGTACGAGCCTAATTGAGATTCCGAGCCTTTCGGCGGTAACAAACATCGGTTATACTGCCTTTAGTGGTTGTACGAACCTTGGCGGCGACCTCGAACTGCCGCTTGTACAGTCCATTGGCTCAGATGCATTCTACAGCTGCACGGGACTGACCACAGTGCAATTTGGCGAGAACCTTACATCAATTGGAACATCGGCATTTTCGGGATGCACTCAGGTAGCTACTTTTGCATTTTCCGGTGCGCCGCCAAGCGTTGGATCTTATGCGTTTAGTGGTGTCATGAACGATGCAATCGGCACCTATACCGATGCACATGCAGAGGAGTGGGAGGCGGTAATAGATGAAAACGGATACTGGAAAGGGCTGAAGATGCGGCTAGGAAATTATATCAATCTTCAGGCAACCACCAACCTTGATGACAGAATCAACTTGTCATGGGATGTCAATTCGAGATTGTCTGGAGCAAGGTTTTTTATAGAGCGACGCAAGAACGAAAAAGATCCTTTTGAACGTATCAACCAAAATAAACCCATCGGAGGTCAGCAATTTTCCGATACGACACGTTTGCCGAATGTGAATTACTACTACCGAGTTGTGTCTGAAAGTGGTGTGGCGAGCGAGCAAGCCGTTGGAAAACGTATCGCAACAAAAGAAGATCCGAAATTTTTATTTTTCTTGACAGGTTCAGAAAGTCCAAAAAACAAAGGGACGAGCGGTGAAGATAATGTACTTGTGGCTGGTAAAGTTTTGACTTGTAATATTTACACAATGAACACACAGCCTGAGCCAATACGGCGTGTTGAATTAATCGGAACGCCGGTAGGAAAGCCCGACTATGGTAGACGGAAACATAGAATCATTTGGCTAACGAAGTCGGTCATCATGGAAGGTGTGAACCTTTCAGATGATGAAGGGTTCCCAGCAGTCGTAGAGATACCTGAAGATACCCAAATCTTGCCTCAGCCAAATTATACACAACTTACGGCTCCACTTAGATGTGGCAAAGGAATGTACGGTGAATATCGATGGGAAGTGAAGTGTTTGCCGAATACGGTTTTAGACGACAGTCAAATTAAAGCTAAAAATGCTTTTCCAAAAAATGTGTACTTCGACAGAGATGGCACGGACAACGGCGAAATAGAAGAAGGATGGGACGAAAGGAAGAATAAGTTCGACGTAAACATGCCAGAAGTTAAAGTGCCTAATTGGTACACATTTTGGAAAAAAGACGGTGCTGTGCCAGGACTAGCTAAGCCTGGACTAGATAAAACAATCATTAGGTATAGGGGGAAGCCTAAATCGTCGAAAATGCGTGGAGAAAGCTTCACTAAAAAAACTAGCCCGTATGACTCTGATATATATATTGATGAAGCGGCAGCGGATGAAGAAGCGCTTTATGTAATTGCTAATCCTTTATGGGATGTTTCAGAGAGGGAATTTGGCATAATGGTAGATAAGACGGGGAGGGAACGTCCCGTCTCTGGTATTTATGCTGTAGCGGAAACGATTGCACATGAGTTACAACATACGAAAACGAGTCGACGTTATTATGAAGAAGTGAGGAAGCGACTTCCGGGCGACAACGAGTGGCTTTGGTTTTTCTGGAATTCCCCAGAAACAATTAGAAGCAGTGTGGATAGTGACTTCAGTAATGACCATTGTGTTATTGATGGCGGGGGGGGGGCCATGTGTGAAAAAGATGATGGAGGGAAGTACAAGAAGATCGCAAGCCAACGTTTTCTATGTGACTCTATAGTAGATGATGATGAGGAATATAAAGTGGTTGATGGTAAGAATTGTGACTATTGGGGAAGAGAACTTGGCGTGAAACCAGGATTTGGGTTTAGTACTAATAGCCCTGATACACACGGGTTACGGAGTCAACTTAAATATTGGGGGTATGGTGGGTATGGAGACGATGAGCTTGTATCAAGAGTTGCAGGGCGCAATGGGATGTGGAATGTCAATCCTGACAATGATTGGGCGTATCCTGGCGAACGGTCTGGAGGATTCCCTACTATTGTCAACCGCGGCGGAGTAACGTCAACGCCAAGTGCGAAGCTTCTATCAGTATCCCCGAACGCATTAGAAAATCTTGGGGAAAGCGACTCTACAGCAAATACTAATTTGTACATTACACTTACAGGTGTTTCTTGTCATAAAGTTTCAAATGAATGTAGTGTAACCGGTATTGTTTATACTATTGGTGTTTCGATTCAAGGGGATGAACATGTCAATTTCAGTGGTTACCTGATCGATGTCCAAAGTAATGTCGTGGCAACCGCCATCTCTTTTGGTGACAGGGAGTCGGATTCAATTGAGTTGTTCTTTGACGCAAAAGAAATATTCGACAATTACAATGGAGGATCATTGACACTTGGCAAGGTCTCCATAACGATTGACAACAATTACAGCACTAATAATGTCCTCGGCAATTTTTGTGATTTTGTTGTAGAGCCGATTGAAGTAGACAAGGACGAGTTGCTGTGCAATAAGGGATATATCCTTAATGCGATTATAAACGAACAGTCAGAGACAGGTGTAGTTGCTACTGTTTCGACCAAGATCAATATCGCGGATGCCTATCTGGTTTCGGCAGAGTTGGTCAGCACCAATGATGAACTTGTGGCGTATGCATCTGTGTCCAACCTTTGCACGGTGGGGACGAATACGTTCAGGCTGGCGTTTTCAAACAAAGCCATCTATCAGAACGGCATAGGCGGCATTTGCGCTGTCAAGAACGTGAAGTTATGGCAAAATGACGAATTGATAGATGTTAACGCAACGGGAGCAGAATTGTCAGCGGTTTATGATAGTTCCGACTTCGTGCCGTCAAATGCCTGTATTGCAGTTGATCTGAATAGCGGGAGATTCATTGAGCCGTCAATGACGACCGACGGGAAGTTGTCGTCGCTTAGATTCGTATTTGATGTGACGAACGGTACTGATGCGACAATAGGCTACGATGTCGAGGCGGTGTTGACGGGGACGAATTCGGCATTGGCTGCAAGCATAAACACCCCTATATATGTGACAAACGGAGTCAATCAGATTGAACTGACCATTCCTGCTTCTGTCATAGCCTCTTCGGAAGTAGATGGCCCCTATCGATTCGAATCCATTGAACTGCTGCCGCAGGGCGACCGTACATGTGGGACGACATATAGGCCCAATGTGACGAGCGACACATATACAGCATTAGATTTTGGTGCTTCATCGGTACGGTCATGTGATGTTGCAAAGTTGACCGAGGTGTCGGATTACGACAAGTTGACGTTGGAGTATTATTACGATGTTATACGCGCTGGACGCGTCATCACAGAAGTTGTCCTCGTCGACAGGAATGGTGATTTTGCGGCTCGTGTTTCCAGTACAAATGATGTTTCTGTGATAGGCGTTATAACAAACATGATTTCCATTGCTTGTCGTGACATTTCAGGAGTGGATGAAGGTGCGCCGTACAAAATCGCATGTCTTTCAGTTTGTCCCGACATTTCTGGGGAATCACCTGTTTATGCTGATACCACAAGTTTGACAAATATTATTTGGCATCCGGCTAGGTGTTTTGTTGATAGCGAGAGTGGTTCAGACTTGAATGACGGTCGTTCATGGGATACCGCTTACAGTTCGATTGCACAGGCAGTTATGGCGGCGGGCAGTAGTCATACCATAGTCGTAAAGGAAGGTACTTACGCGCCATTTTCTACAGAGAATACGAACATTAAATTAATAGCCTTTGGCGATGCTGACGATACGATAATAGATGGCGGCGGAACAAACAGATGCGCCTGTCTCGGAAGCGATTCGTCCCAGACAAACACGATACTTGTTGGATTTACTTTGCGAAATGGGGTCGCTTCGTATGGTGGCGGTGCGTGTGGCGGAACGCTGAAGAACTGCATAATCGAGGGCAACCGTGCGATCGAATGTGGTGGCGGTGTGAGTTATTCCGTTCTGGAAGACTGCCAGTTGCGGAACAATGTGGCGGGATATGGCGGAGGCGCTTATATGTCGATCCTTAACCGCTGTCTTGTCAGCGGAAATGAGGCGAGAGAATCATACGGCGGCGGGGTTTGCGAATCCACCGCCTACGATTGTGTCGTACAAGGTAATTCTGCTGCGACTTACGGAGGCGGTGCAGGGTGTTCGGAACTGTACAACTGCACGGTCGTTGGGAATAGCGCTGTGCAATCTGGTGGCGGTGTTTCTGAAGGTACACTTGTGAACTGTATCGTTTGGGCCAATACGGCAGCGACATCCTTAAATCACTATCAGGCATACGGAGTTTACAGTTGCACAACGCCGTTGTTGCCCGGCGATGGGAATATAGCATCCAATCCACGCTTGCGCGGCGCGGAGTTCGGTGGATTCTTGCTTTCTGACGATTCGCCGTGCCTCAATGCCGGGCTTGACGATGGCGAAGAGGCCGAATGCGAATACAATGATACGACAAATGCGTTTATGTCCGTTGTCGGGACTTCAGATTTCTTCGGCAATGAGCGCGTTCAAGGTTCGCATGTGGATATGGGGGCGGTTGAGGGCGTGACAAATGCTTGCCTTGTGATGACACGCACGATTGGGCACGGCTCGCTTGACGTGTCGTTTGAACTTTTGGAACCGCATTCTTCCTTGACGATCACGGCAGATGAATCAATACGTCCAATCGACCGTTTTGAGGCGAGCGACGGCAGGGTGTTCACCGGCGGGGCCGTGAACTTGACGGATATCACATCCGACATTTTCCTGACAGCCTATTTCAAGTATTACATTTTTTATGTTGACACCAAGAAGGGCGATGACAAGAACGATGGTTTTTCGTGGACTGCTGCAAAGAAAACGATTCAGGCCGCAGTTGATTGCGCGGTAGATGGCGAAAAGATTTGGGTTGCCAATGGTGTGTACGAGCCTATCGTTACATCCGACAAAGTTGTGGAGATTGAGTCTAAAGATGGCGTAGCGGCAACAGTCATTGACGGTGGCGGTACGAATCGTTGTGCAACGCTCTTGACCGAGAGCGCGGGCAACTACAACTTGCAGACAAACACGACATTGGTCGGATTCACGCTGATCAATGGCAATGCTACTGTCGGCGGCGGCTCGTATGGCGGCACGTTGATTGATTGTTGCTACAGCAACAATGTTGCGTCAGGTGCCAATTACAGCTACGGCGGAGGCTCTTGCTACGGTGTGCAGCGCAATTGCTCGTATTACGGCAATAGTGCGGTTGGATTGATGGCGGGATATGGCGGCGGCGCAAGCTATGGTACAAGTTATGAGTGCGTATATGAGCAGAACAGCGTGTCCGGCCCAACTAACTCCTATGGCGGTGCGGTTCATAATGGAACACATTATGACTGTGAAATTTACGATAACGTTTCTGCTGGCTATGGTGGTGGTACAAGCGGTGGCACATTTTATCGAACAGTTGTTAAAGGAAACGACGCCGTAAATGGCGGTGGCGCACATAATGCATATTTTTACGATGGTGAGGTCTCTGATAACTTTGCGTCGTCAAATGGTGGTGGCATATACGGTGGAACAATATATCGCTCCTCCATTTCGAGCAATACGGCGAGGCAAGATGGTGGGGGCGTGTACAATGCAACTCTGTATGATGGTGCGGTTTCAGATAATATTGCCATTCGCTATGGTGGTGGAACGTTCAACTCTACAGTAAACCGAACAACTCTCGAGTTGAATGTAGCACAGCAAGGTGGTGGTGCATATAACGGGACGATGAACTATGTTGTGATTTGTGATAATTCAGCCAGTTATGGTGGTGGCGTGGCTGGAGTGACAGCAAACGATTGCGAACTATTCAACAACATCGGCGGGTCAGGAGGCGGGGCGCACGAAAGCTCGCTCTATCGCTGCGTCCTCAGGGACAACCGCGCGACGAACGGCGGGGGCACGTACCGGTGCAACTCCTACAACAGCCTGTTCGTCGGGAACTCCGCCAGCGGCAACGGCGGCGGCGCGTACTCGGACTCGTCGTCGTACTCGGTGCGGAACTGCACGATTGTCGGCAACACGGCGGCGACGGGGGCGGGCGTTCGCGGCGGCTACATCTACAACTCCATCGTGTGGGA
>JAFTCL010000009.1 GCA_017454745.1 Kiritimatiellia bacterium
CAATGAGTAGTGCGCTGAAGCACGTTAAACCAACGGCGGCTGCCGCCGTTGTAAAGGTTATGGGTAATGGGAAATATAGAGCGACGAGCTATGGGTGACGAGACAGCACTAACTATGCATCTTCTGGACCCGGGCATCAGTCGCGCCGGAAGGAGGTCGAGAATGAGGATTGGTTTTATTGCGTTTATAGCATTGGTGACGGCAGTTTTCGCCGGAGAGGTGGAAGTGAACATGACCGTCCCGACGAACACTGTCTATTACGACGAAGAGGATTATCCATTTATTGTTGCCGTTTCCAATGATACACAGCGAACTTACCGCTTGTTTGCGAGTGGATTTATGGCGTTTCGTGCACAACTGTTTTTTGAGCTTGGGGATGAGCGTGAGACGCAACGATTTACCTCGATGGGTATTTTTCCTAAAAAAACCGATGCAGCTTTGAACTGTATTTATTCTTTATGTGACATCATGTCGTTACCACCGGGGGAATCGCTAGTGTGGGACTTCGGCGGCATACCCTTGTTCGATATGTCGCCGCTCGGAACAAACCAAATGCGGGCCGTCGTCTTGATTGGAACTAACGAGTGGGTACGTTCGCCGCTTTGCCAAGTCCGGTTTTCAACACGAAAGATCGCTTCGGGAACACTCGTATATAGTAGGGACTATATCTTGAACGGTCAGGAACGCCGGCTGAATGTGAACCGGTTGGAGGAGGACGGGCAGCAGATTTTCTTCGACCACCACTCGCGGATCGTCTCATTCCCCGTAGGGGAGACGGTCACATTCTCTTTGGACGAGACGACGGGGGCTCTGACCGTCACCTCGTCATCCGGGGCGAGCGTCCGCTGGGACACGGTAAACCAACGGCGGCTGCCGCCGTTGCCGTGACCGCGATGGGGGGATTACCCGTTTTGGCTTTTGACGATTAACTCTAACAGGCGACAACAATGGTTTGTGATACGGCTTTGGTGGCGGTAGGCCACACCACGATGGTGCGGCTGCACCGGATGCTTCTGCCTGGTCCGGCACTCGCATCCCTTGTAGCGCTGTGTGCCGTGGCACTCTCCGTTGCCGCAGTACTCGGAGACCCGCCCGCGGGCACCCATCCAGACACCGAACCCGCAATGCTGGGTAGGCTCAGGACAAACGGCGAATTCAGCCACGCCGCGCCGGGAGACGGATTGACGACCCTTGACGAATACCGGGGCTTTTTCTTTGACGGCCCGAATACGGGGCATACCCGGCTTTCGTTCGCCGCCAAGGAACTGCTGGTCCAGGTGGAGGTCATCCCCGGGATTGAGGGGACATCCATCGTCAACCCAAACTTCACCCTTTCTGAAATCAATCTGAAAGAGGATATCCTTAACCCGGTTTGCGCGTTTTTCGCCGATCCGGAACGGGGCTTGGGGTTCCGCATGTACTGGGTCTTCACGCCATTCTCTTTTGATGGGCCGCCCCTGCAAAGCCTTGACGGATTACTTTCGGTTGAACACGCCTACCGTTATCACGGGGAAATATATAATTCGTCATGTCACAATGTACTACCATTTATCGGTGACGGTTTTGTCATGCGAGATGTTCGATTCAAAGGTAAAATGCTTGAAGGCATCTCATATGACAATATCTTTACGCACAACACACTATTATTTGCCCACAAGTTTTTCCCGTCCCAACGGCACCCTTCACTAGAAAAATTCGTGAAGCTTGCGTTGATTGATCGATTGTTAGAGATTGTTCCAAATAAAATTCAAAACCAAATTATATATAATACAAGAGTAGTTAATGAAAATGCGTTTTCGGAATTCAGTTCGACGGTAAACTATCGGGAATCAGGTGCCGTGGTCGCGATGGTGTCAATCGCTGAGGAAGGACCGGCCACTTCGCTTAATCGCCATTACACCAAGGCGGAGTTTATCAATCGGTTGCAATGGGCCATAGCGCATGAATTGATGCATCTTTTGGTCAGAGAACAAAATGATGAGAATTGGGCAGGAAACCATCTCAAAAACAATTCTGAAGCTTTGATGGGACATAACTTCCCGTACAACCACGGGCTTTCCCATGTACAGGGGGCACAAGCGGAGATTGAGAAAATCAATTTTCGAACGCGGGCATCAGTCGCGCCGGAAGGAGGTCAAGAATGAGGATTGGTTTTATTGCGTTTATAGCATTGGTGACGGCAGTTTTCGCCGGAGAGGTGGAAGTGCGGATGACGGTGCCGACGAACACGGTTTATTTCGACGAAGATTACTATCCATTCTCAGTTACCATTTCCAACGGAACACAACGGGCCTATCGGATGTTCGCTGGTGGATATTGGGCGTTTCGTGCGCAATTGTATTTTGAACTAGAGAATGAGAACGAAACTCAGCGATTTACCGCAATGGGGGTTTTGCCCAGAAAGAATGATGCCTCGCTCTATTACATCAACAACAGTACACGCGGCGACATTGTTATGTTGTCGCCAGGCGAAAAGCTAGTTTGGGATTTTGGCGAGGAACCACTGTTCGATATGTCGCCACTGGGCACGAATCAAATGCGGGCGGTTGTATTAATGGGCACGAACGAATGGGCGCGTTCACCGCTTTGTCCCGTCAAGTTTTCAACCAGATCGATTGAATCGGGAACGCGCGTGTACAGTAACGACTATATTCCAAGAGGACGAGGAATAAACCTAAGGGTAAACCGGCTGGAGGAAAACGGGCAACAGATTCTGTTCGACCACCACTCAAGGATAGTTTCGTTCCCCATTGGCGACACGGTCACATTTGCCTTGGACGAGACGACGGGGGCGTTGACCGTCACCTCGTCCTCCGGAGCAAGTGTCCGCTGGGACACGGTAAACCAACGGCGGTTGCCGCCGTTGCCGTAATTTCACCATCCTCATAAGGTGATTGCGGTTTTTGGCTTTTGACGATTAACGCTAACAGGTGACAACAATGGTTTATGATACGGTTTTGGAGGCGGTAGGCCACACCCCGATGGTGCGGTTGCACCGGATGCTTTTGCCCGGTTCGGCCGAGGTGTTGGTCAAATTTGAAGGGTTGAACGTGGGCGGATCAATCAAGACCCGCACCGCGCTGAACATGATCGAGGACGCAGAACGGCGCGGATTGATCGGGCCGGACTCGATTATCGTGGAGCCGACCAGCGGCAACCAGGGAATCGGTCTGGCACTGGTGGGCGCGGTCCGCGGCTACCGCACCGTGATCATCATGCCCGATTCAGTGAGCGAGGAACGCCGCAAACTGATGCGCCACTACGGTGCCGAAGTGGTGCTGATCCACGATGCCGGAAACATCGGCGACTGCATCAAGACTTGCGTGGAAACGGCGGAGAAAATGGCCCGCGACGATCCTAGGGTTTTTGTGCCGCAGCAATTCTCGAACCCCGCCAACCCGGAGGTGCACAAACACCACACCGCGCTGGAAATCATGGAACAGGTCGCCGGACCGATCCACGGCTTCTGTTCCGGCATCGGTACCGGCGGCACGCTTTCCGGCATCGGCGAGGTTCTAAAGGCACAGAATCCCGACATCGAGATTTGGGCGGTCGAACCGCAGAATGCCGCGATTTTGGCCGGCGGAACGGTCGGCACCCACCTGCAGATGGGGATCGGGGACGGTCTGATCCCGGACAACCTGAACCGGAAGATTTACAGCGAAATCTATATCGTAACCGACGACGAGGCCATTCAGACCGCCCGCGATCTGGCCCGCAAGGAGGGGCTGATGGTGGGCATCTCGTCCGGCACCAACGTCGCCGCCGCGCTGAAGCTTGCGCGCAAGCTCGGTCCAGGCAAAACCGTGGTCACCGTGCTGCCCGACACTGCGGAACGGTATTTCAGCACCCCGCTTTTCGCGGAATGACGCAAAGGAGGTCTGCATGCCGGTTCCTGTTGAAATCTCACATGTGGTAAAGACTTTCGGCTCGTTCAAGGCGCTTAACGACGTCTCCATCGACATCCGTCCCGGCGAGCTGTTCTTCCTGCTCGGCCCCAGCGGATGCGGAAAAACCACATTATTGCGGAGCATCGCAGGATTCTACACCCCGGATTCGGGAAACATCAGCATCGGGGAACGGGACATCACCAAATTGCCGCCGCACCGCCGCGACACCGGCATGATGTTCCAAAGCTACGCGCTTTGGCCGCACATGACGCTGGAGGAAAACGTGGCATTCGGTCTGGAAATGCGCAAGGTCGGAAAAACCGAACGGCATCAACGGGTGATGGAGGCGCTGGAACTGGTTCATCTGGCCGACCGGGCGAAACAGCGTCCGAACCAGCTTTCGGGCGGCCAGCAACAGCGCGTCGCGCTGGCCCGCGCGTTGGTCATCAAACCCCAATGTCTGCTGCTCGACGAGCCGTTGTCGAACCTGGACGCGAAACTGCGGCTGGAAATGCGGACCGACATCCGGCGTATCTGCAAGGATTCCGGTCTCACCGCCATCTACGTCACCCACGACCAGAAAGAGGCGCTCTCCATCGCCGACCGGCTGGCGGTAATGCGTTCCGGCACGGTGGAGCAGATCGGCACCCCCGCCGAGGTATACCGCAACCCGGCCAACCGTTTTGTGGCCGGGTTCATCGGCGAAGGGAATTTCATCGATGGCGTGGCGGCTGCCGCCAACGGCCCGGCGTTGGAAATCGACACCCCATACGGCACTTTCACCGCTGTCCGGCATGGCATTAAATTCAATCCCGGCGACCGGGTGACCTTGTGCATCCGCCCCGAAACGGTCCGGTTCGATCCGCCTCCGCCGGGAGCGCCTAACCGAATTGAATCCACGGTGAAAGGACATATTTATCTGGGTGAAATTGCCCAGCGGACTTTGCTGGTGGCGGCAAAAAACGGCTTCGCCCCCTTGGAACTTAAGGCTTTCGAAATCAATCCGCAAACCGACACCCTGCCCGAAGGCACCTCTGCAACCTGCTGGGTAGCCCCCGAACACATAATATTGATGCGTCAATAAAAGAGTTTGGTTCCAGCAGCAAGGAACGCAAAAGAGGGAAACTCTTTATTCCCTTTGAGCACGTTGCGTTCCTCGCGGCTAAACGTTAAAGATCAATCTGATTTTTCGCCGATTCAATAATAATCAAAAAACATCATACAACAAGTTGACTCCCGGCTGGATAAAGTGGTATAATATTAAATCTGTAGGTAAAAGTGTTTAGTCAGGTTTTGCGTCACAACGAATCAGGAGCTTAAGATGAAATTACGAGCGTTTGTCGGAGTAGCCGCCGCTGTCGCGGCACTGTCATGCCCTGCGGCCACATACACCTGGACAGGGGGCGGGGACAGCAATTTCTCCACCGCCGCAAACTGGGGGGTAGACAGCGTCGCCTTCACGGCTGATGACACGTGCGTATTCAACAACGACGCGACGATCTCCGTCACGATGGATTCCGCCGCGACCGTGGGCACGATCTCTTTCACCGGCGCGGGTGCCGTTACCATCGGAGGCGCCGCCACGCTCACCGTGACTAAAGTATCGAACGCATCCGCCGCCGCGCCGACGTTCAACTGTCCCGTGCAGTTCAGCGGCGGATACGTTGTGGACTTTGCAACCGCCGCCGCCAACTTCGCGGGCGGCGCCACGGCCACGTTACCCAGCACCGACTCCACCGACAACGCCGCCTCCCACACGCTCGTCGGCGAGATTCATTTCACCGAGGACTGGAATTCCCCGAAGATTGCGAACCCCTGGCTTGTCCCATCCGGATCGAAAGTCTATGGCAAGCTCGTGACCGGCACGGCCAGCGCCGTGGCCACCGCCAACACCAATCCGAGCGGGCTAATCATGCGCGTGGAGGATGGCGGCTACGCGGAGTTTGACAAGTTCATCGGCGGCGAAACCGGAAACCGCGCCCGTATTTCCGTATGGGGACGTTTCAAGGCGGGCATCTGGCAGGCCGGTGTCGAAGGCGACAAAAACAACTCCCACGTCGGATTCGACGGCGACGAGAGCCACAACGGTATCATCGAAGCTGAAGGCATTCACAAGTACAGTAACTACAACGTCTATCTGAAGAACCCCACCCTGTACATAGGCGCACAGGGTCTCGGTTGCAAGGTAAAGGACTACACCTTCCACTTCAACGGCTGCCCCAAGACAATCTACGCCACGGCGGACTTTGAAGTGTTCGGCCCGATCAACACCGGCAATCTCGTTGACTGGGGCATCGCGCTCGATGTCGATACCACCTTCGACACGCAGGGCCACACGATCACCTGGACCGGCGGCGCCACCGGTAGCGGCGCACTCATCAAGAGGGGTGATGGCGCACTAGTCATGAAGCCGCACGGGTGCAACTTTACGAAGGGCGTGACCGTGAACGGCGGCTCGCTTGTTTTCGCAAATATGCGGGGCGTGGGATCGGCTCCGATCACCGTCTCCTCCGGCGCCACGCTCGAGTTCTCTAACCCCGACAGAACCACCATCGCGAACGCGGTGACCGCTGCCGACGGCGCGACAATCTTGTTCCACTTAGACGGCGGAAAGCTGCAGGGCCGACTTGGCCCGGTCGTCCCGCCCGCAAGCGGCACCGTAAAAATCATGATTGAGGGCGATCCCGTACTCGGAAGGGTGTACGAACTCACCTCCGGCGCGAATCTTACGGCGGCAGATCTCGCGAAGTTCTCCGTTGACGGACGCGATGACCTAACGTTTTCTATCTCGTCTTCTGGCGACCTTGCCTTCACGACGGAAGGCTCTTCCGCCACGCAGGGAACGACGTTCACGTATGCGGCGGAGAACGCAGATGAGGCCGTATGGTCAACGACCGTCGCGGCATGGACGGTGGAAGGCGTCGCAGGAAAGACACCGTTCGCGGCTGACGGTAACGCCGTCTTCCAGGGCAGTATCAACGAGGCCGCCGCTAATGTGACGGTGGACGAAGACCTGGCGATCGGCAATGTGACAATCAACACGGACAATGACCTCACGCTCGCCGGCGATGGTACGCTTGGAGGCTTAGGCAAAGTTACGAAGAAGGGTTCGGGCAACCTCACGCTGGACGGCGCGAATTTCGACGCGCAGGAGTTCGAAATCGCCGAAGGCAAGGTGACGCTCGGCATGAACGCGGGACTCTACTCGCTCGGCATCGACAGCGGTACGGGCGGCGGCAAAGTGACAGTCCTCGACGGCGCGCAGTTCAACCTCAACTGCACTAACACGGCGGGCGATAACGCGAACATCCGCCTCGAGACGACGCAGCTGAAGACGTTCGTAATCGCGGGCGCGGGGCCTGACGGACGTGGCGCGATAGTGAACGACGCGCTCGACGGGCGCGAGACGCACAACGCGTCGTGGTCGTCGTCCTTCCGGCGCATCGAGCTTGCCGCCGACGCTACGATCGGCGGCCTCGACCGCTTCGACGTGCGCGGCCGCTCCGGCACTGCGGCGACGGCTAAGGGTGGCATCTTCGGCCCCGGCAAGAAGCTTACGGTGAAGAACCCGGGCTACTTCGGCCTCATCAGCCTGCCGCTCGACGTCGAATCCGTATTGATCACGGATGGCGGCGTGTTCCGTCCCGAATCGGCGACCATCAGCGCCCCCGGCGGCATCACGCTCGACAACGGAACACTGCACGGCTATGCGACGACCTATCCCGCGACAGTGCCTTTCTTCGTGACTGCGAACGGCGGAACGCTTTCCGCTGAGAACAGCACGACGACGATCAACGGGCCTGTCACTGTGGCCGATGGCGCCCTGCTTACCTTGGGCGGTGACTACACCTTTACCTTCAACGGCGCCTTTACATCTGCCGGAAACGTGAAGACCACGGGTGGCACGCGCAACTTTGCGGGACCGTTCACGGGAACGGTCTTTGAGCAGGCGGGCGGCAACACGTATCTGGCTAACGGCTTTGACGCCCAGACCGACATTGCGCTTACGCATACCTCCGGCAGATTCTACCTGAAGGAAGGGTCGAAGGCCAAGAAGATCAACGTGACGCACACGGGCGGTTCGTTCGGCTTCATGCCCGGAAGCGGCACGGGGCCGCAGTTCGAGGAGATCAACATCACGTCCACCGGCGGCGCGATTGACATTCGTCCGCAGGCGGCTGGCATGATGGACGTGCAGGGCGTAATCAACGTGAACCAGTCCGCCGGCACCACCTACGTGTACGGCCCCACAAACAACGCCGAATACGGTCTTGCGCTCACGATGATCGGCTCCATCGCCCAGTTGAGCCTTGGATACACGGTCAATAACGCCGGCGATCTCCGCCTCAAGGAAGGCTCTGACCTGACGGTGAAGAATCTCCATCTCAGCACGAGCGGGGCCTCCGGAAAAGGTCCTGCACACGGACGCATAGTCATCGCCCAGGGTGCGAAACTGGCGGTAAACGGCGAATTCCACATGGGGCGGTGGAGCCAGAACCCGGCTGTCGTGTCCGTGCACACGGTGGACGTGGGCGGCGAGGTTGACGCTTCGGGCATCATCACCTACGCGGCATACGATTCGCCGCGCTCCGTGCTGTACATCCGCGAGGGCGGCGTGTTCAAGACGAAAGGCGTCTGGCTGAATCACCTGGAGCATAGATGGGGATACGGCAGCGGCGTAGGGGCTGCGGAAGGCCGCCATTGGCTCGTGATGGAGGGCGGCAGGTTTGAGATGGGATCGTCCGGTTTCAACGGAATGTGGACGCCCGGCGTGACGAAGGTCGATATCCAGAACGGCGACTTCGTGAACGTCAGCGGGGCTTGGGGCGGCAACCACGGCGCACCGATATTCTTCGGCTACGAGATGCCCGGCGGCAAGGTGACGTTCGACATGGACAAGTACTTTGTGAACTGGAACACCGGCCTCTCCGGCGCGAGCGATCTGACGGTCAAGGGCTCGGTCAACTTCCAGGGCGGGCGGCCCGCCGACTGCCTGCAGGGCGCCTACATCGGATCGATCACCGTCGAGAATACCGGCGGCAACGACTTCCGTAACGTCTCCTGCTTCGGCGGAGGCCTGAAACTCGCCGACGGCGTGAACGCGCAGGTAGCCAAGTATTCCGACAGCCGCTACGCCTACGCGGTAGCGGGCGCGATGAACTCCGGAAGCAACGCAAAAGACTACTCCGACAATATCGCGGCGACGGCGTGGAGCTATCCCTTCATCTCCGCAGACTTCTTCAACTACATCCATACCCACTACGACTCAAATCTGCGCCAGTCCTACACCTGCACGGCGGGCCGCGGCGAGTTCTACGTGCCGGAGGACAAGGCGGGCACATGGACGTTCGCGGGCAACTACGACGATACGATCCGGTTCGACGTTGACGGAGCGCAGGTGTTCAAGAGCACGGATTGGGAGAGCGCCGGGATCGGCACGGTGGAACTTGCGGCCGGCTGGCACAAGTTCACCATCACCGCATACGACGCTACAGGCGGGGTAGGCCCGGCCAAAGCGACCTGGACGAGCGGCAAGTCGCTCGGCTTCGCGACGAGCGAGATCACCTCTACCGACTCTTCGCAGTACATCAAGTTTGCGCCCGGAGCCGACATGGGTGACGGCGCAACGCTTGAGATCCGTCCGTGCGCCAACGTATGTGTGTGGAGCTGGCAGAACGGAAACGAAAACTGGAACACTACGGAGAACTGGAGCCATATCAAGTGCCTTGATTCCGTCGAATATATGCACAGGCACGGAAACGACGGAACCGACACCACGGGGTATTTCAACAATAAGAAGGTCAACAGGTTCCAGGGCTGGTTCAAGGTCGAAGACAACCAAGGCGGCGAGTGGTCGTTCGATATGCACTACGACGACTACAAGATGTTAGTTATCGACGGCGTGACGTTGATCAACGTCGGCAGCTGGGGCGATCCCACCAATGCCAAGGTCACGCTCACGCCTGGCTGGCACCGCTGGGAGGCGCGCGTGGGCGACAACACCGGCGGTTACGGGCCCAACAATAACAAGAACAACTACTGGACGCTCAGCTACATCGCCCCGGACGATCCGACGGAGAAGCAGTTTATCGAGACGAACCTGAAGCTCGCGGCGACGTTGGGTGACATCGCGGTGCTGGAGCCCACGGGCATCTACAAGGATCTCGAACTGGGCGAAGGCTCAGCGCTGACCTCCGCCGGCACGATGGCGATGCCGATCTACGGCACACTGAAGGGCACCGGTACGCTGAAGGGCTCGTTCGCTTTCGCGGGCGACTACAACCGCTGGGAAGTGACCGGCGGAGCCGCAAACAGAGAGCTGGCAAGGGCGACCTTCGAAAATGCGACTGCCGACACCTTCGCCGGGCTTAAGGCCGTGGTGGCGGAATTCGACGAACGCCCGAAGGTTTCGACCTACTTCCTCACCGGTGCGATGAGCGATATTGCCGACGGGGTGGTCGAAGATGTCGCCGTCACGGTCACCGTCGGCGAGAAGGATTACTCCGGAGACTTCTATCTCGCGGTGGAGAACCGCTGTCTGGTGCTGAAGAACAGCAAACCCAGCGGACTGATGATAATCCTGCAATAAAGGCATAGACAGGCGGTTGTCTTCCAACCGCGATTATTGACGATTGTCCCGCTGCCGCGGGCATCCGCAAAGGATGCCCGCGGCTTTTGTTTGCCATATCCGGTTCCGCAATCGCCGCGGCGGAAAATTTAAAGCGTAAATTATTGAAATAAAAGGACTTAAAACTACCCCCCCCCCCCCCCCTAAAAATTTATTGCGCGGCCCTCCGGTTTTTGGTACTATATCATAATGTGTTTGAAAAGTGCTGAATGTTTTCGGTTTCAGGCGATGGCATTCGGTATGGGGAGAAAGTACGTAAGTACCATAGCAAGGAGTGCGTTACAATGAGTGGGAAATCAGTAGCGGTTGCCGTCTTATGTGCGGCATTTTTCATTGGTTCGGCGTTTGCCGATACCACCTACACGCAAAACAGCGAAGGCTGGGGTGAGGCATTGACCGTCGGTGACGGCGAGACCGTAACCATTGATGGCGGCTCTGGCAACGGCTGGGGTGGCGCGATAACGGTAAATTCAAACGGCACGGTTAAAGTGCGAGGAATCATCCGGCTCAACGGTACCGTAACCGTAGCGAAGGGTGGCGTCCTGGATATCGAGAGCGGCACCGCGTATTGCGAATTCGGCGCACGGACCGCCACTGGCACGGTAACCATCCGTTCGGGTGCGCAGTTGAACATCAACCGCTCGGATGCGTTCAACTACGCCAACGGCTTCATACTCCACATCTACGGCACCTTCAACTGCCAGACGTTCCGGCAATCATTCAATGTGGCGGACAGGGTATATTTCCATGACGGCGCACGGATGATCGGTGTGGGCGACGGAAACGGCGGCATCGACCTATACGCCGACGGCTGCCGCATCATCGCCGATGGCGAAAGCGTCATCGAAAGTCCAATTAAAGCGCGCACCACGGGCGGAACGTTGAACATTGCCTGCTGCGAAAACGCCCACCCCTGTTTCAAAGGCGGCTTCATCTACGGCAGCAGCTCCAACGGCAAGGGCAACATCGTGCAGGTCGCGGCGACGGCCGAAGAGGGCAACGCCGCCGGAACCTGCGACAACGCCGTGGTCGAGATCGGCCCCAGCACGGATCAGGGCAAATTCATCTTCATCTCCGACGCGATCGTCGCCCTCACCGGCGTGACGCCAAGCTTCTCCGTCGAATCGTCCGCAGCCGGACTGACCTTCGTTGCCGACAAAGCGACGGCCACAACCTTCCATGCGAACGTGCAGACCCTGCCTGAGATCACCGCCGCAACCGCGACGGTGAGCCTTACGGGTGCCGGCATCGTCGCGCTACGCGACGCCGCCCCGGCCTTCCCGATCACCTTCGACGGTGCCTCGCTCCAGATCGCGGCAGGTACGCCTGTCGCGCTCGCGGCCGGTTCGTCCGTCTCCGCCACGACGCTCGTGGGCGTGGAGAATCTCGCCGCCAACACCGCCGCGACGCTGTTCACCGGCGCGGACGCGGATTTTGACGTGTCCAAACTCTCCGCCACGGCGATGCGCAACGGCATCGCGCTCGGCACGGCGGTCGCGCCAGCCCTCGCGGACGGCACCGTATCCATCACCGGCGTGGCCGCGTATGACGCCAACGCCTGGATCGAGCCGTTCATCCAAGAGCGGGCTCTCATCTGGCTCGACGCCTCCGACGCCGCGAACTTCGTCTTTACCGACACGATGGGTGAAGTCGCCGTCTGGAAGGACCGTTCTGCGTGCGGGCGAGACGCCAGCTACTACGACTCCCCGAGCGCCAACTACCAGCGCTACCACGGTACGCTCGGCGTATCCGCCGGTGTCCCGGCGTTCCTCATGGGAACAACCGGCAGTTGCATCGACCTCAAATACGCCCGGATGACGACAATGCGTTCGGTCTTCTGGGTGATGGCCATCGAGCAGAACGGTAACGCATGGTTCCTGGGTGACTCCGGCGCCTACCGTTTCCACCGCACGACCACGCTGGCTTACGCCTACGACAACGCGAATGTCTATTTCAAGAACGGCAGCATCTACTGCGACGGCGTAAAGGCGGAAAACCCCGTCTCCACCATCCCGCCGACGGATCGCCACGTCTATTCCACCGTCAACACGTCGAACAACATGGAGAGCGACTACCTCACCAGCGACGTGCGCGATGCCAACAACGCCGGCCCGCGTTCCGGCGGACGCGACATCTCGGAGTTCATCGCCTTCGATTTCGCACTCCCTGACGCCGACCGCCAAGCCATCGAGGCGTACCTCGCCGCGAAGTGGATGGGGGCGAACCCGACGGCGGCCGCGACAGACGCCAACACCTACACCCTCACGTCAACGTTTGATGTTGGAGGGGCCGTCTCCGGCGACAAGAACCTCGTCTTCACGGACGGCGCAGCGGTCGCCTTCTCGGACATCACCGCCGACGCGCCCGCGCTCGCTACAACAGGTTCGGTCACGATTCCCTCCGGGACAACGATTCCCGTCACGGTGGATGCCGAAACGCTCCAACCCGGCACCTATACCCTCATTTCCGCCGCAAACGGCATAACCTCGCTCGACCAGTTCGCCGCATCCGCCACGACGGCGGCTGGTGTCGCGGCGACATTCGCCGTGTCGGATGGCAAACTGACGATGACGCTTGCCGTCACCGCCGCCAGCGCGGCCCAGACGTGGCGGCCTGCGGATGCCTCCGACCTCGGCTGGAACGCCACCAGTGCCAACTGGCTGCTTGACGGCGGCGTGATGAGCGGCTTCTTGAGTTACATCCCCGTCGTCTTCGACGGCAACGATACGGCAACGGGCGAAATCACCGTTTCGGGAACCCACTCGATGGGGCCCCTGAACGTT
Organism: Kiritimatiellia bacterium; assembly: GCA_017454745.1. GTDB lineage: Bacteria > Verrucomicrobiota > Kiritimatiellia > RFP12 > UBA1067 > UBA1200. The sequence continues at coordinate 13,302 of JAFTCL010000009.1, forward strand.
ACCGGCGCGAAGGACTATACGCTTATCGGCGATGGTACGCTCCTCGGCACGGACACGATCACACTGGGCGGCACGGGCACCGTCATGCTCAACGGCGTGGGTTTCGGTGACCAGCCCATCGTCATCAAGGACGGGCAGAAGGTCGCGTTGGGGGCGAACGCCCCTGAAAACACCCTCGGCACCGACAGCGGCACGGACGGCGGGAAGGTGACGATTAAAGACGGCGGACAGCTCAACATCAACTACACTTCCACCGTGAGCAACAATACCGACCCGCGCCAGGAACTCACCCACCACAAGGTCTTCGTCCTTTCCGGCGACGGTCCCGACGGGCGCGGTGCGCTCATCAACGACGCGCTTGACGGGCGCGGTACGGCCAACGAGGACAACCCCTACGGTTCGCAGTTGCGGCGAATCGAGCTGGCGGACGACGCGACGGTCGGCGGCACGCACCGCATGGAGGTGCGTCTGCGTTCCGGAACCTACGCCACAGCGGAACCCGGCATCTACGGTCCCGACAAGCGGCTCACCATCAAATCTACCAACCCCTACGGTTTCGGCCTTATCAGCCAGCCGATCAACGTTGGCGCGGTGACCATCGCGGAAGGCGCGACGTTCCGTCCCGAAGCGATGACCGAGTCGCAGTTCAACATCCCCGACGGCATCACCTTCGAAGGCGGTATCCTGCATGCCTACAGCAGCACCTATCCCGCCTCGGTGCCGTTCCTCGTAACTGATAAGGGTGGAACCATCAACGCCGCGAACGGTACGGCGACCCTGAAAGGGCCGGTGACGGTCGCGGCGGGCGGCAAACTCACGATGAACGGCGAATACACCGTCTACTACCAGGGCGGAATCACCGCGCAAGGAGATATCGAGACGACGGGCGGAACGCATGTTCTCGCGGGACCGATGTCCTTCGCCAACATGCCAATCCTGACCGGCGGCGGCTTGTACATCGGCAGCGGTTTCTCGGCGAACACCTTTACGCTGGAACACGCGAGCGGGTCATCCGGATTCTTCCTGAACAACACGTCGCCCAACTTTGAAACCGCGAACTTCACGGTCACCGGCGGCGCGTTCGACATCCGTCCGCAGGTGGCGGGCATCCTCGACGTTCAGGGCACAGTGAACCTGCATCAGACGGCGGGAACCACGTATGCTTACGGAACGAACACCAACGCCGAGTATGGCGTAGCCATGAAACTCGTGGGCGAGATCGAGAACCTCTCCGTCGGCCTCAATGCCAGCCGCTCCGGCACATTGGAACTCAAGGCGGGAAGCGACTTGACGACCAAAGCGCTCTGGACCGGTAACAACGGCTCCGGACCGTCGGCGGGACGGGTGATTATCGACCAGGGGGCTAAAGTCACCATAACCTCTGACAGCTTCCGGAACGGACACTGGAGCGGGACTCCGGCAGTGCCGTCCGTCCATCGGATGGATATCTACGGCGAGGTTGACGCCTTGCCCGCAATCCTCTGGGACACCTACGACTGCCCGCGCGGCGAGGTCTATCTCCATGAAGGCGGCCTGTTGCGGGTCAAAGGCATCTGGGCGAACCGCCAGCAAGGTAACAACAACTCCACCTACAACCACCCGTATGCCAACGGAACGGAAGCCGGTGCCGGTCGGCACTGGTTCCTGATGGAAGGCGGGCGGCTGGAGCTGGGTTCGAGCGGCTTCGGCGGTGCTCGGACGCCCGGTGTAACGCGGTTCGACCTCCAAAATGGCGAGGTCGTCAATGTCTCCGGCGCCTGGGGCGGCGACGCGGCTTTCCCGATCTTCTTCGGTTACGAGAAGTTGGGCGGTCATGTGACCTTCGACCTTGCCGAGTATTACATCAACTGGAACAACGGTCTTTCCGGCGCGAGCGACCTGACGATCAAGGGTTCGGTCAACTTCCAGGGCCAGCGCACCGACGAGCGCCTGCAGGGCGCGATGCTCGGTTCGCTCACCATTGAGAACACCGGCGGCAACGACCTTCGCGTGACATCCTACTTCGGCGGCGGACTCGCCCTCGCCGACAATGTGAACGCGCAGGTGGCCAAGTACTCCGATGACCACTACCCCTTCGCGATCGCGGGCAACGTGCAAGACCAGATCGCGACATCCGCCTGGAGCTATCCGTTCATCGCGTCCGACTTCTGGACCTTCATCCACAAGCATTACGGCTCAAATCCGCGCCGGACCTACACCTCCTTCGCGGGGCGCGGCGAGTTCTACGTGCCGCCGGAGAAGGCGGGCAAGTGGACCTTCGCGGGTAACTATGATGACAACATCCGCCTGGATGTGGACGGCACGCAGGTATTCAAGAGCGCGAGCTGGACCGCCGCCGGGGTCGGCACGGTCGAGCTCTCCGCAGGTTGGCACGCCTTCACGCTATCATCGTATGACGGTACCGGCGGAATCGGGCCGGGGCAGGCCACATGGTCGGACGGCAAGTCGATCGGATTCCTCATCGGCGAATCCACCTCCACCACCTCTGGAGACTACACTAAGTTCGTGCCAAACGCCGACATGGGCGACGGTATCACCCTACAAATCCGCCCGAAAGCCAACGCCTGCGTTTGGAGTTGGCAGAAAGGCAACGCCAATTGGGACACCACGGAAAACTGGTCGCACATCAAGTGCATCGATTCCGTCGCCTACATGCACAAGTACGGTTCCAACGCGGCGGCGGACACGCTGGGATATTTCGCCTCTAAGGTTAACCGCTTCCAGGGCTGGTTCAAGGTCGAGGAATTGCAAGAGGGCGAATGGACCTTCAAGATGTTCTATGACGACTACAAAATGCTGATCGTGGACGGCGAGCAGCTAATTAAACACACCACGCCGTGGACCGGCGTGCCAAGCGCGACCAAGACACTGGCGGCGGGCTGGCACCGCTGGGAGGTGCGCGTGGGCGACGGCAGCGGCGGCTGGGGTCCGAACGGTACCTACAACAACTACAACACGCTCTCCTACATCGCGCCGGGCGAGGATGAAAAACAGTGGAACGAGACCAACCTGAAGCTGGCGGCGACGCTGGGCGACATCGCGGCGCTTGAACCCACGGGAATCTACAAGGAGCTGGAGCTGGGCGCGGGTTCCGCGCTCACCTCCGCCGGCACGATGGCGATGCCGATCTACGGCACGCTCAAAGGCACCGGTACGCTGAAGGGCTCGTTCGCCTTCGCGGGCGACTACAACTGCTGGGAAGTGACTGGCGGAGCAGCAAACAAAGAGCTGGCAAGGGCAACCTTCGAAAATGCGACTGCCGACACCTTTACCGGACTCAAGGCCGTAAAGGCGACCTTTGACGAGCGCCCGAAGGTTTCGACCTACTTCCTCACCGGTGCGGTGAGCGGTCTTGCCGACGGAGTGGTTGAAAATGTCGCCGTCACGGTCACCGCCGGAGAGACGGACTATTCTGCGGACTTCTACCTTGCGGTGGAGGCAAGCCGGCTGGTGCTGAAGAACACCAAGCCCAGCGGACTGATAATAATCATCCAATAGCGGCATTGACCGGGGGCGGCCAGAAACGGCCGCCCCTTTTTTTTTAAGGCGATTGCAGACGGGACAGACCCCGTCCCTCCCCGGACGCCCCTGTCGCACGGCAGTTGCGCGGTTACGGGAAAACCGCGCTTCGTCGCGGCCGGGTCTCGCACTCGCCCCCGGTGTTATACGGACGGCGGTGAATTACGCAGATGCGCCAAATATTCGATTTTTTATAATTTCCGGCTTGTACGGTGCAAATCGATATGCTACAATCTTATGTCATTTGTGGGTGGTTTGCCGTTTCTAGTGAGGAAGTTGCAAAATCTACGCAATCAAGAACGGGACGAAGCCCGTTCCTCTCCAAATGCGCATCTTGCAACACATCTGCGCAGTTACGGGAGCCGAGCTTCTCGCCGCAACCGGGTTTTGCGACTGCCTCTGGTTTTAAAGTTTGTGGTGATGCCGTGACGGCGCATCACGGAGTTATGGTGTGCGGAGACAATAAATGCGGAACACTTGGTGTTTAATTTCTGCTGTCGCGCTTGGCATGGCGATGGGAGCCGATGCCGAAGGCAAGGAAGCGACGCTGGTGGCGTCTGGATATACCGGCAAGACAACGATCAACAACTTTCAGGCGCTCGTGAAACTTTCGGACGGCGACGACTACGGTTTCTCGTATGCCGAGGCGGCTGCCGACGGATCGGACCTCTGGTTTGAAGATGCCGACGGCAACGTCATACCGCATGAAATCGACACCTGGGACACCTCCGGGAGTTCTTTTGTGTGGGTACGCATACCGCAGCTGTCCGGCACGAACACCAAAATAACGATGCACTGGGGTGATGCGGCGGAAAAGAAAACCACCGGCCAAAACACATGGTACGGGTTTGCGGGGGTGTGGCACATGAACGCCACCGGCACGGAGTCCGAGCCGGACGCCGCGGCAAACGGACTAGCCGCCGTGCCGTACATCACCAGCGGCACCGCAAACATCAGCCGTGACGCGAACGGCATGGTCGGAGCCGGAAGGAAAAACGTGCAGAACGCAAACCTAAAGGTCTCTTCCTATGCCAACCTGATTACCCAGCCAGCGCAATTCTCCGTCAGCGGCTGGTTCAAAATGTCAACGGCCGACACTTTCCCGCGAATCTTCGCCGGCCACCCAAACACAAGCGACCGCACCTACTGGGAACTCTGGCGAGAGAACGCCGCGACACTAAAAGCCACCGGCAACGGAAGCTCAAAGGCCCCGAGCTGGTCGGTGAATCTGTCCGACGGATGGCACTATCTTACACTGGTTTACAACAACACCTCCGCAACGCTTTTCGACAACGGAGTGTCGAAAAATTCCGGAACGGTCAACACGCCGCGACACAGCACCTTCTTCTCCATCGGGGGTATCGGCACGACCGCCTCGCGAAGCTTTGTGGGAACTTTCGACGAAGTGCGCATGTACAACGGCGTGATGACCGGCGACCGGGTGGCCGCCGACTACAAAACCATGACCGCCCCCACAACGTTCCTCACGCTGAACGCTGATGTCATCGTGTTGCGCGCGGAGTGGACCGGTCTCGCAAACGACGGAGACGTGGGGAATCCCGCCAACTGGAACTGCTACGACCAGAGCGACAATCTGGCAGAAGGCCAACTCCCCACTATGGCGACCTCCGTAACCGTGTCCGGAGAAAATCTGGATTTCCAGATGCCCAAAGGTTCGGAACTTAAATACTCCACACTCGTTTTCGGCGACTGTACCCTCGGCAAAGACAACGACTGGTGCGGATTGAACACGGTTGAGACCGCCGCCGGCTCAACAATAAACCTTCACGGCTGTTCATTGAGGATCAAAGGACTTTCCGGCAACGGCCTGATTGTCAACACCGTAAACGGCGAACCCGGAACCGGAGAACTAGTCTTCTACGAGGATTCGGGATCTACGGCCCAACGGGTCGGAGCAACCATCGACGCAACCGTAATGACGGCCAAGGAGGGGGACGGCGTTTTGTCCGACACCTGCCTGGGGCCGGCGAAAACAAAATCGGCCGAATACTACCACCGCGCCGGAACGATAAGGTTCTCTCCCAGCACCAGCGACTATCTCGACCTCGGCCCGACGCTGTACAGCATCAGCGGCGGAACGCTGGCCAACTCCTCCGGCAATCTGCAGATCGGGCGGGAACGCGCCAGCGCCTTTGTCCAGACTGGAGGAAATGTGCAGCCTGCGTCTGGCATCTTCATCGGCGTACGGGCACACGGCAGTTACCGCATCAGCGACGGATCGTTATCGACGAGCAGCAATATTTACATTGGCCACGGCGAAAATTCCCTCGGAGAACTCTACATCGATGGCGGGATCGTGGAGGCGGGGGCAATCGAGGCGGGAAGGGTTGCCGCCAAAAGCGAGGGGAGGATTATCCAAAACAGCGGCAGGCTCAGCCTAAACGGCAACCTGACGATCGGCAATAACGCCGGAGCTACCGGCAGCTACCGCATCAGCGGCGGGGTGGCAAACGTCAAAGGCAGTTTTCTGGTCGGGGAGGCCGGCTCGGGGACGCTTGACATCTGCGGCGCGGCGGAGATTACGGCATCCGGCGGAATAAGCGTGGGACACGATGCTAACGGCAGCGGGAGCGTGATATTAAGCAACGGAGGAAAAATCGTCACTACGCAAATCAGCCACAGCGGAAGCGGCGGCACCGCCGCCGTGGCGATTAACGGCGGCGTTCTGCAAGCCGCGAAATCCGGCAGCATATTGGACAACCTCTCCGACGTGACGATCGGGGAAGACGGGCTGACCATCATCGCGGGCGAATGCGATGTGGCCATAACGGCGAGCACGCTAAAAGCGATGCCGGGCAAAACGGCAGTCGTTGTTGAAGGTCAGGGTTCGCTCGATCTTTCCGAGGCGACAATCGAGTTTGTCTCCGCCCTGAACGACTCCTTCACCTTTGCAAAGGCGACAGACGGAAGGATTGTCGGCATTCCGGCGCTGAAAGGCGCCGACGGGGTTTCGGTGTCCGGCTGGGCGGCCGTGGTAATAGACGGAAACACCTGCCGCATCAAGCGAATCGGCACTGTCATCACCTTAATGTAACTTGACGGCGAATGCGGTTTTTTCATTGGAAAACGGCGGGCTTTGTGGTAGAATGCCCGCCGTTTTGTTGATTTTTCTGGAGATTTGCGATGAAGTATGATAAAAACCACGCTTTGCTGGCGACGGCGATTCCGGGGCTGCCCCCCGCCAAGAGCGGAAAAGTGCGCGATGTTTTCGATTTGGGCGACAAACTGCTGATGGTGGTGACCGACCGCATCAGCGCGTTTGACGTGATTCTGCCGTCCGGGGTGCCGGACAAAGGCAAAGTACTGAACCAGCTGTCGCTGTTCTGGATGGAGTTTCTGGGCGTGAAAAACCACCTGATCACCGCCGACGTCGAAGAGTATCCGGCCGAACTGAAGGCGGTAAAGGACGATTTGCGCGGACGTTCCATGCTGGTCAAGAAGGTGAACATGGTGGAGGTGGAGTGCATCGCCCGCGGCTATCTCACCGGCAGCGGCTGGAAGGAGTACCAGAAGAGCGGAACGGTGAACGGGCAAAAACTGCGGGCGGGCTACCAGAACGCATCCAAGCTGGACGAAGTACTGTTCACCCCAACCACCAAAGCGGCAATCGGCGACCATGACGAAGCGATCAATTACGCCCAAACCGAGGCGCTGGTCGGCGCGGCCACGGCGGCGGCGCTACGCGACGCCACATTGTCGCTCTACACCCGCGCTGCGGACTATGCGCGGCAGCACGGCATCATCATCGCCGACACCAAATTCGAATTCGGCCGGGACGCCGACGGTTCGCTGATCCTCGCCGATGAAGTGCTGACCCCGGATTCGAGCCGCTTCTGGCCGCTGGAGAGTTACGCCGTCGGGAGCAATCCGCCCTCGCTGGACAAACAGTTCGTGCGCGACTGGCTGGACAGCGTGCATTTCAACCACCAGCCCCCCGCTCCGGAACTGCCGGACGAGGTGGTGGCCAAGACGCGGGCGAAATACGTTGAGGCGTATGAAACCCTGGCCAAACGCAAATTGGTATAATCGCGGAACGGCTTTCACAATTTCACAAGGAGAAAACATGAGCCATAAAGTATTACTGTCCGCCAACGAGGCAGTAGCCTGGGCGGCCTGCAAAGCGGGTTGCCATGTAGCGTCGGCGTACCCCGGAACCCCCAGCACCGAGATTCTGGAGAATATCGCAAAATTCAAAGACACCATCAACTGCGAATGGGCGGTGAATGAAAAGGTGGCAATGGAGGTGGCGGTCGGCGCGTCAATCGCCGGCGCCCGCGCCCTCACCGCCATGAAGCACGTCGGTTTGAACGTGGCGATGGATCCGCTGATGACCTACACCTACGTCGGAACCAACGGCGGACTGGTGATCGTATCCGCCGACGATCCCGGAATGCACAGCTCGCAAAACGAGCAGGACAACCGCAACATTGCCAAATTCGCCCGCGCCCCGCTCTTCGAGCCGGCAGACAGCCAGGAAGCGTTCGACATGGTGCAGGCGGCGTTCGAGGTGTCCGAGCAGTTCCACGCCCCCTGCTTTATCCGGCTGACCACGCGCACTTCCCACACCTCCACCGTGGTGGATGTTGGCGACGATTTCGGCCCCGGCAACACTCCTGTTAAACCGTATGTAAAAGACATCTCCCGCACCATTCCGGTGCCGATGTTCGCCCGCGGGCAGCGGCTGAAAGCCCAGGAACGCACCGCCGCGTTGCGCACTTTCGCCGAGACTTCGCCGTTCAACCGCATCGAACCCGGCGACCGCCGTCTCGGCATTGTAACCTCCGGCGTTTGTTACCAATACGTCAAAGAAGTTTTCCCGGAATTCAGCGTGCTGAAACTCGGCCTGTCCAATCCGCTGCCGTTCGAACTGATTCGTAAATTCGCCGAATCGGTCGACAAGCTGCTGGTGGTGGAAGAGTTGGACCCGTTCCTGGAAGAGCAACTGCTCGCCATGGGGCTGGAGTTGGTCCGCCACGAGACGGAACTGAACATGCTGGAAATGAACCCCACACGATTAATCGCGTTGCGCAAAGAACTGTTGGGAGATGTAGAGCTTCCGGCGGTTAAGCGCGCCGATGCGGGATTGCCCACCCGTCCGCCGGTGCTGTGCGCCGGATGCAGCCACCGCGGAGTATTCTACACCCTCGCCAAGCTGGGCGCGACCGTCACCGGCGATATCGGGTGCTACACCTTGGGCGCGTTTCCACCGCTCAACGCGATGGACACCACCATCTGCATGGGCGCCAGCATTGGCAACGCTTTCGGTATGGAGAAAGCCGGACACAAGGGACGAATCGCCGCCGTGCTGGGCGACTCGACCTTCTTCCACTCCGGCATGACCGGAATTCTCAACGTGCTCTATAACGGCGGCAAGGTCACCACCGTGGTGCTGGACAACCGTATCACCGGCATGACCGGGCATCAGGACAACCCCGGTTCCGGCAAGACGCTCACCGGCGATCCCGCCCCGGTCACCGATATCGCCGAAGTCGCCCGCGGCATGGGCTACAAGCGGGTGGAAAAAGTCTCCGCATACGACCTCCCGAAACTTGAGGCGGTACTTAAAGAGGCGATGGACTCCGACGAACCGGCGGTCGTCATCGCCGGCGGGCCGTGCCGGATCGCGGCAAAACTGACCCGCGCCGGGACCTACGCGGTGGACACCGAAAAATGCAAGGCCTGCGGAGCCTGTTTCAAGCTGGGTTGTCCGGCGATTGTCCGCGGCGAAGCGGTGGCGGACGGCAAGCGGTTTAAATCCAGCATCGACCCCAACCAATGCGCGGGGTGCGGGTTGTGCCCGCAAGTGTGCAAATTTGACGCCATCAAAAAAATCCGTTAACTGGAGATTGTGCAAATGAAGACAATGAATGTTTCTTTGGTCGGCGTCGGCGGACAAGGCATCTTACTTACCAGCGATATTCTGGCCAAGACCGCCACGCTGGCGGGATGCGACGTTAAAAAGAGCGAGATTCACGGCATGGCCCAGCGCGGCGGCAGCGTGATCAGTCAAGTGCGCTTCGGCGACAAGGTTTACTCGCCGATCATTCCGGACGGAACCAGCGACCTGCTGGTATCTTTTGACCGGCTGGAAACGCTCCGCTGGCGGCATCTGCTGGCACCCAACGGCAAAGTGCTGATGAACGACACGTACATCACCCCGATCACCGTTTCCAGCGGACAGCAGCCGGAGGTGGAAGACCTCTCCGGGAAACTGGCCGCCGAGTATCCCGACCTGCTTAAAATCGACGCCATGCAGCTGGCCGAGAGCCTGGGCAACACCCGCACGATGAACATGGTCATCGCCGGGGCTTTGTCCTCCCTCACCCCGTTCGGCACCGAACTTTGGCAGGAGGCGATGCGCCAGCGCATCCCGGCCAAACTGATCGACCTTAACCTTAAGGCGTTCGATTTGGGGCGGCAAGCGGTTCTTTAAGGGTCGCCATGAGAATACTATTCATTAGCGACATCCACGGTGTCCCGTCAACCTTGGAAACGGCGTTGGCGGCAGGAGACAAATTGGGCTACGACCGCATCGTCCTGTTGGGCGACCTGCTCGCCCACGGTCCGCGCAACGGCGTACCCAATTTCTACGACCCGCCCAAGGTCGCCGAAATCCTGAACCGCCATAAAGACCGGATCATCGCGGTTCGCGGCAATTGCGACTCCGAGGTTGACCAAATGATGATGCAGTTCCCGATCATGGGAGACTATGCCGAATTGGATGCGGATGGCGAACGGTTTTTCTTAACCCACGGCCATTTGTGGAACGAGTTCCGGTTGCCGCCGGTTGGCACCGGAACCATCCTTGTGCACGGGCACACCCATATCGCCGAGAAAAAGCGGCTAGAATGCGGGGTCACCATTTTCAATCCCGGTTCCGTCTCTCTTCCCAAAGCCGGACAAGACCGTTCCTTCGGTTACTGGGACGGCCACGACCTGTTCCACTACCCCGTGGCTTGACTTCCGAACAACCTCTAACTCAATTCGGCCAGAACGGCATCGCACACCTCAAAACCTCTCGTGGTCAACCGCCAACCGTTGGGTATCGATTCGGTTATTCCGTGTGCGGAAAGTTTTCTCAAAACCTTGTCCCACGCCCGCAAGCGGTCAGTCAGAACCGGAAAGGCGGCTGCCGCCGCCGTTAAATCCAATCCCTCGCCCAAACGAAACCGGAAAAGTGTCCGCTCTACCGCGTCTTCTTCCGGGGTCAAACGGATGTCGGATTGGGCGGGCGGAATTTCACCGGACGCCAACGCCACGCCGTATTTTCTAAGGTCGGGCGCATTAGTCCAACGGCGGTCGCCGAACCGTGACGCGGCGGCCGGACCCAACCCCAAATAATCCTCCCCGTGCCAAACGGCCAGATTATGCCGGCACTCGTAACCCGGCAAAGCGTAATTTGAAATCTCGTAACGGCGGTAACCCGCTTCGCCAAGCATGATGGCGGCTATTTTCAGCCGGTTCATAACCTGATCGTCATCCAGAGCCATGACCAACCCTTTGCCAATGCGATGGGACAGCACGGTGTGCGGTTCCACCGACAACGCATAAACCGAAATATGCTTTGGTGCGCACTCCAAAGCCTGCTCCATCGTGTAAAGCCACGATTCATCGGTTTCGCCGGGAAATCCAGTGATGAGGTCGATTCCGAAATTGTCCAATCCGGCAGACTGCAACCGCCGCAGCAGGTCACGGGAAGCCGAGACCGTATGGCGTCGTCCCATATCGGCGAGAAGCCTATCATCAAAACTCTGCACCCCGACACTTATGCGGTTAACGCCGACTTTTAACGCGGCGTCAATCACGGCGGACGAACAGTCGGCGGGATTAGCCTCGATTGTCCACTCCTCCAAACCGGCGGCGGGGAAAAACGGCGCGAACAATTCCGCCATCCGGGTCAAACCCTCGGCACCGAGCAACGTCGGGGTCCCGCCGCCGAGGTACCAGGTTCGCGGCGCCTCACCGTCTGGATTGCGCAAGGAAAATTCTCGGCACAGCAACTCCGGGAATCCCGCCACCGTTGCCGCCGGGGCATACACGGAATAAAACCCGCAGTAAGCGCATTTGCGGACGCAAAACGGGATATGGCAATAAAGGTGCACCGCTGGTATTATTCAAAAACCATGTCCGGATAAAGGAAACAGGTAACCTTGGCCGACTTAAGCAGAGATTGGTAATACTCCTTCTTCGCGACGGCAAATTTGTTGGAACGGATGGTGTCCATGATCTTTTTTCGGTTGATCGGTACCTGCCGGATCAGAATGTGGGACACCCGTGCGGTTTCAGGCGCCCCCGGCGTGGTATCGGTGGCGGCGACCGCCGGAGTGCGGGCCGTAACCTTCATGATGTGGAAACCGGCATTGGATTGCAGCACCGGGCTAAGCTCTCCGATCGGCATCGAAAACGCCAGCTTATCCATCTCCTTGGAGGTAAGGTTGCCGTGCCGAATCTCGCCTATGTCGCCGCCTTTGTCCTTGCTGCGCTGGCACTCGGAATATTTTTTTGCCATCTCCTCGAAATTCGCGCCCTCCACCAGCTTTTTCCGAAGATCCTCCATAAAGACCCGCTTCTGCTCGTTGGTGGCCTGAATCTCGGCGATTACCTTGTCAATCTCTTCGTTGTGGATGCCGATGGAGATGCCGACCTTCTGTTCGAACAGCTTGTCGATAACCAACCCGTCCTCAAATTCGCGGTGCATCTGCTCCGGCGTCAACGGACCGTTGTTGAAGAAATCGTTGGTGGTCATATTACGCGATTTGAGGGTCTGCGCCAACGAGTTAAGCCCCTTCACCCGGTCGCGGTCGGTAACGGTGATGGAAGACTTGCGGGCCTCATCCATTGTGAGCGTCTTCATAACGAAAGCGCTTATCGAACGCTTGCGGAAGAACGCCTTGGCGTCCTCTAAACGATTGGATGGAATAATCAGGTGGTTCTGCTTAATGTCCTGGTTCATGTAGCCCATCGCGCGGCGTTCCATCTCTTCCCAGGTGAGCGGAGTATCGTTGACCATCGCCACCACGTAATCCGGCGGCGGGTCTTGGTTAACTGCCGCCTCTTTCTCGGCGTTCTGCGGCGCGGATTTCGGGCAACCCGTCAACAACGCGCCGCCAACCAGCGTCGCAAAAAAAGCCGCAAATATCGGAAACATCGGTTTGTGGTCAGGTCGGGCGTTCATAAGGCACTCCTCAGATTTACGAAAGAATTACTGGTACTCCTTGAGCCACTGCTGCAGGCCCTTCAAGAAAAGGTTTTTGGCCTCCGCCATACCGGCGGCAATCGTGCATCCGGCGGCGCGGTTGTGGCCGCCGCCGCCGAATCTCGCCGCAAGGTCCGAAGCGTTGTATGGTGCACGGGTGCGGATGCTGATCCGGGTTTCGGGTTTGCCAACCGCGCCGTAGAAAAAGATCGCCACCCGGTTGCCGGCTACGCTGCGCGGGATATCCACCACATCTTCTACATCCGCCTTGTGGCCGCCGGTCTCCTTAAAGTCTGCCGCCTCAAGAGTTATGGTGGCAATGGCGCCGTCGGCGGTGAAATCGAGGGTCTGGTATGCGCGGCGTTTCAGCTCGATCGCCGGAAGCGGAAAGGCGCAATAAAGCCGGTCGTTAATATAGGCGGTACGAACGCCGCAGGAAATCAAATCGGCTCCGCAGCGCAAGGTGGACGGCGCGGTGGATTCGTAGGCAAAGCGCCCGGTGTCGGTCACCACCGCCACCCACAACGCCTCGGCGGCGATACGGTCGAGCGACCAGCGGGCGGAACGGAACAGCTTCCAAATAATCTCGCCGGTGGACGACGCATTGCCTTCCACGTGGTTGAGGTCGGCGAAACGGGTGTTGGTGGCGTGATGGTCAATGCAGATTTTCCGCGGGCAAGCGTCAAACAATTCCCGAACCCGGTTGGGAATCCGGTCGGACGAAGCGCAATCCACCGCCACCGCGAGATCGAAATCCATCCCCTCGCACTCTTCCGGGGTTTTCAGTTCCTCGATACCTTCCAAAAACCCCGGACCGCCGAAACCATTCCTGTCGGCGGTCACCCCAACCGCCGAAATTCCGTTCCGGTTCAACTGGTGAGCCAAAGCGATAACACAACCCAAGGCATCTCCGTCCGGACGCACATGCCCGGTAATCATCACCAGGCGCGCCCCCCGCAGCGCCTCTAAAACCGATTTGATGGTATCGTTCCTCATCAGTCCCTTTCCCAACTCAAAGACAACGACAATGATAACTTAAAAAAACGGAAAAATCAAGCGTCATCTGCGGAATGGGGGGAGGCTAACTTGTAGGTAAGGCGCGGGGAAACGCTTTCCTTACCTTAATTGTTTACCCACCAGCCGGGAGAGACCTGATAGTTCAGGAAGCCGGTATCTAGGTAGTCGTCCACCTTCATGTCCTGTCCGACCAGACGCAGGGAACGCTGGAAGGAGACATCGTGCGATACGGGCGACCCCCACGCCGCGAATGCGGAACCCGTGTACATCTTCTGCCAATTGCGTCCGAATAGATGATGCCACGTTGTCTCGATGAACCCGAATCCGCCGATCTTGACGATATGGTCCGCCATCGACTTCATCGACGTGTCATTCTCCCACGGACAGCAGGCGACCGAGAACCCATGTTCCTTGAAGTAGGTCATCGTAGGCCAATCGGTCAATGGGCCTTTCTTATGTTGAGCAGTGTCCTGATACTGCCAATCGCAAATGATTATGTCCTTGGGAAGTTTGTCGAGGATCGCCCCCGTCTCCTTGGTGCCGCATACAGTAAAACCCTTCCAGCGGGAATCCGCCTGGTCGAGCAGCATGTCGTGCCACATCATCGCGCGCGCCCCCCGCGACTTGACGAACTCCGCCAACCCGGAGATGTGCTTCAACACCAGTTCTTCGTTCGGCGTCTTGACGCACTCCGGGCAGGTCTGCCGAGCCGCTTCGTCGCAACCGATGTGGAAATAAGGGGGATTGCCGAAGTTCTCGTGCATCTCGGCGATCAGCTCGCGCAGAACGCGCTGCGTCTCGGGATTCGAGAGGCACCAGTTCCATCCCCCCGGCTCGAACAGCGGTTCGTATTCGGGATGGATGTCGAGCGCGCTGTGTTTGATCGTGCAGCCGCGCGCGGCAGAGGCATGACCGTAACAGTTAATCTGCGGAATAAGTGTGATGCCGATGTCTTTTCCGATGGCGACAAGACGGTTGACCTCCACCTTGGTCATGTTCGCCTGCGGCCAGGGCCACCAAGGATGTTTCTCGCTCTTGTACATCCCCCACGGCTCGATGATCGCGTAATTGAACTTCATCAGCGCCGCGAGACGGATGGCGCGTTCAATCTGCTGCGGACGCACCTCCGGGAACCAACAGAGATGGATGGCACGGAACGAAAGATGCGGCGCGTCGGAAATCTTTAATGTCGGGAGAAGCATTCCCTCCGTCCTGACAGTGCCGCGTTTCGCGATCGCGATCTGTCGCAACGTGTAGGCGGCCCACCGCGTTCCAGCCAAGGTACGCGCGCTGATCTTCACACCATCCGCGCTCACCTCCGCCGCATACGCCTCGTCGCCCGGCTGCAAGGCGAGACCGGTCGTCCCTCCCGCCACCTTCGGGGAATGCGCTCCGTACCACTCGGCGAAATGGGCCTTCACCCACCCTGCCGCGGCGGGATCTGGACACTCCACCGTGGCGGTGATGGTGTCGTCAAACGCCACCCAATTGCTTTTGTCCCAAGAGAAAGTCTGCGCCGCCAGTGCCGTCAGGCAGAGTGCCAACTGTAACACGGCGGCCGCAGCGACCGTACCGATCATCCTATTCGTTTTCATGTTATCCTTTCATTCATTCCGTGAGCACAACCGTGACAGGCACGGCTCTCCCAACACAGGTAAAGCTTTCCTAAACTGAAGATTCCGGCCTGTTCCGCCTGACTGCGCAGGAGAAACTTTCAGTTTCTGTTCATCATGTCTTTCGTATCGGCATCAAGCCTGACGGCTTCCTCCGCTTCGACTGTTTTGCCCGAAAGAAAGATGTTTTCAAACCAATTCATGCCGACCTTCCACTTCGGCTTAAACGCTTCCGACGCGGCATAACGCCATAACGTACGACGGAAAAGCCTCGCGCCTGTGTTGTTGGCATCGAGGTTGAGCCCGCACGCGATCAATCGGCCCTGGCCAACCTGCACTTCGAAGAACGGCGAGATAAAATAAGAATGATGAAGATCCGGCACCACCGTAATGATCGGTCGGAAGTCCTTTGGCAAGCCCTCCAGACGATACGCGACCGCATTCTGTTTGCCGTAGGAAAAGAGCTGACGCCAAAACTCGTCGAGCCAATAGTCGCAACCCGTAGGCGCAAGAGCCGGATGGTCTGCGTCGATCACGGCACCGAAACCGATGTGTTTGCGGTTCGTCGCGAAAAGTCCGGTGGACCAGTAGATCGGCATGAATGTCGTGATGTCGCTCTTGGCACTTTTACCGGTGTAGATCACTCGCCCGCCCGCCGCAAGAGCCTTCCCCGCCTTAGTAGAATCGGCCGTCACTAGAACACCATCCGGCGGCGGTTCCCCGACAGGAATGCGCGGCAACACATAGATGCGCCATGAGTTGTCACCGAAACGAAGTTCCGCCCGGCGAGGGGCGGAGAACGATTCCAGAGGAACGGAAATATCCCCAAGCTCCGCGAGTTCGCCGGGAGGTATCGGCCGCTTTGCCGCAACCCAACCCTCATGGATTCCAAACTCCCAACGCCAACGCGTCCCTTCCGGAATATCACCCGCGAGGCCGTTGCGAACGAGAAGCCGCGCCGTAAAGGTTTCGTTGGATGTCCAAAGAAACTTGGCGAACGCGGCGAGGCACGGCACGGGTCGCATCAGATTCGAAAAGGGCGGCACTTCCCCAAGCGCGGGTTTCGCGTCGAAAAATGCATCGTACCAACCGATCAGTGCCTCGCCTTGCCCGGTGTAGTCGCGCAGATCAAGATACGTGATACCATTGCACGAAGGGGTACGAAGAAAACCTTCCGTCTCCAGCTTGTACAAGTGACGGCTCGTCTGCATGGAGGCGGAGTGGAATTCGTGCGCGAAACGGAAGGTGTTGTTCGAAACGGCGGCCTCGCGGAAAGCGGGCCAACGCCAGGGAACGAGAAGACCGTTGAACTTGGGGATCTGCTCGTCCCAGACTGGATAGACCGGCCACTGCCCGATCTCGTGCGCGATCACGGGGATCGGGGCTTTCGAATAGACTGGCTCATAATCATAGTCTGCTCCGCCGCCAAGTTTGCCGCGCGTTGCGCCGATGCCGGGATAGTGGTGCGTCACCATGAAGTCATCGCTCGGAACCACCTTACGCGCGGTGGAACACATTGTGAACCGCCGCGGATCGTAAGCCTTATGTTCAGACATCCACTTGTCGAGCGCATCAAAATTGCAGAATCCCAATTCGTTGCCGAATGTGGTGGCGACCATCGAGGGGTGGTTGCCGTAGGCATCGGAAACGGCCTTCAATTCGCGCCGCAACCAATCGTCAAGCGCATCATTGCCGTGTCCGGCGAAACTCGTTGGGAATCCTTTTTCGTTCCAGTAGCCGAGCTCGCAGAAAACCATCATGCCAAGTTCGTCGGCCGCCTCGAACGCGGCATCGGGAGGCGTCCACGTGTGGAGCAGGATCGCGTTCATACCGTTGTTGCGTTCGATGTTCAGGACACGCATCCATTCGCGTTTGGTCATGTCGGGATAACCGGTGAGCGGGAAAGCGCAGTTGTCGATGTCGGCGCGGACGAAAAGGGCGCGGCCGTTGAGCATGAGTCGGTTACCCTTGCGCCCGATTGTCCTGAAACCGAAGCACACGGTCTTTTCAAGACCGCTTTTCACGTCGCGGAATATGACGGTATAGAGACGCGGATTGAACTCGTCCCACGCCTGCGGTTCCTCCGCGAGCGAGGCGTTCACCATGACACGCCCTTTGGCATAAGGCGACGGGGCAGTTTCGAATCCGGTGAAGGTAAGAGAGTCCGAGGTTATGCCCGCCACATCGGCGACGAAACCATCGGGCAATTCAAAGCGCACTTTGCGCCCGGCGGGGAAATCGGCAAAGACACGGACCGAATCGAGCGGGTTCACCTCACGCAGTTCGATTTTTCCGATTGCGCCGTTCCAGACGGATTGCATCCATTCTCCGTAGCCGTGCGCCTTCATCGCCACACCGTACCGTTTTGAGTTGTCGATCTCAATTTCAAAACAGTGCTCGCCCGGCGCAAGAGCGCCGGCTGGGATTCGGTGGACGTGTGGCGTGCCGAGGGAGTCGCTGAAGCCGAAATCACGTCCGTCGATCTTCAGTCGGCTCGCCCACATCACGCGCTCAAGGAACACTTCAAGCGGTTTGGCGGCATCCTCGGCGGAAAGCGAAATCGTGCGCGAATAAACCGCCTTACCGTAGTACTTGTAACGTCGGGCGAGTCCGGTCTTGGCGGTACGCTCGGTGTAGGCGGCAAAGTGCGCGGACATCTGGAGCGTACCGAGTCCGGCATCGGCAAGCGTACCGGGAAGGCACACCTTGCCCGTGAAGTTAGTCCCGGCACAATCCCATTCCCCCGAAAGGTCGAGACAGAACGGTTGTGCATAGGCCGACACGCACATCGTCGCGGAAAGCACAAATGCGGTGACGATAACGTTGTAGGCGATCCGTTTCATGCCATCCTTTCGTTCATGCTTGCCTGTAAATCCCCACTCTTCTCTCTTCACTCGTCACTCGTATCTCTTCACTCGTATCTCTTCACTCGCCACTCTTCCCCGTGGTCTTGAAGTCGTAAGCGCCGAGAATGCGGTTGGATTCGTCGGCGGCGGCAACCATCATCAGTTGGTAGGTCTTACCGTCCGGTGCAACGTCCACCACCGCATGAACACCCTCGAACGATTCGGGCGCGATCTCCTTCAGCCACGGCTCGTCGGCATCCGCCTCCCGGCGCAGTTTCGGGAACATACCCGGCGCGTATAGACACGGCCATTTGGCCTGAGTGAGTCTGCGCATGGTGGGACGGTTCATGTGCTGCGCATGCCACACGCCCGCCAGAACCACCCGCGCCTTGAGCGCGTTCACGAGCGAGAGCGGCATCGTGTGATGACCGTGATGGTTGGCCTTGGCCACATCGACCTGCGGGCACTCCGGCGCGAGCGCGTCCTCAAAGTCCGCACGGGTTCCGTCCTCCCTCTTCACTCCGCCGGAAAAGTCTCCCGCCGTGAAATAGCGGAAATCGCCCAACGAAAGTACCATACCGATCGAAAGCGCGTTTTCGTCGAACCCTTTGCGTGTCCCTTTCGCGCCGGCAAGCGTTCCCAGATCGAGAACCGTACCATCGCGCTTGAGCACGCATCCGCGCGCGCAAAGCGGCGTAAACCCGAACGAGGCGCACCCGCCGTGAAGGGGACGAATCTGGTCGGAACCCTTCTCCAGACGGAAGCGTTCCACTTTGATACCCCTTCGTTCGGCCTCCTTATAGACGAGCCGGATGTGCCCCACCGCGCCGCCATCATAAGAATCCTCCCGCTGCGTGGGATCGTTCGTGTCGGGCCAGGACCTGTCAATGAATGTGCCGAAGTCGAGGTAATCCATCGCCTCGCCGATCCCGCTCAACCAGTATTGACCGTTTGCGCCTCTCTTCGCGCCAGCCCCGGGCATGCCCGAATGGTCGTTGTGATAGTGTGTGAGCAGGAAGTAATCGACCTTCTTCCCGTTGGGGTTCTCGCGCAGAATGTAACGTGCGGACCATTCCCCGGCGCGGCGCGAATCGTCGGGAAGGTGCGGTGTCGCATCGCGACCGCCGAATGAGAAGTCGCCGCAGTCAATCAGAAGCGAGGTGCCGTCGGGGAACACATGGAACGTGGTTTCAGACCGTCCGTTGTAAAGGATGTGGATACGGAAATGGCCCTTCTCCCATTTCGGCAAAATTCCGCCCGCAAGCGGATGCCGCGCCATCTCGGCCCAAACGTCCATGCCCGCCCCCCAGATCCCGGCAGCCGCGACTCCCCGTGAAAGAAACGTTCGTCTGTCAATCATGTTCATCTCCCTTTCTACGCCGATTACCCGCTTTTCATATCGGAATTAATTATGATAATACCAAAAATTAGGTAAAAGGGGAATACTTTATCCAACAAAAAAAGATTATCTTTTCGCCAAAAACCGGTTGTTTGCCCAATTATTGGGCCGTAAAAGGGGACTTGGCATAAAGAATCGCCGATATTACCATTCCTTGGTAAGATGTGCTATGATACCATAATCATCATGAGGAATGCAACTGACTTTTGGATCAACTAAACATGATTTTACGATTTAGTTGACCCAAAAGTCGTAACTGCAGCGTTGATCCCGCTTCCGTTAAAGATTTAACGAAACGTCCGCGCTTTGTACAACCGGACGAATCTCGCGCCCGTCGTTGTCACAAACCGGATATCCCGCATCCTTGGGCGTAACCCCGAAAAGCCAGTCGGCCTTTGAACCTTCGATCCGCATTCGTCCGTTCGGCCAAAGCGTGAGGATTCCCGAAATCGGCGAGGTCCAGCCAAGGGTATGCGGCGCGCCGGTATGGTTCGCCACATATTCGGCGGGATATTTGTCGTGTGCCTTGCCGAAATACTGATAGTTGGCACTGTTGACATCCCAATAGAAGATGCCGTCGAGGAGTCGGAGATTGTCGCTGTGGAGATGCCCGTTCATCACCAGACGGACGGTTCCGGGACGTTTCGCGTTCGCCTCGTTGAAGATCGCGCGCACTTCGGCGGAGTTTTTCACCGGGTCGCCTCTGCCTCGCTCGAAACTTTGGTGCGAAAGGACGACGCAGGGAAGCGGAGAACCGACGATTGTCGACCGGAGCCATTCCATCTCCTCGGGCGGAATCCATGTTATCGAAGCACCCTTACCGGGCCTGAAATAGTTGCCGTTCGCATAGTGAACGAACTTACCGTCCGCAGTGCGGATATAATTGGGATCGGCGATCACGAACCGGAAACCGCCCTTGTCAAACGAGTAGTGTCCGGCGGGCATCCGGTACGCCTCGCACGTCTCGCGGTAATCGTTTTGGTCCTGGTCGTGGTTGCCGAGAATGTGGTAACCTGGAATCTTGGAACTGCCATACAACTTTAGATAGTCTTTCTGCCAATCCTTGCGGACGCCGTGCATGAAGTCGCCGCAATGGATCATCATGTCGCACCGCTCGCGTTCCGCGCGCGCCATGATACGTTCAAGGAAAGACGTATTCTCCGTGTTCGGCCACTTGTTGCGCTCATAGTGGATGTCCGAAAAAACGCAAACCTTGAGCGGACCGCTCTCCGCCGCCGGGGGCTCCGCCCCGGCCCGGATGGCGCCAGCCACCCCTGCGGCGGCGATTCCGGCAAGGAACCCGCGTCTGTCAATCTTCATCGAATCCGCCGAATAACGTAATCCAGTGCTGTTTTTCATCAACATTCCTCCTTAAACTGTCAACCCGTCTACCGTTTCCCCATCGTTTCACTTCGCAAGGCTCTTCAAGACGCGGCGGAAGTTCTCCTCAGTGCGAGGAAGAGTCGGCTTGAGCGATTCAAGCGGTTGCTTCTTTAGTTCAAGCCGTTCCTGCTCCACATTGCCGACTACGGGAGTTTTACGGTCATCGGCGGCCACCGCCTTTGCCAATGCCTCCGCAACGCGCCGCACATGTGGCGCATACCAATAACGCGCCAGCTCGTACTGGTGGCTGCGGCAGTAATCGCATGACGCGTTCTCGAATAGCGTCTTGGTGAAATCGGGATTGCGGACCTTCTCCACGGCATCAAGCCGCTGGAAAGATTCCCAAAGCGAATAGTCGGTGTCCAGCGCTAACAAGTCGGCCATCTTATCGCACAACGCGGCGATGCGCTCAATACGGCCATGGAGGTCGCCGCCGTCGCGTTTCCCGTTCCGCCAGGCGGTGAAATCGCGGCTGAACTCAAAAACGCGCAACGCGATCACGCGGTCAAGAACCATGCGGGCGATGTCGATCGTGTCACGACGAATAAAAGCATCGTCCCACGGCACATAGGCGAGCAACGCGAACACATCTTCCGCCTCGGCGACGGGTTTAGTCCATTTCGCGATGAGCGCGGAATTGTCCTTAACCTCACTGCCGATGGAAAGCACCGCCCGCGAATAGTTCTGCCCCCAATCCCGAAGGTAGGATGCGGGCAGCGCCGCCTTCCACGCGGCTTTCATCAGTGCGGAATGCTCCCCGTAGCGGCTCGCGCACATCTCGTCCAACACATCGCCGTGCGGCACGGGTCTAGCAGACCAAGCATTCTCCGTGAAGAACCGGAGACAAAGTGTGTCGGTGTGGCTGGACTCCGGCCAAAAAATGTAGCCTTTGCAGAACGGGTCATTCTGCACCGCCTTCTGCCGTTCCTCGATAACCGGGTAATTCGCCCTCGCGTCAAGCGCCTTTTCATAGGCTAGGAAAATGGAGTACGTGTATGGGAATTTTCCCACGACTCCCCAATTCAGGAAATGGTTGGTGCCGTGCGACACATCCGCCTCATAGTCCCAAATGATATCACGCGCCGGATCGAGGCGGGGCAGCAGCGCTTTGACCTCGTCCGGTTTCCAAGTGCTGTAGAAATCCCACCCGGCGATCAACACCTTGGAATCCGGATAGTCGCGATGGGCCCGGGCGAGAAACTTGTCGAGCGCCTCGATCTTCAGGTCAAAATTCCGCTGGCGGTCTTTGTAGCACCGGCGTTCGCCAAGCCCAATGGTGTGCAGCAATTGTGGCGGCGGGGCTCCCACACCGTATTGCGACACCGCGGTCTTGGTCAATTTCCAATACTCATCTGCCCACTTCTCGTCACGGATGTCCCAAACGCGGCCGTTGCGCTCGCTGTAGTGGTTCACTTCCTGCGGCAGGAGCGGCGGCTGTTTCTTGTTCAGGAAATCCTCCGGCGTACGCGAATACCAGTGCGACATGGTGCCGAAATCCTCCGGTGCCAAAAGCCCGCGCTCAAAAGCGTATTTCTGAAGCCGCTTACGCAGTTCCCCGCGATACTGGAGACTCCAGAACAGCGAACGGTCGTCATATCCCTTTCCGGCGCCGGGCAACGGCTTTGACGGATCGGGATACGCGCAAGTGTCCGGGAAAGTCAATTGGAACAAGTCATCTTGGCCAATGCGCAGCATGAAGACGTTCAGCCGTCGTTTCAAGATCCAATCAATCTCTTTCCTCCAATCCTCAGGCCCCCAATGTTCCGCCTGAAATCGCGTCAACCCGCGATGGGCGAAATAACGGATGCCGCGATATTCGAAATGTGCCTCTTCCTTCACGTTGAGATTGGCGAAGTCGAGCGAATCCCGCTTCGGCACGACATCGCCGTCCCAAAACCAATGGCACCCGCCGCGGCGTTCCAATAGGTCGTACAGTCCGTACCAGACACTGCGCAAATTAGAGCCGGTTATGGTTACGGCGACATCCCCGGAAACAATTGTGTAGGCGTCTTTGCCGGACGCGGAAACTTTCGGATCGACCGCAAACGCCACCAACCCGTCCGGCACGGCCTTGCCAGTAATCTGCCGATAGTATTTCGCGAATTCCGCCCTTTGCAAGGCAAACGCATCAGAAGTTGCCCCGTTGACGGCAAACGGAACAAACGCCGCCGAAAACAGCACCGCAGCCGCAACTGAACACACGACTAAACGGTTTGATTTTTCACTAAACATACTAAATCCCCCGTTATAACGCCACTAACTCAATCCGTATCGCGTCAAGGCTGCCTGACAATACCGAACACCAACCCGCCGGATGCTGCCGGCATGGGCACCACCTCGCGCACCGTTGCCGGGATAGTGATTGACGTCAATTGCGAGCACGCCACAAAAGCCGAATCCATAATCTTGCGCACCGGCAGTCCGTCAATCGTCTTTATCATCATAAATTCACCCCCGGTTAAAACCCCGCGCCAACGATTCACCTTACCGCAGCTGCCATCCCGGTTTGTGTCTTTTTCCCATTCGCAATTACCATTGTAACACAATTTCTCCGGAAATCACATAACAAATCGTACAGAACGGTTTTTTTTGCAAAACGAAAACTGCGGCGGAGCGGGTTCCCCTACCCGCGCCAGCATTCCCCGCGCAATCTCCTGCCACTCTTCAGAGAATCTGTCCCGTTTTACGATAGGTTGACACTCTCTTATTGACCTAAAGGAAAGTGTCAACCTATCGTAAAACAGGACAAACTGTGGTTACAACTACGGAACGGCACAAGTAGTTGTCACGGCGCGATGTTTGGCTGTTTCTCTCGTTCATTTGGATAGTTCAAGCTATGGTAAGGCAAAAATTCAAGATTAGTGTCGTTCTCTGTAGGATTTGTGTAGATGTTGATACTAAGTCGGGCCGCCCCTCTATCACTCTTTAAGGGGTGCAAATAAGTAAAAACCACTGGCACATAAATTTTTCCATAATAAACCCCTATCCGTTTCCCATCAGGGGAAAACCGAGGACGAACGCGAAAAATCAGACATTTTTTCCATATTGGTAATCATGCCACGTTCATCAAAATTGGTGATCTCTCGATATGCATTGAATTTTTTTTTAAGAGTGATGGAAGTCATGAATGTTTGGTTTGAGTCAGCGTAATGCGGGGACTTTAATCCACTGTCTTCAATATTTGCTGGATAAAAACCGCATTCTTGGTCTGCCCATGTCATAGTAAGGGTTCCTTCCAAAAGATTACCATTATTAGGTTCATTAGGATTACCTTCAAAACCTTTCCCTGTGAATTCAAATAAAAGATCCGCATGTTCACCGTTCCCAAATGGTTGAATCCAATCCATTTTGAACACATCAAATCCATATATCGTATTTAGTTTAGGAAAGTAATAATCATAATTATGAAATTCAGAATGCGCATACATCGGAATCGGATTACGCTTGCGTTTTAATACCACTTTATGCTCAATTCCATATGGTTGCCACTTTCCGTCTTTCAGTGATGCGCCAGACAGGCCGGGAATGTAAAAACCGCCGTGGGTATAATAGTACCCGTCTTTGTTGACGGAATACCGCACATCGCCTATCGTTGCGCCCCGAACCACCAAAGCACCCTTTCGGTCCGTCACGCCATTCACCCCGTTGTGGTCGGTTGACCAGAGTAATAGCCCGGCACTGATTTTCGCGCCGGAAACGGGAGTCCCCTCCTCATCAACCACCTTGAACACTATCTTGGCCTTTGCCCCGAACGTTTTTGCCTGCTTGAGGGAATCACCAACCACCACCATGCGGGGCAGGTTTGTCGCCCCAAGCAACCATATCGCGCCAATGATTCCAATGAATGTAACCAATGTCTTGCTCTTCATCATAGCCCAACCCCTTTCTCAAGAAAATCATCATAGAGTTGAACGGCCAAAATCCTCAACTGCCGAAATATGATAGTCCGGACGGAAGGAAAAGTAAAGCGGTATTGCCAGAAAATACAAGTTTCACATTCTTAACCGCGCTACCAGCGGGCGGTTAAATGCCTGCGCGGCTTTGAAAACTTATTTAGCCGCAAAGGGCGGAATGATGAGTCGTTTGCAGCTAGCCGTTAGCCGTTAGTGATAAACCGTCAAACGGTAAAACCAATTTCTGCACGATCTGATAATCATTAATTTGTTGCTGTGTCTTGCTGATTGGTGGGTATGCGGGCCCAACCGGTCGGGCCTGTATAACCAATCCTCTTAAGGTGCTCTTTTGTGCGGCTCTTGGTAAATCCCAATGCGCCAATTAGCGGATCTGCGCCAATCCCGCGACCTGACAAATTCTTCTTGGGATCAGCCTCCACGTTGGTGTCACCGACATTAGGGTTTAAGTAATACCAGCATTTGCTTAATCCTATGCAATTCAAAATTTTCCCGTACTGCCCCAAAATCTCTCCGCCAGCACCCGTGCGCGATCTGATGCGGATATAAAAGGCGTCGTTCGTCCCGATGTTTGTGGACAAAGCCCTGCGCCCTCGGACCGTCTTCGCAAAACAATATCGGTTAGTGTAACCGTCCAACGGGGCGTTATACCCGCCCGTCAAACCGCTTCCGTTGTTATAGGTTATCGCCTGCCCGTTCGCGTTCGTTCTTATGATGCCGTCGGCGACACCGTTGGTCATATAAAGCGTGTAACAGAAATCGAAATTCCCTCTAGACAACACGTTTGTCACGCACCAGTCGATAACCATATCCGGGATTTCACCGGATCCGAATGGCGGCAGCCAATCGCCCTTAACGAAATCAAAGGAGGCCACCTCGTTTGTCGGATAAAAACTGGTGACGTCCGGGTAACGACCGCCGCCAAAAAACGTTCCCACATTTCCTTCAGGCATTATAGACTGGTACATTGGGATGGGGTTCCTTATCTCGTCCAGCGTTATGGTCACCCCGTGCCGGTTGCTCGGCGAATAGATCTGGTCATAACTTATGATGTTCTCGTTTTCGTATGAGTAGTAATGGTACGCATTCACGATTACCATAACATTTTCCTGAGCCTTGCCGCTAACCGAGACCGTGCCGTTTTCAGGGGTCAACTTATAAAACTCCAGACTGTACCCCTTGGCGGAAACATCGGTAAAATATCCCCTAACCAAAGCGTCTTTTATGGGATTCCCGTTTCGGTCAACAACCCTAAAATCCACGGTTATCCGCTTGTACCACGGTTCCTTCCCGCTCTGCTGGGTGAGGCAGTATATCGGCAATGACACCATCGCCAAGACCCAAAACAGCAAAACATAGTTAAACCGTCCGCTCATACGTTCACTCATCGCATTCCTCCTTGTGTCGTGATTTCGTCAAAAAGCGTGTGTACACCCAAATAAGAGACATCCTTCATATCGTTATGCAGCCAGGCTTGTTTATCGCGGATCCTTTTCGGCCAACAATCGTTATCCAAAAATCTCTTTTCTATCAAATCATATTCTTTATATTTATTATTTAACTTCAACTTCAAATTCAACTTTAAACTGGTGGTCCCCAATAAAGGAGTCAGCGCGGGGATCCCTTTGGCCAGCATCTCGTCTATCTGCTGCCGGCGGCGAGGAAGGGGGAGCCGCCCTGGTCCACCGCCGCCACCGCGCCCTCGGTTCAGCTGACGTCGAGCGCGGACGCCAGCCTGGGGTCGGAGAACGCGTCGCGCCATTTCCACGTCCCGGACTGGAGTCCGTACTCAAGCGCCTCGCCGTCGCTGCGCACCGCCGCCACCCGGCCGAGGCCGTTCCCGGCCAGATAGAACCACTCCAGCCCGGACGCCGCGCTCAGGTTGGTAGTCGCGGCGGTGTAGCTGGCGGAAGCGCCGGAGGTGCGCCGGTACGCGGTGAGCTTGAGCGGGGTGAGGATGGCGGCGGCGTTGCCCACGCGGCAGCTGCCGTCCGAGCGCAGCGCCGCGTCCCATTTTGACCCGGCGGAGCAGGAGACCGCGTCCGTCGTGTTGGTGAAGGTCGAGGCGGTTCGGGCCAGCGCGTTGGTGCCGGAGTACTTGAGCACGCCGGTCCTGCCGCCGGGAAGCATGAACATGAAGTGGTCCAGCCCCGCCGACAGCGAGTGCGCCCGGGTCGCCGTCGTGTTCCCAAAGCAGCACCGCCAGGCCGGATTCGATCCCGTCGGGTATGCCGTCGCCGTCGGTGTCCAGAGCGAGGGCCCGCGCCGACAGGTAAAGGCAAAAGGCTGAAATCAGAAATCTTTTCATCGCGGACGGCATAACCGGGATTAACGCAACCGTAACCAAAACTGGGCTTATGATAGGCCAAATGATTGGAAAAGTAAAGTGGTAATACCAGAAAAATTCATTTCTTTAGTCCGGTCTCGCGCACTACCGACTTTTCGCAACACGCTTTGACCGAAGCCTCGCCCGCATAGATACGGATTGCGCCTTTGGTACGGGTGATGCCGGTGTAGAGAATTTCACGAGTCAGAAGCGGCAAATCGGCTTTCGGCGGCATGACAATCGATACATTACCGAATTCCGACCCTTGCGCCTTATGGATGGTGGTCGCAAACGCCAACTCGGTGTCGTTTAGCAATTCCAAACGAATCTTGCGGACACCCCTTTCCAATGTCTGTAGGTAAATGTATTGCGGCTCGTCAGGCATAACCACGCCGACATCACCGTTTTGCACCTCCAGCGAATGGTCGTTCCGCGTAATCATCACAGGCATCGGACATTTCTTGCCAAGCTGCCGTTTAATGTACTCATTCAGGCTTTCGGCGCCGTACGGCCCTTTCCGAAGGACGCAGAGGACGCGAAATCCGTTGAGTTTTTCCAGAGCCGCCACCGCCCCGGAACATTGGGAAAACTCCCCGAATCCGTTACGAACCGTGTTCTGGAAATCGTACCATCTTGCAGGCTCAAAAGGATCTTTCCCTGAAATATCCCGAAAACCGGCCTCTTTATCCTCCCGCAACACCGCCATCACCGCATCGAAACTCCCGTCCCTGCCGCTGTTGACGGCGGACGCCAGACAATCAATCGTACCGCCCGACGGGAAACGCTTGCTAATCATAAGCTTAGCGACATTATGATCGAACAAGTCGCACAGGTCTCCAAACACCCGCCCCTGCTCCACGGAGGCCAGCTGATGAGAATCGCCTATCAGCGTCAAAGCGCACTCCGGCGGCAACGCGTCCAGCAACTTCGCCATCAGCGGCAACCCGATCATACTAGCCTCATCGACAACGAGCCAGTCCATCGGCAGCGGATTCGAACGATTATGTTTGAACGACACAAAATCCGGATTCGTCCCCAACAGCGCGTGAAGCGTGGTTGCGGGCTGGATACCGTCCAGCAGTCCCTGTTTTTTCAGATCCGCAAGCGATTCGTTGATGCGCGCGGCGGCCTTGCCGGTCGGGGCGGCAAGGGCAATCCGGGCGTCGGGCATACGCTCCCGCAGCAGGTTCACCGCCTTCCCGAGCGTGAACGTCTTGCCTGTACCGGGGCCGCCCGTGAGAATCGAGAAGCGGTACGCCAACAGGGTGGGGATCGCCGAGAGCTGGTCTTCCGGACGCAACATGACATACTCTTCCCGCTGCGGAACGGAGACATCGGAAAGCCAAGGGGCGCAAGACATGGCGGTGACACGGCTACGAACAATCTGCTCGTATCGCCAATTCCGGCGAGTATAGAGCAAATCGCCAAACCGCACAAATGGCGTGTCAACCGCGTCCGGATTGGTATCAGCCGTGACAACGGAGACGATTCCCGGCACTTCGTCCAACAACGCCGCCTCATCGCGGCTCAACCGGCAGCACACATTTCCGCCGTCGGTCTCATCATAGTCGTCCGATGCCCCGATGGCGCGAACGCAGAGTTTCGCCACATCTTCACGCCCGCCCGTCATCCGCTTTACCAGATCCGCGATTGCCGTTTTCATTCAACGCTCTCCATTCCAAACGCCGCAGCGAGTTCTTCCAGCATCGCCTCGCATGGGCGGTCCGCAAACACCGCCGATTCGCAACCCGCCGCCACGCCGCGCAAAAAATAGTATCGAATGCCGCCGAAATTCCGTTCCCAAGAGTAATTATCCCTTAGGTTCTCCTTTAAGAACCGATGCAACACCGTCGCATACAGGAGGTACTGGAAGAAATAGCCGTGTTCCGCCATCTCCGCCGTAACGCCTTCTTTGGAAAAGCCGCTTTCACGTCCGTTGATTGAATTCGACTTCCAATCGACTACATAGTAATAGCCGTTGTGGCGGAAAAGCAAATCCAGATACCCCTTTAGGAATCCGTTCGGTACCAATCGGTTCCACCCATCCATCGCGCGGATGAACGGGCGTTTTCCGGGATCTTCTCCCCAATATCTTTCGATAACGGTTCTGATGGCCGCCGTGGTAGCCACCGCGCCTCTCGAAGAAAAGTCGAACTCCCATTCGCTGAAACGGTCTGCCGCCTTTACTTCGCGCAACGAGAACGTTTCGCCGTCAGGGGCGTTAAGCCGGCTGTCCAACGTCACTTTCATCATTTCGGCGACCACGTCCGCGTTGTTGTCGGGCAACCCGTGAATTCTCAACGCCGAAAGCGTCGCCGTCTCCACCGCCGCATCATCTGCCGCGAAATCAATCTTTTCCAATATCGAATGCCAACATGTGCCAACCGCCAAGCCGCCCGGCAATGCGAAGACTTGATGTTCTTTGCCTTTCGGATTTTCAGTCGCCACCGCAACGGAATTGGTTCCGGTCTCGTCATCCCAATCGCGTCCGTCATCGTCTTTACGCTCGGAAGGCGACAGCGACGAGTAACTGCCTTTGGACGGCGTCAAATCAAACTCGTGCGGCCTTTTTTCCGGTTTGGGCGAACCTTGGTTCCGGTTCTGCTGCGGCACATAATTTTCCTGATCTTTAGGCTGGTAATCATCATCCTCGCGAATCGGGCTGCGTTCTGAATCGATGCCGGGCTGCGCCAAATGACGTTTGGCATTGGCCAGCAACCGGCAGATCGGCCACGATTCGGGCACGCTTTCCGGCACAATCAACACCGTCCGTTTCGTTGCCCGTGTCATCACCACATAGAGCAGCCGGATTCTCTCGTCGATAATCTCGCGACGATGTTTTTCGGTAATTTCCGTTGAATAGACAAATGTGCCGTCATCTTCATGATACCCGTAGGGTCCTTTGTCGTTTTGGTTTCGCTTGTCGCTTGCAGGCAGGGGAACAATCACCACGGGAAACTCCAGCCCCTTCGAGACGTGCATGGTCATGATTCTCACCGCATCATGCTCACTTTCAAGTTCGCGCGCATATTCTTCGCTGCGCGCTTCGGGACCGGCTGCTCCGAAAGCATTGCTAGCACCTTTTGCGATGCGGTCCGCCACCCATGCGGTCAATGCTTCCGGCGACGGCCCCTGCTGACGGACGGTACGGATGGAGAGATCAATCAGCTGGATCGCGTCCGCCAGTTTTCGTTCCCCGTCCGGCTGCGCCGCGAACCGACGGCGGAAATCGCAACGGTCATAGTTCTCCAGTTCGGCCATCGCCGCATCAAACCCGCGTTTCATCCAGATACGGTTCAACTCCTTAAACTTGGCCAGCGCCTGGGCCAGTGTCTCGCCCTCCCCCTCGGCATCGGCATCCAACTCACCCGGAGTGAAGTCGAAGAACGAAGTAAGCATGGCAGCCCGCACCCGCCCCGCGCCACCTTCAAGCGCCATCGCTTGAAGCAAGGTTAGGAATTCTTTCGCCAGGGGTTGTCCGAACACATTGCCTGCGTGTTGCAACACCACCGGCACGTTCTTTGCACGAAGCGCATTGCGCAGTATATCGCCACTCGTATGACTTGGCACAAGAATGGCGATGTCTTTCGGCGTGATCTTTCCGCGCTGTTCCTCAAGAACCGACAGTACCGACTCCACAACCGCAGAGTTCATGCCATCCGAAATCGACAACCCCTCTTTTTTTCCCTTAGTCCTGTGATTCTTTACGTGGATTACGCGGAAAGGCTGGGGGTCATCCGCCCCATTGATTTGAAACGCTTCCCTAGTGTTGTCAGGTTCCAAATCCGCCGAATAGTCAATCGTTGCATCGCCAAAAGTGTAATCGGTTTTCCCGTCCGCAAACTGGAAATCTTTGAAAAAAAGATTCACCGCGCCGATTAGCCGAGGGGTTGAACGGTAGTTCTTGCCAAGACAAAATGTGTTGGCGGAGACATCAGCGCGCCTTGCGGCGGCCGCGTAAGTGTAAATGTCGCCGCCGCGAAAAGAATAAATCGCCTGCTTGGGATCGCCCACAAAGAAGAGTACCGGCTTTACCGTCTCTTCAGGAACATCGAGAAAGACGCGACGGAAAATCTCGTACTGTACGGGATCTGTATCCTGAAACTCATCAACCACCACCGCCTTGAACTCCTGACGCAAATGCGCCGCCAACTTACCGGCGGTATCGTTGCGCAACGCGTCCCGAAGCGAGAGCAGCAGTTCGTCGAACGTGCGGGTGCGGCGGGAGTCACGTGCGGCATGGTATGCCTCGGCAATCGCATGGGCTTCCGCCAACATCTGTCCGGTCGGCGAATCTTTATCGGCAACGATTTTTGCGTCGGGATGGCTTGCGAGTTTTACCACATATTCGCTCATCAGCCCCAAATCCGGTTTGTTTCGCGACTGTTCGTGCGCCACGCGCCACCAATCGCGCGCCATCCGGGAAAGCAGCACTGAATCGCTCTCGGCAAGCTCGGCATCGAACGGGGCTCCGGTCTCGAAAGCATACCGCGCCAAAGCGCGACGGCTGAACCCGTGGATGGTGGAGATTGCGGCACGGTCGAACTCCATCAGCGCGATCTCCAGACGGGTACGGGCAATTTCATCGGCGACGCCGGATGCTGTTGCGCGTCCGTGCAAATCTTTAAGGCGGCTGCGTTCTTTGTCATCGACCGGTTCCCCGCTGTAGTATGCGTACAACAGTTGCAACACCTTTCTCAAGCGGTCGCGCAATTCCTTCGTCGCTTTTTCGGTGAAGGTCATCACTTGTATCTCGGCTACGCGCAATCCCCGTTCGGTCACCAGCCGGGCGTAGATATTCTGGATGCTGTAGGTTTTTCCCGTCCCGGCGGACGCCGCGACAAGATGCGGCCCGTCCAAAGCTACCGCATTATCGAAAACCCGGCCTTTACAATTCTCATTCATGCTTTTTGTAACCTCGCCGAATTGACAAATTCCATCCCGCGCAACACCGTTTCGCGCAACTCGTCCGGCAGCGCGTCATCCATCCAGCCTACACTTGGATCCGGCAGGTTCTCCGGTAACGGATTGAAAGCAAGTTCCAAAATCTCATCAAGTTTCTGATTCGCCCGCTCCGCGTCCATCGGATGGATGCACCGCAGCTTACCATCGCCATACATAATGACGGAGAGAAATCGCCGACCCGCCGCATGACCGGCCAAATGGCGCACCAGCAGTTCGCTTTCCGCGCTGCCCAATTCATGCGACCCGTATTCCGAATAAACCATGTGATGCTCCGTGCCGTTATCTTGGGCAAACTTCATCATGCCGGTCACCAGCACGTTATGCCCCTTCACCAATCGGTGCACGTCCACACGTTCCGGATTAGCTTCGGCTACCCGCCGCAACATATCAACGGCTCTAACCGCTTCGCTTTTGTACCCTTCCGGAGAACTTTCAAACCGCATTTTTCTCCGCATGATTTTATTACGGTCGTCCCCGTTTTTAATCCGATCGACCGCTTCCTCGACCGAAGTCCGATCGCAAGCCCGCCCTTCCTCTATCAAGAGGTCTCCGGACAACTGCTTGTCGTCATCGCCCAACTTGATCATTATCCTCTCGCCACAGGACAGATTCGTGGACACCGCTTCCTCGTCAACCAGTTCATCGCTTGAGGCATCGGTACCCCACATTTTCAACCGGCTTCGCAAGAAGGCGTTTGGCTTGGCAAGAAACTCTGCCAAATCATCAATATACACCACGGTTTCGCCCTCGGACGCGAACTTAAACGCGGTAACAGTATTCGTCACGCTTTCATCTGGCCGTTTGTCCGCTTTCGCCAGAATCGCCGCCGCAGCCGCGCGATCGACGGCGGAATAGTTGGGCGGTAACGGGGAATCGCCCTCAAACTCGTAGAAGTACCGGATGCTGTAGGACTGCAACGGATGCTCATAACGGGTTATGCCGTTTTTTCGCTCCCGGTCAAACCAGTCCAAAAGATCGCTAAGCGGCACCGCCGGCGGAATCTTCTCGTTCGAGCGGATGTCATGTCCCACATAACTCAGCGCAAGCCGTTCGCGCGCACCGAGAACTGCCTTGAGCAGGGAGAATCCGTCACGCTCCCGCAGTGACGCGTCATACGGGGTGGGATGCCGCCCGATCTGGTCGAATGACGGTCGGGTACCATCGCGGGGGAACTTGCCGTCATTCAACCCACAGACCCACACCAGTTTCGCGGGTGTCGCCGCAGAACTTTTGAGCGGCGCAAACCTCACCGCATCGCCCACCTCCGCGCTGTACGGACGCACCCCGCGAATCGCGCTCTGCACCGCGCTAAGAAACACCTCCGCCTCGATTTCCGGCGAGACACCGACTCCGCCATCCGCCACCCAGGCGTCCATCGCGTGCTGCTCGGTGGATTTAATCGCGCGGCGAATCGCGGTCAACTCTTTCCGGTTGTCCGATCCCGAATCGTCATCCCCGGCATTGTAGAAATGATCAACAGACTCCCGCAACCGTTCTCCCCAATCTTCAGCGGTTTTGCCACCGCACAGTTCAGTTCGAAGCGCGTACAACTGTTTTACGAATTTGTCCAACGCCGCGACAAGGCGAGCCCGCTCCTGCTCCACCGCGCCGCAGGGGCGCAAAGCGCCAATTTCCTCGGCGTTGACGAGCGAATCGGGATTCCCCCTCGGGCCCATCAAGGCATCAAGTTCCAAACGATCGAGTCCGCGCCGCCAAGTGAATGGGTATGGCTCAGCAGGGCTGACCGAGCCAAGCCCCAGCGACTCCGCCACATCCCGGTCGTCATATCCCCAGTGGATGTTCGCATCACGCACCATCCGCTTCAACACATCAATCCCATCGGCGTCGATTCCAAATTTGCCGCGGATGGCAGAAACGCTTAAAAGAGAAAAAACCGCGCTCACCTCGAACCGATTCTCGCGGAACGCGAGCAGCTCGCCAAAGGAATGCATGAGCGGAGATTCATCGGCGACCAGTCCGTCCAGTTTCAAGGGGATTCTCGCAGCCACTTCGCGCTCGGCTCCGAACACCGCCTCCGCCAGCGGCGCATACGTGGACCAATCGGCGCACAAAACCAACACCTCCCCCGGCTTGGCTTGCGGATTATCCTCAAAGAACCGGTAGATGCCGTTGCGTACCGCCTCCAGTTCACGACGCGGCGAATGGCAGACGTGCAATTCAACATCCAACTCGCGCAACGGCTTGAAGCGGCATCCGGTCTCCGCCGCTTCCGCCGGAACGGGCCGGGAGGAAACGTCGGACAGCCAATAGCAATCCCCCTCGGAAATGTCAACCTCCGAAAACAGCGTCCCGCGCCCACCGGTGGCAAGGGCTCCAAGGAGCGCCCGGTCCGCCGCGTTTCCGATTTCGGGCATACTGGGTTCCGGTGCCTCATCGCCGCTTTCAATCGCACTACGCAAAACCGCCACCCGTTGACGGATACTCTCCCGCTTCCCCTCCACATCCATCCAAAATCCCGGGCAGGGGCTGAAACTCCAAACCACTGTGGGAATTGAATCGGCAATCCTCTTCAAAAACTCAAAATAGGGCCACGGCGCGAACGCCACATCAAACACATGGATGGATTTGTACTTTGGGAAACCGTGCACAAACGCCGTCTCAGGATTTGACTCCCCGTTAAACACCCCAACATAGTCCTTCGTATAAGTGTTCCCGTTAACCCTAACCAGTCTGCGATACAACTCACGCTGCCACGCCTCTTCGTCCCTTTTGAGTTCGCCACCGTTCTCCCAACGGTCCAGCATAGTATAACGGTAATTGAGATAATCGTCGAACATCTCTGCCAGTTTCGCCGCCAACTCGTAACGGCGGAGCGCAGAAGCTTTCTCCCCAATGTAAGAGAGCAAAGGACGGAAAACCGCATCGGCAGGATTCTGCCCCAGATCCGCAGCGCGGAGAATCGCGCCGATCCGCCAAGCCAGCACTTCCTTGGAGTACGGGTGCGCCGCCGCGTTACGCTGAATCCCGTCCTTGCCGCGCACCGCAGCCAGCCAGTCGTTAACGAACTCGGCAATCGGCTTATAGTCAATGTTCGCCAGAATGCGGCGGGAACCGGATTTGCGGCGCAGAAGAAAATAATCCTGAAGCCAATTGCGGGTGGACAAATCACCCACCACCACGCAAGTGCGGTCGAACGGTTCGCCGCCGGTTCCATTCTCCCAGTGCGCGAACAGCCCTTCCGCCAGCACTTCCAGCCGGTCACTCCAAAAAACTTCCAACGACATCTAACCCCCTCCGCCTTCGCTCGCCAGCCCCCGCCATGTTTAGCGCCGCACCTTTTTCGAACGGTGCTTTTGCCGATGACATTTGCGAAAAACGCCCTAATAATACACTAATGTGGGTGTTTTGGCAATTAATGTACGCCATTTTTTTGTTTTTGGCGAAATAATAAGCTTTTTTTAGCGAAAAATGCATTCCCAAAAGAGAGGGATTGTCGTATAATATAAAACTGTTTTTGGAGTTTGTGTCATGAGCGAATACCTAAATCGAATCACGGAGCTATTGCAGCGGATTGAAATAGAAGAGGCTACGGCGCTAAACCGCGCTTCAGAAGCGGTGGCGGATACCATTTGCCGGGATGGCATCGTACACGTTTTCGGATGCGGCCATTCGCACCTTGCCGCGCTGGACACTTTCTACCGCGCGGGCGGGCTTGCCTGCGTATCCCCCGTGCTGGATGTGGACCTGATGCTCCACGACGGCGCGGCGAAATCCAGCCGGATGGAGAAGATGCCGGGTATCGCGGCGGAGGTCTTCCGCCGCCACGGCGTTAAACCCGGCGACATTTTCATCGTCATCTCCGCCAGCGGCAAGAATGCCGCTCCCGTCGAAATGCTGCGCACCGCAAAGGCGGCCGGGGTGACGACGGTCGCGATTTCGTCATCTGCTTATCGCGAACACGGGGCGGTGCTGTTGGACGAGGCGGACCTCCCGATCGACTGCAAAGTCCCTTACGGTGACGCCGTGATCGCGGTTGGCGAATCTAAAATGGGCGGGCTGTCCACCTCCGCCTCCTGTTTCATTCTCAACTCAATCCTGATCGAAGGGGCGAAAAAGGCTTTGGGACGCGGTGTTAAGCCCCCCATCTACACCAGCGGCAACATCGCGGGCGGCACGGAAAGCAACATCGCGCTGGAGAAGCGGTATTTTAACCGGGTGAAACATCTATGACAAAACGACAGGCAAAAATCGCCGTAATCGGCATGATCGGTAAATCCGTGTTTATGGAGGTCGAGCAGTTCCACAAGGGCGGCGAAACGGTGGTTGCCAAATCCTGCCACGAGGACTGGGGCGGCAAAGGGTTCAACCAAGCGGTGGCAGCAGCGCGGCAGGGCGCGGCGGTGACGTTCTTGGGCGCCTGCGCAGAAAAAGACCGCCCCGCCATCGCGTCCGATCTCACCGGAGAACGCGGGCTGACGCTGCGGTTGATCGGACGGCCGGTCAACTCCGCGCTGGCTGCGATTATAACCGATGCCGAGGGCACAACGCGGGTCACCTGCTGCGCCGGCGCGGAATTGGAGGTTGCGGATGTCGATGCCTTCGCCGATGAAATCATCGCGGCGGATCTGCTTCTGTTGAGCAACGAAGTGCCGGAAGAGGTAAATCTCCGGGCCTCCGAAATCGCGGCGGCGCATGGCGTGGAGATTATCCTAAACCCAGCCCCGGCGCGTCCCCAGCCCGAAGCGCTGAAACGCCGGATATTCCTCTTCACGCCGAATGAGTTTGAAACGGCCGGACTGGAAGACGCCGACGGCGAGGTTGTCACGACGCTGGGCGGCGCCGGATGCAGAATCCGTTCCACCGGCGAGGTTGTGCCGCCGGTATGCTGCGGCAAAGTGATCGACACCACCGGCGCGGGCGACACTTTCAACGGCGTACTTGCCGTGCGGATCGCCGAAGGCGAACCGATTGCGGACGCCTGCCGCGCCGCCAACGCAGCGGCCGGCAAAGGAGTGACGATGCGGTACGTCCTGCCGTCGATACCATACAGAGAAGGTTTTACAAAGGAGTAACAGACATGAATCTTAAACGAATGAACAAAGGACTCGACTTCCTGCGCGGGAAGTACGGAGCAAAAAAAGGCGAAATCACCATCAAGGACGGGCACTGCTACGTCGGGGCAACGCCGCTCCTGCCGGGCCGAATGGAACGCAAGATCGTCGAGTTAAAGAAAATGACGGAAAACGGGACGCTCGAAGGCGTCTCCACCTTGCGTTTTGCCGCCTTTTCGCCCAAAGGGGCTGATTTGGAGGCGATGCTGGCGAAGGAACTGGATCTCGCCGCCTACCTCGGCGCGTCGGACATCGTGCGCGTGATGGCCGTCGCAAACGGGAACGCGATTAACGTGCTGGCGAAACTCGCGAACGATGTCAACGTCTCGGTCGAGATCGGCGCGGGACTCCCGAAGGGCGAGTTCGGCTATGACCGCCACGAGATCATCGCCAAGCGCGGCGTCGCCTGCGACCAGACCGTTGACACGCACACCCCGCACTCGTCGATCCGGTGCTGGGGCGCTAATGGGACTGACGACTACACCGATGTCGATACCGAACTGTTCGGGCTGACTTACGAAGAGATTTGGAACGTTCGCGCCGCATTTGCGCTCTTGCAGGGACGCGCATCCGCGAAAATCTGGAAAGCCGCATGGGCCAAAGCGGCGAAAGCCGCCGCGCTCGCCTTTGAAAGCGATCGCAAGAAAGCGGCAAAGGCCATTGCCGTCAAGCAGGGCTTGAACACTAACGAGGCCATAAAAACATCGGAGGTGCGCTAATGAAACCGGTTAAAATCGCAATGATGGGCATGACACACGGGCACACCCGCAAGTACTACCAGACGCTGATCGAAAACAAGAAGCTGGATTGGGTCGCGTCCTGCGCCCAAGACGAAGAGGCGAAGCGCGTTTACGAGCTTTACGAAACCGGCGTCCCATGTTATCTCGATCCTGACGAGATGTACCGAAAACATCCGGACATCGAGGCGGTGGTGATCGCCTCCGCCAACGACCGCCACTTCGAGCAGATGAAGTGGTGCGCCGAAAAGGGTATCCACATTCTCTCGATGAAGATCCCGACCTTCGACATGAATGAATACGACGAGATGATCGAGATGTGCGACAAGGCCAGAATCGTCTGCCAGATTGAACTGGAGATGCACTACAACTCCGTTGTGAGGAGGTTGGAGAAGCTGATCAAAAACGGCGCAATCGGCAAGATTAAATCGGTACAGGCCACCAACATCACGCTCTCGCCGGTCTGGGCGTTCCCGTGGCAGGGCGACCCCAAAGCCAGTTTCGGCAGCGTTGTGCCGCTGAAGCGGGGCGATCCTCGTTTCCGCGGCGGCGCGCTTTGCGATCACCCGCACATCTTCGACCTAATCCGCCACCTGACCGGTTCGGATTTCGACTACATCTTCGCCGAGGTCGCGCCGAATCTCCGCGACGGGTTGAAGGTGGAAGATATGCTCATGGCGGTGGGCAAAATGAAAGACGGAACCGCGTTTCTGTTTGATCCGTCCTGGTCGCGCCTCGAAGAGAAGCTCAAGGTACCAGGACCGGGCTGGGAACGCTTCCCGAAACGCATGGAGGTGAACGTCACTATCACCGGAGACAAGGGGATGATCAGCTGCGACTGCTTCGGGCCTAACGTCTATCACAACGGCGCCCCCAACGACCGCTATACCGTGCAGTACACCTACTTTGACGAGTGGGTCGGCCTCATCGACGAGTTTGTCGATTGCATCCGCAACCACAAGACCCCGCTTATCAACCTCAGGTGGCACAAGCAGACGATTCTAGCCATGCTTGGCTGTTACGAGTCTATCCAGACGGGTAAAATCGCTAAGGTCAACTGATTGGACGAAAATCTGTTAAGGCTGCGTAAGTAGAAAATTTTGACGGAAAAGAACGTCCTGCAAAAGGTGTTCTTTTCCGTCATTCATATCGTAACGGCACTCTGCCCGTTACTTTAATTCAGTCCAATCCAGCGCCCAATATTTACGGTCGATCTGATACGGATCCATTGAGGGGGAACTTTCGCTGCCCGGAGGAAGCACCCCGTAACGTACCATCTCACGGACATACTCGGGCTTGGGCGCGAAACCGGGCATATCGAACCTTTTAACCGTTTCGAGAACCTTCTTCCCATCCTCGATCATCGCTAAAAGCACCTGATATCCAGAGTCGTCTTTCGATGCGAACACCGCGCTGCCGTCGGCGTTTTTGCACAAACCCAATCCCCCCGCCTCGCGTGCCAACGGTGCCAGCAGATAGACGGACTTTTCCGGCCGGGACAAATTGAAAAGCGCGTGGCGGTGGTAGGTTTTCAGCCTGGGATCGTTCCAATCCGGTGTCCAAAAACTGATGCCGTTTTCATCCGACAGCGCATGCGGGACCCGCTTCGCGCCGGAATGGCAGCAGTCGCAACGGCTGATGATAATCGGTTTAGCGGCCACCGTCGCGGCTCGAACAGCGTCGTTGTTCACAATCTGCTTGTTCTGCATATACCCGCCGATAGAGCCGCATCCCAGCGCGGCGTAGGTGCCGGGATAAGGCGCGGAACCGTCCAGCCACTGCATAATAACGCGCCGCTCCGCCGGGGTCACCTCAACCCCGTGGTGCCGTCCGGAGATTTTTTCCATCAACGGACTGCCGCCGCTACCCCGCGCGTATGGCGGCCAATCGCTCTTTTCAGAGTTGCGCCCGTCATACACCTGGTTGTGTGAAATGAGGCTGTAATACGACATCGAAAACATTACGCCATGGTCGCCGCACAAATCGACGCCGCCTTTCCGGCTGTCCGGATTGTGGCATTTCACGCACGCCCGGTCCAAGATCGGCTGCACGTCGCGCGGGAAATCGGGAACGTCAAAAGCGAGACCGGAAGCGTCAATCTCCGACGGCGCACGCGAAAGAGCTTTGGAAACCGTCGCGGTCCTGCGGACGGAATTGTCGGTCTTTATTTCATGGCACCCAACGCAACCCAGTTTCTCGCCCGGCATCACCTGCGTGAAGCTTTGCATCCGTTTCACAGCCCGCTCGTCGCCGTCCAGCGCAACGAAGAAGAGCGACTTCAACGCCGGTGCCCGGAAATACGCGCTCCCGTCGTCTTCAACCGGAACCGTACCCAGCAGTCTGGTTAGCGTGAAGGTGCCGCCATAGGTTAGCGGATCCATCCCGCCAGTGTAATTGATCGGCTTCGGAAGACTTTCCATAACCATAAGTTTTTTCACCGTCCCCGGCTTCACGCCCTGCATGCTGCGGCTGGTAAGGATATTCTCAAGATAAAACTCACCGGTTTTGGATGAAAGGTCGGTGCGGTCGGCGTGCAGTTCCTCGCGGGAATGCGCTAGCAGCGGGCGCGGCTCACTGATCTGCGAACCAGCGGGAGCGCCTTCGAACTGCGTGAACTCTCTGGGCATGTCAAAGAGCTTTAGCGTTTTTCCGGCTCGGTTCATCAGGAAAACTTCATCCCCGGTCGTGGCCATAAACAATTCGGGCGAGAATGCCCAAGGATCATAACAACGCACTTTCGATAGTTGCCGGATATTCCCCCGGTTATCCGTTCCGGATTTCGTTGAAAGCAGACTGAGATATCCGCCGTGCTCGAAACTACCGTGCCCAGGCGAATCAATCAATATCACCTCGTCTGAACCCGGCACCGGCTTGGCATCAATATAAACGCTGCCGGGATAGGTGTTGCCCTGGTACACCTGATGCTGCGTTCCGTCCTGATTCATTGTCCAAAGGTGGTGGAACGTCACCTGGCGGCGATCGACATACTCCCAACGCATATACAGGATGCGCCCGTCGGGCAGCAGCCAAGGGGTGTTGTCATGCTCGATGTTAGCGGAGAGCATCCGGATACCGGTCCCGTCCGGACGCATGCGGTAGATGTTGGCCACCTGCGTGAGCCAGCAGTTCACCCAACGCCGGCAGCGCGACGAAACAAACACGATATCGCCATCGGGAAGCCAAGCCGACTCTATATCGTCATACTCGCCGGAGGTAAGCTGTTTCAGCCCCGTGCCGTCGGAATTGATGGTGTAAAGGTGGTAGCGCACATCGTTTCCCGGACGGTACGAAAAGAGTATCGTGTGACCATCGTAATGCACGCACGGATCGCGCACCGCGCCCGCCAAATCTTCCAAAATTACGCGGAACGACTTGGTCTTGATATTGTACACCACCAATCTTCCCTGCCGGTTCAGTATAGTCCAATCCCGCGCATAACAGTAATATCCGAAATTAGCGTACCAGTGTTCCCGCGTGTGGGTACGCGTGGCGAAAACTATCTCGTCCACTTGCCCGAAATCCCCGGCAAGCAGTTTGTCGTAAAGCGCCCCGACGGCCGGAACCTTGGCTTCTTTGGGTTGTTCCGGCGGCTCATCGGTGTTGTAGAACGTCATGCTGTCGAGGTTGACCGGGAGCGAGGGGGCGACGATCCGGAGCCGTGCCCCCTCCGGGACGGAGAACTTCGCCAGATGACTGCTCATCGTGTGGTAATCGCCGGAATCAGGGAACTCCACATCGCCCAGATGGGTATCGCCGTCGAAGAACTGAAGCCGAGCCTTCTTCCCGTTGCTTTGTGTCCCATAGGAGAAAAGGATCCACTTCGCGGCGGGAACTTTGGCGTACTGCACGCCCCGCCCTTCCTGAAAGTAGGCCAGAATCGCGCCGCCGGAGGCATTGGCGATCTTGGTATAGACATCCGCCTTCTTTCCGTCCGGCGCCGGCAGCAGCGTCCCGCTTTCGGCCTCAATCTTTGTCTGGGCAATGACCGAACCGGCACACGCCAAAACAAGCAAAAGCGTATAAAGCAATCTGTTTTTCATAAGCATCCCCCGTCTTGCCTCTTTTGGTAATGACGGCTGTCTCCGTATTGACCGTACAACACCGTTTCCCCGATCGACTCGAGGCGGCGCTCAAGGCAACCCCTGCACATTCCGGCGTTTTCATTGAGGCACGGCTTGCCGGCGTAGAGCTGGTAACTCCGGCGGTACCTGACATCCGTGATGTTCGGCATGATCACATTCGCCCCGGCCATCACCCCGCGTTCCCGTCCGTCCTCCGCAAGTGCCTGCAACGCGGTGGCAGCGGCGATGTTCACGTCGTGAAGGAACAGCCTCGTCACGGCTATCATCTTCAACCCCATAAGCAACCGCTCTTCGGCGGTCACGCGCCCGGCTTCCTGTCCCAGCGGCGTTTGCTCATGCGGTATGTACGGCCCCATGCCGATCATGTCCACATCCATTCTCGCGTAAAACTCGATATCGCGCGCAAGATCGGCCAGCGTCTGCCCCGGCAGCATGCACATCACCCCAGTGCCGACCTGGTATCCGGTTCTGCGCAGCGCCCGAAGACACTCCACCCGCCGTACCCAATCGCACTCCGCCGGATGGATCCGGGCGTAAAGTTCCGGGTTCGAGGTTTCGATGCGCAGCAGATAGCGGGACGCACCCGCAGCCTTCCATCTGGCGTAAACCGATTCTTCCTGTTCCCCGAGCGAAAGCGTCACCCCAAGGTTGAGGTGTCGGATCCTCTCCAAAACGTTTTCGATAAAAGCCGTATGGGATTCGCTCTCGATCTCGCCGCTTTGGATAACCAACGAGGCATACCCGAGAGCTTTAGATTCTTCCGCCGCCGCGACGATCTCGTCTGCGGATAGCGAGTAACGGGCGACCGCAGCATTTGATTTCCTGATACCGCAATAGAAGCAATCCTTGGCGCACGTATTGCCAGCCTCGACCAAGCCGCGCATCGCAATGCCTTGGCCGCAGCATTTGAGTTTCAGTTTCCGGGCGGCATCAAACATTCGCGACAGTTCTTCCGGATCCTCAATGCCCAACAGCGTTTCCAGCTCTGCCAAAGCCAGATTATGCGGATGTTCAACGGCTTTCGCCAAAATTGTCGCTAGAGCGTCGCTCATCAAGTATCTCCGCGTCAACCGCGATCCGGCGCGGGGTTGCAAACCAGACTTCGGGCCAACTCCACCGCCTCAAGCGGCAATCCCATGATGTTTTCATAACCTCCGGTGTAGGCCGCGACCAACTGTTCCCCGTGGTCGTCGATGTCATAAGCCCCCGCCCGGTCGAGCGGCCGCGCCAACGCCACGTACTCCGCAATGTCCGTTTCGGAAAGCGGGCGGAAGGTCACCTCCGATTTCACCACCAGCGTCTTTTCCTCGCCGGGCCAACCCACCGCCACCCCGGTGTAAACAACATGAGTATTGCCGCCCAGCTCCCGAAGCATTTGCGCCGCCTCGGCCAAATCCCGCGGCTTGCCGTAGATTTTCCCGTCAAACCAAACAATGGTGTCCGCCGCCAGCACCGGCGCACCGCCGACGTTGCAAGCCCGGAACTTGTTCAGCGCGTTGGTACGCACCGTGAGTTCCGGATCGCCGGGGACGGAAATCTCTTCCGCCGCAGTGGGGCGGACTTCAAAATCCAGACCCGCCGCCGCCAGTATTTTCGCCCGTCGCGGAGATTTTGAAGCCAGAATCAGCATGGGCAGTCCGTCCGGTAAAGCCGTTCGACCAGTTCCGCCGGCGGCGGCTGCCCGCCCGGCAAAGTGCAGGCGGCGGAACCCGCCGCCACCGCCCATTGAGCGGCGGAACCGGATTTTTCCGCAAACCGCCGCCAACACCATTCCGCAAGCAGGGTGTCGCCGGCGGCGGTGGTGTCAACCACGCCCACCTTCGGGGCCGGACAAAATTCGCCGTTGAACCAGGCGCCGGACGCGCCGTCGGAGATAATCACCTCCGGCGCAAAAAGTTGCATCTCCGCAGTGGCGCGGCGGAACTCATCCGGGGTGCGCGGAACAAAGCCCACCAAATCGGCGCACTCGTCGGCATTGGGTTTAATCATCGAGGGATGCGCGGCGGCGGCGCAGCGCAACGCTTCGCCGCTGGCATCCAGCACCACCGTCGCGCCGCGCTGGCGGAGCAGCCGCACGCAACGGGCATAAAAATCCTTGGGACAGCATGGCGGCAACGATCCGGAAAGCACGAACACCGCGTCGGCATCGTTTTCGTAACCTTGGAAAAATGCGTGCAGCGGCGGCAGCTCCGCAAGGTTGGGAAACGCGGCCCGGTTGAGTTTGAACCCGCCGCCCGGCCACACGATCATCTCGTTGCGGCGGGTTGGTCCTGGAACCCGCACAAAGGCGTCGGCGATCCCGTAGCGAGACAACTCACTTTCAAACACCGCCGCGTTATCCTTGCCCAAGAGCCCGCCACACGCTACCTCAGCACCGCGGGTGGCGAGGTATCTGGCGACATTAAGCCCCTTGCCGCCGGCGTTTTCCAAATCACGGACGTTTTTCATCACCGCGCCGTTTTTAGGTTCGCAATCCACCGCGACCGTGGCATCCACCGCCGGACTCAT
This sequence comes from Kiritimatiellia bacterium, assembly GCA_017454745.1. GTDB lineage: Bacteria > Verrucomicrobiota > Kiritimatiellia > RFP12 > UBA1067 > UBA1200. The sequence continues at coordinate 57,897 of JAFTCL010000009.1, forward strand.
GCACAAACAAAAAAATCTCATGGGCTATCCTCCCCGGCACGAACGCCGGTGCCGCCCGCCGGTTTTTCGTCTTCCCACAGACGATGCTTCGAACCGGTCAGCTCTTTGAATTTCAGACGGACTTCGTCGCCGGAGGCGTAACTCAACTCTACGCGCTCCAGGGTTTCCGAACCGAAAAGCTCCGCCCGGCGCAGGAATTTGGCGATTTGCGACCGCTGCGGCGTCACCGCCATCTTCCATCCGCCATCCGGCGCGGGACTCCACTCGAAACTAAACTCGCGGTCAAACGCTTTGGCGTCGCCGGCCACGAAATCGTCGACCATTTTCCGCAGCTGACCGTAATGCTGGAGCTGCTTAAGCGGCTTGACCTCGGTGTAATACTCGTGGACAAACTCCATCGAGTTGGTGGTCATGCGGATCTGGCTCATCAGCGGTTCCTGCGTCTGCCAGACTATGCCCCGTCCGGCACAACAGGAAACCTGGCCTGACGACTCCAGCTCCAGCTGGGCGGAAGCGAGTTTCTTGGTCATCACCCACTCCGCGTCCGCGTCCAACGCCCTTCTGACCGCGGCGGAGAAGCGTTCCGGGATTTCCGCCGCCAGCGAAACCCATCCGCACCACGCCAACGCAACCAACGGCAAAAACTTCTTCATCGGCTACCCCAAGTTCCCTTGACGCAAACGCTCCCAGAACAAAACCGGAAGCTCGAACAGCAACTCCCGCGTGTCACGGGAGATCGCCGCATGTCGCGTGGTGCCGCGGCAGAGGCGTTCCCCGGTGGCGATATCCGTCACGGTGTAGTTCAACACCAGCAGATTGCTGTTCTCGGTGTCGAAATCCACCCCCACTCCGATACGCTGGCCGAAAACGCACGGGCGCATATATTTGACGGAAAGCGACACCACCGGCAACAGGAAACCGGCCCGCTCCATGTCACGATAGGTCAGGCCAAGCCGTTCAAAAAACGCGCAGCGCGCCTCCTCGAAATATTTGACGTAATTGCCGTGCCAAACGATGTCCATCGAATCGACATCGTAAAACGGCACGGTCAAATCGTAACGGAACATCAGCCGTTCACCTTTTTGTCGCCGTCCAGTACCTTTTGGCGCAGCCCCTGCTTGTACTGGCGGAATTTCTCGCGCAGTTCAGCGTCGGCGGTTCCGAGAATCTGGACCGCCAACAGCGCGGCGTTGGTAGGTCCAGCGCTGCCCAGCGTGACCGTCGCCACCGGAATGCCCGACGGCATCTGGAGCGTGGCGTACAACGCGTCCAATCCGTTCAACGCGCCGCCCGCCACCGGAATGCCTACCACCGGCAAAACGGTGTGCGCAGCCAAAACCCCGCCCAGATGGGCCGCGCCGCCGGCGGCGGCGATGATCACTTTCAGGCCGCGGCTTTCGGCACCGCGCGCGTATTCAAAAGCCAGATCCGGAGTACGGTGCGCAGAAATCACCCTGACTTCATGCGGCACCCCGAAAGACTTAAGGGTATCCGCCGCTTTCTGAACCAGCGGCCAGTCCGAATCGCTGCCCATTACGATGCCGACCAAAGGGTTGCTCATAAAAACTCCTCTTCGCGTTAAGGGATGGTCCAGAGTTTACTCGTTCGGATCGCTATACACGACCTTACGATCACCCGCCTCGATGCGCCCGATAATCACCGGCTGCTGCTTTTGCTTCGTGAGCGAAGACATCGCGGCGGCGGCGTCCTTTTCTCGGACGATAATGACGAACCCGATGCCCATGTTGAACACGCGGTACATCTCGTCGCGGTCAACGTGGCCCTGGCGCTCGATGAAGGTGAAGATTCGCGGGACTTTCCAAGTGGTGCGGTCGATCACCGCCGTGCAATTTTCGGGAAGTACCCGCGGGATGTTATCGACAAAACCGCCGCCGGTAATGTGGGCCATGCCCTGAATCTGCACGGATTTCATCAAAGCCATGACCGGACGCAAAAAGCTCTTGTGCACCGCCAGCAGCAGTGAAGAGACCGTAAGCCGCGTGCCTGGCAGCACATCCTGCGGGGTAAGGCCGCACTGGTCGAACAACACCTTGCGGGCCAGAGAGAAACCGTTGGTCTGCAAACCGCCCGACGGCAAACCGATGATCACATCGCCGGGTGCTATGTTTTCGCCGGTAATCACTTTCTTGCGGCTCACCACGCCCACGATGGTTCCGACCAGATCATACTCGCCGGTCGGGTACAACCCCGGCATTTCCGCCGTCTCGCCGCCCAGCAGGGCGCAGCCGTTTTCTTTGCAAGCCTTGCAGAGTCCCGCCACGACATCCTTGAAGATCGCGGTGTCGAAACGCGAAGCACCGATGTAATCCAGGAAAAACAGCGGGGTCGCCCCCTGCACCAGAATGTCATTGACGCAGTGGTTGACGATGTCCTGCCCCACAGTGTCGTGCCGCTTGGATAGCGCCGCCACCTTCAGCTTCGTCCCGACACCATCCGTGCTGGCCACCAACAGCATATCCTTGCCCGGCGAAGTAAAAAGTCCGCCAAAGCTGCCGATACCGCCCACCACCCCAGCGGTGATGGTCTCGCGCACCATCTTTTTGATGTGCTCGATGCCGGCCATTTTCATGTCAATGTCAACGCCAGCTTGGGCGTATGCGGAATCTTTTCTAGCGGGGCTGTTCTGCGGTGTGGCCATTGTGTACTCCTAAAAAGGGTTGCTGAAAGAAATCGGGCGGGATTTTACCATATTGCGGGTAAAATTTTCCAGCAAAAAAAGCTGGTTCAGGCCTTCGGTCTTGACGGGAGCCTAAATCTACTCTTCGCCACCCCAATTCAACTCGAAACAAGCCGCATAACCGTTGAACTTTCCGGCTTTGGGCGGGATGTAAACGAATACGTAGTAGGAATTGTAGCCGCTTAGGCACAGCACCGCGCTGCCACTGGCGTTATAAACCACATTCCGACCAGTTGTCGGATCAATCCCGAGATAGAACTTCGCGGTGACCAGCACGTTGCCGGTGGATTGCGCCTTGAGCGTGATATCACCAGAACTCCCGTCTTCCAACACCACCGGACTCTTAAGAACGGAACCGGCCATCTCTTTGGCCGTCGATCTCCACGGTTCCTTGTTCCACAGGTTCTGGTAACCGGAGAAGTACTCACAGTCCAGATATCCGCCGAAATCGTCGCCGCCCACATAAACCGTGGTGGTGAAGGTCTCCTTGCCGCTCTTGCCGACCACCACCGCCGAGTACAGGTTCGACACCGAATCGTAACCGGAATATGACGCCGCAGTCAAAGTCCACGTCAACCCTTCGCAGAGGAACTTACCGCTGATCTTTCCGGTGCTCCCCACTGTGAGAGTAAGCTGACCGTAATCGCTGCCGCCGTCGAATTTCCCGTTCGCCCACTCCGGCAGCGCCGCGATTTCCACCCTGACCACCTGCGACGCCGCCTTGCCGGCGACACTGGAGGAGTCGATCTTCACGTCAAAGGTTCCTGACTTGGTCGGCACCCCGAACAACCGCATCTTCGCGGCATCGTACTTCAATCCGGGCGGTAGGCCGGAGACCTTCACCGTCGGCAGAACGTCGGAAACCACCGCGATCTCCCGCTCAAACTCCACCCCGACATATCCGTTCCACGCTCCGGCCTCCGGAGCCGTAACCGTCGGTACCGGCACCTCATCGACCGGACGGAACCGGGCCTCCAGCTCGAAGTCGCCCTCCGGCATCATAAAGCTAAAGTTGGGGTTGAGCGAGACCAGACCTTCGCTGTCGAACCAACCCACGAACGCCATTCTGACCGGCTTGGTCGCGGGAGTGGCCTTGAGCGTAACCTTCGCCCCCACCGCGTAACGGCCGGCCCCGGTCACCTTGCCGGCATCGGCGGAATAGTTTACCGTCACCCGCGGATTGCCCACGAAGCGGGCGCAGTAGGTTTTGTCCTCCGTAAGGTTGGTAACCACAAAACTCGTCTTGGTGGGCGAGGCCGGCCTGGCGCTGTTGTCCAGCACCAGTGAAGCGGTGGTACACACCGGCTCCTCGCTGCCGTACTCGTACCAGCCGACGAACATGAACCCGTTGTTGGCGCTGGCCCGCAAGGTAATCCGCTTGCCGGCGGCGAGATAGCCGCCGCCGGTCACCTTGCCGCCGGATGCGGCATCGGCCAAACCGCGCACGTAGATCTGCCGCGCAAACCGCGCGTCGAAGAACTTCTGCCCCTGCGCCGAAAAACTCATGGACGCCTTGGACGAAATCAGCGCGTCATCGCCGGCGGAATACCAGCCGAGGAAGTCCCAGCCCGGACGGGCCGTAGCCTTGACCGTGACTTTCGTGCCCATCGGATACTCGCCGCCGCCCGACACAAAGCCGCCCTGTTCCGGAATTGCATAGAGCGAAACCGCACCCATTTCGACATCCTTCGGGTACCACGCCACGTTGGCCACGACACCGCGCACCGTAGTGTCGGAACCTTGGGTAAACCGCCAGACGAAATTGTGCGATTTGTTGTCGGAAACCACAACCGTTTCATAGACCCAGGCGGAGGGATTTACCCACTGCGTCACCAACGACTTCCCGTCGTAAAGCGCCAACACCGACTGGGGATTCTCCTCAACCCCGGTCTCCGCCAACGACAGCACCGCGACCGAGAAAGCCAATGTCCCCGGTCCCTTCAAAGCCGCAGCCTTCAATTCGGCCCACTTGCCGACCGGCAACTCCGGCGAACACGCCACATACCGCGAGTCGAGCAACAGATCCGCCGGAACTTGCAGCGGGGTGCCGGACAACTTCGCGGCCTCCACCGCCAGCCATTTCGAAGTACCGGAGCTGGAAACCTTAACCGAACCGCCGTTAACCGCATCCTGCAGAGTGGCGGCGCTGTTGCAATCGCGAATAGTCACGGTGCAGACATCATTCCCAAGCAAAATCCGTTCCTGATCCGCCAGTTGCAGCGTGAACGTCTCGCTATCCTCAATCGCGCTATCCGCTTTGACCGGGATCTGCACCGTCTTTACACCAACCTCGCCAGCCGCCCAAGTGAGTATAAGCGGGAACTTCAAATCCTTTGGAAGGGCAAGGTCGGCCGCCGACGCATTCTGATAATTAAGCCAAACATTAACGCTGGTGTTCGTAACCGGCGAACCGCCGCTAACCGCCACCTCAAGAATCCCGCCTTCGTCAATCTCCAGTTCCGTTTCCACAAAACCAACCGTTATTTCAGCGGGTGTTGGCGAAGTAAAACAAGCCAACCGGAAACCGTAACTGAAACGCGTCGATTCCGGGACAAAGAATTTAAAGATAGAACTTCTCCATGCAGAACGGCAAGTATCAGCGTCATTATCCCATCCGCCGCTCCGGCATACACGATGGGTTCCTTCCTCTGCACCGACTGGATCGGAAGTATTCTCAAGATCATAAGCTCCATACCAGTCCAAACACCATTCCAACACATTTCCAAGCATATCGTACAGACCCCAATCATTAGGCTGATATGTCCCTACAGCCGCAGAACTGTTGCCGTTAATTACATTTAGCGGCTCACCGGCATAAGATTCACGCATCGAGCCACCGCCATTATATTTGTACCTGGCGATTTTATTAAGGTTCTCATCCCTTTGACGATTCAACAGATTCGAATCATTGTGCAACGCGGTAGTAGTACCTGCCCGACAAGCATATTCCCACATAGCTTCAGTAGGCAAATCAAATCCGGCATTTCCAGTCTTGGCCCGAAGTACCCCGATAAAACTATCCGCATCAACATTAGTAGACTGTGGCCAACCCGTCCCCAAATCTTCTCCGCGAATATTATTGTAAGACACTTGTTCTACCGGACGAATGGCATAATTTTCCGTATTGGAAAAGAACGAAGGCTTATTGCCCATCACCAATTCCCATTGCCTCTGTGTAATCTCAAACACCCCGATATAATACGGTTTGGTTATAGTTACTTGATGCTGGATCTCTTGATTCTCACGGCCCAATTCGTCCTCTGGACTACCCATCATAAACGTGCCGGGGTCAATGCGACGCAAAACTAGCTTCTCTGTCTTGTACTCATCGGTCCAGCCACCGGCCGGGACATCATCCATTTCCGTAACAGCGAAACTATTGGAATTGGTTCCTCCGGAAAGGTCGACAACCAAATAAAGAGCGTCCGCAACCGCATAACAGAGCGGGCAACAGACAATATAAAGGAAAGAATACAACTTAATGAAGTTTTTAAGCATAGTAGCCTCTTTAAAAACTGTAAGATTATAACACTATTTCCGATAAAAATGCAATTAATAAAATTTACCAGCCGCTATCCTATTTTCATGCTTGAGCAACTATGACACATTTTATTATACTTTAATAGTTTTTCACATGAAATGATTGGCTACGAAATGAAAAGTGTTCAATACTACCAAAACCAACGGGCGGAAATGATGTCATTCATCGAAGGCCATCCGTCGGTGATTCTTGAAATCGGTTGCGGAGAGGGTAATTTCCGTAATAACATTACATGGGAAAACGAATACTGGGGTGTTGAACTCTTGCCGACAATCGCAGAAAAAGCCCGCAGTAAATTAGACAAAGTCCTTGTTGGTAAAATTGAAAGTAATATCGCGGATTTACCTGACGGTTATTTTGATTTGGTGATTTGCAATGATGTGATTGAACATTTGCCAGACACGGTGGAATTTCTTAACGCAATTTCTTCAAAACTGCAAATGGGCGGCCAACTTATCGGCAGTGTGCCAAACTTACGGTTTATACAAGTTTTCATCGAGTTATATATAAAACGCGACTGGAAATACGTTAATGGAGGAATACTAGACAGTACACACATGAAATTCTTTACGTGTAAAAGTTTAAACCGGACATTAAATGAATGCGGATGGTACGGAAAGGTAGAACCGATTAATCCCCAACTCCAAAAATGGTGGAAAGCCCCGCTACGCTGGATTATCCAACTGGTTTTCGGAACGGATAGCGTTTATTTCCAAATTGGTTTTAATGCTAAACGAGCAAAATGACCGTTTAGCATTAAATGCGGCATTTATCCGCCTTTTTGAGAACGACGCGGCAGATTGCAACACTAGTGGGACGATAATTCAAGATATCAATGCTTCTTTGCGTTCCTCTGCGACCTTTGCGGCAAAAAAACATTTTTTCTAAACGCTCTGCACGTTCTGCACGGTTAAACTTTTAAAAAGCGACCGCCAGACAAAAAAAGTGCGCCGGGGTTGTGACCCCGGCGCACCATGTAATCGGTTATCTCAAGATAATTACGCTACCGCCAGGTTTGTTGTTTTTCAAAACCAGACGGTTGCCCTGAGCCGCCAGGGCAAAGTTTTGCGAATAGTCGTCCTCGCCGGCGGTCGCGACAATATTGACATTGGAGAAGTCGGCGTCAGCAAGCCCGGATACTCCTTGCGCAATGGTATAATAGGAACGTTGGGGCTTGGTGTCGAACTCGACGTTCAGAGACTTCAATCCAGTAAAGGTGTCGGCGGAGGCGTTCTGGAAGGTCGCGCCGATCAACGCCTGCTGATTGGCTACACCGGACAAATCCCACCGGCTGTCTGCTCCGGCGAACTCGAACTCTCCGGCCAAATTGCCGGTACCCTTCAAGGTGCCGTAAATCGGCATCGCCACCGTTCCGGCGGAGGTCAGCGTCGACCCCTCGCCCAACACCAAATCCTTGTAGATGCCGGTCGGCTCCAACACCGCGACATCGCCCAACGTCGCGGCGAGCTTGAGGTTGGTTTCGTTAAACTGCTTCTCCGCAGCGTCATCCGGCGCAATGTAGCTGAGCGTGTTGCCGTTGTTACGGCTGCCGGCCCCCCAACCGCCGCCTCCGGTATCCGTCACGCGCGCTTCCCACCGGTGCCAACCGGTCGACAGCTCTTTAGTCGCGGTCGGAACCGCGCTCCAGGAGGTGTTGTTGATCAGCTCCTCACCGTCGATCTTCAACGACTTGTAGTCGTCGTAGGTCATCTTGAATGACCATTCGCCCTCTTGCCCGGACTCAACCTTGAACCAGCCGGCGAACCGGTTGACTTTGCCGGAGAAGAGCCCTTGGGTATCGTCCGCCGGAGCGTTCCCGCTCGCGTACATGTTCTCGACCGATCGCATCGCCTTCATGTGCGTCCACGCTTCGGTGGTGTCCCAATCGGTGGCAGTCCCGTTCTTCCAACTCCAGATACAGGCGTTGGCGTAGGGGCGCATCTGCAGATCGCCGCCGGGGGCGAAGGGCGTGTAGTCGGCACCGTTCGTGGAGTCGGAAGCCATCGGCAAATACCCCACCGCCATGCGGCCCACCCCGCTCGGCTGCTGGAAGCCTTCGTTGCGCGGTCCGCCGGGGTTGCCGTCCGCCATAACGGCCACCGTGAAGGTGTGCCAGCCGGCTGTCAGTTCCACCTGGGCTTTAGCCATCGCGTCATACCTGAGCGTGGTGAAAATATGATTGCCGTCAATTTCCAGACGGACCTGGTTGTCGTAGTTGCCCACGAAGGTCCACGTTCCCGCCTGATCCTCCGGCACATAGAATGCGCCGCGACCTGCCGTTGCGAGATTCGACCGCGGCTGGGTGGTGTAACGGCGGTAGATGTACCCGAAGAGGTCTGCCGAGATGTAGGGATAGCTCCAAGCGCTGTTAGCGGTGTTGGTTATGTTAGCCGACACTGCGCAGAGGTAGTGTTCGTCGGAGTACTTCGCCACCTGCACGTTCACGTTTTCGGCGAGGGTAAGGCCGCCACCGAAGGAAGAGACGTTGCGCAGGTCGTTCCCGCCGGTGTTCTCGACGGTGAACATTCCGAGCAAAGCACCCTGGAGCCGATCGTCGATGCGGCTGCCTTGGAAGTTAACCGAACCGCGCAGCGTCACATCGCTTGCGCCGGCGAGCGCGGTGTTCCAGTTGACGTAATACTCGTCCATATCAAAGACCACCTTGCCGCCAAGCTTGTCGTAACCGAAGAAGAGCGGGAAACCCTGCACCCCGCCCCAGGCAGCGGAAGTGTTGATGACCGTGCCGTTCTGGAAATCGTACTTCGCGACACCGGGATAGGCGTAGCCGTTGAAACCGTAATCTCCCAGTTCCAAACGACCGCCCTCCATGGTGAACCACTGGCGGCCGTTACCGCCGCCCATACCGCTACCGTAACCGTAGTTAGAACGGGTATTGAATCCTTTGGTTTTCAGTACTCCGCCTTCCTTGAGGATCATCTCCGCGCGCGGAGAGTCGTAGGGGTTGTAGGTGATCAGTCCCGTGGCGTCAAGCGTGCCGCTGATTTCCACCTTGTGCGTTGAGGCGACCGCCGGGGCCCCGCTCCAATGGCCGTTGCGAAGGTTGCTGGTCACGGTGACTTCCGCTCCGTTATCGATAATAAGGCGTCCGCTCGCGGGCGAACTGTTCCAGTCGCCGATATAAAGGTTCTTTACGGTCACCCTAGAACTGCTCTTCAACTCCAGCGTAGCGGAACGCCCCGCGTTTTGACCGATACCGATTCGGCCAAATCCGCCGATGAGGTTCAACGCCATGCCGTATTCGGTAGTGTTGGTCGGCCCGTAAACGTAGCAACTGCCGTCGGCAGAGTGGTTTACGGTGACTGTTCCGGGTACATCCACAATGGTCCCGGCCGCCCTCGGAAGGAAGTCAATGGCGCCCGCCGTGGCATTGATTGTGAAGGTGTCGAAGGTCGGGGGCACATCGCTTTCCACCATCAAACCGCTTGAGCCGCCGGATGCCGTAATCGTGGCGTCACGCACCGACATGCCGTCGCACAGATAAAACGCACCGCCGGTAATCTGGAGGTCAGCATTCTCATTCAAGACACTCTTGATCTTGTGCGTGCCGCTGGTCACCTTGAGGGTACCGTCGTTCTGAACGCCGCCCTTGTAATTTAAGGTCGCGCCGCCGGCGAGCTGCGCCGTCGCACCCGCTTCGACGTTGAGCGGACCGTTCATAGTGCTCGTCCCGCTCTCGGCCTGAATCTGCGCCGTTCCGGCGTCCACATAGACCGCCGCGCCGGCGGAAGAGGCGGAATTCCAATAACCCAACGCCGCACCGTCCGCGACGTGGATACCGTTCTTGATGTTATGCGTCCCGTTGGCCTCAATACGGGTTTTACCACCCAACACGTTGATTTGGCCAATGTTGACGGTTGCGTTGTAGATGGCCGCTTCAGGGTTGTTGAAATTCAACACGGCAGAGTCATCGCCGGTGATTGTCGTCTCCGGGCAGTCTGGATCCTCGCCCTGGCTGCGGATGTCGAGGCGTTTCGTACCGCCGATGGTACCGGTATCGACCACTTGTAGAGTACCGATTGCACGGGTGGTGGCCATACCATCGTTGATGATCTTGCCGCCGTTGGATAGTTCAATCACTTTACGATGGGTGATGGTGTTGCGGGCAGCGTTGTCGCTGGCGGACTGGTTGTAGTTGATATCCAGCGTGCCGCCCGCGATTTTCAGAATACCGTTTTTCGTACCGAGCGCATAAGCCCCCGCGCCATTGCCCACGCGAAGCGTAGCGTTAGAGACGATAATTTCCTGGTCGCCCAGATTCGGTCCGTTCAGCGTGATAGTGCCGGTCCCGTTAATGAGGATCGGCGCGTTGCCGACCAGCGCCCCCGCTCCGACGAAGGTGTAGTCCCTCGCGCCGGAGATCGACAAAGGACCTGGGGTAAGCGTTTCGGCGACGTTTATATCGCCAAACACGCTCTCGTTACCGTCGAAAACGGTGTTCAGGTACGACAAAAACGGACTCATGGTCACGCCGTCATCCAAAAGCCAATTCTCGCTCACGGTGTCCCACGTAAGGTTGTCGGCATCGTTCGGGCGCCAAGTCATGCTGCTGCTGGCAGCCGCAGTGTCAATGGTGAGCAGCAACTTTCCGTTTACCACGGAGAAGGTGCCCTCGGCACCGGAAGCAGCCACCGCCGTTGCGGCGAACTGGTCGACGGAAATTATGCCGCTGCCCGCCTCCATCACCGTGTAGGTACCGAGTGCCAAAGCCCTCGCGTCAATCGTGATCGGCAACGGAGAATCGGACGGCAAGGTAACCGATCCGGTGGTGGAAACCATCGGGTTTTCGGAAGACGGATTGGCGATAGCGATGGAGGAGCCATCGATAAATACAAGGTTCTTGCTGCCGCCGATAAATCCGTCAACTTCCATCTCGCTAAAGAATTTGTAAACGCCGTCCGCCGTGGCGGCGGTCGGGCTGTCGCCCATCCACTTCGCGGCTAGATAGTCTTCGATCTTCCCGCGGTCGGCATCGGAAAGGACAACCGGAAGGACGATCAGCTCAGAAAATTCACGGCCGGCGCCGCGGTTTGCGAATGTGCGGTCTCTTGAAAGCCGCGATGCGGCGGCATTGGCCGATGTGACGATCGTATAGATGTGACGGTCTGAAGGTACGATTGTCCCGCTTGGGTCGCCCACCTTGACGCCATCGGCGTAGAAAGAATTGCCCTTCATAGCCCAAGACTCGTTAACGTATTGGCCGGACGAACCGCGATGGAAGTGGCTCGTGTTATGGCCAGAGTCAGGATCGTCCGCAAGGAAGAACGAATACCCCGGCTTGATCGACATCGCCCAAAAACCCGTCCTGATCTCCGTCGTGCGCGCGAAAGAGAGATCGATGTCCGCCCCGAGGTCGCCCATGAGTACTGCCGGAACGCCGGCGGCGACGCCAAGGGTGGCGTTCTCGCCGGTATATGCGGTCGCGTCGCGTTTCCAAGAGGACTTGTCTTTCCAGACCTCGATCTTATCAAAGGTGTTGTCCTTGAAGACGAATGTCGAAGCGTCAGAGGCATCGAGCCAGATGAGCGGGACCGAATTCAGGAAAGGCGTCAACCAAGCATCGAAGTCGTATTCGCCCACACCTGAGGTGACGACATTACCGCTGTCGAGCGAGACAACGGCGGGAGAGCCGAGAATGACGCCGTTACGCATCGCGGTCACGGTAAGTTTGGTTACGTCGAAGGTCGCGTCCGCGCCGGTCAGGAGCGTTGCTTGGGTGTTAGCCGCGATTCCCTCGGCACCGATCATCGATGCGGAGGCGACGGACGATCCTGCCGCCAGCGCGACAGGCGAGGCCGGATCAACCTGGAGCGTCACGCCGTCGAGTATGATCGGGAAGGTCGGCGCAGTGTCCGCAAGCGCAACCGTTCCGTCGCCCGTCAGCCGTACGGTCGCCGTTTCGGTGGCAATCGCAGGCATGGTCTGCACGAGGGTGTGGCAGGCGGCAGCCGCCGCCTTGGTCGCGACAAACTGAATTTCGGTCGCGGTCGATTCGATCGAGTAGTTGCAAATGACTCCGCCAAGATGGACAATTGCATTGGATATGAAAACAAACTTTCCCCCGTCCGTGCTGGGACCGATTTCAAGAACGGAGTTCTCGCACGTTTCCGTCGGGTTGCCCTCGTCCGCTGTCGCGGCGACCTGAACGATGTTGCCGTTTCCATTCGGGTTGTCGCCGCGAACGAAACCGCCCGCAAAATAGACATGGGCGTTATCGCAGCAGGCGACATTCAACGTGCCGCCCGTAGTACGCGCCTTCACCGGCGCGTAAACCGTACTGTTGCCGGATGCAATGATACGGCAGCCATCAACGTAAAAGTCCAACGCGCCGTTGCCATCGCCCGCACCGAATATCTGTGCTCCGTCATAAAGATAAAGCCGGTCCTGCTTGTTGAAACTCTGACGGAAATTCCCGCCGTCGAACGTTCCGTAAACGTGGAGACTGAACGAACCGGCGTAATAGAAAGCATCGGAACGGTTAATCGTTAGCAACGCGCCGGAACGGATGATAACCGAACCGGTGACACCCTTCGAGTTAAAGTTGAAGTACGCACTTCCGTCCTCGATATCGATCGTACCGCCCGCGGCAACCGTAGTCGCACCGTTGACCGTAAGCCCGCCGCGCGTCTTTAGGACACCACCTGCTTTGACCGTGATCGTCCCGGTCCACATTCCGTCTTCAGCACCATCAATGACGATCGTTTCGTTTTCATTGACCGTCAAAGCCTCGCCCCAACTACTGTTGGCAGTAGTGTAAATTACTTCGGCAAAAACCGAACCAGAAAAAAACGCCGCAATAATCGCGGCAATCCAGAACTTTAATCTCATAACCAACTCCTTTTTCGACCAATGAATAAGCATATTTTGCCATACTTTGTAACAGAAATCAAGCGTTAATCAATCTCCGCCGGTTTTCTGCTGGTGATCAGGTTTGTCACCCCCCAACGGAATATTACCACTCCGTCCGAACCGGCCCCAAACGACAGCTCGGCGTCGGCGGCGATCTCCGATGCCGGTAACGGAGACGTGTCTTCGTCCGATTTGTAACCCTGCAAACCGGCCCACACCTTCGCGCCTTTGGAATTCTCCACATACCACTTGGTTGTGGCGGCGATCCAAGGGGACTCTTTCTTGTAATTACCCTTGTAAATCATAGGGATGACCACATCCATGTGTTTGCTGATTGCCGCATAATCCTGACCGTAATAGTATTCGCTGCTGGTAGTTTCCGGCATCAGGGCAACGGAAACAACCAGATTGGAATTCACTTGGTGGAGCTGGGCGGCGGCCCGCCTTGCGAATTCTGAAACCGCGCCCGTGCCGCCGGCGGTCTTGTATGCAGTGCCCGGATATCTCAAATAATCGAAATGGACACCCGCGACACCTTTGATCTGGGCCGCTCTTTTTGCGCGGCCGATTCTTTCGTCGAACAGCGCCGCGTCAAGAGTACCGTCCTTGACGGGATTGATCCACCCCCCGTTATAGAACACCTGAGTCCATATATGGATTTTGATTCCCGCCGCATTAGCCTTTGCGATCCAGGATTCGACTTCGCCCAAACCATGTTTTGTAACGGCATACTCATGCAGAAAGACATCTGTGGTACCGGAAGACGACAACAATCCGAGATCCACATCTTTCATGTTTTTGCCGTGCAGCCAGTAACCGTAATGCTTAACTCCCGCGCCGTCTTTGGCGGCAGTTCGCGCGGAATCCGCCCGTAATCCGAACGCGACCAACGCCGCAACCGCGCACATAACCAGTTTATTGAAAACACTCGCCCTCATTCGTTCGCTCCGATCAAAACGTCAGACCTCAATTACCCCACCTCAAACCGACGGAATCATTCTCGCAAAAACCGCGATGCGAGTCAATTCAAATCTAGGGCCGAACGATATTATAAACCCGGCCGACCTACCATATCTCTTGCCTATGCGGGACAGTTTTGGTATTATTGTTGCTGATTTACCGCAATGGCTTTTTCTGGAAAGGTTGTTTATGCTCGATTTTACCCGCAGGGATTTCATTAAAACCGCCGCCGCGCTCGGATTGGCATCCGCGTTGCCGCCGGTTTCCGGATGCGCGTCCAAAAGCAGCGCCAAGTGCGAACTGCTGGTCATCGGCGGCGGCGCGGCGGGACTTTCCATGGCCGTCAGAATGCGCAAACGGCTGCCGAACGCGAATATAACGCTGGTCGATCCCGCCGAACGCCAATTCTACCAGCCGGGGTTCACGCTGATCGGAGGCGGTGTCTATGCCCCAGGCCAGGTTTGGCGGCCGCAAAGCGACTTCATACCTGACGGGGTCAAGTGGATCCGGCAAGCGGTAACCGCCCTCGACCCGGCGAAAAAAATCGCCGTGCTGGGTGACCTGACCAAATTGAATTACGATTTTCTCGTTCTAACCCCCGGCATCCAGCTGAACTGGAATGCCATCGAAGGGGTCTCCCGCGAAACGCTTGGGCGCGGAAACGCCCACTCGATATACGACTTCGAAGGCGCGCAAAAAACCTGCGCCGCGATGATGGCGTTTGTCAAGAATGGCGGGCGCGGACTGTTCTGCGACACCCACACCAAGCTGAAATGTGGCGGTGCGCCTAAAAAGATTTGTCTGCTTACCGAACATCAGGCTCGTAGGCAAAAACGCCGTGAAGCGGTCAGGATTGATTACTTCACCGCATCGAAAGAACTTTACGACGTGCCGTTCTACACCCCGAGGCTGAAAGAGATTTACCGGGAACGCGGCATAAGCGTGCAATGCCGAATGAAGCTAACCGGGATCGACACCGAAGCAAAAAAAGCGCACTTTGAAAAAACTGTTGTCAGTACCATCGAAACCAGAGATCCGAAAAGTGGGGAAATTAAGAAAACCGAGCAAACCCAAACCTCGCATGTTGCCGAAAGCTACGACTTTTTCCACTTCGCGCCGCCGCAATCCGCGCCAGATTTTGTACGGCAGGCCGGTTTGGGCTGGCGGGAAGGGAAATTGGCGAAGGGGGCCTGGGTGGAGGTGGACAAACACACGCTGGTACACCGAGTTTATCCCGACATCATCTCGTTGGGCGATGTAGCCGGCGTTCCGACCAGCAAAACTTCCGCCGCAATCCGAAAACAACTTCCGGTGGCGGAGGAGAATCTGTTGTCATTGATAGACGGGAAAACCCCGGAACAGAAATACAACGGTTATGCGGCCTGCCCGATTGTGACCGACTACGGACACGTACTGCTATGTGAGTTCGACTACGACAAGAAACCGCAGACCAGTTTCCCGTTTTCGCTTCTGGACACCTCGAAAGAACTGCGTTCCGGCTGGTGGCTAAAAGTGCACTTCCTCCGCCCGTTCTACTTCAACTGGATGCTGCGCGGTCACTAAAAAACATCCTCTAACAGCATCGAAGTTCATACAAAGACCAAAGTGCCGATACCCCCCTCGGCACATCCTCAATACTACGCCCGCCTCCCCTTTTGTTTTAATCATAGTGTTTATGATTATTTTTTCCGATACGTAGTCTCATCATCTTCTTGCCTTCCCGCACCGCGTCATTTTTACGATTTCCATAATATTTTATTATTCCGCAACGTAGTCTCATTTTCTTTCCCCGCCGTACTTCCCACGCGCAAGTCTCAAACAAACCCCGCCGCCTAGACTTTTCCGCCACAAAGTCTCATTTTGCGGTTGACCTTTCCGCCTCTTTCCGCTATCATCCCCGCCATGAAAG
>JAFTCL010000065.1 GCA_017454745.1 Kiritimatiellia bacterium
CAGCGAACCCGCCGAGGTGATGCAATACTCGCTCGCGTCCTCCTGCCAATATTTAAGCGACTTGAGCGCGGCGGGACATAGCTGGATCTCGTCAAGGATGATCAGCGTGTCCCCGGAGTTATCTCCGTATCGCACAGCGCCTGAAGACCGGAAAGAATGCCGCGCAAATCGAAGTCGCCCTCGAAAAGCGCCTTTGCGCTATCGCTCTTGTCAAAGTTGACATATGCAGTCTTGGCAAAACATGTCCGCCCAAACTCCTTCAAGAGCCACGTCTTGCCAACTTGCCGCGCCCCACTCAAGACAAGAGGCTTGCGATTCGGCTTTTCGCGCCATTTCTTCAGATTTTCAATCGAATATCGCTTCATTTCAAATACCCTTTCTCATATTCACGGCAGTATTATTACATAATTTATGGCGAAAGTCAATACGAACAATGCTGCTCATTTGGCTTTTTTAGCCACGAACTCTACCTTGAATATGGCTCTTTCCCTCACCAACTCCCGCTCCTTTCGACTTGTCCGCGACGTGTAAGCGCAACATCATCCGCGCATTCATTCTTACTCCAAAACCCCCATAAGTTTGTCTGCGCGAATTTTGACCGTATCAAGGACGCGACTACATTCCTCTGGCAGGGAAAGCGTCTCGCAAGTCTGCGCGAGCGTAGCGGAGCAAAACGCCTTGATGCGCGCCTTGAGCACCGTCGCCGATATGCCCGTCTCTTCCGCAAACTTGCGCCAATGACCGGATAGAATCGAATTTATGGAATCGCTTCCGCCTATCTTCATCTCCGGTGCCGCCGCAAGCGCAGGCCTTTCTCACCCACCATCATTGGACGATAGGGCAACGACCTCACTATCTCGACAAGTTTCTCTTCTGCGCATGGAACTGGCGACGCTTCCCCGTTTAGCGGTCTCACACCGTGCGGCACTACCGCCAGCGCCCCAGCGCACTCGCCGCCGATCGCCTCCAGTATCGCAAAGTCGTCGTTTTCGGGGATCCCCAGAAAAGACGCGATGCGTTGACGCTGCGTCTCCTCCGGAAGAAGTCCCGCAAAGAACGTACGTAACTTGCGCTTGCCGTAGGGGTCGAGGCGCAGCGGGAGCGAATACGATATCGGCATGGCATTCTTGGACGCAAGATATGCCGCATCATAGGTGAAAAGTTCCGAACCGTCCTCCAGCAAGTCATACGCCCCCACCAGCGTATCGCCCCAGAGAACATCCAAACTGCGCTTGACTTTCGCCACTTCAGACATTGCAGTCGCCCCATTACCCGATTGTCCGCAAATCGACGGAAAGCCCAAGCGATTTGATGACATTCAACGCCTTGCCCAACTGGCAAGTCTCCTTGCCCGCCTCAAGGTCCACGATAAAGCGAACGCCTGTTCCGCACGCCATCGCCAGCTGCGGTTGCGTAAGCCCTTGCGCCTTGCGCGCCTTTTTGACAATTTCGCCAACTTCTTTGGTTGTCATAAACCATCCTCAAATTTACCGAACGCGCAATTTTATCCGCGCACCACACTCAAACCCACTCATATTTACCAACCAGGCAATAACTATTTCCATTTTGGAACAAGTTGCCCACGAGCATTCCCACACTAA
The DNA here is from genome assembly GCA_017454745.1 of Kiritimatiellia bacterium. Taxonomy (GTDB): domain Bacteria; phylum Verrucomicrobiota; class Kiritimatiellia; order RFP12; family UBA1067; genus UBA1200. Next base: position 1,602 of record JAFTCL010000065.1, read on the forward strand.
CCCGCGCTTGCCCTCATCCGCGCATTCATGTGTTCGCTCCTTTCGACTTCATACTGCGACATCCTTTTCTGTTCACCTGCTGCAGCCCTATCGCGGTGGCCCACGCCTCGGCGCGCTCGCGCCGCCCCACTCTGCGCAAACATTGTCACATATTCATTTCATATCCTCTATCGGCACACCCAGAACTTTCGCAATATCCTTTCTGCAATACTCAAGCCTAGGATTTGCCAGCGCAGCGTCCTTGTATTCTTGCGGCGTGCCGTCGAGACAAAGCACCTTAAGGAGTATTCGCGCGTCTTGCGCCACCGCCGCTCGCTCAAGCGCGAATTCGAGATTGCGCCGCTGGCGTTTGGGCGAAACACCTCTCTCCACCCCGTAGAGTTCGAGACACTCGTCGATGAGTTTGGGATCCCGTTCCATGCGCGCAAAAAGGTATTCAATACTCTTCGGATTGTCTAGATGTTCTCTCAAATAGTATTCCAACGCATCCTTGAGCGCTTTATACGATAAGGAATCCGGCTTGTCGAGGAATGCGGAATTGTCGTCGCCAAGCGTTTTCACCAACAGATGCACGACTTCGTCTCTGCGTTTGTACAAGCGGCATTTCATAAGGTAATCCATATCACAGCCCTTTATGTTCATTGCGGCGATACGGCAGAACTCGTCATCATCCACGGTAGGGTTCTGGAGCATCCAGTAAAGCGGCGCGTGCACCCTGTCGCCAGATGCCGCCACTTCATTCGTCGCCAGGTTCAACGCCTCGTCCATACACCATTCGCGTTGTTCCGCAGTCATTCCACCTCTCATGCATATCGGCGCAAGGGGACGCAGAAGGCTCGGTTCTTCCATGATCTTCCCGACCGTGCGCACCACCTGCTGCGTCGTCAGCTGCGAAATGTTGTACCAACATAGCCAGTCGACCAGCATTTCTCGCTGTGGCGTGTTGGTGGCGCTGAAGTAGCGGCCATCGGCAAAGATGGAGTCGTAGTCTCTCTCCAGCGTATTCCGCGCCTCCCGCTTGGCCTTCCACCACTTCTTTGCCGCACGTTCCTTCGCGCCGCGTTCGCCAGTGCTCGCGTCGATCATTTCATAGATGAGTGGCGGCCCAAAGAGAACGATCTGCGCAGGTAGTGTCACGGCGTCCAGCAGGATCTCCGTCACGCCGATACTACTATCGCCACCATCTATTCCGCCAAGTCCCTTTTTCATTGCGGAAAAGCACCCTGCGCAAAACATCATCATTCCCGCCGCAATCGCGGCAAATATGATTTTCTTCTTCATATTGTTGCCTCCTTTCGATTTTAACCATATTCATAATCTTGTAAATTCTGTTAATCCTGTCGAAAAACTCCTCTACTCCACAGCCTACGGGAAACAATATTCACATGCGTCGCAAGGGTAATGATTGTTCGCGTGTTCATTGATTTTGCCAGTTCTTAAACATTCACATGTGTGACATGATGTATAACAAACAATAGGTAGACAAGGTTGAATAGCACAGCGCACCTATACGGCCGAGCCATCTCGCCTGCGGACTTTCGGCTTTCGCCCATAAGCGAATGCACCATATCAAAACACCGTAAATCAACAGGGTACCAAACGTTAACGAACAGACCGCAACTGGCGTACCGCCTTGCACACGAAACAAATACAGGGCGAAGCACACGATTGACAACGGCCCAATCACCGCAGTAGCTAGAGCTAACAATGGGAATATGGCTATCCCAAGCACATCGGCAAACGACGTTATACGAAACGCCCTTGCGCAGAAGAATGCCATTATGCCCGCAAGGTATCCGATGACGAGCATCCCCCACAGCCCAATCCACTTCCAAAGTTTATGTTTGAAATGGGGATTCTTCACTTGTCGCCCCAAGCACTGGCTTTATATCAGTTCCTTGCCGACGGAAAATGCCTTCGCGACGACTTCGCCCATAAGGCGATAGACGTGCTGGCAGGTGTCAAAACAGAGGGGTTTCATCTTGGCGGCGTCAGGCTTGCCGTCCGTCATCGCCGACTCCTCGACCGCGCAATTGAGGATTTTGCCGACCACGTTGCAGTTTTCCTCGTTCATCGAGACGAGTTCGCACTCCAGAACGAGCGGAAGTTCGTTGATGACGGGCGCATCGACAAACGCGCTTTTCGCCACGGTTAAACCGCTCTTCGCCACCTTGTCCGGCACTTTGTTGCCGCTGACCAAGCCGAGGTAGTCGCAGGAAGCGACCGTACCCGCAGTGCCGAACGCGACGGTAAAAGCCTTTCGCGCGGCGATGTTCGCCCAGGTTTTGTGCGAGGTGTCGATGCAGATTGTGATCTCGTCTTCGAGGGTGATTCCGCCCCACGCGGCGTTCATTACGTCGGGCGTGTCGTCCTCGCCGTATGTGCCGATCATCAAAACTGGCATCGGAAACATCCAGTTTTTCTTTCCGAGATTCTTTTTCATAACGTCATTCCTTTTGTCGGGTTATTGTTTAACAGGGAAATCGAAGTAGGTGTTGGGATACGGCTCGTCCGCCAGCGTAAAATGCCACCACTCCTCCGTAATCGGCTTGAACCCGTGGGCGAGCATAATCTCCCGTAGAAGCATACGGTTGGCGAACTGTTCCTTTGTTATGCCTTGGTAATCCGGATGGGATTCCCCGCCGAACCAATCGAAGGTTCCGCCCATGTCAACTTCCTTGCCGGTTTTCATGTCAAAAAGGGTCAAATCGACCGTGCTGCCGCGGCTGTGCCCAGAACGTTCCGCAATGTACCCTTGGGCAAACAGCACCGATTTGTCAAGATTGGGATAAAAATGCTGCTTCATCCGCGTGTCAGCCGTATCTGCGGCCCACCGCACAAAATGCGCAACGGCCCGCTGCGGACGATAAGCGTCGTAGATTTTCAATCTATAACCGCGCCTGACGCAATCGTCGCTCGCCGCCTTAAGCGCTTTAGCCGCCTCTTTAGAGAGCAACGCGCAGGGCTGCTCGTACCCGTCGATACGTTCGCCTACAAAGTTGTAGGTCGAATAGTAACGTATTTCCAAAATGGCATCTGGCACGGCTTCGGCAAGCGACACAAAACCGGAGCGCCGCCCGCCAACATTCAGCAACGCGCACCCGGCAAACGACGCGACCAGCGCAAGCGCGATCCCAAGCCTTACGGTTTTCTTGACCAATCCGAATTCTTGAATCATTTCGCAACCTCCTTCTGTACCGGTTTGCCGACTTCCGCTTTAAAACTGCACCGCCAACGGCAAGCCGCCGTCAGCGGCAGCGGTAAATCTGGAGACCGTCAAACCAGGTTTTGTCGTTCGGCCCTTGTTTGGCGCAAAGCACAATTACCATCCGGTTGATTCCTTCCGGGATACGGATCAGGGCTTCTGCCCGCCGCCATTCGTCTTCAGACTGGGCGGGCGGGAAAAAAATGTCTGATGACGGGATGCGCCACTGCCATTTTCCGTCTTTTTGCCATGAAGCTTTGGCGGTGGGGGTGGTCCCTTTTGCGGAAACCCGGATGATGTATGTTTCGCCGGGCTTTACCCCATCCAATGGGAAACAGAAACACCCGTTCCCTACACCCTTTATGCAGAGCGATTCGGCATCGCCGTCTCCGGTTGTCGAATCAATTCCGAACACTCCTTTCGCGCTCCTATCGTCTTGCCAGCAGGACCAAGGTTTGGCAATGCCCGCAGGACGGAATCCATCCGGTGGCAATGGCCCGTCCGTATGAGTGGTGGCAGAGACGGCTAGATTTGTCAAAGCCCCGGCTTTTTGCAATGCTGCAAGGCGTATTGCCAACAGAGCTTGCGGATCTTTTGCGCCCAGCATCGTTTCAGCCAAACCCGGAAGTTGTTCTTCCCAAGTGGGTTTGCCCAAGTGGCGCTTTGCGGCAATCGAATGCCACTTAATCCAAGAAAATTTTTCGCCGTAAACCCAAATATATTCGGATGCAACCTGCGTCGCTTGCCGCACGTTCAGATCGAAATGTTGCAGCCGAGACCCGTTGACGGGCGCGAAATACCAAGGGGAGTCCGAATCATTGACATACATGTCCAGATAGAGACCGAATCCCGTCAGCAACTGCTTGCTGTACTTTTCGCAGTTTTCAGGCGCGACCAATTTTAAAGCGGCTTGCCGCTGGTACCACGCGGATACGAAGAAATCATTCCGTTCGGCTTCGTAGCGGTAAGCGTGCTCATCGCCGTCCACCAGTCGGGTGCCGGGCGGCAGCGCGTCCAGCATCCCATTGAAGAACGCCGGCCAAACATCTCTTGCGGCTTCGGCTTTCGCCATTGGGTCAGACGAGTCCAACAGGCGGCGGTTCATCGACAGGAACCAAAAGGAGAGGAGAACCGCATCGGGAAACTCTTTCGCCATCGCCGACATCAACTGCGCACCGCGTTGCCTGGCAAGCCGCGCCGTTTCGGCGTATGGCGGATCATTAGGCAGACGGAAAAACTGCTTTGAGTTCGGGTAGTCCTCGTGGTCGATCAGCACGCCCCGCAATCCGCCCTTTTTCGCCAAAGCGGCTAAAACGCCAAGATTGTTCACGGCTTTTCCCCATGCGTCATCGTCACGCCAATCCAGCCGTCGGCGCGGTGCGCAGAAACAGGCTAGAAAACTCTCCCGCAAAGAAGGATGCCGGACGATTTGCTGAAAGATCGGGATTTGGTCGGCAAATGTGTCAACAGTCCAGGCCGGATCGTTCATAATCGATGAATAGGAGTAACTGCGCCCGTCGGGAAACGTCATCTTCAGGCAGAGCGTCACGCCGTCCAGCGCCGTCGCGTCAAGCGCCTCCGCATTGGCCAGCACCTCGGCGGGGGTAACCGCCAGCAGATCCCATCCGTGGCCGATATACTTCTTCTCCGCCGCACCAGCCAATCCGGCGCACAACAGACAAATCCCGATTATCCGGTTCATTACCGTCCCCCTATGTAAACGGACTTTTCAGTGGCTCACTTGCCAAAAGTTTCCGCCAACTCGCGAATCCGCCGGGAAGTCCGGACCGCGCAGAACTCTTTACCGCACATGGAACAGTGGTCGTCCGAATGGGCCTCGTCGGTGAACGCCCGCGTCCGCAACCAGCGCGCCCGGGCGCGTTCCGGGTCGAGGGCGAGAGAAAACTGGCGGTCCCAGTCGAACGCTCTCCGGGCGTCCGACATCGCGTCGTCGCGGTTCCGTGCGCCGGGCAACCCGCGCGCCACGTCGCCCGCATGGGCGGCGATCTTGTAAGCGATGCACCCCTGGTGCACCTCCTCGCCGTCGGGAAGCCCCAAATGCTCGGCTGGTGTCACGTAACAAAGCAAAGACGCCCCGTATGTGGCGGCGGCGGTCGCGCCGATCGCGGAAACCAGATGGTCGTATCCGGGAGCGATGTCCGTCACCACCGGGCCCAGCACGTAGAACGGGGCACCGTGGCAGACCTCCTGTTCGCGCTCCATGTTCATCTGGATCTGGTTGAACGGCACGTGCCCCGGTCCCTCCACCATTACCTGTACCCCGCGGGCGCGGCAACGGTCCACCAGTTCGCCCAGCACGTCCAATTCGCCGAATTGCGCCGTGTCCGAGGCGTCGGCAAGGCATCCCGGCCGCAATCCGTCACCCAGCGACACGGTGACGTCGTGCTTGGCCAAAATCCCCATCACTTCATCCCAACGGGTGTAGAGCGGGTTTTCGCATCGGTGCTCCATCATCCACTCCGCCATAATGGAGCCGCCCCGGCTAACGATGCCCATCTTGCGTTTCATCGCTTCGGGAATGTGCCTGAGCAGCAACCCGGCGTGGAGCGTCATGAAATCTACCCCTTGTTCAGCCTGCTCCCGAATCACGTCCAACAGCAACCCGGGGTCCATCTGCGGCACATCGCCGGCAAGGCGCGACACCGTCTCGTAAACGGGAACGGTGCCCAGAGGTTTGCAGGAAGCGTCCAACATCCCTTGGCGGATGTTTTTCACGTCGGCGCCGACCGAAAGATCCATCACGAAATCCGCCCCCGCCCGAAGCGCGATATCCAGCTTCTCCAATTCGTCGCCTTTGCCGGAATGGGTAACGCTGCGGCCGAGGTTGGCGTTGATTTTTGTGGTGAACATCCGCCCCACTCCGACCGGCTCGACATTACGGTGCGCCGGGTTGAGCGGAATAACAGCGGTGCCGGCGGCAACCGCGTCACGCACCGTTTCAGGGGAGACGCGCTCGACCGAAGCCACGCGAAGCATCGCTTCCGTAACGATTCCCTGTTTGGCAGCCTCTAATTGCGTCATCACATCCGTCCTTTCAAATTAACCGGATTGGCGGGGGCGGGCGGACAGCGCCGGCAGTTCCCTCCGCCGGCATAGCCCGGTTCAGGTTCAATGGGTATTCTCTCAGCCCGCATCCGGCAGGCACCCCAACTGTGCGGAAAATACTGTACCACATCGGGCGGCGTTGTTCCAGCGAAAAAAACGGTACGGCAATATTTTTACATTTTTTTGTAAACCGGGCTTGACTTTTTGCCGCCGATATGAGATTCTTTTCCGCGTCTTTGCGACATGGTGGGGTACCGAAGTGGCCAACCGGGGCAGACTGTAAATCTGCTAGCACTGCTTTCCTTGGTTCGAATCCAAGCCCCACCACCATCCTTTCAAGCCCGCTTTCCGGCGGGCTTTTTTTGTTGCTCCGCCGCAACCCCCGTCCGGCAGAAGCCCCGCCTCAACCTTTTTTTGTCTCCCGGCAAGTTTTGACTTCACTTTCCGCGCATTTAAAGGTAATATGTTCACATTGATTGGACAACAGATTTTTTCACTCAAAGGAGACAACCATGGACAGTGTTACTACGAACCCGGCTTTGGGCATGATCATCTGCGCTTGCGGCGGCTTTGCCGGCGCGGTTTTTGCGCTTCCGTTCAAAAAAGTCAAAGGTTGGGCCTACGAAAGCTACTGGTTGATTTACGCCATTTTCGGGCTGGTTCTTTTCCCGTGGGCGCTGGCGCTGGCTACAGTGCCCAACTTGGGCGAAGTACTGAAAAACGCGCCCGGCGCGGTGTTGGCCCGGTGCGCCGGGTTCGGCGCGCTGTGGGGGTTGGGCGGACTCACCTGGGGTCTGATGATCCGCTATCTCGGCATCGGCTTGGGCCTGGCCATCGGTTGCGGTCTCTGCTCCGCCACCGGCACCCTGATCCCCCCGCTGGTCACAGGCGACGCCGCCGCCCTGATTAAGGACACCCCCGCTATCGTCACCCTCGTCGGCGTGATCGGCTCGCTCATCGGCATCATCTTTGTCGGGCTGGCCGGTAAGTCCAAGGAGGGCGAGCTCTCCGAGGAAGAGAAGAAAAAGGCGGTAGCCGAGTTTGATTTCAAGAAAGGCATCATGGTGGCGCTGTTTTCCGGCATCGCGAGCGCGGGCATGAACTTCGGGCTCCAGAGCGGCGGCGCGTTGGAGCAGGCCGCGCTCGGCGGCGGCACCGCCGCGAAGTGGCAGGGAATGCCGGTGCTGGTGGTGGTGCTGTTCGGCGGGTTCATCGTGAACGCCGCATGGTGCCTCTGGCAGAACGCGAAAAACAAAACCGGCGGCGACTACTGCAAGGGCGCCAACCCGGTGGCGGGCAACATCTTGTTCGCCGGCCTCGCCGGCGTGATTTGGGCGATGCAGTTTGTCTGCCAGAAGGTCGGCGAGCCCGCGCTGGGCAAAGAAATCGCCTACATCAGTTTCGCGGTCGTGATGGGAGCCTCGATCTTCTTCAGCACCCTCGTCGGCGTGATAGTCGGCGAGTGGAAAGGCGTGAGCGCCAAGACCAAGGGCCTGCTTTCGGCCGGCGTCGTGGTGCTGTTGGTGTCGTTCTGCGTAATGTCCTACGCCAACAAGCTGCGTAACAGCGCGGCGGCCGCCCCGGCCGCCGCCGAAGTGCAGAAGTAGCAGTAACCACGGAGTTCCCGCGCAATGGAATCCGACTCCCCGCAGAATCCCCCGCCCAAACGGATGAGCCTTATGGCGTCGTTCGGCAACAAGGTGTTCATCGGCCTGATTCTGGCCGCGCCGATTCTCGCCACCATCTGGTTCTTCAACTTCCTGCTTGGGCTGACCACATCGTGGTTCCCGCGAATGTTCCCGCAGCTGGGTGAGAAGTACAACATCTACCTGCTCCAGTTTCTGGTGCTTTTGGCGGTGGTGCTGTTCTTCTACCTGCTGGGGGCGCTCACCAACTACTTTGTCGGCAAACGGCTGTACGGGATCATCGAGCGGATCTTCATGAACATCCCCATTGTGCGGGACATCTACAAGTTCGTGCGCCAGCTGTGCGGCTGGGTCGCCCGGAGCCGCACCAACATCTTCCAGTCCGTGGTGCTTATCGAATACCCCCGCCCCGGTATCCGCAGCATGGCGTTCGTCACCTCCGACACCAGCCCCGATCTGTGCCGGGGGTTCACCGACGAGCACGGCAACCAGCTGCCGTGCAAAAACATCTTCCTCCCCACCGCGCCCAACCCCACCTCCGGGTTCTTCCTTATCGTCCCGGAACGGGACATCACCAAACTCGACATCGAGGTCTCCGACGCGCTTAACCTGATCATCAGCGCCGGGGCGATCCTCCCCGAAGCCGCCAAGAAACAGCAGGGCGACGGCTCCCTGCTCGACACCATCGACTCCTTGGCCAACTCCGCCAGCCAAAACGCCGCCGCCAAAACAAAATGATCGTCCAGTCCCGCGCCATCCCGCTAACCATCCGGCCATGGTCGCGAACCTCCCACATCGTGACCTGGCTCACCGAGGACTTCGGCAAAATCACCACCCCGGTCAAGGGGGCCTGCCGCCCCAAAAGCGCTTTCCTGGGGCAATACGACCTCTTCTACACCTGCGACCTGCATTTCTACCGGCGCGACCACGACGGAATGCACGCCATCCGCGAATGCGCCCCGCTGGAGCTGCGGGAGACGCTGCGCGACAATTGGCGGGCGGTTGCCGCCGCCGGATATCTCGCCGACCTGATTTCCCGCACTGCGGTAACCTCAACGGAATCGCGCGACCTCTTCGCTGCCTGGGCCGACACCCTGGACCGGCTCCCCCAGTCGCAGGATCTCCACCTGCTGATGCTGTGGTTCGAGTTGCGGCTCCTTAAGTCGCTCGGTCTTCAGCCCGACCTCACCATTTGCCCAGAATGCCACCCCCAGGAGCAGCCGTGGCTGCGGTTCTCCCCCGCCTCCGGCCGTTTTTGCTGCCCGCATCTCGCCCAGCGCTCCGATGGCGAAGTCACCCTATCCGTCCACCGCCGGGTCAGAAACCTCGCGAAATGGCTGCTGCAATCCCCGATTCCGCCCGCCCCCAGGCTCAAAATGCCCGAAAACGAAAAAAAAATCGCCGAAAACGAAAATCCGCTCTTGGGTTTATCCCGATTTCTTGGTATATTTATAAAGTTTCATCTTGACGCACCATCGGTTGTTCGACGAGTCGCGTGGGAGATGACGGAAAAAACGCCATCACCAAGTGCTGCGACATAGGAGACAAATTGGTTATGAAATGCTTGCCCATGATTGGTGCCGTTGTTGCGACCTCCGTGATTTTGTCCGGTTGCGAGAAAAAACAGAAGGAAACCGCAACCGCCGAGCCTGCCACCCCGCCGCCGGCAGAGACCGCCGCCGTCAACGCCCCTGCCGAAGACGCTGAAGAGACCGCCGACCCGAACGAGGTGGTGGCATCCGTCAACGACCACAAAATGACCCGCAAGGAAACCAACGAGCTGGTCGAAAAGATCGTCGCCAAAAGTTACGGTGACCGCGTCCCGGCCGAGCAGCTGCCCGCTTTCAAGAACCAATTCCGCGCCCGCGTCATTTACTCCTTCATCGTCCGCAACTTCCTGATCGACGAAGCCAAGCGGCAAAACATCACCGTCACCGAAGACGACCGCAAGGCCCAGCTGGACAAAATCGCCGAAGCGCTCAAGAAGCAAGACCCCACCAAGACCCCCGAAGACCTGTTTAAGGACTCCCCGCTTGGCGAGCAGAAAGCCCGCGAAGAGTTCGAGGACGGTCTGCTGATCGACAAGATGATCAAAATCAACGTTTTGGACAAGATCGCCGTCACCGACGAAGACATCAACAAGCGCATCGAAGAGATTAAGGCCCAGAACGAAAAGACCAAGCTGAAAAACGAAACCATCCCGGCCGAGAAGGAAAAAGCCCTGGCCAAGATCAAGGACATCAAGAAACGCATCGAGGACGGCACCACCTCCTTCGAGGAAGCCGCCAAAAACGAGTCCGACTGCCCGTCCGGCAAGAGCGGCGGTGCGCTAGGCCGTTTCCCGCGTGAACGGATGGTCAAGCCCTTCTCTGATGCCGCGTTCGCGCTGGAAATCGGCAAGTTGAGCGATGTCGTGGAAACCGATTTCGGCTACCACCTGATTCTGGTCAACAAGAAATTCCCCGCCGTCGAGGCCAAGGACGACACTCCCGCGCAGGCCGAGACCGTGGACGCCTCTCACATTCTCGTCCGGGTTCCGAAACCCGACGCCATCCTTCCCATCCCCACCGCCGACGAGCTGAAGGAGACGATGAAGCAGGAAAAATCCGGCCCCGCCGTCCGCCAGTTTGTTGACGACATCAAGGCCAAGGCTAAAATCAGCACCGTCAACACCCAAGTGCAGGAAATGCTGAAGTAGCGGTTTTATAACAAAAAGGGGCAGAGGAGGCACCGCCTCCCCTGCCCCTTTTTTGTTATCGGCGCGCTATGCCCGGCGGCGGCACACGCTCAAGGCTTCTTATCCGCATCAATCGCTTCCTTCACCGGCTCAACATGCACCACCGCGTCCACCACGCCGATGCCGGCGGCGCGGATCGCGTCGCGCACGGCGTGTCCGATCGCATGTCCTTCGCCGACGGAAAGCGACCGCTCAACCTGGATATGCAGGTCCGCCTGAAAAACGCCGCCGTAACGGCGGGTACGCACGCGATGGCAGCCGCTAACGCCCCTCACCCCGACCGCGATCCGCGCAACCTCCGCCGAATTGCCGGGCATCTCGGCGTCCATAAGCTCCTCAACCGCCGGCCTCACCACGTCCCAAGCAGCCTTCAGGATGAACACCGCCACCACAAGAGCGCCTACGGAGTCGGCCCACGCGAGCGACGGCACAAAGTACGACACTGCCAGCGCCAGCGCGACTGGAAGCGAGCTGATCGCGTCGCTGCGGTGGTGCCAAGCGTTCGCCTCAAGGGCGGACGAACGGAAACGCCTCGCCACGGCAAGGGTGCGGCGGTAAACCGCCTCCTTGGCGACAACCGATATCACGGCAATCCAGAACGCGAACGCGCTGGGAACGGCCGGCTCGCCGCCGCCGACAACCTCCAGAAGCCGCAGCACCGCCGTTCTGCCGATCCCGACGGCAACCGCCGCGAGCGCGATCCCGATCGCCACCGCGACCACCGCCTGAATCTTGCCGTGCCCGTACGGATGCTCGTCATCGGCGGGGGCCGTCCAATAGCGGACCCCCAGCAAAACCGCGAAATCCGTCACCAGATCGGACACCGAATGCACCGCGTCCGCCAGCAACGCCTGCGACCCCGCCAGCCACCCGGACACCGCCTTCAGCGCCGACAACGCCACGTTGACCGCCATCCCGACCAGCGTCACCCGCCGCACGGCCCTAATCTCGTCCGACACCTCTATCACATCCTGCGCCATAAACCCGCTCAACCTACTCATTACAACTGAAAGGGAATTTCCGGCAACATACCCATTGCCATGGAAACAACTCTCTCATAAACAACGAAGACAGTATACAACATCCCGCTGCAGATTGCAACACCCACTCAATCTTGACCAAACGGCGACCGCGACATTACCACCGCCGCCGCGCGATCCTTAAACTACCAGACACCGACAATATGTTGTCGCCCAAAGTCTGCGGGCGTAAATCAAAACTTCTACTTGCGATTTACGCCCGCATTTCGGTGTAATGAAACGGTATTGTTTCCATCAGAAAATCTGTCCGGGGAGCTTAAGTTTCTCTTTAAACGGGAACTGCGCGTCAAAAGACGCGAACGCATCAGGTTCGCGTTCAGCGACGAAATAGCATTGCGGAGTGGCGTACACTCCAGTTATGCCTGAGAGATATCCCGGCACCAGTTCCCTGCAAAGGAAAAACGAGGCATCCGCCCCCTCCGGCAAACCATGGTAACGGATGCCAAAATCGCTCGCATAGGTGAATCCGCTCTTCCCGTAAAAGCCGATGTTGCCCTCAAAACACAACGCCCCGCAACCAAACGCGGAGGCCTGTTCCAGCGAAAAATCAAGCAGCCGCTTCCCATAGCCCTGCCGCTTAAATTCGGGCGCGATACAGATCGGCCCCATCGTCATGATCGGGACAACCCTGCCGTCATCCGCCTGGATCACGGCCCGGACAAACACGTTCTGGCCGATAATGACCCCATCCCGCTCCATGACAAAATCAAGCTCCGGAACGAATGCCGGATCGTCCCGGAGCCGGTGAAGGACATAGTGCTCCAGACATCCCGGACGGTACACGTTCCAGAACGACTCCCTAACGAGAAATTCGACCGCCCGGCGGTCCTCCTCCCTCTCTCTTCGAATGACAATGTTTCCGTCTGCCATGATTCCGACTTCCCTTAGTTTGAATTCAAGCGAATAAGATTCACCTTCGATAATTTCATCTTTAAGATTCAGCGCCATGTCAATTACACCTCCAGAAAAGAATTCGTTACTCGAAAAGACTTCGCCGTTTGCGTATCACGGAATTTGTGGAACTGTGCCATTTCCAAAAGGGATCGTCATACTTTGGAAACAAGGCCTCCTTCGCGTCAAACTTGCAATCGCGCCATCCTTCATCATATCCCCATCTATGGCCAAATTCAAGCCCCGCGACAAAAACAACGAATGCCGTGACAAGCAATACCGCCAAAACGTATACACCTATCAGCAACCTCTTCATCTTTAATCCTTCCTCCAGCCTTTACGCCCGTCTTGCCACTAGAAAGCGCCATCGCCCTTCATCGGCGGCTTCATCCCCGCCTTTAACCCGCCGTAGCCTTGGCGAAGGAGGATGTATCGCCGCGAGCCGCCTTGTCTTCACGAGTCCCATAAGGTTTCCTTCCGACGCCAATTATACCACACCCGAACCGTCGCCGCCAACCACCGAACTTTGCAAAATGCGGGGGAAGCGCGAGCGGGGGAAGAAGAGGGATTCGGGCAGTTTTCAATCTGATGGCGTTCCATCGGTATAACCTGATGGTGTCAATTCCACCATGTACGTTTTATATGATCCACCGCCGCCAAAAGGAGACAGAATCTTGATTATCAGCTCAACCTTGTTGTTAGATTTCAGCCGGACAAGCGTCGGCAAGGCAGTAGGAATTTTAGAAACCTGACCAATGGGAATCTTAAGGTATTTGGATCCTTCTCCATCGAATTGCGGCCATTCGTTGGGCTTCAGGTCTATTGTTGGGATTGACTCTTCGCTGAATCCCTTACCCACTACGGCGGTTGTGCCGCGAGTGGATATGGCAGAGTCGAGGTGTGCGTGGGCGTCCTTCCTGCCAAGGATTTCATCTATGCGACGTTCAAGTTGGTCGAGATGACCCGGCAGGAGCGGAATCGCACCGATGTTCTCCTGCCGGATTGACTCCTCGTATTCCTTGCAAAGATGTGGTTCTGGTCGTCCCGGATAAAGCACATACGCCCCAATGATCTCTCGCTTAATCTCCGCCTTGTGCAGGCGATAGAGAATGGCGTCGCGGTACCTGTGCATGTCATCAATGGCCGCACGAGGCGATGCATCTATCTCATTCCCGTTTGATCCCTTTGTCCAGATTCGGTACTTTGCATCGAAGAGATAGGTAAAAACAGACTCACCTTCCATTATCGACAGCACAATGTCAGGTCGTTGCGGATTAAGCCCCGCCATTGTATCCCCGTTCGCCACTTCCCGCGCGGAATACGTCTTCTGGTACGACAGCAGAAACGTCTTCCCTGTAGCTACGTCCTCGAATGAAACATCGATTTTGCAAAGCTTATCGCCACCATCATACTCGTCCGTCAGCTCCCGCACATCGAAGATATCATCAATCGCATCATCCATCCATTCCTGTTTGACAGGATCTCCAAGCTGCTCCGCAAGCATGTCCCGCATCTTGAGAAAGCACCAGAACTCGTAAAGCGTACTGATTGGACGAAACCCTACGTCAATGTCATCCCCCATCGGCCTAAGCGCCGACTTTAACTTAAGCCAGGCCGTCAGTATCTGCGCATACCCCGCGCTCTTCTGCAGCACAAGGCTCTGCTGGCGAAAGCCATCGAACCGCGATACGCCCCTGAAGAACTGATGCCTTGAAAGACGCTCAAGCCGTTCCCCTCGATTCGCAATCCCATCCTTCCACACCTGCGAAACCTGCGTATTGTCCTTGAGCCGACTTCCAAACTCAACCAACCTCCGGCGCAGTTCCTTCAGCGTGTGCAAGACAAACCTGTTTTCCGGCGTGTCGGTTTCCGCGACAATCCGCTCCGTACGGAAGAACTCATGCGCCCGTCGGACGTCATCCATCCTGTTGTATCGATTGGCCAGCTGCGGCGACCACCGCTTCACGCGATCGGCACGCCGCCACTCGACATCCGTCACGTACCGCCGGTGCGGATTGTTGACGATGCGTCTGCACGCACTCTCATAATAGTCAAAAACATCTACGAGTATCTCGTACCAGCTCTTGTCGTCCGCCAAGCCATTTCGGTCGAGCGCCGCCCCCCAGAACGTCTTGCTGAGAAACGCCTGCACAATGTTCGGCTTCTCCTTGTCGATCGCCTTGACGATTTCGCTATAGTCCCGCGCAACGTTCATCTTCACCGAAACGACCATGAACTCCAACCGCACCGTCCGTTCCGTATCGTCATCGAATATGACATGCAGATCCAATCGAAACGTCCCCGGTTCGTTTATGAAGTCGAGAGAACCGACAAGAACGCCTTCGTCGAAATTGAATGCGTCGGACACGCTTGCCATCCGATGTTCAACACGAACATCCCTCACTCTTCTCCCGTCTATCGACCGGAAATCACCCCGGAAGAAATAGCGCGTCTCGAAAAATACAGGCTGATGCCACACCGCATCACCATTCTCGGCAAAGGGAATGTCACCAGCCGAATCGCCTCGGTCAAAATTGAATACGCAGTCAACATTGGCGGAATACTCCGTCAAAGCCGCATCCTCGTCGTTGGGCGAATCCTCCGCGATGCGCTTCTGGTAGGCAGACTGCTTGCCGCCAATGTCGGCCCTCACCTTGAGGACCAGTCCCACCGACGGCACTTTCGCCCGGAAAACCTCTGTCACGTTCTGCGCCATACAATGAAAGCCGTTACCGTTCCGACATCTGCTCTTCAAAAATGCGTTTCTGCGTCTCGATCTCTGCACGCAACTCATCTTCCTTCGGAAGACACAGCCGATACTTTGAGGCAAACAGCTGCTCGTTTCCGTGCAGGACAGAATAACGCGCGATATCAGAATCCGTATCCGAACACAGCACAATTCCAAGCGTAGGGTTATCTCCCTCTCCACGCTTCAGTTCATCATACATGCGCACATACATATCCATCTGTCCTACATCTTGATGTGTGATCTTGCTTGTCTTCAAGTCGATTAACACAAAGCACTTCAAGATGTAGTTGTAGAATACGAGATCTATGTAATAGTCTTCTTTTTCCGTATGGATATGTTGTTGCCTCGCCACAAAGGCATACCCCTTGCCGAGCTCCATAAGGAATTCGCGAATATTGTCAAGTATACGCGATTCCAGCTCGCTTTCGGTGAATGTTGCATCCTCCTTAAATCCGAGAAACTCAGCGATTACAGGGTTCTTAATAAACTCCAGCCGTTCTTGCAGAGGACCGGCGACTTCATGCATTTCGCTCCTCACGAGTTCCTTCTGCTGACTCATCAGCATACGCTCGTAATACTGTGAAGAGATATTGCGCTGAAGCACTCTTACGCCCCACCCTTCAGCCGCCGTCTCATTGATATACCAAGCCAAGGCATCCTTATTCTCGACCTGCAACAACTTGCGGTAATGGGTCCAGGAGAGCAATCCACCAGATTTTGGACTCAGTGAGTCCAAAATTGGAAACTTCTTAAAAAACTGCAAAAACTTATATAAACTTCCAAAATCAAAGCCCTTGCCATACTCGGCAGTCAACTGCAAAGCAAGTTTCTGAATGACCTGCTTTCCATATTCCGCTCGGTCGGCCCCTTTCAAATCTTCCTCGGAGATTCGCTTGCCCAAGAGCCAATTCCGCTGAACGAGCGCCACATTTACAGAACGGTACGCAGCCGAGCGGGCCGCCTCAATAATGGCCTTGGCATCTGCAAGCAAATCGCCGCCACTTTTGTACATTGCGATTATGTCTTCCATATTTGCCCTCATTATACCAAACTCATTACGGCCAGAAGATCAGATACTCGTCGTCACGGGCGAGAATCTTGTCCATCATGGCCACGCTCAGGCCGTCGGACGGCAACTTGTTCTTTAGGCCATCGACATGCTCAGCAGCGCCGCCTTCTTTCTTCCGGTCGTATCCGCTAAAGATATTCTTGACCTCGACCTTCTCGCCATGGATGCGTGGCAGAAGCTTCATCATGACAACATGGTCCAGCGCACGCCTTGCGATTTCGTCTTGCTTGGGCTCGTCGGCCGACGCCAAATCCACTCCATCAAGCTTCGCCAACGCAGCTTCATAAAGCGCATACTCGTTCCCGAAACGGTACGCCACCATGAACGGCGTGTTGGATAGAGGCGCGTTGATGCCATCCAAAAGCTTGCTTTCCCTCTCGCCGACCTTCCTGTCATCGCGCTCAAGGAAGAACTTCAACCCCGTCTCGTCCAAAAGCTCCTCTTCCGACGGACTCTTGCTCTTCGCCATATCCGCAAAGCGAACCTCGTTCATCAAGAGCGTCATCGCACGATCCAGTACCTTGCGGGGGAACTGACTCGTCGTCTCATCCACATTGACCGTGCCAACCACAAACAGATTCTTCGGGATGGTAAGACCGTGCTTCTGGATCCATTCCGCCGCTTCAGTCGATGCCGCACCCTTCATGATCTGCTCAAGGATGGCGACATCCATCTTTTCCCGACCGTCGGCATCCTTCTCGCCTGTCTTATCGATCTCCACAAGCGGATCCGTCACCCAGACGCCATCCTTCTCCTCCATGCTTTCAACGGCGCTTAGGTACTCGGCGAAATACTGCTCCACTGGCGCAAGGTTCATCTCGTCCAAACACACGAAGAACGGCGTGTCGGGATAGGCATACGCCTTGCAGATGAACTGCACGAACGGCGTATTGACGAAATGACGTCCGTCCATCTCGGAGTAGTAGCCCAGCAGATCCGTGGAGTCGTGCCAGTTGGGCTTCACCTGCACCATACAGTAGTTGCCCGGCGCGGCCTTTCCCGCCCCTTCCGCAATCAGCAGTTCGTTGTTGCAGGTCATATAGGCAAGCCTCCGGACAAGTCGGCTCTTGCCGGTGCCGGAATGTCCCGCTAGGATGACAAACGGCTTTGTGCGAAGCGCCGCCGCAAGCCGCTTCAGCATCTCGTCGTCCTTGAACGCGTCTTCAAGCTTGCGCGTCCCCTTCTTGATCTTCTCCTTGGAGTTGACCGGCTTCAGCTGCTTTTTCATTATTGTCTCCTTGATTAAATCCTTATAGTCGTGGACGAACCACAGGAACTCGTTGACGGTGATGTAGTCCGGCGGCTCGTCATTGCCTGGCTCGGGACGGCGTGGCAGTTTCATCTGCTCCATCTTGCGGAGGATGGTCGCGCACTTGCCCATGAAATCCTGATAGATGGACGGGGTCTTGGGCCATACGAAATCACCTTCAGCCATTCCCAGCGTCACAAGCGCATCGTGGATAAGCAGCTTGTTGTAGGAGCAGCAAGACTTAGGCCAGAAGCGCATCATCAACTCCGTCAGCATGCCAACGCCCATCCCCGCCGGGCATTTTGTGTTGGG
>JAFTCL010000066.1 GCA_017454745.1 Kiritimatiellia bacterium
CACTCGTATTCTTCATACCGCATTGAGCATGGGGTTCTCAATCCTTTGCATTCTCTTTACGGAAAGTAATGCGGTTGCGCAGAACAACTCTGGAAGTTGTTGTACAAATAATGGAGAAGGTGTTGCAAGGTACGCAGCGGAGGCGGTGAAGAGGTATCGTAAGGCGGCGGAGCAGGGGGATGCGGCTGCTCAATACTTCTTGGGTGTTTGTTGCGAGGCGGCTGTGATGCCGTCTGCCGCCTCAGATGACCTCACAGAGGCTGTAAAGTGGTATCGCAAGGCGGCGGAACAGGGATATGCCTACGCGCAATCTGCTCTCGGCGATTGCTACTCAGATGGTATAGGTGTCGCAAGGGACGAAGCGGAGGCAGTGAAGTGGTATCGCAAGGCGGCGGAACAGGGATGTGCCGGCGCGCAATCTGCTCTCGGCGATTACTACTCGGATATATGTAGAGGTGTCGCAGGGGACGAAGCGGAGGCAGTGAAGTGGTACCGCAAGGCGGCGGAACAGGGGGATGCGGATGCTCAATCCTCTCTAGGTAACTTGTACTTATTACAAGGTAAGTGGTGTGAGGGGGTGAAGTGGTGTCGCAAGGCGGCGGAACAGGGGGATGTGCTAGCGCAAAGTAATCTCGCCATTTGCTACTTCGATGGTAGGGGTGTCGCAAGGGAGGAAGCGGAGGCAGTGAAGTGGTATCGCAAGGCGGCGGAACAGGGGAATGAGGAAGCGCTATTTTCGCTCAGCTTTTGCTACTTCGATGGTAGGGGTGTCGCAAGAGACGCTGTCGAGGCAGTGAAGTGGTGGCGCAGGGGAATAGAACAGAGGCGAAAATATGATAAGCAATTTCGGGAGTTAAGTGGGCATGTTGATGCGTCAAGTGGCATCCGACCTATACCAGTGGAAAACTCCATGAAAAAGATTCGCAAGGCGGCGGACCCGGGGGATGCGGATGCTCAATTCAACTTGGGCGTTCGCTACGAAGTAAGAGGGGAAGGCCTCACAGAGGTAAGCATCAAAGAGGCTGTAAAGTGGTATCGCAAGGCAGCGGAACAGGGGTCTACCCAAGCTCAATGGGTTCTCGGCGATTGCTGCGAGAAAGGTATAGGTGTCGCAAGGGACGCTGCGGAGGCTGTAAAGTGGTATCGCAAGGCGGCGGAACAGGGATATGCCTACGCGCAATGTGCTCTCGGCGATTGCTACTCGGATGGTAGAGGTGTCGCAAGGGACGCTGTGGAGGCTGTAAAGTGGTATCGCAAGGCGGCGGAACAGGGATATGCCTACGCGCAATGTGTTCTCGGCGATTGTTGCAAGAAAGGTATAGGTGTCGCAAGGGACGCTGCGGAGGCGGTGAAGTGGTATCGTAAGGCGGCGGAACAGGGGAATGCGGATGCTCAATTCGGCCTTGCCATAGTATTAGGCGGTGATAAACTTCCAGTTCCATACACCAACTCGATCAGTGATAAACGCTTGATTGACATCGTGGAGGGGGGGGAGTGGTGTCGCAAGGCGGCGGAACAGGGCCATGTCGGCGCGCAAAAACTTCTCGCCCTTTGCTACGAGGAAGGTAAAGGTTTTGCAGTCGCAAGGGACGCTGCGGAGGCGGTGAAGTGGTATCGTAAGGCGGTGGATCCGTTGTCTCTCATGGAGCGTCATAACCTGGCGGTCCCCCTCCTTCGTATTTACGAGGATGGTAGAAGTGTCGTCGCAAGGGACGCAACAGAGGCGCTGGAAACGCTTCGTGGGTTCGCTCACGGAACGCGCCGCCTCCAGGCGGAAAGGAGAAAACGATGAGATATAAGTCAATTCGTCTTGGCTTTACCAAGACGAAAACTGACTTGGTATGCGTTTTCATGTTCGGCTTGGTAACTGCGCCTTCTATCTGTGGAAAACCCTCATAAAAGCCGGTGTGACGGAACGCACCTGTTCTGCGCTACCCTCCGTTGGAAGGACCGCCCCAGCCATGACCGTTGAACCTACAGCCTCCCGCACAGAGGCGGGGGACAATGAACATAGGGTGTCTTATGGGATTGACGGTCACGGCGACGAGATTGACGATGTGTTGAATCAAATGGCGAAAGGAGAAATGAATGAAACCGGATCGCGTTACAGGTGACAACATCCTGCCTGATAATGGCGAGGATGTCGGTATTCCGTTGTGGAATTCTATCCATAGCAGAGTATCGCCCGTCATTGGCATAGAAAAACTGAAGGAGTTCAAGAGTTCAGAGTTCTTTGCCGAGGTCTTTTCCAAGCACTCGCGTGAAGAAGTAGAGGATTGCTTCGGTGTTGGGACAGAAACATCAACGCCTGATATATCTGCCGTTGATGTTTCTTGGCCTAAGCCATGGATTTTCATGCGGATGGTATTCATTTCCCTGTTCCTTTTTTTACTGTTCTGGGTAGGTTGGAAAGTGTTCTGCAACGCTAAACTTCTTCCAGGTTTGCTGATGGTGGGGTCATTTGCAATTCCTATATCGACGCTTGTATTGTTCCTTGAACTTAATGTGCGGCGTAATGTGTCGCTATACATGGTCTCAAAACTTACATTGCTTGGTGGAATCGTATCGCTTTTGTTGTCTTTGTTTTTGTTTTCGTATGTCAGTGATGAATATCGTTGGCTCGGCGCCATGCTGGCTGGACCGGTTGAAGAGACGGGGAAGGTTTTAGCTGTGGTGATGATTGCTCGTGTGGCGAACTATAAATATAAGCTGAACGGGTTGCTTATAGGTGCGGCCGTTGGGGTCGGGTTCGCGGCATTTGAGTCGATGGGGTATGCCATGGATGACTTTACAATGCAAACGGTCCATGATGTCGCGATTATGATGTCAAAACAGCAATCTGATATATTATCTATATTAGCATCGGCTATATCATCGGCTGCCGACAAGATGATTGGCGTAATCGTCGTGAGAGGAATACTTTCACCGTTTGGCCATATTGTCTGGTCTGCGATATCATGTTGCGCCCTGTGGCGGACGATCGGTGGACAGCCATTCCAGTGGCGGATGCTTTGCGACGAGAAATTCATCAGACTGTTTTTAGTTCCGGTGTTACTGCACATGATTTGGAATTCTCCGCTGGAGTTGCCATTTTTCGGAAAATACATGCTTGTCGGTATTGTCGGGTGGTTTGTCTGCCTTTCGCTCGTACAGGAAGGACTGCACGAAGTGGCGGGGGAAAAAGCCGATGCGATGGCGCGGTACAGTGGAGCGGAATCCGTTGAACAGTCAATGGCCGGCAATCAGGAAGGAGACAAGCAATGATTGAATCGCGTTATAAGTGTCCGCATTGCGGGATAGTTTTCGAGGAGGAAGGCGAAAGCACCGGACGAGAGAAACAATGTCCGTCCTGCGGCAAGATGTTCAGACAAGAACCGACAGGTACGGTTTCAAACATTCTGCATGGAGGGATTTTATGGTATTTCGGAGTGTTCAAGAAATACGCCACTTTCAGCGGACGTGCTAGACGTCGCGAATTATGGTGGGCCTTTCTTTTCCAGATATTGGCTATGTCCGTCATCGTCGTTTTGTTCGTTTTGACTCTGAACAACACAGCTAATGCTGAAAAAGCTATTTATAATCTAATGGGTATCGTCAACCTTGCTACGGCTTTACCGATGCTGGCTGTTCAGGCGCGGCGGCTGCATGACACGAATAAGAGCGCATGGTGGGTTCTGTTGCAGTTTTTGCCAGTTGTCAATATTGTCTACTTTGTGTGGTTGGCCACCGACGGTGACAGGGGAGAGAACCGTTTCGGTCAAGACCCGAAGGAAGAATCGCGGAGGCATTTGTCATAATTGCGGGTTAAAATCATCAGGCATTATGTCAAGGTAATCGCATTGGCCGTTCCGATAGTAAACAATGGCATCAAGGATCCAGTTCCTGCATGGTCGTGTCGATGTTCACACGCTCGAACTCCTTCTTCTTCTTGACCTTGTTCCTTAGTACCGATACCATGGTCTCAATGATCATCTCCTCCGCGCCCGCCTCTCCGGCACGGCCGCGCCAGCGGCTCATCGTCGCCTGGTCCGTAGGCGGACGGTGCTCGAAGAACTCGCCGCCGCAGAAGTACTGCCAGTACGGGTTCTTGCACAAGTTGTCCAGCACGTCCTGGTCGCTCATCTCGAACATGTACTTCAGGAACGTAAGCCCCGCCATCATCCGCACGGGGATGGACGGGCGCCCCTTGTCGCAGCTGTAGGCGGGCTCAAGGGCCTCCTCGAACCTCCGCCAGTCGATCGCGTCGCGGAGCAGGACGAGCTCGTGGCCCGGGTCGACTAGATCCCGCAGCATAATCCTGAAGAGGTCGCCCTGGACGGGCTTTCCGCTGTCTGTTTTCGTCATCATTTTCGGGGGCTGCCTTTCGTTTTTCTTTGTAAATACGCATATCATAGTAACAAAATGACATTGACATTGCAAGTGGTATTTTTCATAAATTTATGCGCCTCAATGAGTTATATCCGTTGAAAATGATTTTGCATAATCGACTATATAAGTAGTTTCCTCCGAAGGGGACTGTCATCGTGGACGAAAAGTCGCAGTGGATAATATGGCGCAGATCGTTCCGTACGGAGTGGGTTGATGACGATGATGCACAGGATGTGCTTTTGTAGCTCTATCTGACCGATTCGATGGGCGCGGTCATCGAATGTCTCAACGCCGCGCAGCTTGCGCTCGGCGGATTTTGACAAGAGTACAAAAATGGAAAAGAAACGAAACAATACAATGGTTGACACATTGATTGTTAACATGGCAACTATGGCGGTGCCGCAGGCATCGCTTCATTCACCTTTGACGGGTGGTGCCGGATGAATAAACGCCGTCTGAATCGTCTTTAAGCCGATCGATGGGCTTTATTTCGCGTACTGGTACTGAATCTTCGGGGCGTTCTTTTCGTAACTCTCAACATCCTCCTGCAGCGCTTTGATCGCAGTGTCCAGTTGGGTGTCTTTGCCTTGCACCAAATCGGCCGGGCTGTTGATCACCTCGATGTCCGGCACCGCGCCGTGGAATTCCATGTCGATGCCTTCTGGGGTGAAACACCCGATGTGCGGCTCGCGCATGAATCCCAGATCCAGCAGGTCGTTACCATAGGTGCTGATCACGTTGCCGCCGGTGGTGCGCCCGACCACCCGGCCGCGCTTGAGCGACTTCACCGCATGGGTGAAAATTTCGGCGTTGGAGGCGGAGTCTTCGTCGCACATTACCAGAATCGGTTTGTGCCAAACCGGTTTCCCCCACCGGTACATGTAGTATCCCGGCCCAAGATTGCGGTTGTAGAAATGGGTCTGGTAAATGCCGCAAATTATGGCCAGAACCTTGTCGGCGGTGCTGCCGCCGCCATTGCCGCGCACGTCAATAATTAGGCCCTTTCGGCCGTACCCCTCGGAAAACACCTCCTGCTGGAACTGATAGAAGCTGGGCATATCCATCGAGTCGATGTGCAGATATCCCAAGGCCCCGTTGCTTTTGCCGTGGACATAGTCTCGGTTGTCCTTCAGCTTCATGTCGCCGACCAGTTTGCGGATTTTGATGTATGACGCGGACTTCACCCTTGCCCGCGTCGCGCTCTTTTTGTCGCCGTTGCGGCATACGGTCACCACCATTTCCCGGTTGAGTGGACCGTTAAGGGCGATGCAGGGGTCGTCGCCGGGATGCACCGCGACTCCGTCAATATCGGTTATGACGTCGCCGACCGCGAAATCGTAGCTCGCCTCTTCGGCCGGGCCGCCTTTGATGATTTGGCTGATTTTCCATCCGTCCCCGCGCCATTCGGAATCGAAGCGCAACCCCAGATGGGCGGTCACGCTGGTCCATCCCGTGTCGGCGGTTTTAGGAATCCATAACCGTTCCGAATCCGAATTGGTCCTGAACGCCAGATGCGACGCGTCCAGTTCACCCAGCATCATGTCCATCGTCCGCGAAAAGACGGAATGGCTGGTGGCGTTGCGAGCCGCCGCAAGGTATTTGTTGCGTACCGCCTGCCAGTCCGCGCCGTGGAAATTAGGGTCATAGAACCCGTCGCGGAGCCGACCCCAAGCCGTCCGGAAGCCCAGTTCCTGGTAATCGGCGAGGTTGAAGGTCTGGTACGCCTTGAAGTTGAACTCGGTGTCGCCGTGCGCGGGATGTCCGTTAACCAAGCGCAGTACCCGGTTTTCCTTGGCGATCCACTTGCCGGGAACGCCGGTTTTGGTGAGAAATTTTTCCGCCGTTAGTTTGCCCGGCACGGTGATTTTTTGCACGGCGGAGCCGGAAGTAAAGGCGATGGTCCGGGAGTCGTGAGAGAAAAACGGCGAGGAGATTTTGCCGGTTTTTACAGTCCGGACCCGGTCGCACAGTCCGTCAAAGACGATAGTCAGCGGTTCTTTCTTGTCCTTTTTCGGTTCGGCTTTTTTCTTTTCGCCGTTAGAGTTGTCGGCGATTTTCTTAACCGCCTTCTCGATCTTGACATCGTTCAGGTCGTGTTCCTCGTCCTTGGGGTTGAGGTAAACGTAGCAAAGCTGCGCTTCGTCGTCCGCTTCGGCGCGTTCCCCGCAAAAAGCGATAATCTTGCCGTCCGGGCTCCAGATTGGCGAACCGTCCCACTTGAAATTGCGGGAAACGTTGTACGCCTCGCGGCTGCCGTCCACCGCCACAATCCAGACGTCGCGGTTGCGGTAGACATCGCCGATTGACGCCGCCACCCAGTTGCCGTCGGGACTCCAGCAGTAATTGCCGGATCCGGCGCAGGGTGGGGCGGAGGAGATGTTCACACCGTCAATTCCTGCGAAATGGATTTGCCCCAGCGGGTCCTTCCAAGCCATCCGTTTGCCGTCGGGCGATAGCGAGAACTCCTCGCGGCGGCAGTCGTCGGAAACCACGTTTTTGATTTCGAAGGCGTTGTTGTCCCACCATCCGCGCGAGGTGTCCTTGCGCCGGGCCACCCTGATGTCCGAACCGTCGCCGCGGTCGGCCAAATAGTAAAGCGCCGATCCGTCCGGGGTGAAGGCACATTCGCGGATAAAGACGGTACCGCCGCCGTCAACCAGTTGCGGCGCCCGGATCTCGGTGTCCATCACCCACAACCCGCCGCCGGCGGTGAACGCCACCTGCATGCCGTTGTCGCAGAAATCGAAATCGCCGGTGGAGTCAAGGTTGGTGACCTTTTCGAACATTCGTCGGATGGATTCGGGGCGCGCCATGTAGCCGCCTTCCGGGTGCAGCGTGATCTTCTCGGGACGCGAGCCGGCGTCGGCGATGTTTAATCTCCAGAAATCAAAGCCTTGGCGGAACACCAGGGTTTTGCCGTCCTGCGAGATGCTGGCGGTCTGCACGTGGTCGTCGGAAAAATCAGTCAGGCCGATGTCTTTTCCGTCCAGATAACGGCGGCGGATGTTGCGGATACCCTTTTCCATCGCGATGTAGATGACGCTTTTCCCGTCCGGCGCCCACACCGGGTTGCTGACGCTCTCGGCGCGCTTGATAAAGCACTCCATTTTTTTGTCGGAAAAACGGTAGCTCCAGATTTCCGAAACTTGGGTGTAGGTTTTATAGGACGCGAACCGCTTACGGCTCGCCAGCCAATTGCTGTTGTAGGTGAACAGCATGGTGGAGCCGTCCGGCGACACTGCCGGGTCGTTGGCTTCCAGGTCAAACGGCATCTTTTCCGGACCGCGTTGCAGCAACGGGGCGAAGATGATTCGGTACGATCCTTTGGAGCTGGCGTTGTCGCGGTTTGCCACGCAGACCACGTTGGAGCCGTCCGGGGTGATTCCGCACGGGTAGGTGTTTTCGGAGTGGAAGGTCACTTGCCGCACCTTGCCGCCCTCCACCGGACACTCAAAGACCTTGAAACCGCCGTCCCGGTCGCTGGCGAAAACCAGCCGTTTGCCGTCCGCCGACAGGCACGGCCGCACATCCTTGCAGCGCGACGACGATACGGATTTTGCGGTTCCGCCGGCAGTCGGGGCGGACCAGATCCGGTCGTTCCACTCGAAGTAAAACTTTTGGCCGTCGGGCGAGACCGCCGGGCGGGTTCCGAGATAAATCCGCGACCAATCTTCCTCTGCGAAACTCCCCACTGCGGCAATCGCAGACAACGCCAACAACGCAACAAACTTCATCTTTCTGATCCTTTTTGCCAACTTTGCGAAACGACCTTTACAACGTTACCCAAACCCCGCCGGCTTGCGAAGATTTTACGGCGGCCTCAACGAATTTCATGCCCCGTATTCCGGCGCGGGCATCGGGGAAATCAAGCTCCAGTTCCGTCGGCTTGCGACGTTCGCGCCTGGCTTCCAGCGTGCCGCAGAAATTACGGTAGATGTTGACGAAACCCTCAATGTATCCTTCCGGATGACCGGCCGGAACATTCGCCGCCCGCGCTGCGGCGGGGGAAATCTCCCGCACGTAGGGGTTGCCGCGCTTGAAGGTTTGTTCCGGCTCGCGTTGCGCCGCCACCCGCAGGTAATTGGGATTCTCCTGGTACCAGAAAAGCCCGCGTTTTTCGCCGTAGATTTTAAGCCGCAGCCCGTTTTCTTCGCCGGTGGCGATTTTTGAGGACACCATCACCCCGCGGGCGCCTTTCGACAGACGCAACAGCACCGAACCGTCGTCGTCAAGAGCCGCCGGGGCGACATAGCTTGACAACTCAGCCAGTACTTCGCGGATTTCCAGACCGGTCACGTACTCCACCAGATGCGCGGCGTGGATACCGATATCTCCCATGCAGCAGCTGATACCCGAATACTTGGGATCCATCTTCCACTTGTTGCGCTTGTCGAGCGGCACCGAGAAGTCGAGCTTGCGGAAACTGCCCTGTTGGTACTCCACCACCACTTTGCAGACCTTGCCGATGCTGCCGTTCTTGACCAAATCACGCGCCAGCTTGACCATCGGGTAGCCGCTGTAGGTGTGCATCAGACCGATGACGCGGCGTTTTTTCTTCGCCAGCGCAGCCAGCTCCTCCGCCTCGGCGACGGTCAGGGTCAGCGGCTTTTCGCACATTACGTCGAACCCGGCCTCAAGGCTGGCTTTGGTGATGGCGTGGTGCAGGTGGTTGGGGGTGCAGACGATCACGAAATCCACCCGGTCGGGGCGTTTCGCCTCGCTTTGCAGCATCGTTTGCCAGTCCGGGTAGATCCGTTCCGGCGCGATGAACAATTCACGTCCGGTCTGCGCGTTCTGCGCTGCGTCGCGGTTGAACGTACCCGCCACCACATCGGCGAAATTCCCCAATCTCAACGCCATGCGGTGTACCGGGCCGATGAACGCCCCGGCCCCGCCGCCAACCATTGCCGCCGTCAATTTACGATTCATGCCGTTCCTCTCGCTATTCAATCACGCAGATGCCGCTGATCGACCCGTACTTGTCGGGATCGTCAAGATGCCAGATCACCTTGCCGTCGCGGTCGAATTCTATCACTTGCCAACCCTTGTAGCTGTCCTTGACGCCGTGTCCGTTCCAGTTCGCGACATAAATGTCGCCGTTGGGCATTTCGGCGGTTTGGGCGTAGAAGTGATTCTTTTTGCCCGACTGGTCCGCCCGCCAAAGCGATATCACCTTGCCGTCAAGCGTCAGATGCGCCAGCTGGGTTCCGTAACCGGTGCTTTCCCAATAGCCCTTGCCCGCGCGGTCCGGGACCGCCTCGAAAGAGTTCCGTCCGGTTAAAATCTCAATGTTCGACAGAAGCTCCCCCTCCTGAAGCGCGTCGGGAGCGGTGCCGGCCGCCAAATCTTTGGGAATCCGGCAACGGGCGAAACCGCGTTCGTGCGCGATCAGGATTTCGTCGCGCTCCGCCCAGTACTTCATGGTGCGGCAGTAGAGAATACCTCGGAAGATGTAGGTGGCCGTCAATTCCCGGTTGGGGGAGAAGTGTTTCACCAGCACCGCTTTGTTGCGCAGTTCGCCGCCGGGGTTGATCGAGGCAATGTGTTCGCCGTTGCGGTAGTTGCAGAAGCTGGTGACCCCTTCCAGTGCCGGGTTGCGGTAGGTTTCCACGATCTTACGTTGCCGGAGATCGGCCACCATATAACCGCTGCGGACCACGAAACGGTATTTTTGTTCGCCAACGGGCGTGAGATCCCACAGGGGTTTTTCCGCGGGAATGGAAAAACACGCCTCCGGGTTTTCGGAATCATAGTAATGAAGCGTTGCGCGGGATTCGTCCGCCAATACCAGCCGACGGTGTTCTCCGGCGTTAACGGACAATATGCCGACCGCCGCCACCGCGATAATGATTTGAAAAGCGTTTGCCATTTCCTAGCCCCCTTCGGTCCGCGGCTGCCACAACTTCCGTTGCCAGGCCGTCCGCCGACATTTTTCTCACTTAAACGGGAGCATTCTACCAAATTCCGGCGGCAAGTGCAATTGCAGATGTGCCATATTTAAGCAAACCGTCCATTGCCGCAGAGGATCGTGGAAGAAAAAAGCAGGGTTAGAAACCCAAGTCCAGCTGGCCGGAAACTATTACCTTGCGGCCGTCGGTAAGCGCGGGATCGGAGGTGTCGTAAACGCAGAACTTGATTCCGGGGAAACGCTTGCCGAGTTCGTCGCGGATGTAGTGTTCCACCACTTCGACATTGCGTATGTCATCGTCCGAAAATCCGACGCTCACGGGGCGGTTTAGCTGGTTCCCGCCGATTTTGGTAATGATGTGGATCACGTGTTCGACAAAATCGCGGATCGCAAACTGCTTGGCGCGTTCGGAGAGCTTGGTGCGGTCGATTTCGCCTTTGGTTTGGGATTCGACCCAAGTGCGGAATTTCGGATTGGTCACCGCGTGGTAACGGTTGAGCGACAGGTAATAGTCCAGCTCTTCGGCGTCGGTACCGAATTCGGTCACGCCGTCGAAACAGGCGCGGTACCCGCGCAAATTGCGCAGCATCTCGCGTTTTTCATCCGGCGTGAGCACGGTCTCGATGAACAGCTCCACGGCGCGTCGCAGCGATTCCGGCTCATGGCCGCGGGCGGTGACGATGGCAAACAGCCGTCCCTCGCGCAGGGTTTCGCGCAGCGTCTCGAAACTTGGGGCGGGCGGCTCCTCGCCGGAGAGCACGCGCAACAGCGCGGTGCGGGTGTCGGTTAAGAATTTGCTCTCGCACGGTTGGTCCTGGTCCTGAAACTCGATGAAGGCGTTTTCCCAATTGCCGCCCGGAGCGCGGTAGTGCGCCGTGTCGTTGCGCACCATGGCATAGAAGGAGGTGGAAACCTTGCGCGGCACCCAAACCCCGTCTTCCGGTCTGCGGTATTCGAGATGAATGCGGGTGGGCATGTGGAGGATGTTGTCATCCCAGTCAAAGATGTAGTATTTGAAATCCCGTTCGCCGACCCGCAAATTAACGTCTTTTCTGTCCGGTGCGTCTGGCACGATTGACCTCCTTTAATCCACGCGCAGCGGGGCGGGGGGCAGACCGCTGTCAATCCCGGTGATGGCGATGCCGAGCTTATTGGCGGCAGCCACCACCTTGGGCTGGTCGAGCATAACGAGTCGGCGGGCCTGAAACGCCAAAGCGGATACCCCGGCTTTTTTAAGGGTACGGATGGTACCCTCGCCGATTACCGGAATGTCGAAGCGCATGTCATGCCCGTCCTTGGCGACCTTAACCACCACCGCGCCTTTGCCGCCGAGTTTTCCGCCGCGGCGAATGGCTTGGTTGGTGCCCTCAAACGCCTCCACCGCCAACACCATGCCGTCCTTGACCACCAGGGTCTGGCCGATATCCAGCCCGCAGATGGTCGTGGCGATACGGTGGCCAAATTCGATGTCGCGCTGCTCGCGCTCGTTCGGGGCGCGGTTGGTCAACACCCCGACACCGGGCAGATGGTCGTCCATAAAACAGGAGCACGGAATCACTTTGATGCCGATTTTCCCCATCTCCTCCGCGATTTTGCCGAAAATGGTGTGGGCGTTTTTTACCGGCATTTCGCGCAGCCAGCGCAACGCGAGATCGTCGAACTTGGTGCGGAACAGCGCCACCGGGGTGATTTGCCCGGCCATGATGCCGTGGGTGAAACCCTGCTTAGCGCCCCACTCGAACGAACGTCTTGCCTCGCCGACCCCGAACCACTGCACCTCGTCGGCCTGGGCGGCAACCGCCCGCGAAGTCATGCCTTTGATGCCCAGCACGGCGATGTGCGGCACCCCGGCCTTACGGGCGCCTTTGATAATGCAGTCCGGATAGGTTCCGGTTCCGGCGATGATTAAAAGCTTCTCAATCATGGTAAGGTATGCTGGACATTGTAGAACATCAAGAAAAGCGCGATCCACGTAACGCAGTAAAGCAGCCCCGTCTGCAGGAACAGTTTAGCGGTTTGCGGCAACAGCCCGGACCAACTTTCAAGATGGGGGAGAACGCCTAGGTTTTCCCAAGCGGCACGGACAAGCTTGATCGTTCGGGGTAGCGTCAGCAACGGCAGTAAAAGCAGCAACGCCACAAACAGATTCGTAATGCGGGGCGCGGACATGGCGGTTACGGCAAAACAAATGGTGATGGTAACGGCGGCGATGTGCGGCAAAAGGTGCAGTACGGTGAACAGCGTTGCGGCGCGTCGCGGCCCGAGCAGACTGGCCGTGGTCTTGATGCCGGCCCCGGCATCCTTTTCAATGTCCCGCATGTCATTGGCGTGCATAATGTTTGCCACCATGCCGCTGGTTGACAGGCAGATCAGCGTGACACCGATGACAGCGTTAACGCGGTTCGGTTGGTTTGAAACGAACAGCGAATGTAACAAACCGCCAAAAACCAGATCCGCCGCCATCATCAGGAACACGCCCATCAGGAAGAATACGAACGGGACTCCGACTCCGCGGTATTTGAATTTAATCCCGGTGGAGTAGTTTAAACTGCCGAAAATTCCGATGACCGCCAAAGCCAGCAATTCGACGGAAAAACAACGCCACAGCAATAACAATCCGACCGCCGCGCCGGTAAAGTTGAACAGCAACGCCACGGTCAGCACACGGTTCGGGCTAAGAATGCCGAAGACGATTTCCGATTGGTTCGACGGGTTGTCGGGAGTATCCAACCCCGAACGGTAGTCGCCCCACGAATTGAGCATATTGCAGGAAATCTGGAGACATCCGCACGACACCAGCGCCAAGAAATAGTTGCCGATGAATTTGAAAAAGGGCTCGCGGCCAAAACTGCCGAGGACAAGACAAAAGGTGATGGTGATTGGCACGAAGGTGGCGGCGAGAGAAAAAGGCCGCGCCAGATGCATCCAATGCTGGAATCGGCTCATGGGGCGGAGACCTCCCCGGCCTCTTCCGGCGTCTCTTCGGCGGGCAATCCGCGGTCGAGCCGTTGTTCCTCCTTCGATCTGGCCATTGCACCGGTGCGGTAAATGCGGCAACTGACGGTGTAGATGCAGGTGACGCCGCTGATAATCAACAGCGGCGCCGAAGCTTTCCACAGGTTGAAAGATGGGTAAACCAGCAAATTCCAACCGGCTATCCACAACAGCCCGAAAACGAAGCACCCCGCCCAAATCAGGAAGCCGTTGGCCGTGCGGCGGAAGCTGGAGCGATAGATCATGAACAGTACGGTCAGCACCGGCGCGGAGACCCAGCTGATGTCCAACCCGTATTTGGCAATTTCCGCTATGAACTTGAAACTCCAGCCGGATTTGTGGGTGAGGTAGGGAAAATAGTAGCAGAGCAAGAAAACCTGGGGCAGCAGGACTATCACCAGCGCCCAATCCAGCAACAGCTTCAAACCGTTCCTGATTTCCGTTTTCATTGCTCCGCCACTATTCGCAGGCGGTGAACGTTACGCCTGCAGCATTTCGTTGACTTTGGACATCACCTCAAACGCGTCGGCGACGTACAGCACATCGGCCTTGCCCTGCGCCCAACCGCAGTTGGGGTCGAGGTTTACGGCGCGGCGCTCGTTGATGAAGCGCCAGCCCACCACATGCGGCTCCTCGCCGTGGCAGCAGGTGGACAACCCCTTCGCGTGGCGGGGGGTGGATCCGGTCTGCCCGACCTGGTTCATGTGGGTGATGAAAGTGAGTGCCTCCTGACCCTCGCTTTGCATGTCCACGATGGACTTGGAACTGCCCAGCGACGCCTTGGCGAGTTTGAGGAAGCCTTGGATCAAGCTGCCAGCCTCGCCGACGTGGGTCTGGCCGTCCTTCTGCTTTTTGGTCCAACCCGCGCCGGCCACAAACAGCAACTGGGCATCGGGACGGATGGTCTGGGCATCAGCCGCCGGGGCTTCGATGCCGGAAAACTTGGTCTTCTGTTCCGTTCCGAATTCCACTGCGGCCTCGGTGGCGGCAGCCATGCCGGGCGCGGCGGAGAACGGCTCATAAACGCCGCTGTCGATCATCAGCAGCCACGGGGTGGCGTTGCGGGTGAAGGAACCGAGAATGCGCTGGCGGTAGAACCAACGCTGGGCGACCACCTTTCCGCCTTCGGCTTTGACGGAGACCACATGGGTGTCGGCCTGGGCGCCGGCCCGGAACGCGGCTCCCGGCAGACAGCGGGCAAACCGGGAAGTGCCGGGGGCGAGGATGATTTCGGCGCCGGACGTTTTGATTAACGCGGCGGCGGCGGCGGCATCGGTGGCGTAGCGGGGGCTGGCCACTTCGGGGGCGGACACGGTGAGGAACGCGCTGGCCCCGCAAGCGGAGATGGCGTTGGCGGCGCCGGCGGCGTCGTTGCCGATGATGCCGACCTTAAGTTCCGCGCCGGTTTCCTGGGCGAGCGAGATTGCGGCGGAAACCGTTTCAAGCGCCGCCTTCGGCAGCGAACCGTCATCCTGGGTGTGCAACAAAGTCAAAATCATTTCAAAACTCCTCAAATCAAGGTTAACGACGGATCCATTCGACGATTTCGCGGGCGATTTCCTCGGCCGGGGTGTCTTTAACAATCCGGGTGTCTCGTTTTTGGGCGGGAATCTCGGTGGCGGCGTAGGCGACCGCTCCGGTGTTGACCTCCGCCTTGCGGGCCTTCATCAGAGCCGGCATCACGCCGCGCATGTTCATCATACCGACCTGCGGGTTGTTCGGGGGTTCGGGCAGGCTGCCGGTCGCCCAAGCCAGCACGGCCGGGGCTCCGGTGCAGGTGGAGACCTGGTAACGGCCGCCCTCGATACGCTCCTTGACGGTGAAGGAACCGTCGTCCGCCACTTTCAACTCGTCCACGGCGGTGAACTGGTCCTGAATCCCCAGCCGCTCGCCGATCAGCTGCAGCGTCACGCCCGCGTCGCGGGAGGCGGAAGAGCATCCGCCGAAGAGCAACAGCCGGGATTTGTCCAGGCCCGGGATGGCACCGATGGCGGCAGCCAACTGCTCCGCCACCTGCTGGGCGTCGGTGAAACCGCTGGCGGAACCGTCAACCGCGACCAGTTCAAACGGGACTTTTTGCGCCACGGTCATCATCAGCTGCTGGAGTTTTGCCTTGGGGCCGAGACTGACCAGATAGACCTTGGAACCGGGGATCTGTTTGGCGAGGTTGGCCGCTTCGTAAAGAGCGCAGGCGGCCCAAGGGTCGAGCACCGATGGCAACATCGTTTCGTTCTTCAGTCCGGGACCCTGCGGCGAGGAAACCGGTTCTAGCGTCTGCAACGGGTCAGGCACAAGACTGCCACAAACCACAATTTGAAAACCGTTGGTCATTCTAATAACTCCTTAAGTGGTGTTAATGGCGGCCAAAAAAACCGTTGTCCGCCTAAAAACACCGTATATTACCAAAAAAACGGGGCAATAGGCAATGTTAAAGTTGTGGCGGGCCGAATCTCGTTTTCTGCGGCGGATTGTGTTTTTGCCGCTTGACTTCGCCGTGGGTAAATGTTAATATGCTAACGTTTCGATGATAGCGCGATTAGTGCCTGTCTTGGGAGGCAGCTGCGTTCACGCGCCAATAAAAAAACCTTAACAGAAGAAACGGAATGAAAAGACGCGAATTCTTGACCGGCACCGCCGCTGCGGGGGTGGTTGCCGCTTGTATGCCTGCGGTCGCAAGAGCCGAAGGCGGTTCGGTAATGCCAAAATTGGCTCCGCCGCCCAAGCCGGCCAAACTGAACCTCAGTTTGCAGTGGGGGACGATCCCCGGTAAAGAGATCAATGAGAAGCTTGATTATATGGAGCAGAGCGGTTATCAGGCTTTTGAGATCCCCACCGGCGATTGGCTTTTAAAAAACGGTGAGGCGTTGAAGAAGGCCATGGCGGGGCGCAAGCTTTTCATTGCCACGGCGTGCGGTCCTAGCAATTTTTCCTACGGCGAACCGGAAAAACGCGAGGCCGAGGTACAGAAATTCCTGCCTCAGCTCGAAGTCCTCGGAATGCTGGGGGCGGTCGGATTAATCCTTTGCCCCGCCCGCGGATATAAGCAGATGGGGCTTGGCTTCAAAGAGCTGCGCGACGATTTCGTCGGCAACACGGGCAAGCGTTTGGCCGAGAAGGCAGCCCAGTGCGGCACGGCTATCGTTCTGGAGCCGCTCTGCCATCAGGAGACTCCGTTTCTCAAGCAGGTCGCCGACGGCGCGGCCATGTGCCGTGACATGGAAAGCCCCGGAGCCAAGGTCATGGGCGACTTTTGGCACATGAACCGCGAAGAGACGAGTTTCTTCGGCGCGCTGATGAGCGGCGGCAAGTATCTCGTACACATCCACATCGCGTCGCTCCGCAACCGCAGGGTGCCCGGCACCGACGGCGATGCTGATAACTATGTCGACGGGTTCAAGGCACTGAAGTTGCTGGGCTATCAGGGAGCGGTTAGTTTTGAGGGCGGCTTCCCGAAGGACGGCAACCGGGAAGAGTTGTTGGGTAGGATGAAACAGCTGCTCCGCGAGCAGTGGGAACAGGCGTAGGGATAACACCGGGAGGCTGCGCAGGGGCGGGGTTTCCCGTTTTAAAACAAGGGAGAATAGAGATGAATCGCAGAGAGTTTATCAAGGGGTCTTCGGTTTTGACCGCGATGGCGGCGGCCGCTCCTTCAATCGTCGTGGGGCAGGGCGCTCCCCGTGAGTTCAAGGTCGGTATCGTCGGGTGCGGCGGGCGCGGCAGCGGCGCGTTCGGCAATCTGGTCGAGGCGGCAAAACAGCTTAACTGCACCATCAAGTTGGTCGCGGCGGCGGATATGTTCGAGCATCAGGCCAAGAATTTCGCCAAGAGCCGCGGCGGCGACGAGAAATTGGCCTCTTGGGGGGCCTCCGCTTACAAGAACGTGATGTCCAGCGATGCCGAGATCGTGATCCTGACCACCCCGCTGAATTTCCGCCCGGTTCATCTGGCGGCGGCGGTTGAGGCCGGCAAGCACGTTTTCGCCGAGAAGGGCGTGGCGGTGGACGGAGCCGGATGCCGTTTGTTCATCGAGGCTTCCCGCAAGGCGGCCGAAAAGAAACTCACCATCGTGGCCGGCACCCAGCGCCGCCACCAGCGCGGCTACCGCCTGCAGGCGAAGGCGCTGTTCGAGGACAAGACCGTTTCGCCGGTTCTCGGCGGCAACGTGTACTGGAACGGTTCGGTGCCGTGGGTCAAGCGCCGCAGCGCCGGCGAGAGCAACGCGCAGTACCTCTGCAAAAACTGGTTGAACTTCACCGAGTTGTCGGGCGACCACATTTGCGAACAGCACGTCCACAACATCGATGTCGCCAACTGGTTCATCGGACGCTATCCGCGCACCGCTGTCGGTTTCGGCGCCCGCACCCGCCGTTATTCCGGCAACCAGTATGACTTCTTCGGCATTGACTTTGACTATGGCGACGGGGTGCACATCCACTCCATGTGCCGTCAGATCGACGGTTGCCACAACAACGTTTCCGAACATTTCCGCACGGCCGAGGCCGAGATTTTCGGCGGCGGCCAGATCCGTAAGATCGATGGTTCTAAGTTGGAGCTGAAGGGTGATTTCCCGGATGGCAACCCGTATGTGATCGAGCACGCGGACCTGCTCCGCAGCATCATGGGTACCGGCCCCTATTACAACGAGGGCGAGACGGTGGCCATGTCCACGGCTTGCGGCGTAATCGGCCGTATCGCGTGCTACACCGGACAGATCGTGCGCCTGAGCGATATCCTTGAGAAGCAGGATTCCCCGTTCTACAACATGAACTGCGTGCCCTCCCCGCAAGATTTCGAGATGGGCGGCGACGTGACGTTACCGGGCGAAATCCTGAAGATGCCGGATCTTCCCGGTATCGCGTTGCCGGGCAAGCCGTGGCGTGACCTGGCCAAGTACAACGATTAATTCACCTCGGTGGATGTTGTTCTGCCCCGGGCGGAGTAGTTCCGTCCGGGGTTATGATTTTTATAATGCGGGCTGTCTGATGTTGCCTTCTGCTATCACCAAAAAGTTGCTGGAATCTTGGGGCGGCGAATTCGTGTTCGCGGATGCCGAAAAAGCGGTCAATCGCGGCCGGGTTTTGCGCGCCGACATGAAAGGCGATTTCGTTTCGGGCGAAATCGGCCGCGAAGACGGCGGCATCATTTACAGCAAATTCAAAATCCGTCCGGACGGGACGGTGGACAGCCTGTGCCCCTGCTACACCAACCAAAAGCTCGGCCAGGTGTGTTATCACGTGGTGGCGCTCGGAATAACCCTGATGCGCCGCCATAGCGATCCGCTGCGGGAGCAGAAATATCAGGAAGAACTGCGACGGAGCCGCCGGATGGCGGAGGTGGATCCCGCGTCCTATGTCCAGCGGAGCCAGTCCGGCTGTCCGGCGGTGATCCAGTTGAAACTGTTCGGCGACTGGGTGGGCGAGTTCCAGTCCGGCCGGGAGATAAATTTCGGTATAAACTTTGTCGGCTCCCGCAACGGCGCCAGCTTGGGAGCCTGCCCGCAACAGACGCTGTCGATCTCCGCCGAGGACGAAGCGTTACTCTCGGTGCTGGAGGATGTGTGCGTGGGGCCGCCGCAGGCGATTTTCGAGGTCTCCGCCCGTGACGCGCTGAACATATTTAATGTGGCGAAGCATCTCCAAATCGAAACCGATGCCGGTCCGTTGGAGGTGGAAGCCCATGAGGTGGCGGTTTCGGTTCAGGTGGACGTTGACCACCGCACCGGGGAACTGCTGGTATTCCCTGTGGTTAAGACGCCCTCGCACTCCGATTCTTCAAAGCCGGTTTTTATCGTCGGTCAACGCGGCGGGTTCGTTTTGGAAAACGGGCATTTGTGGCCGATGAAACAGGTGCTGCCGCTGCCGTATCACGAGCTGTACCGCAACCAAATCACGGTGCCGCGCGAACGGGTGATCAATTTCCTCGACCATGAGTTGCCGAATTTGAAAAACGCCACCCCGATGCAGCTGGAGGTGCCGCCCTCGCTGTTTGCCCGGATCCCGGCGAACCCGGTTTTCTTGCTTGAGGTTTGCGGCACCCCGTCCGTGGTCCGCGCCATTCTCCGGGTCAAGTACGGCGACCGCACGTTGACGGCGGTCGTGCCTGATCCCCAGGGTGAGTTGTCGATTCCCGATCCTGACGACATTTTGTGCTACCGGGTACGGAATATGCCGTCGGAAATGAACGCGCTGGCAAAGTTGGCCAAACTCGGTTTCCAAAACCAGAATGGCAATCTGGTGCTGATGGAACAGCGCAATGTCTTGGATTTTGTAGG
Source organism: Kiritimatiellia bacterium (assembly GCA_017454745.1). Lineage (GTDB taxonomy): Bacteria > Verrucomicrobiota > Kiritimatiellia > RFP12 > UBA1067 > UBA1200. Next base: position 19,542 of record JAFTCL010000066.1, read on the forward strand.
CAGCAGTTATCCGGCGTTGAAGCGCAACGGCTGGAAGGTGACTTTTTCCGGCAGTGTTAACGGATTGGTTGAAGAGTTGCTGTCCGTGATCCCGGTGGTTAAGATAGCGGATGCCGGGAACGGCTATTTTGACGTCGGCTACACATTTGAGGGCCCGAACGGCGGCGGGATTCCTCCCGCCGAGGTGCAGCGCGCCCTTAATTGCGGCGATTCTTACGTGGTTTACAAGGGTAGAACCCTGCTGTTCGACGACAAGGCGATTGCGGCGATGCGCGGCATTTTCAACGATTGCCCCAGCCGTCCCAGCCGCACTCCGGGGCATTTTTTGCTGCCCGACATTTACGCCCCGTTTGTGCAATCTTCGCTCACCGCCCTGGAGGAGGCGATTTGCGTGGAGTGCCCCGACTCTTGGCGCGAATTGGCGGAACGAAAGAACCGGGTTAAAAATTCCAGAATCGAGCCGGAGCCGTTGGGCGATCTTGAGACAACTTTGCGCCCATACCAGAAGTACGGCGTTTACTGGCTGCGTTTTCTGGAGAAATCCGGGATGTGTGGCCTGCTGGCGGACGAGATGGGCCTTGGCAAAACCCTGCAGACGCTTTGCTGGATCAGTTTGCGCCGTGCCAGTCCCGAGGCGCAAGGCAAACCGGCGCTGGTGGTTTGCCCGACCAGTCTGGTGGCCAACTGGGCGCGCGAGGCGCAGATTTTCGTGCCGCATTTAAAGGCGCTGGTGCTGTCCGGTACCGAACGCAAAGACCGGTTCGCTGAAATCCCCCAGAGCGATTTGGTGGTTACCTCCTATGCGCTTATCCGTCGCGACCAGGAGGAGTACGCGCCGTACCGGTTCTCGGTGGCGGTGCTGGACGAGGCCCAGCACATTAAAAACCGCAACACCCGAAACGCGCTGGCCGCGAAACAGATTTGCGCCGCCAATAAACTGGTCTTGACCGGCACCCCGATTGAGAACAGCGTTGCGGACATTTGGTCGATTATGGACTTCCTGATGCCGAATTACCTTGGGAAGTATGACGATTTTAAAATTAATTACGAATTGCCGATCGCTGCCGCCGGGGACGACGGCGAGGCCGCCCAGGAAAAACTCCGCCGTAAACTGCACCCGTTTATTTTGCGGCGGTTGAAAAAGCAGGTGGCCAAAGATTTGCCGGATAAGATCGTCAAGGTCTCTTACTGCCAGATGACTCAAGAGCAGCAGCAGGTTTACGACCGTTTGCTGGCGGAATCCCGGCGTAGGGTGGGCGACATGGTGCGAGACCGCGGTTTTGACCACAGCCGGTTTGAGATTCTGGCCATTTTGATGCGGTTGCGCCAGGTTTGCTGCCATCTGGGGTTGCTTAACGACGGGAAAACGCCGCCCAGGGCTTACAGCGCTCCGTCCGCGAAGACGGAGGCGTTTTTCGAATTGTTGGACGAGGCGATTGACGGCGGACACCGGGTGCTGGTGTTCAGCCAGTTCGTGAAAATGCTGAACCTGCTCCGTTGTGAATTTGAGTCAAGGGGAATCCAGTATTGCTATCTGGACGGTTCAACCAAAGACCGGTTGGAGCAATGCCAACGTTTCAACCTCACCCCGTCCATTCCGGTGTTTTTGATTTCCTTAAAGGCCGGCGGCACCGGTCTTAACCTGACCGGCGCCGATATGGTGGTGCATTTCGACCCGTGGTGGAATCCGGCGGTTGAGGATCAGGCGACAGACCGTGCCCACCGCATTGGGCAAAAGCGCACGGTGTACAGCATCAAGATGATTACCGAAGACACCATAGAGGAAAAGGTGCTGGCGATGCAGCGCAAAAAACAGGCGGTGATAAACGCCACTATCGGCACCACCGACCAGTCCGTGATGCAGCAACTCACCTACGATGACATCAAAGACCTGCTCGGGCTATAGGCAAGTCCGCCGTATCCCCGCAAATGGCGTCAGTCGCGAACAAATCCGTTTGTTTTTGGCCGCAACCCGGACGCGACGGAGCGCGTCCCTCCCGGATGTTCCACCCAGTCCGCCGTGTTTGCACGATTTGCGGATGCCCCCGAATTTGTCCAATCCCCAATGTGTCAAATCACTAGGTAAATGGCGGGGGTTACAACCCCATGTCGTGCCATGTGCCGACCACGTCAAGCCACAACGGTTTCGACGGCGGAACGAGAAACGGTTTCGTGTTCCTGGATACGCGGTAGATTTGCGCAAGCTCCGCGAAGAGAGGAGCCATATCGGCCGTCTTCGCATCGCGCGCGAGAGCGAAGTCAAGTTCAGCGCGGAGGCGCAGGACCCGGAATCTCCATGATGCCCGCGCGATGACGTTCATGGACCTCTCCGCCTCATCAAGCAGTTCGAGAACACGTTTCGCCCTCGTCGCGTCTAACCGTTTGCACTCGTGCAGCACATGCCAGTCGCTTGAGGGATCAAGGCCCTCCAGGGAATACGGTGAACGTTTCTTGCCGCCGAGGCAAGCCGTAGCGCTGTGGGACAGGTTCTCCTCCATGAGCGCGGCCGCTTCGCAGATTGGTGTGCGCGTACCCTCGCCAAAATAGCGGGCGGCGTAGTCGCCGACGACATCAAGCGCGGACTTGGATGGATCGCGAAGTATTCCCAACACAACGACCATGTTCAAATCCTCGTAAATCCCCTCGGAGTACGGGCGTAGCCCGGACATCCCCGGATTGCCCAGAAACTCGCCCTGCAGGCGCGCGGGCATGGGATTCGCGCCGTATCCGCCCCACGGGAGCATGCCGCGCATCGAAATTTCGCTCATGGCGAAGACGGGCATCCCGCCTGGGGATAGCGCCTTCGTGCGGGCGAGGTCCATCGGATCCACATATATGCTGTCGACCCAGGTCCGCACTTCGTCGCCCTTCGCGAAAAGCCCCTCCCATTCGCCGAGTTTGCCGAAGGTGTCGAACCGCCATGTGGAGAGGTTGAACTTTACGCCTGGAAAGATTTCGCGCGACAGCCCGGAGATCCGTCTGCACAGCTTGAGATAGGCGTTGGCGCCCCACGGGGCGCAGTTGGAGCAGGTGCAGCCGCCCTGATCGTACGGAAACGATGTCACGGACGTTGGCGGTTCGTCCCAGAACGCCTCGAACACGTTTTTGCGCCACTTGAGCAGAAGTTCTGTCGCACCGGGCTTGGACGGGCAAAGCTCCACATGGTAGTGTCCGCTGAGGCTTCGCACGTATCCGTTCTTTCCGGGCCGCCAGTCGGCTCTCAGTTCGGGGGGGCTGTCCTTGAACGACTCGTTTGCCAAAAAGTGCAAATCGCGCTGGAGGCCAAGGCGTTTGGCCGTGCGGAAGATGAGCTTTAGCCGCGCAAGGCGCTTCCGGGCATCAGGGTCGTCCATGCATGCGAAGTCATGCATGTCGAACCAGACGGCGATGCCGGTAAGCCCCCATTCGGCAAGCTCCTCAACGTAGTTTGCCACTTCAGCATCCGATGCCGTTTCGTACCAGTTGCTGAAGTGCGTGGCGAAGTACACGCTGCGTTCCGGATACGTGCCCGGCGATGCCACGGCCGTTCGCGCCGCCGCCAGCAACGCGGTTCCGAGAACCGTCAAGAGGAACTTGCATGGAAGGCCATCGGCCCCGTTATTCTTGGCGCCCTTCACAGTTTTCCATCCTCACTCCGTCGCCCGGTCCCCGGACAACCGCAAAGCTTAAATCGGGCTTCGCCACCCAGCCTCTATGGTTGCGGATTCGCAAAGTGGCGAGATTGCGGCGCGAACAGTTGCGGAATACGAAATTTTCAGCATGGCAAATCCCGTTTCCGCCTATGTCGCAAGGCAGAAGAGACTCCATTCTGCAATTCTCGATCAGGACATCCCTCACGCGGGCATCCGCTTCCGGGCATACGACGGCTACGGGCCATCCGCACTCCAGAATAGTGCATCCCGCAACCCTGATGTTCTCTATGTACACGTTCTTCCGCCGCTTGGTCCAAGCCGGCATGAAACCGATGCCTCTGCTGCTTTCGTGAAAACGGCAATTCTCGACCGTGATGTTCCTTACCGTTCCGCTTCCGACACCAAAGCGGACCCCGTAGCAACAGCTCCAAACGTCGCAATCCGAAATACGGATGTTTTCGCATGGATGATCCGCCGCATGCAGCCGGCAAGACGCCCGAATCGCGAAACCATCGTCGCCGGTCTTGATTGTGCAGCCGCTCACAGTCGCGTTGCGGGTGCAGTCGATGGAAATCCCGTCGGAATTCGCTATCGTTCTGTCGGCGGCTATCGTGACATTCCGTATGGCCAGCCCGTCGCAGCACCGGAAGTGCGCCGTCCATGCCGGCGTATGGGCGAGCGTCACGCCTTCAATGCGGATGTCTCTCGACAGGAAGAAAGCCACCATGTGTCCGGGGCGGAACCATTCGCGGTCGGTCGGATGAAGCTTAAGCCCATACTTGTAGTAAGGGAACCGGCTGTCCTCGTCGCATTCGCCGAAAAACGCGGGGCCGTTACCGTCGATCACGCCGTCTCCCGTGATGGCGGTATGCTCCACCTTGTAACCCAATATGAGATGCCCGCCGCTCCATTCCTCATGATCGTCCCAGAAGTTCTCAGGAAAGGCGTCGTTGGCGTTGTAGTCCTCCCTTCGGCCGCTACCTTTCAGGACCGCGCCCTTTTCAAGGCGGAGTTCCGTATGCGAGCGAAGCCAAAGCGTTCCCGTGTTCCACACGCCCGGTGGAACGACGACAACTCCCCCGCCCGATTCCCCCGCCTTGTCCAGCGCTTTCTGAATCGCCGACATGTTTGCGGCCGGACCCGCGTCTTCCGCTGCACCGAAATCGCGAATGTCCAACGCGCCCTTCGGTTCCGCCGGAGGAAGATCGGCATTGGCACACTGGTTTGCCGCCATCACGACGATGGCGGCAAACTTGAAAACACCATCACACATCGCATAATCCCCTAATTGAGGAGTAGCAGGAAGCCATGAGGTATGAAAATGGTTCCCACGAGCGTCTGTGACTCGTTCTTAAGGATGATGTTCCAAAGGCCGCTCTGCTTGGGCGAGAATGTCATCGCGCCGTTGCCTGTGAAGCTGGCCGTGATGGCGGCCCCGTGCGGCGGAACGAGCGTGAGGGTCGATTCCGAAGATTCGGAAACGGAGTTGCGTCCCCAACTGTTGCCGGTGTAGGCGATCGCCGGCCAGGCGTCCGGTATCTTGCCGCGCCTGTCCGGGCCCGGACCGACCGTGTCCGCGACGAATGTCCGCGCGTCCGATTCCGCGAGCTGCCCACCACCGCCGAACACCGACCATTGGACGCCGACCTTCACGATCCCGTAGGTGGAATTCTCAAGCAGCCAGACACCCGCCGCTTGGATGTGTTGCGAGACGGTCTCGGAACCGGCCTCGGAAGCGGCGGAGACGACCGGGAATGTGGCGCCGTCCGGCGACGTGACGGTGACATTGTCGCCTTTGCCCCATCCTATCGGCATGAGTCCGGACAGCTCTTCCTGGGACGAAACGACGATCGGCGTTTCGCCGGAGGTGTCGAGCCGAAAGACACACGCCTCTGTGGATGTCGCAAGGACTATGCCGTCTGCAGCATAGAGCAGCGGCACGGCGGCAAAGGCCGTACCGGCAATCAGCATTAATCGCGTTCTCATTTCTGCATCCCTCCGTTCACTTCACGATGAACGCCACACGGAAACCGTTCTCCCGCCATTGCTTGTTGTAAGACTCACTATAGATGGCGGCAGGATTCAACGCCCACAGGCGAGATGAATACTCAAATGTGCTCTGAAACGAGACGACAGTAGTGACAAGGCGATTGGCGATTGTGCCCTCATACGCTGGCGTCCATGGATCAGGAGCATCTGCCTTGTCTGTTCTGGAAGTGTCATCAAGGGCCCATTCGCGCACATTCCCCAGCATGTCATACAATCCGAATCCATTTGGCAGCTTGCTCCCCACTTCAACGGTCGTGTTGGTCCAGGCCACAACATAATCAGAGTAGCCCGACGTGGATGGCCCCCATGGATATTCAGTGTCTGCGCCACCTCTTGCAGCAATTTCGCCCATGATTTTCGTGGGATAGTCGAATCCCGTAACGCCAGCTGCCGTCTGCGTAAGCTTGTTGAACTTGCCGAGGAATGTGTTGCCCTCGATATCCACAGCTTTCGTGGTTATCTCCGGCATGCGCCCGGTGTACCAGCGAACCTGCTCCACGGGACGATACCAATGGTTGTTGCCGTCGCTATCGGTCTGATATGCAGACGGATTCGATCCGTAGATTTCATTGTACTGCCACTGCGTGACAGGGAACACACCAATATAGTAATCTAGGTCGGTGATCCAGTTCGTCTGTGAGTTTGTTCCCTGCAGATTCGTCGCGCTGCTGCCAGTGCGGTACCCGTTCGGGAAAGCACTGTCCACCGTGCGGGCGATCTTGCGGAACACCATGTTTGTCGTCTTGTAGAGCGCCGTGTTGTAGCGGAGGTTCGACGCCTCCTGGGAGCCAAGCAGACCCTCGTAGGAGATCTTACCCGTCTGGAGATTCACAATCATATAGTCGTCGCCGCTCGGATTGTCGGCGGAGAGGAGCGTCGCCGTCATCGTGCAGTTCTGCGCCTTGATGCCGGAAGGCGGATTCCACGTAATCGTATGCGTGCCGGAGCTTGCGCTCGCACCGATGTCCGTCACCCCGTCGATGACATACGTCTCGTCGCCGATGGTCGCATTGAACACAAGACGGCAGTAGATGCCCGCCCCGACATCCTGGCCGCCGGTGACGGTGTAGGTGATGTCCACCTTGTTGTTCCACGGCCATCGCTGCGTCACGCTGTCGACGGTTACGCTGGGATCGGCGGCGCTTGCGGCAAACGCAATGCTGCCTGCCGCAAAAAACGCGGCTAATCGGTTCTTCTGGTTCATCTTGTGCTCCTTTCCTGTTTTATTGAAGCGCCGTCCAATGGGGTTGGCGCTGCTGAAATCCCCTTGAGCCTGATCCAATGCGGCGTGATGCGCATGAGCGTCGGCGGGACGGGCGCATCCGGCCTGTCCGTCTGCCATACGCCATGCCACTTGCCGTCCATTTTGACAAGCGCGAAATCGGCCGGAGCGTCAAGCGTCAGGGAAAAACCCGGCACCGCCACCCTTTTTACCTCTCCACCCGCCACCGCAACGAGGGCGCCTCTCTCGCATCGGGCCGCGAAAAGGCCGCGGGCGGAATACTCCACGCCGATGCCGTTTGATTCCACCGTTCCGGATATCGGGTCTCCGGCAAGATTGGGCGAGGCACCTTTTATGCGGACCGCCGTGCCGTCCGTCAGGCGGATCGTGCCGTCCGGCGGCGGCAGATGCTGCTGCGTACGTTTCCCGCAGGATTGCAGAGGCGTTTGCTTCACGGCGCCCTGCGCATCGAGAAACTCCGCGATGGTGCCGGAAGAGGGGGGATCGGCAAAAACGCGGGTCTTCAAGGTCCGTGTCTTGACCATCACGTCCCACATCTGCCGTTCGCGATCGGAAAGGTGGTACAGGACGCAGGCGAGGTATCGCTGCCTGCCGACACGGACAAACCCGTCCCCATCCACCGCAAGGGTGTTTCCGGCGAGTTCACTCGCCGGATAGGCATCGACATAGTATCCGAGCTTTCCGAGCCCATGCGCGATGGGCTCCCCCCAATCCTCATGCCCTTCATCGAACCAGTTGACAAGCCGCTCGTGGCCGAACACCTGCGCGACAGGGCAATCGATGGGAGCACGCGTCATAAGGGGTAGAAGACGGGAAATCTCCTCAGCCCTCATCGCATCCGTCCCCAGCAGATCGGCGTGGCAGTGATACGCCCGCTCTTTTTCGTCCCCATAGCGCGCGACATGACTGCTTTCGGGATTCCAACTGAAGAGGGCATGATACACGATCCGACCGCCGCATGCGGCATACCGCCACAGCAACTGGACATACTGCGTCGGTTCGGGCCCGTAGTGCTCGTTGAGCCAAAGCGGGGTGCCGAACTTCTTCATCATCCCAGTGGATGCAGGAACAAGGTTGTTTTCGTCGGATTGCGCCCAGTCGCGCCTTGCCGCCCACCAGACAAGTCCATTGGAGAGGAATTCGAGTTTTTGGATCGCGGTGCACCATGTGACGTGCTTCGCGACATACGCATCCTTCCCGAAGTATTCCTTGTTGGCGGCGTAGAAATCCTCTTCGGTCCGCCTGCATGCATCATATATGGACATGGTATAGTCTGTCGCCGCCGCCCGCGCGCGCGGCGTGTCAACCCCCAATCCCAATAAGGGTAGATCGTCTTCAAGCTTCCGCCCGCCGGACCGTTTAGCGTAGACAGCGGCAAAGTTCGGCGAATACCAGAATGCCGTGTGCGCCACCATCGACGCGCGGGGCTTCTTGAATCCGTACTCGTCGCGCATCAGGCCGGCCACGCCGAGTTTACGGTAGCGCAACATCACTTCTCGGGAGAAGGCGATGAGGTTTGGCGAGCAGGGATCGATCTCCAGCAATGGCCACTCCGCCTCGGCAAGGAGCCGCTCATCCTGCGCAAGGCCGCACACCTTCCCGGAGACGGTCCGTTCGGTGCACTTCGCGTCAAGCACGTCTATCTTGCGCATCGCAGACCCCTTTACCGCCCACGCGGATACGATCCGGCCCGGACGCCAGAAGCTATAGGGCTTGGCGGTTTCACCATAGTCGGACATGGCGTCTTCAGCTATCGTGAATCGGGCCGTGCCGTCGGCGGACGGTTCAACCACCGCATACTGACGGATGCGCAGATAATCTTCGGGGAACCGCTTGAAGAATTCATCGCGCATGAGCCGCGGATCATTCTCCATCAGCAATTCGATGCCGGCATCCTTCATGGCGGCGGCGGCCTCGGCGACGCGCTCCATCACCTTCGGATCGTCATGCTCCGCAAACCGCGCGCAGTAGGTCAACAGATTCCAATCGCTCCGCTCGCGGAAGAGCGTGAAGAACCGGCGTTGCACCGTGTTCTCATGATCGCTGATCTGGTCCCTGCCGATATAGGCGAAAGCATTCTCGGGGACCAGCCAGCTCGGCAGGCGGCGAAGGGCGCGCCCGTCATTTGCCGCATAGAATCGGTGGAGGACATCTTCCCCGGCGGAAGGCCCGCCGAACGCGGGCGCGGTGCCCATTATGGCAACCCCCGCCGCTATGGAGGCAATTACGCCCCATTTTCGTGCGGTTTTACACGTCGCGTGCCCGGAAGGGCGATCGACAATGAACGGGGCGCGCAAGCATACGCGGCCCGCGCCGCCCGCATGTCGTGCCGCGAAGTCCGGCCCCACATTCTGTCCAACGTGTTCATTCATCATCTGCGCCCTTTCGAAAACTGCGGCAATTATACCATGTTTCGATGCGGGCGTATATCTTTATATGCGCATTTTGATTTCTGTTTTTACGCATATCTGTTTGCGCGGACAGGTAAAATATGATACATTTCCCTTAATGAAAAACAGCAGTTTTCGATTATACACGATCGTAGTCAGCGAATCGCGGTTCATCAAGTCCGGACGGGATCGGTTTTCGGGCATCATGCGATATGCCGCCTTGCACGACAACTGGAATGTCCGCATTGTAAGTGAAGGGGCATACGCGACCAGCACCAGCGATCCGTCTCCACGCACGATCGCTCCGGATGGAATCATCGGCCACGATGTGAAGCGTGAGATGCTGTCCGGCAGGAGGAGGAACATACCGTTCGTCGCCATAGACGATGACCCCACAAATGGAAACGCTTTTCGTGTTGACGCATCGGTGCTGATTGACGATGGCGCCATCGGCCGTGCCGCCGCCGGGATATTTCTGAAGGCCGGGTTGAGAAACCTCGCTTTTGTCGGGGTGCAGCACCGGTCCGAGGCGTTCCATCAGCGAATCCGCTGTGACGCCGTCAGGGAATGCGCCGAAAAGGCGGGCGCGACCTTCTGCGCGTTCATGCCGAGAGCGGACAAGGAAACCGACTTCGCAAGAGACATTGAGAAACTCGCGGCATGGCTCGCCAAGCTTCCGGTTCCGTGCGGCGTGATGGCCTACAACGACAGCCGCGCGCAGATGGTCATCGATGCCTGCCACATGATGCACCTGAAGATGCCCGATCAGATTCAGATCATCGGCGTGGACAACGATGTGGAGATCTGCGAGAACATGCATCCGACGCTTACCAGCATCCTGCCGGATTTCTATGGGGCGGGCTATCTCGCCGCCCAGTTGCTTGACGACATCCTCACCAATGGGCGTCCCCGAAAGACGCGGGATGCGCGATATGGCATCAATTCGATTGTCGTCCGCGAATCGACTCAGGATCTCAAGGGGGGCGGACGGCTTGTCAATCTCGCGAGAGAGTTCATCCGGCTGCATGCCAATGAACGGATCACCGTCAAGGACATAGCTGAAGCCCTCAACATTTCACGGCGTACGCTCGAGATCCGCTTTCTGGAAATTACCGGGGGTGGGGTGGCTGAAGTTCTGCGGAAGGAGCGGCTTGAACGCGTCCGACGGCTTCTTATTGAGACGAACCGCACGATTTCCGACATCGCGTTCGATTCCGGGTTTGACTCGCCGACACATCTCGCCGGATTATTCAAGAACACCTATCACATGACGATGGGAGAATGGCGACAGGCCTCGCGCCGGTGAATCGCATATGAGGTAATTGCGAATCGGGAGGGACGCGCTCCGTCGTGTCCGCCGTGAAAACCCTGCAGACACTTTGCTGGATCAGTTTGCGCCGTGCCAGTCCCGAGGCGCAAGGCAAGCCGGCGCCGATATGGTGGTGCATTTCGAACCGTGGTGGAATTCGGCGGTTGAGGATCAGGCGATAGACCGCGCCCACCGCATTGGGCGAAAGCGCACGGTGTACAGCATCAAGATGATTACCGAAGACACCATAGAGGAAAAGGTGCTGGCGATGCAGCGCAAGAAACAGGCGGTGATAAACGCCATTATCGGCGCCACCGACCAGTCCGTGATGCAGCAACTCACCTACGATGACATCAAAGACCTGCTCGGGCTATAGGCAGATAGGAAAAAACAATAGCGGGCATCAACGATGCGTTAGAAAGGGAAGATTATTGTTTCGAGCGGTTTGCGGGTCTTACCGGAAATCCTTCGCGTCTATCATTATCTCGTTGCCCATGCGCTGATCCATATTGCCGGCAAGTTCCGTAAACTCTTTGTCAATGGCGATTAAGTACGGACCGAGAACCTCCATTACCTTTTCGGTGCGGTCACCAGGCATCTTCCGCATCTCGGCATTAATATTGTCAAGGAACATCTTGACCCCGCCGCCATTGAGGACCTTGGTGAGGTTCGCCTTCTCGGCCAGCGGAATGAACCCGTTCACCCGGAGTGCCATCTCTGCGTTGCGGATGAGGTTCGCCACCTTCGGCGGCAAGTTCTCCTTGCGGATACCGGGAGCGTCTTTGGGCGTGAAGAAAGAGGAGAAAAGCGACATCATGTGTTCGACAGATTCGAACACGTTGCCGAAACGCGCCCATCTGGTGTGCATTCCTTCTGAACGGGCGTTCTTCATGTCTGTGCGGTGTATCTGCGCGGTACTCCAGTAAATGCCGTAGGTTTCGCACTTGAGGAAGAGCCGCCGTTTCGGCCCCGACCCCTTGTCCACATCGTTCATGTGGTCGAGATCCGGGATTGAGAAGTAGTGGAACGTGCGCATCCCGTTCAGGAGACCGCCCATGCCTTCGCGTACATCGTAGCCGCGAGGCATGTTGAGGTGACCGTCCACCTGCATTTGCTGGTAGGGCCTGGCGTGCGTGGAGGAGCGGAGGTAAACGTCCGGGCTGGAGTCGAGCCAGCGGGCAATGTTGCCGGCCGGGTCTTCCACCGAGAACGAACCCCGGTACATGTACTCGCCTTTTTTGAGCGCGGCGATGTGAAGCGCGATGGTGAGTGCGGCGATGTTCTGCTCGCTCGCCTCGAAGCGCGAGACATTCCCCGTTTCAAGCGCGCGCATAATCTCGCTGCCGCGCTTGATACGAGCTTCTAATTGGGCGCGAAGCTCTTCGATCGAGCGCGGGCGGTGTACTCCGGAACAAGCCGTTGTGGCCATAGTCTCGTAGTGGACCTTCGGCAGATGTATGACCCGCCCCGTCGAGTCTTCCAAGTCTAGCACTTCGGGAAGTTGAGCGGCGGTCAGCGTCGGACGCGGATCCTTGTAGTCGGTTGCCGGCTCGAACGGCTCGTAATATACCGACTCCAACAGTCCATCCCCGCCGGTATGACGTTCGGTGAACTCCCGCGGGTGCGTCATCTCCGCCACCTTATCCTCGTTGAACGCCGCGAAAAACGCCGCCGCCCGGTCTTTCGGGACAATCAGTCTCGTTGTTCCGAAGCCGTCAAGCTCGTATTTTACGCCGTTGTTATCAGCCACCTCCTGCAACAATTCGCGCGCTCTTTCCGGAATCGGGCGGTCGCAGTGATAGACGATATTGTTGCCTTCGACTCCTGCCCGCCATGGGATGCGCGTCTTTGGCAGAACTTCGAGGTGGTTCAGTGCAACCAGCCGGTTTTTACTGACCCAAGTGGTCGGCGAGCAAAGTTTCTCCAAGTTGGCGATTGTCTCAATACCGCCTTCTTGCATTGCCGCTCCATCCCCGGCAAGAGCGTCATAAAGTTCCAACTGCATACCGCCGACGCGGAGGAGTTTCGATAGCGACTCATTGAATTCGGCCTGCTTCTTCTTGATTTCCGCGTGGGCTTTCGTGCGCATCGTCTTTTCCGCGTCGGAGATACCCTCCTCTTCCGGGTCGAACGCTTTCATATAGGAGGTAAAGAGTCTTTCGAACGCTCCGGATCTCGCGATGTCGCGGAGGTTGACGAGTCCCTGAAGTTTCGCGAAGCGCGTGTCGTCGTCAAATACGGAGAAGTTGTTGAAGCGTGGTTTGGTGCTTTTACCGTATGTATCCCTGAACGAAAAATCGTCGGATATTTCAAGATATTTGCCATTGCCTTCGAGCGAGTGGCCAGGGTCGATGGCGAAGAATTTCCCATTGATGAACCCCTTGTTTTGCCCTCGCTTACCCACGCCGTCACGGTCGGCAGTGACGAGGAAAAATGCTTTGTACTTGCCGAGACTCTCCATTTGCAGCTTTGCGTCCGCACCCAACGGCGGTACGACGCGTCCGTCAGAGAGCATCCCGGCCTCCATATCTTTGTAGCCGTTGGCGAACTTTGCGGCGAGCATGATTTTGGGGTGTCCGTCGGAATACTGTCCCCGCACAATTTCCAACTCTTGCGAGGGAACGCCGGCAAGGCGTGTGAGATCGTTAGCAATGGCCTCGGTAATCGCTCCGGCTGAGATGTCGTCGGCAGACTGGCGCGACGTGAAGCGGTAAATCTGTCCCAATATCGGCTTGCGGCTGGCCAGGATGCGTTCTGGCCGCATGAATGTCCCGGCCTGGGCGGCGGCGCCGCCGGAAAATTTATCGCCTTCGTTGTAGTCGAGCTTTACGATGGAGCGGTCATTGAAATGCTTGAAGACTGGCGAACGGGCGTAAAGCGGATTATCGGAGTTGTCGGCGTTTTTCGGCCCTGTGTTCATCACGGCGTCGCGGATATCGGTGAACAGCTCTTTCTTGGCCTCCAGGAAAACGGCTTTGGTCGTGGAGTTTGAGCTGCCGGAAGCCAGATGTGAGATATCGGCGGTATTGGCGAAATGGCCTTTGATGGCCTTCGCAAGGGACTTGACGCTATCGGGCGCCGCCATGTCATTGATTGACTTGTTTTCTTTATCCGCCGCCAACACCAGCTTTGCGGCTTCCTCAATAAGCAGTTCCGTCGCTGCGGCCATCCCTGCAGGATGCGCGCGACCGGCAATGAGAATCTGCTCGCGGCGAGACTTGCCCTTGCATTTCTCCGCGAAGGCCGGATCCTTGTCCTGCAATTCCTTCAAGGCGTCGCGGCTAGCTTGGGAATCGATGTCGGCCATGAAACCGCGGGTGTCATCCTTCGACCAGTCGTTGCGGTAGATGAAACCCGGCTCCACGCCGTTTGATTTAAGCTTGTCGAGAATCACGGGGTGCGTGTTCGAACGGTTGATGCGCATACCCACCCCAAGGGTACCTCGCTTAATCTGGTCCTCGACGGAAGTCTCGCCGCCCGTGAACGTTTTCATCAAACGCCTTAGCCCCGTCGGCTCGTTTCCTTTCACGGAGATTTCGGTGGTCTTGCGCCCTTCGATAATGTGCGTATCGGTATCGACGTCGTACCCGGGGTTGGTCTCCTTCTTCCGGGCGACGAAATCATTTGTGTCCTGAATCGCTTTGTCGATTCGTTTGGAAGCCATCTTGACGATGCTGGCAATCGAATCGCAGTTCTTGAGGTCGCCATTGAGCGGGTTGTCGGCGATGTTGGCGCGAACCAACTGCCGCATCCCCTCCGAAAGTTCACGAAACTTTGGGCTGGTGTCGAGCTGGCGGTTAATTTCGCCGATGTAACGGTTGTACTTGACCGAATCGAGTCGGGAAAGCGTGGCCGTGATGTCAGAGGCCCGTAGCGACTTGTGCAGCTGCTGGCGCGCCCCAAGCACAGTGTCGAAAGCATGGATGCCGAACACGCCGTATTTCGCCGCCAACGCGGACTTAAACGCCGCCATCGTCGCATCGTTGGTCTTCGCGCTCTGGCTGAAGATGAAATTGCCGAGCTTCGCTACCGCCTGATCACCCTCACCCTGTATTGCGATATCGCGTGAAGAGAAGAAGGTGGATTTGGCGATGTCTCGGAACGCGTCGATAGTTAAGGACATGATGCCGATCCTTTAGATGCCGATTACTGGCGGTTAAACATTGGACGATTCTTATGCTCTGAACGCTATGTGCTCGGCTAACGGCACATCGGTCGCTTCCCCTTCGACGAGATTCCCTTTGATACGTTCGGCCCAGATGTCGCAAAGTTGCAAAATCTTCTCCAAAGTGGAGATGAAATTCTCAACATCTTTCGCCGCCGTCTCAAGGTCGAAGAAGTAGTTGTAAACCACCGTCTCCGTCTCCGGCTCAAGCGTAAAGTACCCGCCCGCCGTGTCCCTGCCGAAGAGGCCGCCGGCAAGGAGGTCGCGATAAACCTCCTTGGGGGCGTTTTTCGGCAGTTCGGCCACTTCAATGAAGCATAGCACCTTGCCGGTCGTTTCGACGAACTGGAGGTTCACGTTGTATGCATCGTCCACCCGGACGCTCACAAGACCGGACGGGTCCGGCGTGAGCGTTTCTATTCCTGAGACTTTGCGCACCTCCCCAAGGAACTTGACGTAATCCGCTTTTAAGGCCATTTAGTGCTACCTTTCAGTACTTGTTTTCTTATCCCATGAAAGTTTCCTTGAAGATCAAGGCTCCGAAAGTGTCAATGTCGGCTTCCGTGAGGGGGCGCACAACCGGCTTGCCCTGTTCGAGCAGCGGCTCGAACTTATGGGTCGAATAGTTGTACTTCGTAATCGTACAGGTTTTGCCCAGCAGCCGCTCTTTTAAGACGGCGGCAATGTCTTTGTCCCAAGACTCTTTGTCGAGGAACCACTGCTCATTGCCGATTTCGTCGAAAATGTCGTCGATCTGCCGGTTAACGTCGGGGGTTTCCAATTTCTCGGGATCCTGACGGGCGATGCGCTCCAGCTCTTCGGCCTCTTTGGTCGAAAGCCCCTGCCATCCTGTGGAAAGATTCTTCGTCTCGAACTCCACCATGTGCAGGCACTGGTCCTCAAGGCAGGCACCGGGTTTTTCGAGATGCTCGAAGAACGTGTCGAGTTTCCCGGCCTCTTTTGACGCAAAGTAGGTGTCGATCGACTTCATAACGAACAGGCGCAGATTGTCCACGATGTATTTCCGCAGCGGCTTGATGTCCTCCGACTCACTCTGGCTAAAGTTGGCTCTTTCGAGGTGCAGCAGCCCTCCGCCAACCCGTTTCCAGATGAAATCGCTGTAATCTTTCGTGTTTTCGAGCTTAACGAATTTGCCCTGCTTGCTGTCATAGTATTGGAAGCTCGGCTTGTCGCCCTCCTTAAGATCGCCAAGCTCCTTGAGGAATTCGTATTCGGGATCGTTGCGCAGCGCGGAAGGATCTGGTGCGTTTGGATCCTTGCGGTCCACATCGATTTCGTTGTAGAGGAAATCGAGGCTCATCTCGACGCGCTTGAAGAAGTTCAAAACATGCTCGTACGACCCTTTGTCCAAGGCCGCGATTTCTTTCTTAATTTGACCGATCTTGCTGACGTAGGAGGCGTAGGTGTCGTCCTTGCGCACACCGCCGGTCTTCGTGAGTTTGGCGGTTGGGGCGGTCCTACCGACGTTTTGGGTGCTGGCGGTGGTGGCAGTCTGCTCGGCCTTGGTGATAATGGCCTTGATGCGCCGGGCGGTAAGCGGACGTCCCGAAGAAACTTTGCCGTCGGAGTCGATTTTGAAATCATCGCGCTTAAAGTCCGCGCCGAGAATCTTTTCGAGCTGATCCATAAAACCCTTGGAGAAGGTAACTTCGCCGTCTTTCTCGTTCATTCCGTCAAGATTAAAGGTTTGCCCGAGCGCGCGGAGCAGTTCGGTGCGCACTTCGTTGTTGGCCGCTTTTTCAATTTTTGAACGTCCGAGGGAACTGAGCGCGCCGCTGTAGGTACCGTTCTGCTTAATACCATCATTGCCGTCAAGGTTTGCAATTCCCTTTGCGGTCCAGTCCGTTGCAGTGCGGAACATATCAAGTGCCTGAAGATTGATCGCCATGGTTTTGTCTCCTTTGTCGCGAGGTTTTCGTTGTCGTTTCCGTTGCGTTTACACGCGGCGCGGTAGATGGTTACATACGAATTAAACAAAAAGCAATAAAAATTCGTCTCATACCTGCATAAAGCCGGCGGATCCGAAATCGGAAATGTCCGTTTCTTGCTGGCCGGCAGTTTTGGCAGCGGGGTGAAAATTCATTAGGAGGCGACGCCAAACCTCGGCGGTGTTAACAAGCGCGGCGAGTGCGGTGTCAAAAGCGTCGGCGTTGAGAGAATTCAGCACGAGACGGCGGACAATCACGTAGCGGCCATTCTCTCGGTTTTTGGCGAAGAAGGATTCGGATTCAAGGTTCGCCTCAAGGAGAAGACCGGAAAATTCTGCTTGGCCCTCGGTGGGCGGCGCACCGATATCGGCGTGAACGATGAGCGAGTCCCCGACGGCAACAAGGGTGATAACGATGCCGTCAATACTGACGGTTGCCGTTCCGTCTTCGTCGGCAAGTCCGTCCACATTGTATCGCGCAGCAAAATCCGCAATGAGCTGGGTGAATTCCATAGTTGAAATTGTTCCGCTTTTTCTAGTTATTATGCCAACACCAGTGAAACCAAGCCGGGTACGGCCCATTTCACAAATACCTAATATACAATAAGCCCAGCCGGATAGCAATGAAAAACACGTGAATTGTCGGTTGCCGCCAATGAATGCATTTGTCCGTTCCGCCACCGCGTGCCGGTTATTCCGTAATCTCAGTGCCCCGTGAAATGCAATTTGCCGAGTTGCGCGGCAAGATAACGGAAAACAGAAGCGTAGAATGCGGCGGTGAGTTTTGCCAGTGTTAGTGCCCATGTCGAGAAACTCATTGCGGCGGTGGCGAGAACCAGTAGCGTGGAAAGAACCAGCAGGTTGGCAGAAACCAAAGTTGCGTAGGAAAGGATTCGCCCGTATTCGCAGATGTCGGGCTGGCGTACCTTGAGCGATTCAAAGGTGAAACAGACGTGGAAACACCAGGTCGCGCCAATGGCGGCTAGCCACGCCGCAGGGCAGGGAAGGCGTCCCATGCAAAGCCGCGTGATCGCTGCGGCGAGTAGGCAGATTGCGGTGTAGAAGGGGAAGAAATACGGCGCAAGGGTGATAAACAGGTTGCTCTTGGATAGTTGCACGCTGCCGCCTTTGGCGGTTACCTTGAGTTTGCCGATTTTCGCTCCGAACAGCAGTCCCCATACCGCGTGCGTCAGCTCGTGGGCCAGCACGTAGCTTTTGGTGGGGTGGGGTAGAAACATCCAAACCGCGCACCAGCCGAGCATTCCGCCTACAAAACACTTTATGCCCGACGAGTACCAGCCGTCGTTGGCGGTGATCCCTTTCAGGACTTCATACAACAGCGCGGCGGTTGCCCCGCAAAAAGGGATCAAGGCGATGCCAAGCAAAGTTTTCAGAAAACGCGACATGGCTGGCGTCGGGTAAAAAAATGCGGGGTAGGTAGAACCTACGCCCGCATTTTCCCTTAGAAGCGGCTTGACCGTTTAACGGATGATCCGTCCGGGCCAAGGCAGTTCCGGACCGTCGATGGTCTGGATCGTGTTCGGGTTGGCGCCCGGTCCGATCGCATGGGCCGCGAGACAGAGCGTTAACCCGATCATAACGATCGCAGCGATGGAGGCGAAAATCACCGCGACGGCGGTGAAAGCTTTGGACTCATGCTCCACCGGGCCAAAACTGGCCATGTCAATCGGGGCAAGGTTGGCGAATTCGTCGCCGCCCGCAGAATCTTCCGCCTTGGGTGTCTCAATCGTCGGTCGCTTGATTTTCAGTGTCCGTTTCTGAGTCACTCCGGCATCGCCGGATTCTTCGGTCGTCTCGGCGGATGCTGGTTTGGACACCGGCTTGCTGACCACCGTGGGCGCGCTGCCGATGTCGGACGGGCGTTTCAGACGTATGGTCTTCGAGGCGGTGGCGTCACCGGTCGGGGCCACGCCAATCGCGGAATCCAGCGAAATACGGGAGGTTTTGGACTTCGAGGCCTGGGTTTGAGCCGCTGACGGCGGTTTAGGGCCTTCGGGAAGCGGGTCGGAACCCGGGGTGGGGGCGGGTTGCGGCGTAGGGACCGCCGGGGTTACCGGTGCTTCGGCCGCCGGTGCCGGTGCCGCCGGACGCGGGGTGCCGGCTGGGGAAATCGGTTTCAGGCGGATGGTGGGACGGCTGACCGGTGCCGCTGGCGCGACCCCTTCCGGGAGCGGAACTCGCGAAGTGGCATGGGGCGGGGTCGAAGGCGCCGGAGTTGCCGCAGCCGCTGGCGCCGCAGCGGGGGCCGCCGGGGCGGCGGGTTCTGCCGTTCCCGGGGTGGCGGCGGTGGCCGCGGGCGGAGTCAACGGGGCAGATGCCGTCGTTACTGGACGGCGGATCTTAACCGTGATGGGCCGGGGGGCGCCGGGGGTATGGGGGGTGAGAGGGGAGATTTTGGGTGGAACCGAATTGTTGGTCTCGTCTGCCATGATGTTACCTCCAAATGAATTGGGCCTAGATGGCCATCACTTCCGCTTCTTTTGCCTTCAGATTGTTGTCGATGGTCGCGATGTGCGCATCGGTAGTCTTCTGCACTTCATCCAGACCTTTGTCCCGTTCGTCTTCGGAAATTTTTCCGTCCTTCTGGAGCTTCTTGACCAGATCGTTCGCCTCGCGGCGGACGTTACGCACCGCCACGCGGGCGTCTTCCGACTGCGACCGGGCGACTTTGACGATTTCCTTGCGACGCTCCTCGTTAAGTTCGGGAATCGGCACCCGGATGATCCGGCCGTCGTTGCGCGGGGTCACGCCGAGATTGGCGGCCAAAATCGCCTTCTCGATTTCGGGTAGCGCGGTGGGGTCAAAGGGGTTGATGGTGATCAGCCGGGGTTCGGGGGTGGCGATGTTGGCGATGTCGCGCAGTCTGGTGGGGGCGCCGTAGTACATCACCTGCACTCCGTCCACCAACGCGGGGGATGCTTTGCCGGTGCGCAAGCCGGAGAACTGGTCCTTCAGCTTGTTGACCGTGTTGTCCATTTTTTCCATCGCATCGAGCAGTACCTCGTCCACAGTTTCCATAACGTTCTCCTTACAGGTTACTTCGCGCCACCGACCAGCGTGCCGATTTCCTCGCCACGCACGATCCGCTCCAGCGCGCTTTCGTCGTAAAAGTCAAAAACCACTATCGGGATGCTGTTTTCCATGCACAGCGCGAAAGCCGCGGAGTCCATCACTTTCAGCCGTTTGTGCAGCGCATCCTCGTATGAAACATGGTCGTAGCGCGTGGCGGTCGGGTCAAGTTTGGGGTCGGCGGAGTAAATCCCGTCCACCTTGGTCGCCTTGAGCAGCACCTCCGCGCCGATCTCGCTGGCCCGCAGCGCCGCCGCGGTGTCGGTGCTGAAGTACGGATTGCCGGTGCCGCCGGCAAAAATCACCACCCGCCCCTTTTCCAAGTGGCGCAACGCCTTGCGCTGGATGAACGGTTCCGCTACTTTCGGCATCTCGATGGCGGTTTGCAGCCTTGTGTCCAGCCCCAGCTGTTCCAACGCGTTTTGAATGGCCAAACCGTTGATGATGGTGGCCAGCATCCCCATGTTGTCGCCGATGGTTCGGTTTACGCCGCGGGATTGACCGCTGAGCCCCCGGAAGATGTTTCCGCCGCCCAGCACGATGCCTACTTGCACCCCCATGTCGGCGACTTTTTTGACGCGCGATGCCATCGACGCCAAAGCCGCCGGGTCGATGCACTCGCCCGTTGACTTGTTCCCGAGGACCTCGCCGCTCAATTTGAGCAAAATCCGCCGATACTTTATGCCGCTAACCGATCCGTTCTCCAAATGACACTCCTTCCATGCCACAAACAACTAATAGAATACATTAATATGGAAAAAAGGTCAAACCCATATTGGAAAAAACTCAAAAATTTTGGCGCTGCCGCCGTAAGGTGCCACTTAAGGGACAGCTGCGCCCGCCTCAAGAACAGGTCTGCCGCGCTCTCCCCCAAGGCGCAATTCCCCGCGGAATCCCGCTTTACAAGCCAACCAGAATCTGCTATGCTACCCCCAACTCGCAAAAAGCACTTGCTAGACTATGCCGCGCAAAGGGGTATTGTAATGGTTAATGGCTGGCGGGTGTTGGACGGGAAACCACCTTTCGGACAACGAGCGGGCGTTGATGGGACACAACTTCCCCGGCAACCGCGGTTTGTCCTACGTGCTTGGGGCGCGGGAGGAAATCGAACGGATTAACTTCAAAACGCGGGCATCAGTTGCACCGGAGTGAAGACAACAATGAAAACAGGTTTTATCGCATTGACGGTATTGGCGGCGGCGGCTTTTGCCGGGGAGGTTGAAGTGCGCATGATGGCACCCACGAACACGGTATATTTCGACGAGGAGGATTACCCCTTTGTGGTTACCGTCTCCAACGGGACGCAACGGACTTACAAAATGTTCGCGGGGGCGTTTTCCGCATTACGGGCGCAACTGTATTTTGAGCTGGGGGACGAGCGCGAGACACAAAGGTTTACTTTAATGGGCGTTCTTCCCAAAAAATATGTTTCCGCGCTGGACTACATCAACGCCAGTACCCGCGGCGACATCGTGTCGCTGCCGCCGGGAGGACATCTCGTTTGGGACTTCGGCGGCATCCAGCTGTTCGACATGTCGCCGCTGGGCACCAACCAAATGCGGGCGGTCGTGTTGATGGGAACGAACGAGTGGGCGCGTTCCCCGCTTTATCCCGTCAAATTCTCAACGGGGAAGATCGATTCCGGCACCTGTGTGTACAGCCACGACTACGCTATGGATGGGCATGAAAAAAGTCTGCGGGTTTATCGTCTTGACGAGGACGGGCAACAAATTTTGTTCGACTATTATTCAAGGATTGTTTCGTTCCCCGTGGGGGAGACGGTCGCGTTCTCTTTGGACGAGACGACGGGCGCGCTGACCGTCACCTCGTCCTCCGGGGCGAGCGTCCGCTGGGACACGCTGAAGCAGCGGCGGCTGCCGCCGCTGCCGTGACCGCGCCGCTATCCGCTGCCTTGAAGCGTCCAAACAAGACAAATTGGTTTATTATGCAGATGCGCCGTTTAATTCAAGATCTGCACCTCGCCAAGGGCCAAACGGCTGGCTTCAGCGGCAAAAGCGATTTTGTGGCTCTCAAGCGACATCTCAAAGGCGGCCAGATGGTCGGCGGTGCTTCCTTCGCGGATCTGGCGGATCAGTTCTCTGACGATACCGAAGTCGCCGCCGCCGTGGCCTGAACCGGAAGGGCCGGCCTCCAGCACCGAGTCCCACACGGAGGTGGTTCGGTTGCTGAAGTGGTGGATTTGCAGTTTCCTGCCGTCGCCGATTATCTCGCCCCGCGTCCCGAACACCTTGGTTTGGCGCCCTCCCGTGTAGGTGTAAGACTCCATCAGGTGCGAAACGGTCACCCCGCCCTCGAACAGCAGGTTGACGATCTGGTGGTCAACGGCGTCGTTGTCGCAGGCGTACACGCAGCGCCCGTAGGGAGAATCGCGCAGCATGGCCGCCATCCCGGCGTCGGTACGGTCAACGAAAGGATAGCGGTAGGTGTCGCGTTCAAGATAGATTTTGCGGGCGGAAAAGGGGCAGTCGCGTTCCACGGCGGTCGGACAGTCGAGACAACGGTCCGCCGCCCCGGCGGGACGGTTTTCGGGCCGGAAATGGCGCAGCCCGCCGAAACTGGAGACCCGCAGACACCGTTTCCCGAGCCACCAGACGAATTGGTCGAAGTCGTGGCAGCATTTTTGGAGGATCATCGGGGTGGAACGCTTGGTGTTGCCCCAGTTCCCCCGGCAGAAGGAGTGCGCGGCGTGCATATAGGCCACCGGCTCCAGGTGCTGGATGCTCACCACGTCGCCGATTTCGCCCCCGGCGATCAGCTGTTTGAGTTTCGAGAAATAGTTGGTATAGCGCAGGACGTGCCCCACCAGCACCAGTCGGCGGGTTTGGCGCACTTTTTCGTCCAACCGCCGGCATTCATCCCAGCTTCGCGCCATCGGTTTCTCCAGCAACAGGTGGTAGCCGGCATCCAGAAACGCGAGCGCCGGGTCAAGGTGCACCGCGTCGGGGGTACAGATGGCCACCGCGTCCGCCGCCGGGCGGGCGGCGAGCGCGTCCCGCCAGTCCGGCCACTGCGCCTCCGGCGGCAATGCGTGCTCTTTTGCGAAAAAATCTCGGTTGGCGGGGTTTGGTTCGGCCACCCCGACGATTTGCAGCTGGTCGGGATAGGCTTTGGCGAATCCGGCGTAGGTGCGCCCGCGGTCTCCCGCTCCCACCACCAGCATCTTTAAAGGCGTGACAGTCACTTCGGTTCTCCGGTAGATTGTTTCCAAACGGCGCGTATGTTATCAAATCGCCGGTGTTTAGGCAAGCCATTGATTAAGCAGGTAATTGCAAAACCTTGGTTTCCTTCTCGCTCAAGGTCCGCTAGGTGCGCAAAGTTTATCATTGGAAATCTTGTAAAATTTCACCTTATTCCGGTTCTCCGCCCCCTGCCGTTCAGAATCTGCGCCTTTGCCGTTAAGAGTAATTGCCAAACGCGTCGGTTTTTGGTAAGCTTCCTTCATTTATTGGTTTTCTTTTGACATGAAGTTCGCCCCCAGAGAAATGTTTCGGATTGCGATGCCGCTGATTCTCAGCATGGCATCCTACACTGTAATGCAGTTTTGCGACCGCATTTTCCTCTCGCATTACAGTTCGGTTGCCATCGAGGCGGCTTTGCCGGCCGGTATCCTCGCCCATACCGCGGTTTGCTTTTTTCAGGCGCTCGCCTCATACGCCGGGACTTTCACCGCGCAATACCACGGGGCAGGACGTCCCGCCGAAGGGGTGCGTTCTTCGGCGCAGGGGATCTGGCTGGCACTGTTCGCCTGGCCGCTGATGGCGGCGCTGATTCCGCTGGGCTGGTTGGTCATCCGGACGAGCGGACACTCGGCGGAGGTGATTGCGGCGGAGCGGACCTATTTCACCATCTTGACCGCCGGCGGGGTGATGGTTACGCTCAACGCCGCGATCGGCGGCTATTTCATCGGTATCGGGAAAACCTCGGTTAACTTCCTGTCCAATTTCGTCGGTTGCGGCAGTAATGTGCTGTTGAACTGGGTGATGATTTTCGGGCGCTGGGGGTGTCCGTCAATGGGCATCACCGGCGCCGCTTACGCCACTTTGATTTCCGGAGTGATTGCCATTCTGCTGCAGTTCGGGATGATGTTTTTTGAGCCGGCGGTCAGAGCGGCGTGGCGGGAACGGGGTTTTCGGGTGGTGGCGGTGGACTGGCCGCAACTCGGGCAGATTCTCCGCTTTGGAGCCCCGGCGGCGTTGCAGACGCTGCTGGATTTGTCGGTGTTTACCGTGTTTGTGTTCTTGACCGGCAAGTTGGGCGATCTCGCGCTGGCGGCCAGCAACATTGCCTTCAGCATCAACAATCTCGCCTTTTCCCCGCTGTTGGGATTTGGTATGGCGGCGTCCACTCTGGTGAGCCAGCACTTGGGCGCGGGCGATCCCGATGCCGCGTGGCGGGCCGGAAACACGGGTTTGCTGTTCGGCTTGGTTTACATGGGGTTCATCGGCTCCACCTTTGTGATGTTCCCAGGCTTTTATTTTGAGTTGTTCCATTCCGCCAACGCGGCCTTTTCCGCCGCCGAGCTGCTCCAGGTCGGGCGGGTGATGATGTGCCTGATGGCGGCTTGGGGATTGCTGGACACCTTGACCATTGTGTTGGAACAGGCGCTTAAAGGCGCGGGAGACACCAAGTTCGTCATGCTCTATATGACCACGTTGGGATGGACGTTGCTGGTGCCGGGGGCGGTGGTGCTTACTTACCGCGGGGCCGGCATCATTGCGTTGTGGTGTTGGATGGCGTTTTACGTGATGGTGCTGTGCAGCGGCTTGGTCTGGCGCTGGTGCAGCGGTAAGTGGCGCACCATCAAAATGATCTGACCGGAATCGGGGATTTTTCGGAGAATCAAATTGGCGGTGGATATGGTTTTGTTGCGGCGGTCGTTTATCGCTTCGCTCCCGGTTATGACCGGTTACGGCACGATGGGCTTTGCCGCAGGGGTGCTGTTGGCGTTGAACGGCGGGGTCTCGATGCCCGCCCTGTGGGGCGGGCTGACCAGCGCGGCTTTTGTGTCCGGACCGTTGCAGTTTTTGCTGGTGGATTGGGTAAAAGCGGGAACGGCTTATCTTGACGTGGCGGTGCTGGTGGTGTGCATGAATGTCCGCTACTCGCTTTACGGGTTGTCGCTGCTGGATCGTTATCAGGTCGCGCCGTGGCCGGCGCGGTTGTATATGATTGGAACCATCACCGACGAAACCTACGCATTGCAGGTGGAATGCCCTTACCCCGCCGGGCGCGACGGCACCTGGTACTGTCTGCTGCTGGCAATGTTCGACCACGCCTATTGGATTGTGGGGGTGGTCGCCGGGGCTTTGGCCGGGGCCGCGTTGCCGTTTGAGGCCAAGGGCATCGATTTTGCGATGACCGCGCTTTTTCTGGTGATTCTGACCGACCAGTGCCGGGAGCGGCAAAACCGGATTCCGGCGATGATCGGTGCTTTTTCCGCGGTGGCGGCCTGTTTGGTTTTCGGCGTCTCCAAAATGTTCATCCCGGCGATGACGTTGATTGTAGTCACCTTCCTGTTGACGCGACGCTGGCTGGATGCCGATCCGGAGGGTAGGGCGGATGAATGAGAAAAATCTTTATCTGCTCGGGGTGTTGGCGCTGGTGTGGGCGGTGTCATACTTGTTGCGCGCGCTGCCGTTCCTGCTTTTCGGCACCGGCAAGAAACCGGCACCGGTAATCGGATACATCGGCCGGGTGTTGACTCCGGCGGTTATCGCCATGCTGACCGTTTACTGCTTCGCCGGATACGTTAAAAGCGGATGCCTCGGCACTTCTCTGCACGGATTGGCGGAGGTGTTTGCCGCCGCCGTCACTGTGGCGCTGCATCTATGGCGGCGTAACCCGCTGCTCTCCATCGCCTGCGGCACAGCGGTTTATATGCTGCTGGTCAGGTAGCCTCGCTAAAAAATCCGCTCTGACCAAAGGGCGTCGATAAACTCCCGCCACGGAAGAATGGATATCCCGTCGACTTCTCTGGCGCGGCGCTCGCCGCAAACAAGAATGCGGCGGAGAAATTTGCCTTCATCGCCAATCGCGCGAAGACCCTTGAGGTCGTTTTTCGTGGCGCTGCGGGTTGTCTTCGTTTCGATGGCGACTTCGCCGTTGACGATGAAATCGACTTCAAGGTTTGTGCGGGTACGCCAGTAGGTAATTTCGGTGTCGCGCCTGTAGGTATCGGCGTATGCGGTAATCTCGTGCAGGATCCAGTTCTCGAAGGCGTGTCCGTATTCGGGCGTTCCGGGAGTTAAGGGTTTTCTCCGTTGGAGCCGTCTGGCAACGCCCGTGTCAAACAGGTAAAACTTTGCGGTCGCGACCGTTTTTCGGGAAAGCCCTTTTCTCCAGACCGGAACTTCCATGGCGATAAGGGTGTCTTTCAGAATTTTAAAGTATTCCTGCACCGTGCTTCGCGGAATCCGGGCATCTGAGGCGATGGACTGGTAGTTGATTTGCTCGCCGCTGGAAAGCGCGGCGATTTCCAGAAAACGGCTAAACGCGGGAAGGTTGCGTGTCGCCCCCTCCTGCAAGATTTCCTGTTCAAGGTAGAGCGTGACGTATCCGGCTAGGTCTTCATCCGGATCGTCCGAAAACCAAATGCTGGGTATAAGCCCATAATTGATGGCGCGGTTTAAGTCGAACCCAGAACCAAGTTCCGCGGCTGAGAAAGGATGCAGGTGTCGCACTCTGGCCCTGCCGCCGAGCAGATTCACACCGCCTTTACGCAGTTTTCTTGCGCTGGATCCGGTTAGAAGAAACTTGACGCCCTTTGTTTCGATGAGGCGATGTATTTCATCGAGGATTGCCGGCATTTTCTGTATTTCGTCGATAATGACCGGACGCGCATCCCGGCAAACCTCTTCGATGTAACCGGGATTTCTCGCAATTCGTGCGAAAGTGTCCCCGGAAAGAAGGTCGAATACGTAGGCATCTTTGAGTGTTTCCCGTATCAGAGATGATTTCCCGCTTTGGCACGGACCGAAAAGAAAACAGGATTTTTTCTTGAGCACTGAGGCGACATCCATTTTTCTCGCTACGTACATGAAAACCCCCTTGTTGCGATATTAATGATGGTGGGTATGATACTATTAAAGGGGAGGCGTGTTAATGGCAAATCGCCAACGGTTCCGGCGATTTTGCAGTAAAATCGCCGGAACCGTTGGCGATTTGCAAGAAAATTATACTTTCAGGCAAGATTATTGGTCTTGCGTGGCATAATGCGGATATGGTACATTAGAAACTGATTCAAAAGAAAGGTGACGTATGAAACAGAAGGTTATTGCTTTGTTCACCGTGGTTTTTGCGGTTTGCGCGGCATTCGCGCAGGATTACGATGTGTTGGTGGCGGGCGGCGGTCCCGCCGGCATCGGCGCGGCCTACACGGCGGCGAAGCGCGGCGCAAAGGTGTTGCTGTTGGAAAAGAACGGTCGGCTGGGCGGCGCGGCGATTCAGGCGCATGTCGGGCCGCTGTTGGGCGGCGTCAAGAGTCCGATTACCCAAACCATCTGCTCGCGTCTCTATAAGGGCGGCGTGGACTTCCAGAAGCTCGATCTGCTCGCGTGGGACTTGCTGCAGGAGGCGGGCGCGGAGGTGTTGCTGCACTCTTATGCGTTGGAGCCGTTGATGGAGGGTAAGCGCGTAACTGGCTTGAAGGTGCAGTGTCGCGAAGGCCCGCGCAACATCACGGCGAAGGTGGTGATCGACGCGACGGGCGACGGCGTTGTTGCCGCAGCGGCGGGCGTCCCGTTTGAAATCGGGCGGAAAGAGGACGGCCTGACCCAGCCGATGAGTATCATGTTCACGATCGACGGCATCGCGCCGGGCAAGCGTGTCGGCTGCGGCTCAGAGGAGGCGGCGCGGAAGTTCAAAATACAAGGTAAAAGTTGGGAGACCATCGTGCAGGAGGAGATCGCCGCCGGCGCGTTGCCGCCGGAGGTCGGGGTGATCCGTCTTTACGGCGCGACGGTCCCGACGATGAACATCGTTAACGCGACGCAGGTGAACAAGCTGAACGGGACGAAATCGGCGGATTTGACGAAGGCGGAGATCACTTGCCGCAAACAGGCGTTCCAGGTGCTCGAAGTGGTCCGCCGCCATCTGCCCGGTTACGAAAAGGCTTACATCTCCGGGATGCCGGCGGTTATCGGCGTTCGCGAGACCCGGCGGTTCGAGGGTGTCGCGCGGCTCGAAAAGGCGGATTGCCTTGCGGGCAGAAAACGCGATGATGCGATTGTCCATTCCGCCAACTTCTGCATCGACATCCATAATCCCGCCGGCGCGGGCCAGGCCGCCCAGCAGGATACCTTCGTCACCGGCGAGGCGGAACGGGTCCGCCCATACGACATCCCATACGGCGCGCTGGTGCCGAAAGAGGTGGACGGACTTCTTCTCTCCGGCCGTTGCATATCGGCGGCGCACGAGGCGCTGGCAAGCTGCCGGGTGATGCGGATCGCGATGGCGACCGGCGTCGGGGCGGGCGCGGCTGCCGCCTATGCCGTTCAAAACAACATTGAGCTTCGCGACGTTCCGCCGCAAAAGCTCAAATTGCTGGAAGAGAAGGGGAAATAGGGGGTAATACGGACAAAGCCCTTGACTTTGGATCGCCGGTAATCCATAATAAAAGGCATTTTCGCTGGGCAAGATTCCAGCGCCCCCGTGCCGAGAGGTTCGGCGCGGTTTTCAAAGGAGCGTTAGGATGAGAAAATTTTTCGCCTTTATGGTGCTGGCGGCCTCGATTTCAGTGGCCGACATCCTGCCTTTTCTCAAGCAGCTTGGGGACGATGAGATCGGTATCGATGCCGACAATTTCGAGGTGGACAACAAGACCGGCTGGGTGACGGGGCGCGGCAATGTGCGGGTTAAGATGGGCGACCGCGAGCTGTTGGCCGACAAGGTGCGCCTGAACCGCGGCACCGGCGACGTTCGGGCCAGCGGCAATGTAAAGATCCAGCAAAACGGGTTGGGCGGCTGGGCCGGCAACTATATCGAATACAATTACAAGACCGGCAAGGGCATGACCGGCATGGGACAGATCGACACCGAGTTTTTCCATGTCCATGCCAACGAGGTGACCCGCCGCGAGGACGGCCTGTTTGATTTGCGCGATCTGCGGTTCACTACCTGCACCAACAGTCCGGAGCGGTGGCACTGGTGCATGCGCGGCAACGGTCATTTCAAGGACAACGATTACATCGACGTTTACAATGTGGTGCCGTATTTTCTCGGGGTGCCGTTCGCTTGGCTGCCCTATTGGTACCGCGATCTGGACACCCACTACGGCTTCCGTATGATGCCCGGATACACCTCCAAGTGGGGGGCGTATCTGCTGACTGGGTACGTCTTTCCGATCTACGACTCGCCCAATGACGCCGGTCCGAACCTTTACGGCACCACCCATTTGGATTTCCGCACCAAACGCGGCGTCGCCGCCGGGCAGAACGTGCATTGGGACTTGAAACGCTGGGGCAAGGGGCGTTTCGAGTCGTACTACGCTTGGGATGAAGACCCGCCTGACCGCCGCCGCGACCGGAACTGGATGTCCGACATTAACGACGAGAGATACCGGCTTCGTCTGTTCCATTCCGCCGATTTCACCGAGCGCGACCAGTTCCTGCTTCGGGGAACCTTGGTGAGCGATTCGGAGATGCGCAGCGATTTCTTCGACCGCGAAAACCGTGGCGAGAGTATTCCGATGAATTTCGCCTCTTGGGAGCACCGGGAGAATTTCTGGGCCGGCGGGGTGGTGGCCAGCGGTCCGTTGAACAATTTTTACGCCGGTACGACGCGGTTGCCGGAGGGGTGGTTGAACATCGCCCCGCAGCCGTTGTGGTACGGGATCAATTATGAAAGCCAGACGCGCGCCGGTTTTCTGGACCGCCAGGAGGCCCGCTACGGGCGAGCCGTTCGGGAGGAATTCAAGTTCTATCCCGGATCTTGGGCCGATTACGACACGGTGCGGGTTGACACCGCGCACCGTTTCACTTATCCGGTCAAAATCCGCGACACGGTTAGTCTGGTGCCGCGGGCCGGTTACCGTGGCACCTACTACTCCGATTCCGGGGGCGAGAGCGACATTTACCGCCATACTGGCGATTTCGGCGTGGAAGCTTCCATGCGGGCGGTTTCGGGATGGGACAACAACCTTCGCCACACCTTTGAGCCGTATGTGGACTGGGCGTGGCAGCCGACTCATGTGACGCTGGAGCATGGTAAAGTCTACGGTTTCGACCGGTTCGACCAGTCGGTGGGCTGGCTGGACCAGTTCGGTTACGACGGGGTGCTGCTGCCTTACAACTGGCATGGTTTGCGGCCCGGTTTCAGAAACCTGCTCCAGACCCGCGACGAGAAGGGGCGGATCCGTTCGCTGCTGGATTGGGACGCCTTTGCGGCGGTGCAGTTCCACAGTGACGGGCCGTTGGACGAAGAAGGGCTCCGGATGTTCGGCTCCAAACTCCGCTACTCTCCCGGCGAAGACATCGATTTTTCGGCGCATGGGCAATGGGACACCGAGGCCGACACCGTAGCCTACGCCGATTTGAGCGCCATTTACAAATTCTCCGA
Organism: Kiritimatiellia bacterium; assembly: GCA_017454745.1. Lineage (GTDB taxonomy): Bacteria > Verrucomicrobiota > Kiritimatiellia > RFP12 > UBA1067 > UBA1200. Next base: position 49,943 of record JAFTCL010000066.1, read on the forward strand.
GACTTTCCGTGCCGGCGGCGGGTTCCTTTCCCGCGACCACCGGTTGTACGACTACGACGAGTCGCCGGTACCGCAATGGAACCGCTCCCGGATGGAGGCCGCCTATGTGGGGTTCACCCACGAAATCAACGATACTTGGTCGTACAGCAGCTATATCCGCTGGGATATGCGCGAGAACGAGCTGGATGAGGTGGGGGGATACATCCAGTACCAGCTGGACTGTTTGGCGTTCCAGTTGCGCACGGCTTACATCAACGACTTCACCCGGATTGACGGCAGCGAACGCAAAGACGATTTCCGCATTTCGCTGATGGTTTGGCTTCGGGCGCATGACAAGCAGCCTTCCGATCAGTGGCTGCGTTGGTAATGGTAAAGAAATAAAAAAAGGGGCCGCCGCCCTTTCGGGCGGCGGCCGTGTTTTATGGTCGATGTGTTATATTATTTTTGTGGGAAGATGTTTACTTGGCTTCAGGTGCCGGGGGCGCCTCTTTGGCACCTTCGGGCTTGTCACCACCGCGCGGTCCGCGATCGCCACCACGAGGCCCGCGGTCACGGCCGCCGGGACCCATGTCGCCGAACCGGCGCATAGCCTTCTGCATTTCGGCTTTCTCTTCGTCATTGAGCTTGCCGTCACCGTCTTTGTCAAAACGTTTAATGCGGCGATTTTCCATATCCTTGCGCATTGCGGCGCGCTCTTCGTCGTTGAGTTTGCCGTCGCCGTCTTTGTCAAAGGGTTTCTCACGCTCGGCGCGCATTTTCTTCATCTGCTCCTCGCGCTCGGCGCGCATATCCTTGCGCATCACGTCGCGCTCTTCTTCGGAGAGCTTGCCGTCGCCGTCCTTGTCGTACTTCTTAAGCATCTCGGCCTGACGATCCTTGCGCATCGTCTCGCGCTCCTCTTGGGAGAGCTTGCCGTCGCCGTCCTTGTCGTACTTCTTCAGCATTTCCGGCGAAACCCTCATTCCGCCGCCCATCATGCCGCGACGGCCAAATCCGCCTGGTCCGCCTTCGGGGCCGCGTTCGGCGCGCGGGGGAAATCCCTTCGGTGCGTTTTCGGGTTTTGCGTCTTGAGCTATAACGCAGGTTGCGGACACCATCGCCGCAATTGCAAAGGACAGAATCGTTTTCACTCTTTTTCTCCTTGTTTCGCCTGCCCGACTTAGGTTCCTCAGCCGTCACCACAGGCAACTGATAAGGTAAACGCAGGCGAGAAAAGAATATTGCAAAAAAAATAAAAAAATGGTTTGGCGCAGTTTTTCTTGCTCCGCCAAGCGGTTCTTTTTTATAGGTTCGGCGTCAGCGGTAAGATTACTCTCTGTCATTGGAGCGGCAAAAAATTATTCTCGAATAGCCAAATTTTTTATTCACAATTTCCCCAATAAATGGTTTACTATTCGACATCGGTTTTTTAGCCCATGTTTTTGGTAGGAATTTCAAATGAAGAAGACCTTAGTTCTGTTGGTGACGTTGGCGTGTTGTTTGGAACCTGTTGCCGTTTTTGCGGCGAAACCCGCGGCGGGGCGTCCCGCCCCAAAGGCGGCAGCCGCCAAGACTCCGGCTAACAAAAAACCTGTCGCGAAGCCTGCCGCCCCGGCGGCCGCGGCGCCACAGAAGGTCAACACCATCGCCAAGAATCCATATATCGGGGCGATCGTGATGGACGCTACCACCGGTGAGACGCTGTTTGAGGATCGGGCGGACATCCCCGGCTATCCGGCCAGCACCCTTAAGCTGATGACCCTGCTGGTGATCCAGAACAAAATCGAGAAGGGCGAGATTAAGCTTACCGACACCGTTCCGGTCTCGGTCAACGCCTACAAGACCGGCGGGTCGCAGGTTTACCTCGACCCCAAGGAGTCGTTCCCGGTGGAGGAGCTGCTGTACGCGCTGATGATCCAGTCCGCCAACGACGCGGCGGTGGCTTTGGCGGAGTTTGTTTCGGGTTCCACCGGCGCGTTTGTGGAACTGATGAACCAGACCGCCCAAGAGCTGGGCATGGAGAACACCCGTTTCGCGTCGCCGCACGGGCTGCCGCCGGGGCCGGGCCAGAAGAACGATGTTACCACCGCCCGCGACATGGTGCTGCTGTGCCGGGAGCTGTGCCGCCACGCCGACATTTTCAAGTACACCTCCCAATCCTACCGCCAGTTCCGCGCTGGTACGCCCAAACCCTTTGACATGCGCACCCACAATCCTTTCTTAAAGGAGAAGATGCCCGGATGCGACGGCTTCAAAACCGGCTACACCGCTTCCGCAGGCTGGTCGATCGCGGTTTCCCGCCGTTGCGGCGAGCGCCACCTGGTCGTGTACGTGCTGGGCAGTACCGAGCGCAAGCTGCGCGACGAGAAAGCCCGCGAGTTGCTGATGAAGTATTCGAAATGACGGAGGCCGGACTGGCGATCCGGAAAGGATAGCAGATGGCGCAAGAGTGGAATATCCGTCCGCGCGGCCACGTGTGCGCGGCTTGCGGCAGACAGTTTGAGGACAAGCAGCAGTACGTGTCGGCCCTGCGGGATGCCGAGGGCGGGTACGAGCGGTTGGATTACTGCATGAAATGCTGGCGCGACACCCCCCGCGATTGGGAGCCGTTCAGCTTCTGGGAGGGGGAATACGCCGCTCCGCCGCCGGCGGCGGAGAAAAACGAGCCGGTCAAAAAAGAGACTGCGGAGGATTTACTGCGGGACCTTATCGCCAAGGACGACCCGGAGATGCGCAACGCGGTTTACGTGCTGGCGGTGATGTTGGAACGGGGCAAGCAGCTGGTGGAGCGCGATGCCAAACCGCACGAGAGCGGCGGTATCCTGCGTATTTACGAACACCGCAAGAGCGGCGACACTTTCACCGTGTTGGATCCGCGGCTGCGGCTTGACCAGCTGGGCGAGGTGCAGCAGCAGGTGATTGGCCTTTTGGGCGGTTGACCGGGACCGGACACGGTCCCCGGCGTTATCACGGCGGGCGTCCCGCCAAGGAGAGCGATATGGCAAAGCGTGGCAGAGGCGGAGAGTTTTTTTCGGAGCTGATGGTCGGCGTGTTCATGGTGGCGGTGCTGGCGCTGTTGGCGTACTTCACCATCATCGTGGCGGGGGTGGACATCATGAACGGCACCAAAGCCCGGCATCAGCGGATTTCGGTGATGTTCGAGGACGTCGGCGGCCTGAAGGAGCGCGATTCAGTGGTGATGCGCGGAATGCCGGTGGGTACGGTCGAGGGGATGAGCCTTGAGGGCCGCCAGATCCGGGTGAACGTGAATCTCCGGAAACCGGTCGAGCTTCGCGAGGGATACCGGTTTTCGGTGTGTTCCGGATCGCTGCTGGGCGGCAACTACCTGTTGATCGAGGAGGGCGAAGGGGCGGTGCTGCCGGCCGGCGCGAGCCTTGTCGGCGAGACGCCCAAACAGTGGATGCGCGATTTGGGCGAGGTGGTGGCGGATTTGCGAGAGGCGACCAAGGACGGCCACCTCAAAAGCATCATCACCAATCTCGACGCCACGGCCGGATCGTTGCGGGAGGTGTCTTCCCGGTTGGAAAACGGCGAGGGTACCTTGGGCAAGCTTTTCTCCAACGACATGGCGCTTTACAACGATCTCTCCAACGCGGTCAACCGCATCAGCTCCATCGCCGAAAAAATCGACAGCGGCGAAAACTCCGTCGCCCAGCTGATTAACGACAGCGGCGAATCGTTCCGCGATTTGCGCGATTCCATTGCCAACGTTAAAGCAATTACCGAGCGGTTGGAGCAGGGGGAGGGGACCTTGGGCCGTCTGCTGTCCTCCGACGACACCATCTACCGCGATATCCAGGATATGGTGGCGGCGCTTAAGGAAACCGCTGTCCGGCTGGAGAACGGCGAGGGGGCGCTGGGCAAGCTGCTCAAGGATGACGACCCGCTGTACAGTGACCTTTCCGACACGGTGGCCAACCTAAAGATCGTCACCGACCGGCTGGCCAACGGCGAGGGGACGCTCGGCAAACTTTCCGCCGATTCGGAGCTGTACGATGATGTCCACGGTTTAATCCAGGATGTGCGCCAGACCGTCGACAATTTCCGCGACACCACCCCGATTTCCGCCTTTTCCAGCCTGATTATGGGGGGGCTGTAAGTTTGTCCGGCTGCGGTTCCGACGCCTTTTACCTCGCCCCGCTGCGCGGGGTGACCGGGCGCACCTTTAGGGCGGTGCAAGCCCGACATTTCACTCCCGCCCCGGTGGCGGTGGCGCCGTTCATTCCCACTTGCGCCGGCGACCGCGTTAAGCCCGCTGTTTTGGCGGATATTGCGCCCGACCCGGAAACCCCGGTGGAAGTGATTCCCCAGCTGATCGGGAAAGATCCCGGCCAGTTGCGGGTGATGCTCCGCGCTTTAAAGGATATGGGGTACCGCAAGGCCGATTTGAACGCCGGCTGCCCTTGGCCGTTTGTCGCCAAAAAAGGCCGTGGTTGCGGGCTGATGGCCAGCGCCGAGGCGTTTGAGCGAATGCTAGAAGCCGGGTGCGATGAGCTGCCGGACGGTTTTTCGGTGAAAGTCCGGCTGGGGCTGAAGGATTCCGGGTTGCTGGCGGAGCGGATGCCGGTAATTAACCGTTACCCGTTGCGCGAGGTAACCATACACCCCCGTACTGCCAAGCAGATGTACGACGGACAGGTGGATCTGGACGTTTTCGCGGAAGTGCTGCCGCTTTGCCGCCATCCGGTGGTGTACAACGGCGATATCCGCACCTGCGCCGACTGGCAGACGTTGAAACGGCGTTTCCCGCAAGTTACCCGGTGGATGGTTGGCCGCGGGATGGCCATGAACCCTGCGTTGATGGAGTCCTTTCTGGCCGGTACGGATTTGCCCCCCGATTATGGACGGATCGCCGGTTTTTGCGCCGATTATCTGGAGACCGCCGCCGCTGAACTTGCCGGACCGACCCAAGTACTGGGGCGTATGAAAGAATTATGGAGTTACCTGCACTTCATCTATCCGGACGGCGAGACGCGCTGGAAGGCAATCCGGCTGTGCCGCACGCTTGACGAATATTTGCGGGTGGTGCGCGGATAATTTATGGCGGACGGTTTGACAGTTGGATGGTTGATTTAGTTGCTAGTCGATCTAGTTGTTCTAGTTAATCTAGCCATAGGACTTCAGACCTAAGCCATAAGACATCCAGACCCTAGCGGCTAACCACTAACTCGTCACCCGTCACTCGTAATTTGTCACTTTCCCTATCCCCCCGAAATTCGTGCTTTACAAACCATAACTATTGATGGTAACATTACTATCATTGGAAGTTGTAAAAGGTGTTTTTTGCTGCATATTCTCGGCAATTGGAGGTTGGTTTATGAAACTTAATGCGTTATTGGCGGCTTTTGCCGCTTTTGCGGCTCTTACTCTCGGCGCGTACGCGCGCACAATGGGCATATCGGGAATGACGGATCAAACCGTTACTTTTGTTTTTGATGCGGATGATGCCAACGACTACGAATTGTTCCTGGCGCACGGCGCGACCGACTGTGGCGAAGACAAGTTCGCCTGGGAAAACTTCGAGAAAATCGCCGATGTCCCGTATGACATGACATCGTTTACCTACGAGGTTCCGGACGCGCTCCGGGATGGTCGCCCGATGCGTGCTTTCCTTTTGCAGCGCGATGGCATTAACATGGTGAGGGAGTTCAAGTCCATAAGCTCAAATGGTTCGCAGTGGATTGACGCAGGTGTCCCGCCAGCCAGCAACTGGATTATCGATTTCCGTTTCAGGACCGGCGCTACCCTTCCGAATGACACGGCGTTCTTTGGCCAGCAGTGGGCCGGATCGAAGTATCTGTTTATTTTGCAGAGCAACGTTTTCAAGTTTTACGGTGGCCCGACGAATTTTAGGGCGCCTATCGCCAATACCGACTACCGATGCGTGATTGACCCGTCTAACTATCTTACGCTTACTGGCGGCGGCGCGGAAGAACGCAATTCCGTCAACCGCTCGGTGAACGGCTCCGGAAACTTTGCCCTTTTCGCCATCAACAACGGCGGATACCGTGGTTCCTACACGTTCTACCGTCTGAAGATCGTGGCCGACAGGACTCCCATCCGCGACTTCGTTCCCGCCGCGAATGCCGACGGTGATGTCGGCCTCTATGACCAAGTCAACAACGTCTTCTATCCCAGCAAGACCGAGTCGCAGTTCCTTGCCGGTGACGAGATGCCTCAGGGGCGCTTCGGTCGTGTCTCCAACACCTCGCCTTCGTTCAAATTCCGTCGTTCCGTGTCCGTTTCGTCCGCCACCGCGGACAAGATCACGCTTTCTTTCGGCAATCCCACTTCCGAGACGTACAAACTTTATGTCGCCTATGGCAATTCTGACGGAAAAGGCGACAAAAACGCCTGGACTTCCTACGAAGCGGTTGACAATATCGCCGCCGACACCACATCCTACACCTACACGCTCCCCGCCGCGCTCAGGGCGGACGGCGCGTTCTTCCGTTTCTTCCTTGTCAAGACCGACAACCTTCCATACACCGCGGAACTCTCGTCTATCACCTCCACAGGAGCGCAGATGGTCCGCCTTGACTATGTTCCTGGTTACAACACGTCCGTTGATCTTCGCTTCGGCGATGTCACGTACGCGAACCAGAAGGTCTTTTTCGGCCAGCACTGGGGCGGCAATGCGTACCTCTTCAATATGCAGTCGTCCACTTTCCGCTTCCATGGCAGCGGAGCAATTTCGGAAATTGTCCCTGCCGCCGCTACCGATTATCGCTGCCAAATCACCACGGACGGCAATTTCTTCCTCAGCAGTGGCGGAGAGACTTCCGGCCGGGCGGAAAACCTTCAGGCATACCCACTCATCGATCTCTGTGTTTTCGCGACGCATTCCAGCGGTTATGCCGCCGCTTTCCGTTTCGATTATATGTCCGTCGCGGACCACGGTTTCGTCGTGCGCGACCTCGTGCCGGTGCAGGCTTTGGACGGCAGGGGTGCGCTTTTCGACCGTTTCAGCGGCGAGGTGTTCGCCAATGTCACCGGCACCGACTTCGCGAAGGGTGCGCCCGTCGCACGCCAAGGTTGGGCCATTGCAACTACAGCCAGCTACGCCGCGTCGTCCACCGGTGCGCCGCGGCCGATGACGTTGCCAGCCAAGGTCACGCTTACGGAGGACACCGACTGGACCGGTATGCAATCGGAGCTTGCCAACGGCGTCACGGTTGATCTTAACGGCCACACGCTGCACGTTCTTGCGCCGGAGACGGACTCGCCCACCACCCCCATCATCTTCGAGGGCGCTGCCGGCAATCTTCATGTCACGGTTCCCGAAGGCGAAATGTGGAGCGCCAGAACGGTGCAGTTCAATAGTAATGTCAACATCATCAAAGACGGTCCGGGTACCTATTTCGTCTCGAAAAAGAGCCCCGCCATCAAATCCATTACCGTTGCGGAAGGCACGGTGAAAGCCGGCGGTACCGCCTATTTGGCAAAAGGCACCAGAGTCACGGTCAAAAACGGTGCGACCTACGATGCCGGCGGCTATGGCGACAGCGTCTGCTTCTTCACCATTGAAGGTACCGGTCCGGATGGACTCGGCGCGTTGCGCAACACCGGCGGCGACATCGGTAACGGTACCGCGCAAATGGCGGGTCTGGTGCTCACTGGCGATGCTCTGGTGTCCGGCAACAGCCTTGGTCTCATCAACAACAGCTACACTGCCACCACTTTTGAGCTGAACGGCCATACCCTGAGACTCAACATGAATTCTGGCAAGTCTTTCTGGATTTGCAGCTCCTCCGGTTCCACCGAGGGTACGATCATTGTCAATAGCGGCAGTGCATTTTTCCACAGAAACACCGTGAACATCCCGAATGTGGATCTAACGCTTATCGGTACTTCCGGCATCGGGGCGGAAATTCCTTCCAGCAACCCGCCGAATGTCTATCTGCGCGACTTCACTTTGAACAGCGGTACCAAGTACAAGCAGAGTTCAAACCGCATGCACGTGCGGAATCTCTTCATCCACGACGGCGCTACCATCGAGTCCACCGTGAGCTGGATTTACGTCTCTACCGCAGTGGTAGTCGATAACGAGACGACGGACTTCACGCTCTATCCGCCGATCACCAACAACGGTACATATTCGAAGCTATACAAGTACGGTGCCGCCACGCTCACCATCGCGAACAACCATACCGACCAGCGTATGGACAACGGTGTGGAGATTTTCGGCGGTACGGTGGTAATGGACTCTACGGCATCGACGAAGTATCCTCAGCGGGCGATTTCGTCGCAGCCGGTTCCGGTGATCATCCATTCCGGTGCCACGCTCGACATGACGCGGTGCGGTACTGCTGCGGTCGCCCTTTCCGGGCTTGTGATCGAGGAAGGCGGTACGCTGCTTCATACCGCGGACCAGACGATTTCCTTCACCAAGTCCCCGTCCTTCGATAAACCCGAGCCCTTCGCCTTTACGGGCACGGTGAATTTCACGCAGCCGGCCAATTTCGTTTTGACCGAACTCTTCGCCGGCGCGAATGCTCCGACGGCCGGTACTCCTCTCACGCTGTTGACGGCGGGAGCGATTACCGCCAACAGCGGCGGTCGGTTCAATGTCATCGGTTGCCCATACGATTATGACATCGACGTAACCTCCACGTCGGTCATTTTAAAGACGGTTGCCGAGGGCGCGACGATTCCCGACCCGATCAAGATTTGGTCGGTAGGTGGTAACTATGTATATGGTAACGCCACCACCGGTGACAATTTCCGCTTCCCGCTTGCGCAAAAGCTTACGGCCGAGGGGTGGAACGTGAATATGACCGGTTGGCGCAGGACAAACCCGAACGGCATCCAGTCCTCTTCCACCGCCTGGGGCAGCCATGGCGGCATTGTCGATCTCGCGCTCAAGACCTCCGCCACCCGCGCCGGACTCCTTGAGGGGCTGGAGACCTACGCGGCGGCAGCGAATGATCCAAACTTCACCATCCTCGTCTGCGGCGATATGGACGTTGGCGATGGCGTTTCCGATGCGACGGTGCTCGCCAACTACAAGGCGGCCGTGACGCGCATCAAGGCGACGTTGCCGATGACGACCGTGATTGCCTCGACAATCCCTGGCGCCTCGCAGACCCTTAACAGCCAGATTGCGGACTGGTGCGCCGCGGAGACGGATGTCGAGTGTGTTGATCTCGCCTCGGCGATGTCCTCCGGCATTACCGCCGCGACTTGCGATACCGCCGCCGGCCTGCTTAAGGAGAAGCTGCTGGCGTTGGTGGCGGCCAACGGCGGCGTGTGCCCGCACTCGGGCTGGACCCGCCCGGCGGTCACGCTCGGGGCCGAGAACAATGTCCCGGCGGAATACCTCGCAGGCTTCACTCGCGTCCGTACTATCGAGCCGACCCCGACTCAGGGCTTCTCGCAGGATCTTTACGCGATTCCTTACACTTACGCGCCGCCGATGCAGGAGACCGGCATCACGAAGGTCGGTTACTACATCGAACTGGTACGCAAAGACACCGGTGCCCTGCAGGCGCTGTGGGTGGATATGGATGCGCCAGGCTCCAACTGGGCCGATGTGGCCTTCCCTGTGACTCTCGCCCAGCAGAAAAAGACTGCTGTGACCAAACTCCATGTGTGGAGCAACTTCGGAGGCGTGACGACGGTTCCGGCAAGTGATGACGCGGTTGAAGGATTCATTGAATTCAACCCGATCAACTACAGTGCGCCGGTCACGGATGTGGCGGGGGCTATCGCCGAGCCGTGGTCGGGTAATATGTACGGTTTTAACGACACCTTTACCACCAGCGGTACCAGCGGCCACGGCTGCTTCCAGTTGATGCGGAAGTTTGCTGATTCGAGTGCCTTCCCGGCCGGCGAGATTCTCTTCGCCTACAACAACTGGGGTAAGGGTACCACCGATGTTAATCCGCGTGCGATTGGCATGGGGTCGCTTGCCGACTATGGTCTGCTCGGCGTCTCCGGCGACAAGTCGTTTGATCGGACCTTCACCTATGGTGCCGAGGGCAGCGATGCGGCGAACATCTGTTCGCTGGCCTATTCGACCATCAAGATCGAATTCTGGTTGCAGTATAGCGGCGGCACTCCTACCCGCGCCGCGCTTGCTGACGCTTCGTGGACCGGTGCTGCGGATTCCGAATTCACCAATGTCGGCAACTGGGGTAAAGACGGCAACGCCGCCACCTCGATCGCGAACAGCAATCTGCTGATTCCGGAAGGTGTCAACAAGTCCTTCACCTACATCGGATACGATCCGATCAACCTCTACGGTTCCGTCTTGATGATGGACGGCATCGGTACCTTCCCGACGGTTGGCGGCATCTATCTTGCCGGGTTGGATATGGGTGCGACCGGCAAGTTGGTTTTCGATCCCGTGAAGTTCAGCATCCGCGTGGCTTCGGTACCGGTCTTCGCCGATGGCGCGAAGCTCGCGCTGACCTCCAATTACGCTTCCAGCACCAAGGGACGTTTCCTCTTGATGACGTGGGATAACGGGTCGCTTGACCTGACCGATTCCGCGCTCAACGCTCTCTTCGACACAGCTAGTGCCAGTGGCGCGGAGGTGAAGGTGTGGGCGGAGAATCTTGCTCAGGGCGGTCGGCTCTGGCTCGATCTCAACTACTCTGCCGCGAAGCAGCAGGTGAATGTCCTTTGCGTGGGCGACTCGATCACTCACGGCAGCGATTCCACCTACGGAAACTGGCGCGTCTTCTTGATGAAGCGCCTCGCCGCTGACGGTTACGCCCCGGTCGCCAAAGGTCACCGCTTCGACCAGAGCCACGACATTTGCGGAGCGACCATGCCCGACGAGTGGATTTACCACTCCGGCATCAGCGGTCAACGTCTCGTCACTCTGAACGGCGGTGGCACGATAGACTCCATCGAGAACTTCCTCGATCAGGCGGGCGATGTCGATTTCGTGCTGGTCAAGCTCTGCACGAACGACATCAACTCCAACAATTCCACCGCCGAGCAGCTCTACCCGGTGTGGCAGCAGTTGGTCTGGAAGGTGCTGAACCAGAAGCCTCACGCGAAGTTCATCGCCGGCGCGGTGGTGGATATCGCTTACGACGCGGCAAAGAACGGCCAAGTGGTGGCGTTCAACACGTTGATGAAGAACGCCGCCGAGGGCGATATCTTCCCGGCCAAGCGCGTTTACTTCGCCGACCTCTACACGCCGTGCTACCGCTACGACGCGCAGGGCAACTACATCAACGGTAGCTTCTACGGTAACACCAACCTCCATCCCGACTGGCCGGGTGAGGATAAGATGGCGGAAACCTATTGCGCTGCTATTGAGAATGCCCTTGCCGACGATGCCGGCTTCGTGCCGGGCGCGGCGGATACTGATGTGCCGACCACCGCTGGCGCGGAGAATAACGTTCCGGCGGAGTTCCTGAACGGTTTCACCCGCGCCCGCGTGCTGGATGTCGCGGCAAACAAAGGAATGGTCCTCACCGATTACGGTATAGTTCCCTACACCGTTAAGAACGCCTCCGCGCCGGTAGAGAATCTCTCCCGCGTTGGTTACTACATTGAGTTGAAGCGCAAGAATGACGCCTTCAGCGATTTCCATGGGCTTACGCGCTGGATGTGGGTCTCGATGGACGCCTTCGGCGGCAAGACCATCGATGACGTGGCGGTGCCGCTCACCACGGTCAACCAGACGCTGGTCCGCCGCCTGCGCGTGAAGACCAATATGCCCGGTATCGAATCGACGACGGCGGACGCCTCCGGCGAGACCGGCTGGGTGGAATTCTGGCCGAGCAGCTACAGTAATGGTGATTCTGGGAATGCCGACGCTCCCGCCCACACTTACGGCTATGACTGGAACGACATCCGCACCGACAATATGTCCGGATACGGCTCGATGCAGGTGTTCCGCTTCACCCCAGGTGCGGCGAATCCCGCGCAGGTGATGTTCGTGTTCAACCGCTGGTCAACCAGTGGCTCTTGGGAAATCGGTCTCGGCAACTTCTCGCACCAGAGCTTGGGTTCGGTTGACTGGACATTCTCCGGCGATCCCGGCAAAGGTATGAACGGAACCATGTCGGCCGACGCCTACGAGGTGGCGAAGATCGAGATCTGGACCGCTTCGATGGCGGACGATCCCGACGCCCCGACCGCCGCGTTGGTTTATGTCAACGATGTGGTGGATGACGGCGACACCGCGACGGTGACCGGTTCGGTGGTTGATTTCGGTCTCGATGCCGATAGCGCCACGATTACCCTTGAATGGTCTGACGACCCGGCATTCGCCACCGTCGCCGGTTCCGCGAGTATCGGTTCGGTCAGCGAGCTTGGCGATATCACCGCCACGGCTACGGGCCTCGCCGCCGGTAAGACCTGGTACTTCCGCTTTGCCAGCGTTAACAGCAACGGCGAGAGCGCGTTTTCTGACAACAGCGATCCGCTCACGCTGACGGCCGGATACTGGCGCCCGCAGACGCTCGGCGACACTTGGACCTCCATCGCTTGGTTGAAGGACAACACCGGTTCGCCGGTTGCGTTTGACCCGGTGTGGACCGCGGTATTCGACGGTCAGGAGACCACGAAGCCCGCGACAGTCCAGATTCCCGACGAGGTCGCGGCAAACAAGGTGGTGGTTGAGGGAGCTGCCGATTACACCTTTGACGGTACCGGATCAATCTCTTCCAAACGTCTCGTCAAGGAAGGCAGCGGCAAGCTGACGATTGAAGCCCGCGCTTTGGCCAATACCGCCGACATTGAGATTCGCGGTGGTGTGGTTAAGATGGGTGATACCGCCGATATCGGCGCGGCCGGTTCCGACGGCGGCACGATCACCGTAAAGAAAGGCGGCCAGTTCGACTTCAACCACATTGATACCGCGAGCGGCAACGGACGGCCACGCGCCAAGATCACCAGCGGCAAGACTTTTGTGATCGAGGGTGATGGGCCTGACGGGTCCGGCGCGTTGACCACTACGGCCGAAAACACCTATTGGGGTTCCCCGATTAATGAAGTGGTTCTTACGGGTGACGCTACGATCGGCGGCGTAAGCCGTATCGATATCCGCGGCGGCACCAAGAACTCGATCACGGGTCCGGAAGACGCCACGCTGACCATCAAGAACAGCGCGGTCAGCCGGACGCGCGGATTGAACGTGCACGGCCCGATATCGGTTGGCAAGATGGTGATCACGGAAGAGGGTTGCTACACGCCGGAAGGCAGCGCCTTCACGTTGGACATCCCGAACGGCATTGAATTGGCCGGTGCCCTTTCGATGTGGGCCTCGTCCGGTAAGTGGAATGTCGGCGGTTTGGTGGCCGTTGGTCAAAATGCCTACATCGGTAACGATTCCGGAACGTCGTATGTCGATACGTCCGTCACTGTCTCCGACGGTGCAACGCTCACGATGGGCGGCGGCGCGACGACTCGCTACCGTGAACCGATGACGAACAAGGGGACGGTCTTGGTACAGAAGAACGGCCACTATTTGGACGCGCCCCTTGTGAACGAGGGTAATCCGGTCATGCGCCTCAGCACCGATTTCCACAACTTCGCCCCGACGGTGACGGGCGATTCGCGTGTGGAGGTCACGGGCGGTTACTATTGGACCACCGGTAATCAGGATTGGGGCGACAGTGCGTTGGACGTGACGCTTTCCGGCGGGACCGGCCTCGTGCTCGGCATGAACAATGACGGATACGGGATGCCGAAGTTCGGCAAGAACAAACTCTCGGTTACGGCGAATAGCGGTAATACGGCTACGTTCTTCTTCCATCCGAGTGCCTCCGCCGAGATCGACGGTGTCACCATCAGCGGCCTCATCGACAAGTTCTTCTCGCAAGGCCCGAACGTCAAGACGCTCAGGGCCGGGCCTATCGTTGACATCCGCGCCAACGATCTCAACTTCTCGGCTAACCGGTTCGAGATCGGCACCGGCAACGGTCGCGGCAATCTGACCGTTACCGGCGAAAACACGCACATCGCCACCAAGGGGCTCTACGCCAACTGGGTCGACTCGCACTACTACGCGGGTTCGCTCACGTTCATGAACGGTCTTCTCGAGATTGGCTCGGACGGCATTAGCGAGGCTTGGACAGATCCGATGCGTACCGTCTTCAACATGGATAGCGGCACGCTGCGCGCGGCGGCAAACTTCAACATCGGCAAGGCAGGTATGACAGCGACGTTTGGTAGCCCCGCCAAGGGCGGCAATGTCACGTTCGACCTTAACGGCAAGACCGTGAAGTGGGGCACGGGCCTCGCTGGCGCAAGCGATGTCACGCTGACGGGCAATGGTTCGTTCGGGCCGGACCGCGCCGGTATTCAGGGTATTCCACTCGGCAAGTGGACAGTCGAATCGACTGGTACGGTCGATCTCAGCAACGCTGCCGGTTTCGCGGGCGGCCTCACGCTCGCCGAGAATGCGGCGGCAACGCTGGACATTGCGGGAACGAATATGGTTGAGTTCGTCGCTTGGACTTGGCACGACAATGCCTGGAACGTCATGCAGCCCGCCTTCAACGCCGGGACGCCGATGTCGTCGCATGTCGCGACTTCGTTGACCTACTTCAACCGTCCGGCGTCGAAGATCAATGATGTGAAATACGGAAATGGTTCCGGCTTCAACTACTTCGGCGAGTTCTACGTTAGCGCCGAACAGGTCGGCAAGTGGTATTTCGCACAGCGCAATCAGACGCACTTCGGTATACACATTGACAACACTGAGCTTTCGCGCCTTGGGCCGAACAACGGGTCAATCTACAACATCGACCTGACGGAAGGGTGGCATAAGTTTATGATATCCGTTTACACCGGAGCAGCCAACCCGACTGTCGGGCCGATGACCGACAGCGGCGATGTGGCGAAGCAGAACGGCATCTGGTTCAAGGTTGGCGGCGACGGCAACGGCAACTGGCCTGCGGATTACGCGCCGTTCGACAGCACGACCGTGCTTATGCGTATGCGTCCCGAGATGAGTGCCCGCACGAGCGTGAGGTGGCGCAAGTACATCAACCCCGCGAGTAACCTCAACATCTACGATACGGTTGACGAGAGCAAGTACGCCGCAATCGATGTCGTGACGAACACGCTGCAGATCATGCACGCGAAGTATTCAACCGGCACGAACGCACCGCTCGGCGGCGCGTGCACGCGCTTCGACGGTTACTTCAAGGTTGAGCCGGAGCAGGAGGGTAATTGGACCTTCCAGGGAAGTTTCGACGACCAGATCGCGCTCGATGTCGATGGCCGCCGTCTCTTCAAGGTCACCTCGAACTGTGGGACGGCCACCGGAAACATTACGCTCCGTGCGGGCTGGCACAAGTTTGACATCCGGCTCGGCGACAACTCGACCTCCACCAGCGGCGGCACGGGCGGCGCTCTCACCGATGCCAACGGCAACACTACTTGCGCGTTGATGTTCAAGGCGAATGGCGGATCCTACAATGCGTTCGATGAGCGTTACCTGCCAATCGCCTATACGGCGGGTATGGCGCAGAAGTTTGAACAACCCGGTCTCGGCGGCGATATTGAGCTTGCCGACGGATCCACGCTGGTTAACATTCCTCGCGAAAAAGGATTCTGCCCGATCTACGGCACCGTTAAGGGTTCCGGTACGTTCTCCGGGCCGTTCCGCTTCACTGGCGACGACAACTGCTGGGAAATCTCCGGCGAAGTGGTTGACGGTAAGTTGGAGAACACGGTGTCGTTCTTGAACGCTGATCCTCTGACGCTCGCCGGGTTGAAGAACGTTAGGGCGCTGTTCGACAGTGAGCCGACCCGCTCCATCTACAAACTAGCTCCGGCTCCGCTCGGTCTTACCGAGGATGCCGCGGCTGAGGTGGGGATTTCGGTGATTGACAATCAGGGCAAAGACTATTCCGAAGACTTCTCGCTGGTCATCGAGGACGGTAAGCTTTGGCTGCGCAACAAGCACCCGAAGGGTACCTGCGTTATCTTCATGTAACAAGCTTGGATAGCTGAACGAAACGGCGGACTGCGAAAGCGGCCCGCCGTTTCTTTTGAAAGGAAAATGAAGCGTAAATGTTTGATTTTGTAAATCGCCAAAAACTTGGAGAAGGCGCATGGCGATAAGGCTCGAGACTAAGCATTCAATGCTAAGGCGGTGCAAAAGCTGGGATTACAGCCAGCCTTGCATTTACCAGATTACGCTTGTCTTGGCCGATCGCAAGTCAAAGGCGTTGGGGCAGCTGGTGATAGACCGAGCGCTCAGTTCTGTGCCTGCCACGGTGTAGCGGCGGGAAAGTAATGGTTAGGGTTTAAAAACTGCAGTAGGGGCCAGGGCGGCCAGCTGGCCGGCGGTGATGGCGGGGACGCAGGTGCCGCAGCTGACTGCC
>JAFTCL010000067.1 GCA_017454745.1 Kiritimatiellia bacterium
ACAAGGAGACTGTTATGCGTTTGGTAAGGTTTGTCGTAGGATTGGTGATGATGGCTTCGACTCTGGCTTTTGCGGACGGGGCGAAACAGATGGCGTTGATGTGTCAGGGGTACAAAGGGACAACAACCATGCCGGACTTTCAGGCGCTGGTGAAACTGCCTGAGGGCGTGGAGGGGTTCAACTACGCCGACTATGCGGCCCAAGACGGTTCGGACATCTGGTTTTCGGATGCCGAAGGGAATGTGATCCCTCATCAGATTGACACATGGGATACGACGGGCGAGTCGTTGGTCTGGGTGAAGATTCCGGAGGTGGCGTCAGCCAAAAGCTATATTGTGATGCATTGGGGCGAGGCGCGCGGTGAACATGTCACGACGGATCCGGTGTGGGACGGATTCATCGGCGTGTGGCACATGGGCAGCGCCAGCGGAAGCGAGAACGAGCCGGACGCGACCGGTAACGGTTTCAACGCGGTGCCGACGGCGGGTGTGCTTTCGGGGAAGACAGGTGACGTCTCGCAGATGACGGTCACGGACGGCGTGGTGGGCAAAGCCCGGTTTAACCAGACGAATAAGGGAAAGCACAACGGTTTGAAGGTGCCGGACTACTCCTCCAAGGTTACCGATCCCTCTCGTTTCTCCGTGAGCGGCTGGTGGCGGCTAACCGGTCAATCGGATATCTATCCGCGCTTCATTGCCCAGCGTCCCGGCACCTCAAGCGGAGCGGGCAAGGGTTGGGAGATCGAGTGCGCAAGCAATTCTTCGACGATTATCAATGCGATCCGGGCCGGAAACAACTCGGATAAGAAAATTGGCCCGTACACAGTGGCGGATATGTCGCAGAATTGGATTTATCTCACCGTGATTTACGACGGGACTACGGCCACGTTGTATGTGAACGGGACAATTCTCGCTTCCGGAACGTTGCCAATCAACTCCGCTTCGACTGAGGGGTGCATGATTGGCAATCTGGGGGTGCGTGCTTGCGGATGGTACGGGAAGTATGATGAAATCCGGCTCTATGACGGCATCTACTCCGCTGACCGTATCCAGGCCGACTACGACACCATGACCAGCCCGACCACTTTTTTGACTTCGGTCGACCTTTCGGCGATTCTCGCGGCGACTTGGACCGGTACGGCAGGTGACAGGTCTCTCACAAATCCCGAGAACTGGAAGTGCATCAACGGATACGGCAACATTGTGGCGAACGCGCTGCCGACCTCCGACACCGTTGTTTACATTTCCGGGGCGGTGGACATTCAGGTTTCCGCCGGCCAGACGTTGACGTGCCGGTCGGTTTCGGTCGGCGACTGTACCCTTGCGGCGGATTGCGATTGGCGGGGATTGGAGAATGTCTGGTACGCCGGGCGGCTTGATCTGAACGGGCACACGCTCATCGTCTCGACATTGGACGGTCCCGGCACCATTACTTCGCCGGGAAATGTGCCGGAGTCTGTGTTGACCGACTCCATCCTCTGGTTCGACGCATCCGAGCCGACCACACTTAGCTACAACCCGGACGGCACGCTTTACTCGTGGCTCTCGAAGAGCAGCCGTTACATCACGAACCCGCTCGCGATCGCGTACCACAACTTCACGACCCAGGAATCCAACGGTCCGGTGCTCGGCGAGATGCCGAACGGCCGACCCACAGTGGATTTCGGCGCGGTCGGAAGCGGGAAGGATATGCGCTACACCCGTTTCACGAACATACGCACGGTCTTCCTCGTCACCAAAATCGCGAATACGGTCGATGCGTTTCTGTTGGGCGACTACAGCAGCGGCAATGGCGTTTACAACTTCCACCGCGGCCCGGCCGGCCAGTATGGCAACCCGGAACACGCCAAATTCGAGTCGGTCTGGAACGGCGAGAATCCGGTCGATTGGCAGTCCGATTACATTCCGGACAACGATTTCCAAATCATCTCGATCGTCACCTCGCAGAATTGCGCGTCCGACTCGTTGACCAGTGACCGGAAGAATGAAAACCGCAACGGCGGTCGGCAGCTTTCGGAAATGATCGCTTTCGATGCGGTCCTTTCCGACGAGGATCGGCTGGCTGTTACGCGCTATCTGCGTAAGAAGTGGTTTGACGCCGATCCGTCCGGTGCCGCGCCGGGCAAACTGACCATCGATGCGCCGGCTGATAAGTCGATTACGAACAGTACTGTCACCATCGTGGGCAACGTTAAGGTGGTGAAAACGGGCGCGGGAACGTTCCTCGCTTCCAAACCGTCCCAAGCCTACTACGGCGGAAACGAAGTTCAGACCGGTACCTTCGCCACGACGGGCGATTGTTCCTATTACGGGGTTTTCAACACGGTGACGGTCGCCAAGAATGCGACGTTTGACCTGTTCGGGTCGAGGAACCACAACGGTCCGCTCTTCCAGCTCGACGGCGGGTCGCTCATCTCTTCGCGCTTGCATGACGACGATGGGTCCGCGCTGAAGAATGTCAAGTTGACGGCGGATTCGGTGATGGGTGGTACGAGACAGGCTTCGCTGGCCGGATTGAGCGGCACGCCGGTGACGCTTGACTTGGACGGGTACACGCTGTCGATCAACATCGCCTCCAACCAGACGATCCGGATGTCTAAACTCACGGCGAACGGTGGCGGACGGATCGTTGCCGACGGCGGCGGGTTCGGCTGGCTGCAGTTTGGCATTTCGGGGCGTACCATGACGGTTGACGCGAAAGGCGTTACGCTGGAGTTGCTTGACACGCCGCTGCGCACCTATGCGGCGGTGGACATTGGCGACTACGTTAGTTCCTACACCGGTGAATACGATGGAATGACCGGCTCACGCCCGGTGAATGTGCATGGCAGTTTCGCACCCGGCGCTAAATGGCATGAATGTGTGATGCAGAACGGATCGGTACTTGATCTCTCCGGCCATACCGAGCCTTGGTCAACCGCCTGCACCTTCGCAGAGAGCAGCGTGACTCGCCATGTGACCTTCGCGGATGACGCGACCATCACCATTAATGCCAAGGGGCGGAAGTTCCAGTTTTGGGAACAGCTTGTCGCTTGGGACGCGGCTCCGGAAAACTTGTCAACCCTCACCTTCCAGCTGGATGAGGAGACCGCTCTTGACCACGGCATAGTAGTCCGTGATAACGGAATCTTCGTTTCCAGCGGTACGCTTATAATCGTGCGGTAACGGTTTCCCGATGTGATCGATGAGTGTAAAAGGACAGTATTTGGTAATGCCTATGACCAGATTGGTTGTTCCGATTATTTTAGCCATTCCCGTTTTGGCTTCCGTGACGGACGATTTGACTTCAAACGTCCTCCCCAGTTCGGCGAACCTTTCGTCCTACTCTGTAATGTTGGCGGAACTCAAGGCCGCCGATATCGCTTGTGACGATGCGTGGGCGGCCATCGGGGACATTGGAGCGCTCAAGGCGCGAGGCGGCGAACTTCGCCAGGCGATGATAAAGGCGGTGGGCGGATTCCCGGAAACGCGATGCTCCTTAAACGCCCAAACTACGGCAACCGTGGCGCGGGACGGCTACAAGGTCGAGAAGGTGCTGTTCGAGAGCTGGCCGGGGGTACATGTGACCGCGAACCTCTTCCTGCCGGACAGCGAAGCGTTCCAGCCGCCGTATCCCGTTGCGATACTCCCCTGCGGCCATTCCTCAAACGGCAAGGGATCGGATGCCTACCAGCGCGGTTGCGTGTTGGCGGCGAAGGCTGGTCTCGCCTGTCTGATTTACGATCCGTATGATCAGGGGGAGCGTTACCAGACCTCGCCGAAGAACGGTTCTTGCGCGGGGCACAACCGCGTGGGAGCGTTGGCGGCGCTGCTGGGCGGAAGCATGGCGCGTTTCCGCATCTGGGACGGGATGCGCGCCATCGACTATCTGGAGACGCGTCCGGATATCGACGCCTCCCGGATCGGGTGCATGGGAAACAGCGGCGGCGGCACGATGACTTCGCTGTTGATGGCGGTCGAGCCGCGCTTGAAGTCGGCTTGCCCGTCTTGCTACATCACCGCTATCCGGGATGTCTGCGAATCGATCGGGCCGCAGGACGCGGAACAAAACTTTTTCGGACAGTTGGCGTTGGGGGTGAACCACGCCTCGTTCGCGTTTTTGCAGACGCCTATGCCGATCCGTTTCATGTTCTGCCATGGCGATTTTTTCCCTTTCGCTGGGGCGCAGCGGACTTATTCGCTTGTGTCGGGTGTAGCTCAAAAGTGCGGGATTGCGGAACGTTACAGCATGACCGATGTTGACGGTTCGCACGGCTGGAAGGAGTCCACTCGCACTTCATCCGTCGAATGGCTGTTGCGCTGGCTTAACGACGATCCGTCGGCGTTGAAACACGATCTGGCCGGATATCGCGAGCTTGATAACGGCTTTAATTTGAGTGCGGTTGACACCGCGCTTTCCGGAACCGCTCACGAGGTGTGCAGCGGCGGGAGCGTGTTGAATCTTCCGGGAGAGCGGACGGTTTACGATTTGATGCGGGATGAATTGCAGGCGGCGGTGGCGGGGCGAAAGAAATCGATTACGCCGGCGGAAGTTTGCCAAATCGCGGGAATCTCGGATCCGGATACGGTCGCGGTAGCCCAATCCGAGGTCTCGCGTTCATCCGAAGACGGGTATGAGACCGTTAAGGAAACCTTCACATGGCCAAACGGACTCTCCGTGCCGGCAATTACCTTTGTGCCTTCGTCCCCGTCCGGGGCTCCGGTTATTGTCATTGGCGACGGGTCGCGTTCGGATCGCGCTTCGCTTGCCGAGTCGTGGCTGGCGAAAGGCCGGCCCGTGACGGTCGCAGATTTGATCGGTACCGGAGAAATCGGCGGTAAAAAGCACACCTTCTATTCCACGGCGGTGCCGGAGGAGGAGGTTGCGATATTTCTCTATATGCTGGGGCGTTCCCTAATCGGCGAACAGGCGGGCGAGATATTGGCATTGGCAAAAACTTTGAAGACGCGTTACGGGAAAATCCCGGAGGTGGTGGCAAAAGGCCGGGTATGCATTTCGGCGGTTCATGCCTGTGCGGTGCGGCGCGATCTGGTGTCGTCGGTTACGCAGGTCAGCCCGCCGGAGTCATGGGAGACTTCAGTCAATTCCGGCTCTAACATTCCTTTCGCAACGGTGGTCAACGGCGCGTTGAAACATTACGATTGGAAAACCCTGTCCGACCGGATTGTGAAGCCAGGCGCCGATCTGGCATTGTCGGTTGAGGCGGGCGTGGATTGGCGTGTGGCGAATCTTACGGTAAAAATCGACAATCTAACCTTGCCGTATTCCCAATCGGCGGAATTGGAAATAACCGCGTATGACTCCGCGCGAGGCTTGGTTGGCAAGAAAACGTCCGTTGTTGACACCAACTGCACCCGTAACGTTGCTTTCGACGGGTTGACACCGGCGGTTCCATATACGTTTTGCGCGGAGTTAAAGGCCGACGATCCGGTTACTGGACAGCCGTCGGTTATGGCGAAGGATGAAAAGGGCAAGGTTTTCGGGTTAAAATATGACGGGTGGATTGACGAAAATATCCGCACCTTGCGGGGAACATCGGCACCGCTTTGGACGTATCAAGACGGTGAAACGTCGGAAACTTCGTTGAGTGGCGAACCGGCGATCGGCATCTCCGCCCAAGCCGGTGGCGTGGCTTTTGCTCCTCCGAAGCCGGACGGGGATTGCTACGTGATCGACCATCGCGTTTGCTTCGCCGGCCCGATCGGAACCCGGTTCGATGAGGTGATGGCGACTTCGAAAGCGGCGGTCGCGATTGTGTCGGATAAAGGCGGCGTTTGCCGGTTTGTCCTGCTTGACAACGGGGCTTGGCATACCAACACCCAGTTCGTCGCCGAGATTGACAAAACATACGATGTTCGGATTACGATAGATTCCGCAAAGCGCGGAGTCCTTTACGATCTGTTGCAAGACGGCGGTAGCATTCATCTGCACAGCGGTATTTACGCCGCAACCGACAACCAAACAACTTCGCTGCTTTACCGGGGCAATGTGAAAATGTCAGCAATAAAAGGCTCGGTTTACAAAGCCAAAGTGGCGGCAGTCGGAGAGGTGGCGTATGATTCCGTAAACAGCGCACTTGACCACGCTTATGGTGAGGTGGTAACGCTTCTTCACGATGCAACCTGCGAACCGCCGGAACATCTGGTTTTCAGAATAAACGCCGCAGGTTACACGCTTATCCTCAAGGGCGGGGATTATGGAGCTTTTGCCGAGTGGGCGAAACGCCATCCGGAGGTTTTGGACGGCACGAGTTATTTGTCGGCCAGAACGATGCGGGTTTCGTCGGCGCTCGACCTTGACGGGCTGGTTTCGGACGATACGCTTGATGCGTTGCAGCGGTCGGAGGTGAAAATCGTCAAGGCGGAATACTCAGATGGCGTGGTTGATGTAACTCTCAAGGTGGACCGTTTGCCGGTTGGAGATTTGGCGCAAATGGACTACGTCGGCAAGATTTTTTCCATTCTGGGTTCGGGTAGCGACAGTGAAAATTTTTGCCCTGAAAACATTGAGTACGTTTCCGGTCCGGTGCGTGAAGCGGACGGGGCGGTGCGTTTCCGCGTCCGCCCAAATCTCCAGACGGAGCCGAACCGGTTCTTTTTTTGCGGCGGAGTCAAACTGTAGGGCAACGGCTGGCGGCGTTACTCTTCCACCGCAATCCTGAAGCCGACATCGTAAATTGGCGCGTAGGGGCGGTACGCCCTGCGGAACGAGGCGGTAGCCAGCTTGGGCCGCGAATACCACGATCCGCCGCGCACCACGCGACGGTCATCGCCGTCCGGCGCGTTTCTTCCGTCATCCGCCACATAGGGATAGGGACGGTACTTAGATTGCGTCCACTCCCAAACATTCCCGTGCATATCGAACAGCCCCCAGGGGTTGGGTTTCCACTTGCCGCTCTTTTCTTCGAGAAACGCCCCGTCGTTTATTCCGTGCGCCTGCGGCACCCAGTTGTCGTACAGATTGTCTTTGTTGCCGTAACACGCCTTGGCGCAATCCTGAACGTACGGGTTGCCGGAGTAGTCGGATAGCGAGATGTCGGCAAGATTTGCGTACGCGGCGAAATCGTCGTTGCGATCGCCCCACCAGAAGGGGGTGGCGGAGCCGGCGCGGGCCGCCCATTCCCATTCTGCCTCGGTGGGCAGCCTTACCTTGCGGCCGGTTTTACCCGACAGCCATTTGCAGAAGGCGTTGGCCTTTTCCCAGCTTACGCGGACCACCGGAAGGTCGTCGCCGTTTACGTCATATCCGGTCACGCCGAACTGGTAGCCGTGGCGTGACTCGCAACGGCTGTCGTGATTGGGGGCGAACTGTCGGAACTCGCGGTTCGTCACCTCTCGCGCCCCGATCTGGAACGGTTTAACCGTTACGGCGGCGGCCGGTTGCTCATCGCGCGGCGTCTTGGGGGCGTTCGTACCCATCACGAAGGTACCGCCGGGAATCGCGACCAACGGCAGCTCCACCCCTTCGGCGAGCTTAATGGCCGGAGCCGGGGCGGCGGGTTTACCGGCGGGATCAAACGGCCAGCCATCCACCACGCACGGCGCATTGTTAGGAGGCGGGGCACCCTTATTCTCCGGCGCCGTCAGCACCGGGGTAGGTGTGTCTATGGTTTCATGGTTCTCCCGGACGCCGAGGTAGCGGGCTCGGCGCTCCTCACGCAGTTTTTCGCGCTCTAACGCCTTGTCGCCGACGATGGTCTGCCAGCGTCCGTGGTAGGGGGCGTTGAAGTCGATCCACGTCACGAGACGGTCCCGCGCCTCTGGCGTAAGGACAACGCCGTGGTGTCCTTTGTCCAGCATCATCATCAGTTCGGTGGTGTCGGCATGCCACTCCATCGGCTCGAAGAGGTGTATGTCGCTCTCGATTCCGGGGTGGCGGACAAAGCGGACCAGATTGAAATACGGGGCTGAGAACTTGCCGCCGAATTCCTTTCCGACCCTGCCGTGCATTTGCGTAACCCAGTTTGTGATCATGCTGGTTCCGCGAAGGTCGGGTTTCCATCGGCGGTCGCCGAACATCTCGGATGCGGGGGGATCGGGACTGTTGTGGCAGCGGACGCAGAAGGCGTCCAGAACCGGCTGGACCTCGCGTGAAAATTCGAAATTGCGCGGCGGGCCGCGCCAAGGGCGAATCTCTTCCAGTTTTATGTTCGCCGCCACCTGCGGCGCGCGGGCCACGAAGCTTTGCTTTTCGTGGCACCCGGCGCAAGATAGGTATTCGCCGCTCCGTGCGGTGAACCAGCTGCGCATTATTTGCAGGGATTTGCCCTCGGCGTCGAGCGGCTGGACCGCGATCGGCGTGTTGGCCGGTACTTTGAAATACGCGCTGCCGTCGGGATTCACCGGTACCGTTCCCAGCGTCCGCCGCATATCCCACGGCCCGTCCAGACCGATCGAGCCGTAAAGGCCGCCCTCCTGGTGGAATCCGAAGGTGTAGGTGTAGAGCCGGAGGTTTTTCACCGTTCCTGGCGGGATGTCCTTTAATCCCGGCCCTTCATAAATGTTGGAGATGTAAACTTGCGCACTGGTGCTGCCGCGTTCTATGCGGTCGGGCTGGGAGTGGGGGACGGGAGTCTTCATCAAAGGTACGGGTTCGCAAAGGTCATGACCGTCCTCGCGCAGCAGACACAGTTCGTTGTCGAACCGGTCGATAAGGTAGATCGAGAAGTTGCGCTCGTCTTGGTTTCGCCGCGCCACCAGAAAGGTCGTGTCATCGAGCGGGTAGGGGTGCAGGTTCATCGGCCAGGTACCGTTGTAGAGCTGGTCGCGCACAATCGGGTCAACCGGCTTGCCGTAACCGGGCAACAGCTGGACGGCGCCGTCGCCCTCCTCGGTTCCTTTGGTGACATCAAAGAGTCCGAGCTGTCCCTGCCGGCGTAAACCGTGGTGTCCGGATAGCACCGCCACGAACTGCGCCGGCTTGCCGGGAATCGGCCGGGCGTAGAATATGCTGTTGGGCCAGAAGGAGTTGCTGCCGTAAAGAGCGCGTTGGTTGGTGCCGTCGGGGTTGCAGGTGAAAAGGATGCGGGCGTTGGAGTGCGGCAGATCGGTGTATTCCCAGCGGAGATACATGACCCGTCCGTCGGGAATCACGACCGGGCACCACGAGTGTTCCTGGTCGTTGGTAAGCAGTTCCATTTCCGAACCGTCGGCGTTGCAGCGGAAGAGGTTGGCCACCGGCGTGTCGCCCCAAACGCACGGCACGGCGTATTTGAGGGCGGTGCAGGTGAAGATGATGTGCCCGTCCGGCACATAGCAGGCATCGTAATGGTTGATGTCGTCCGCATTGTCCCGCGTTACTTGCCGCACCTGCCGGCTGGCTAGATCCAGCTCCATCACGTGCCAGGCGTTGGACGCCGCCACCCCAGAAAAGAGCAGCCGGTCGGCGTTCCAGTGCAGTTCGACGTCGCAGATCGGCCGTCCGCCCTCCGGTTTGTAAATGACCTCGGTGTCGCCGGATTTCTTGCCGCGAATGTCGAGCAGGCACAGTTCGTTGTCGTGACCGTCTTTGGGCAGTTTCGAGTTGCTCTGCCAATTGCATGGCAGGTATTGGCGGCCGTTTTTCCGGCGGATGAAAAGCAGCCGGTCGAAAGCGACGGCCGGGTTGAGATCAACCATTAGCGTGCGCTTGAGGCCCGCCAGCCGGTCGAGCGCTTTTTCCGCCGCCTCCAGCGTCGCGCTATTGGGTTGCGTCCCGGATAGCCCGGCGAGAGCTTTTTCGATTTCTGCGGTCTGCGCGTCGGCGCGATCCAGTTCGGCGGCCAATTGCGGGTTGGTTGCCCGGCGGTGCGCGGAGAGACGTTTTATGGCGGGGAGGTCAGCCGCCGCGCGTTTGGCGAGACCGGCCATCCGTTCTTGGCGGGAAAACTCGCCGGCTTCCACGATGAAGGTGCAGCTGCCCTTGCCTTTCGGGGCGGTCAGACCGCAACGGGCTTCAAAGCGGACCGCGCCGTCTGGCACCGGAAGCACCAGGTGCGAGGGCGCGTGGGCGGAGATGAACCGGTCGAACCGCTCGCCGCCGACCGTTGCCGTCTTGGAACCGCCCCAAGAGACGCGGTTTACCTCGACCTTTCCCCATCCGGCCCGGTTGCCGCGCAGGGGTATGGTGGTGGCGTCAATGCGCTGTCCGTTCTTCAAAACGAAAACGGGGGCGCACCATATCGCCTGGTCATAATCGTAAGTGTCCGGGCCGACCGTTACGGACAGTTTAATCTCTTCCGCGCCATTGAGGCTTTCCGAAATGGCAACCGCCTTTTCCGCGCCCCTGACCACCGGCGTTTCGGCGGCAAGAACGACACCCCCCAAAAAAGCTGTGCCCGCCGCGACAAAGGCAAAAAACGGCCTGATTGTTAACATGGTCAATCCCCAAAATGAAATTTTCCGATTTAGTAAACACAACGCTGAAAACATCGGAATAATATCAAAAATCAGCCAACGCGTCAATTGACAAATCGGTTGGACTGTTGGACGGTTGGACGGTTTGGCGGCTCGCCATACCGTTCACTCGTCACCCGTCACCCGTCACTCGTCACTTCATCTACCCCCTAACCCCGAAAAATTTCTTTACGCATTAAGATTGAATTCCGGCGGGGGAATTTTGTATAATGGAAGCATAGTAATGGGGAATTTTCATGAACGGGGTTTTGGTGAAGTTTATGCGGCTGGCGGCGGGGGCGGTGTTGCCGGCATACGCTAGAGAAGGCGACGCGGGTATGGATATCTGCGCGGTGGAGGAGGTGTCCATCGCGCCGGGCGAGCGGCGTTTGGTGCGTACTGGATGGGCCATGGAGTTGCCGCCGGGCACCGAGGCGCAAGTTCGGCCCCGCAGCGGGCTGGCGTTTAAGCACGGGGTTACGGTGCTGAACGCGCCGGGAACCATCGATTCCGGATACCGTGGCGAGATTTGCGTCTTGCTGGTTAATCTCGGCGACTCGACCTTCCGGATCACGCCGGGAATGCGGATTGCCCAGCTGGTCATCGCCCCGGTGCTGGCGGTTCAGGCGGTCGAGACTGACGGGCTTTCCGGCAGTGAGCGCGGCGGCGGCGGTTTCGGCTCCACCGGTACCCAACCGATTTAAAATCAAAAACAGGAATGACGATATGGCACGAAAAGGCATAATCCTCGCCGGCGGGGCCGGCACCCGGCTTTATCCGGTAACGCGGGTGATCTGCAAACAGTTGCTCCCGATCTACGACAAGCCGATGATCTACTATCCGCTGTCCACGCTGATGCTGGCCGGAATCCGGGAGATTCTGATTATCTCCACGCCGGAGGCCACCCCGATTTTCCGGGAATTGTTCGGTGACGGTTCCCAACTCGGTCTGAACCTTTCCTACAAGGTGCAGGAGGTCCCGAACGGATTGGCCCAGGCGTTCGTGCTGGGCGCGGAGTTCATCGGGGACGATCCGGTCTGCCTGATTTTGGGCGACAACGTCTTTTACGGTGACGGGTTGACCAGAATGCTGATGACGACCTCCGCCTCGGACCGGCCAACAGTGTTCGGCTATTACGTTAATGACCCGGAACGTTACGGGGTGGTCGGCTTTGACCGTGCGGGCAAGGTGACCAGCATCGAGGAAAAACCCAAGCGCCCGGCGTCGAATTATGCGGTGGTGGGGCTGTATTTCTACAACAACGACGTGGTGAAAGTGGCCAGTGAATTGAAACCCTCCGCCCGCGGCGAATACGAGATTACCGATGTCAACCGCTACTATCTGGAGCGTGGCGACTTGGTGGTTCGCCTGATGAGCCGCGGCATCGCGTGGCTGGACACCGGCACCCACGCTTCGCTGGCGGACGCCAACTCGTTTGTCCGGGCCGTGCAGGATCGCCAGGGGCTGAAAATCGCCTGTCTGGAAGAGATCGCCTGGCGGCAGGGCTTTATTACCACCGACCAGTTGAAGGCGCTTGCCGAAAGCCAGCGCAAGTCAACCTACGGTGAGTATCTAAACAAGCTTGTGTTCTCCGCCGATTTTTGATACATTCATCTTTTCTTTGCGGGAACCCGGTTGGTGACTTACCGGCGCCTTTCCGTAGAGTTAACAGAGGAGTCATGTTGTAATGAGTAAATTGTCTTCACGTCACGTTTTCACCTCCGAGGCGGTCTCGGAGGGCCATCCCGACAAGGTTTGCGACCAGATTTCCGATGCGGTTCTCGACGCCTGCCTGGCGCTTGATCCCGGTTCGCACGTTGCCTGCGAAACCGCGGTCGGTACCAATATGGTCTGCAACCTTGGCGAGGTTACCTGCAAAGGCTGGAAATCGGTCAACCCCCAGCAAATCGCCCGCGAGGTGGTTAAGGATATCGGGTATGACAATCCCGCCGAGGGTTTCAGCTACGACACCTTCAATTACATCTGCGCCCTCCACGGCCAGTCGCCCGACATCAACCAGGGGGTAAGCAAGGCGACTCTGGAAGAACAAGGGGCGGGCGACCAGGGCATGATGTTCGGTTACGCCTCCAACGCCACGCCGGAACTGATGCCGGCGCCGATCGTTTACGCCCACCAGCTGTTGCAGTACTTTACCGCGCTGCGCAAGAACCGCGAGATCCCGTACCTCCGTCCGGATTCCAAGTCTCAGGTCAGCGTGCTTTACGATGGCGGCAAGGCGAAGGAAATTACCGCCGTGGTTATCTCCCACCAGACCGGCCCGGTGGGCATTGAGACCATCCGCAAGGATTTGGAGGAGGCCGCCCGTCAGCTGCTCAAGGGTACCGGCTTGCTGACCAACCAGACCAAATTCCACATCAACCCGACCGGGCGTTTCGAGATCGGCGGGCCGTGCGGCGATTCCGGATTGACCGGGCGCAAGATTATCGTGGACACCTACGGCGGGGTCGGGTCGCACGGCGGCGGGGCTTTCTCCGGAAAAGATCCCTCCAAGGTTGACCGTTCCGCCGCGTATTACGGACGGTATGCCGCCAAGAATATCGTCGCCGC
Source organism: Kiritimatiellia bacterium (assembly GCA_017454745.1). Taxonomy (GTDB): domain Bacteria; phylum Verrucomicrobiota; class Kiritimatiellia; order RFP12; family UBA1067; genus UBA1200. The sequence goes on from JAFTCL010000067.1 coordinate 12,942, forward strand.
CGGTCTTGCCGACAAGTGCGAGATTCAGGTCGCCTACGCGATCGGCGTCGCCGAGCCGATCAGCATCAACGTGAGCACTTACGGCACCGGCAAGGTCTCCGAGGAGAAGCTTGCCGACGCGCTGATGAACGGCGGGATTTTCGATTTCCGTCCCGGCATGCTGGTGCAGGAACTCGGATTGACCAAGCCCGACGGCTGGTCGTACCGCAAGACCGCGAATTACGGCCATTTCGGGCGCGAAGGCTTCCCGTGGGAGAAGACCGACAAGGTTGGCCAGCTAAAGGACTTTTTCAAACTGTAAGCGGAGGGGATTTCTAAGTGGACTGCAAGATCAAGGATATCGGTTTGGCGGAACTGGGGCGCAAAACTATCCGCGTGGAAGAGAAGGAAATGCCGGGACTGATGGCGACACGAGCCAAGTACGGTCCGCAAAAGCCCCTTGCCGGGGCCAGAGTGACCGGTTCGTTGCACATGACCATCGAAACCGCCGTGCTGATCGAGACGCTCAAGGAGCTGGGCGCGGACGTGCGCTGGGCCAGCTGCAATATCTTTTCCACCCAAGACCACGCCGCCGCCGCGATTGCCGCCACCGGCACCCCGGTTTTCGCTTGGAAAGGCGAGACGCTTGAGGAATACTGGTGGTGTACCAAACAGGCGCTCACTTGGCCCGACGGCGACGGCCCAGACCTGATCGTCGACGACGGCGGTGACGCCACGTTGCTGCTGCATCTGGGCTACCAGGCCGAGAACGACCCCTCGTTTTTGGAGGTCGAGCCGGAGTCGGAAGAGGAGCAGGTGATTTACGTGCTAATCCGGAAAACCCTGAAAGAGGAGCCGGGTTATTTCCATCGGGCGGTGGCGCGTTGCCGCGGGGTGTCGGAGGAAACCACCACCGGGGTGCACCGGCTGTACCAGCGGGCGGCGGCGAATAAGCTGCTCTTCCCGGCAATCAACGTCAACGACTCGGTCACCAAGTCGAAATTCGACAACATTTACGGTTGTCGCGAATCGCTGGTAGACGGCATCAAGCGGGCGATGGACATCATGGTCGCCGGAAAGCTCGCCTTTGTCTGCGGCTACGGCGATGTCGGCAAGGGTTGCGCCGAGGCGATGCGCGGCAGCCACGCCCAGGTGTGGGTGTCTGAAATCGACCCCATTTGCGCTTTGCAGGCCTGCATGGCGGGGTTCAAGGTCACCACGATCGAGGAAGCCCTTCCGTACGCCAACATCTTTGTCACCGCCACCGGTAATTGCGACATCATTACCGCCGAACACATGAGCAAGATGCGCGACCAGGCCATTGTCTGCAACATCGGCCATTTCGACAACGAAATCCGCATGGCGGAGTTAAAACGTTGGCCGGGCGTCAAGTGCGTCAACATCAAACCCCAGGTTGACCAGTGGATATTTCCGGACGGCCATTGCGTTTACGTGCTTGCGGAGGGGCGCTTGGTGAATCTCGGATGCGCCACCGGCCATCCGGCGTTTGTTATGTCCAACAGCTTCACCAACCAGTGTCTGGCGCAAATGAAACTCTGGCGCGAGAAGCTGGACGTTGCGGTGTACCGGCTTTCCAAAGAACTGGACGAGGAGGTCGCCCGGCTTCATCTTGGTCAGTTGGGGGCCAAGCTTACCCGACTCACCCAGAAACAGGCGGATTACATCGGCGTTCCGGTTGACGGTCCGTACAAGCCGGATTTCTACCGCTACTGATTTTGAGCGTGTAACTCGGCGGTATAAAAAAACGCCCGGCGGCAAGGCCGGGCGTTTTTTTTATGTGCCGTCAAAAAATCGGTGTTCTTTTAGCCTTTGACCACTTTGGAGTTGGCGGCGTTCTTGCGCACCGACTCAATTCCAGCCAGGCAGCTGTCCAGCTTGTTGTAACCCTCGCCGACCGCGATGATTTGGCCGTTGGTGGCTTTCAGGCGGAAACGGAACTCGCCGCGCTTGTCCTTGTAAACCTCGAATTTGGGGTTTTTCTGAACCGCGAAGCCCTCTTCCGTCTGGTTTTCCAGCGCGGCTATCGGCGCGTTCTTCTGGACGCTTGCGATACCGGCGGCACAGGTTTTCTCGGACTTATAAACTTGGCTGGAGGCAATGATCTGGCCGTTGGTGGCCTTCAGGTTGAACATCGGTCCAGACTTGGCGTTGCTGATAACGAACGTACCCATCTCAATACTCCTCGTTTAGCTTGTTTGACAGACACAACTTCCAACATTGGTAATAGTACTAATTTAAACTTGAAAACACAACTCTAAAATTCGATTATTTCAAAAAAAGCGTAACTTGACATGATGCGTAGCCCAGAAATCCGCCACAACCGTCCGCCTGGTTAATCCGCTACGCCTTTTTTCATAAATTCCTTATTGTTTTACTTTGCATCGGCGGCGGCCATCAGTGTATAATACTCCGCATGGAGAAAGGAACTCACCCATGAAACAGATCTGGCGCGGGAAGGAACAAGGAGAATGGCGATGAAAGGGACGGAAATGACGGAAGGGACCGCGCGCGTCGCTTCGGTCGCTTCGATCCCTTCCATCCCCCGTATCGTGCTGCCGCACGGCGGCTACCGGAAGCTGATCGTCTATCGCAAGAGCGAGGCGATCTACCAGGGCACGGTCGTGTTCTGCCGACGCTTCCCGCCCGCGCATGGCGACCGCACCGTTGACCAGATGACCTAGGCCGCGCGGAGCTGCAAGCAGAACATCGCCGAGGGGAGCGCGGCAAGCGGCGCGAGCAAGGAGACCGAGCTCAAGCTCACCAACGTGGCGCGCGCCACGCTCGACGAACTGCTCGAGGACTACCTCGACTACCTCAAGGCGCACGGCGAGGCGGAATGGCCGGCGTGCGACGAGAAGAAGGTCGCCGCCCGCGACTTCGCGAAGGCCCACGCCGACTGGTAGGACTGGAAGACGTTTTTCGAGACCCGCCCCGCCGAAACGCTCTGCAACCTGATGGTCGTGCTGATCCAGCAGACGAAGTACCTCCTCGACCGCATGATCGCCCGCCAGGAGGCGGATTTCAAGAAGCTCGGCGGCGTGCGCGAACGGATGCACGTCGCGCGGGCCGCCGCGCGCGGCGGGGAGTGGGACAAGGCGCTCTACAGCCGCCTCGACTCGGCCGCCACCCCTGAGGATCTCGCCGCCCGCGAGGCGGAGATCCGCCGCGAACTCGCCCGCGCCGCCGCCAGCATCCGCCGGAGGAAGGGATGGGGCGGCGGCGCCGGGAGTGAAGGGACCTAAGGGACGGAAGAGACCGAAGGGACAAGCGACCAAGCCAACAGCCAATCTTAACAACAGGAGACCAACCAATGACCAACCATTCATCATCACCGAGTGTCCATGGCGGCAGAGGCAGGGCGATATCGTCGCTTCTGTCCCTTTTGTCGCTTAAGTCCCTTTTCCTCATCGCACTCGCGTTTGCCGCGCCCGCACGGGCGACGGAGTTCGCCGCCGGCGACGGCTCGGCCGCCAGCCCCTGCGAGATCGGCACCGCCGCCGAGCTCGCGAAGTTCCGCGACATCGCCAACGGCGCGAACGGCGAAACCCTAAACTGCGCCGCCTGCGCCAGGCTCACCGCGGACATCGATGAATGGTTGCGCGGGGTTTGACACTCATCGCGGGGGTTTGACACTTTTCAGGAAAAAAAGGGCCTCTCGGCCCGGCCGGGGGAGGAGGCGGCCAGGACGCTGTCGGCGGCGGAGAGGTAGAAGTCGTGGGGGTTGCCGGGGCGGTGGCGCTCCGACGACAGGCGCTCCAGCCATTCGCGGGTGAGCTCGGCGCAGGATTCGGCGACGGCCTCGGCGAGCGCTGCGGAGCCGGCGGCGGACCCGGCGGCGGACTCGAGGGCGCCCAGGGCGCGGAGGGCGGGGGCGATGTCTACGGTGACGGGGTCGGCCATGTCTCTTAAGGCTCCTTTTTCCCGGCTTGACGCGGCGGCCGGTTTGTGGTTTAATGTGCGGCGTTCTTTCAGACGGTGGCCCGTCTCGGACGTAGAGGCGGGGTCGGGCATGTCTGCCCGGCATCGTACCAGCCACCTCCACTCCCCCTCTCTTACGGTTCTTTCCACATTGAGCGCAGGATCAGGCGCGGCGCTTCGTGGTTGCGGTGGCTGGGAGCCAGGGTCATGGGGATGGTGAGGTCTGTCCCTTCCGGGCTGAACAGCAGGTCGGCCCCGCCGCTCCCGAGAATTCCCTCCAGTTTCCATGTCCCCTTCCCCCGCAAGAGGGAGGGGATTTTTTTTATGTCGTCGAGGCTGACGGGGATGTTGCCGCTCGCGGTGCCGGAGGAATGCAGCTTCTTCAAGATCCGGCTTGACGTTGGGGAGGTGGTGAAATGAGAGTGGGAATTGTTCGCAAATCGCAAATGACACTGGAAGCAGTCGCAAAACATCTCCTTGCTTTCGCTGCTTGGAGGCCGGGAGTTTTGGGGATCCGGCGGCGAAAGCAAACCGTGGCCTTGCGGAATCAGAGGGGGTTTGCGGTTGCTGGCGGTGACGGCGAGTGTGTCGCCGGGTTCAGCGTCAATATTGAGCGGGCGTTTTGGCGGAAGGGGGCGTTTGGTTTCGATTTGGGGCTGGGTTCTCGTTCTTTCGGAACAACGACTTCAAGGCCGGCGGGCAGGTCTATTCCCGTCGGGAGGCGTACGTCTCCGGCGACTACGAGGAGACCGAGCTGACGTTCGCCGTGAAGCCGTTCTGGGACGTGACGGACTGGTTCCGGGTGCGCGGGACGCTGGGGGCGGTTGTGTCGCGCACCCATTTCGTGTTTGACGTGTACGGCCGCGGCGACGGCGCGGATTATTCGTACCGCCAGCGGTTCGACGACTGGGCGGTCTACGGCGTGGGCGGCCTGGGCGGCATGTTCAGCCACAAGGGCGTGTGCCTGGGTTTCGATGTCATCGCGCACTTCCTCGACGATGAGATCAAGCTGCGGCGCGATCGCCGTATAATCTCCACCGATTTTTTCCCCCATTTGTTCGCTTTTGGCTTTTCTTTTGGGGTGGGGGTTGTGTTATAATCAAAGAAGCAATCGGGGTGTAGGCTTTTTGCGGCGGCCCCGTATGGTTTTACAGTTTTTGGGATAGATTGGAGCTACTATGGCTGGGATTTTCAAGGCGTATGATATTCGCGGCATTTACGGCAGGGACTTGACGGAAGAGACCGCCTACCGGATCGGCCGGGCGTTTGTAACCTTCGTCGGGTGCAAAAGCGTGGCGGTGGGGCGGGATATCCGTCCGCACTCCGAGCCGCTGTTCGCGGCACTGGCCAAAGGCATGATGGAGCAGGGGGCGGACGTGATCGATCTGGGGCTTGCCTCCACCCCGATGTCGTATTTCGCCAACGGCAGTTTGGGTACTGACGCCAGTGTGATGATCACCGCCTCCCACAACACCGCCGAATGGAACGGCTTCAAGCTGTGCCGCGCCAACGCGGTGCCGATCAGCGGGGCGACCGGATTGGCCGACATCGAACGGATTGTGGCTGACGGCGACTTCGCGCCCTGCGATGGCGCGCCCGGTAAATTGAGCCGTTATGACATCCTGCCGGAGTACGCGGCGCACATCCGCCCGTTCGCGCATTTGGGACGGCCGATTAAAATAGCGGTCGATTTTGCCAACGGCATGGGCATTTGCGAGGCCAAGACGATGGAGGGCGTGTTGGAGTGGGACGGGCTTTACGGCGAGTTCGACGGCACGTTCCCGAATCACGAGGCGAATCCGTTGCACACCGAGACCCTGCGCGATCTGCAGGCGTTGGTGCGCAAGGGCGGTTACGCCTTTGGCGTGGCGTACGACGGCGATGCCGACCGGGCCGGATTCGTTGATGAAAAAGGCGACATTATTTCAATGGATCTGATTACCGCGCTGGTGGCGCAAGACGTGCTGGCCAACCATCCCGGCGGGGTGATTTTCTACGATTTGCGCAGCAGCAAGGTGGTGAAAGAGGTAATCGAGGCCGCCGGCGGCGTGCCGATGATGTCCAGGGTGGGGCACTCGTTCATCAAGCAGCAGATGCGCGAAAACAACGCCCTGTTCGCGGGCGAGCTGAGCGGGCACTACTATTTCAAGGACAACTACACGGCGGAAAGCTCGTCGTTGGCGATTATCGCTCTGGCGAACATTGTCAGCAATTCCGACCGCCCGCTCTCCGAGCTGATCGCCCCGTTGCGGAAATACTTCCCGAGCGGCGAGATTAATTCGCGGGTCGAGCGCGACCCCAAGACGATTTTGGCTGAGCTGAAAGACCGGTACGCGGACGGCCACGTGTTTGAGCTGGACGGGGTGAGCGTGGAATATCCGGATTGGTGGTTCAATGTCCGCTGCTCCAACACCGAGCCGCTGGTACGCCTGAACTTGGAAGCGAACACGGAAGAATTGATGGCGTCAAAGCGCGACGAGGTGTTGGGCGTTATCCGCGCCTAACCGAAAGGGTCGTGGTGCTACGCAGGATTTTTTTAACAGCGCAAGGAGAAGATGATGGAAAACCAGGCGGTTTACGATGATTTGATGGAAAAATTCAAGGCCGCGTTCGGCCGCGACCCCGAAGTGGTCGCCTACGCGCCGGGGCGGATCGAGGTGCTGGGCAACCACACCGATTACAACGAAGGCTATGTTTTTTCCGCGGCGATTGACTGCGGCACCTTTTTCGCGGCCTGCAAGCAACCGGGGCCGGAGTGCCGTCTGGTGGCCGGCGACCTGATGCGCGAGGTCAATTTCACGATCGATAAGGTTGAGCCGTCACAGACTGACACTTGGCAGAATTACGTGAAGGGAACCTTTGCCGGGTTGCAGGAGCTAAAGCCGGCGGATTCCGGTTTCAGCGGGATGTTTCTGGGCAACATTCCCCTCGGGGCCGGGCTGTCCAGTTCGGCGGCTCTGGAGATGTGCACCGGTTTGGCACTCGCGAAGCTGTACGGAATCGTGACCGACCAGGTGACGATGGCAAAGATCGGGCAGAAAGCGGAACACAACTATGCCGGTTGCAAATGCGGTCTTCTGGACCAGATCTCCAGTCTGGCCGGAAAGCCCGGAATGCTGGTTAAGACCGATTTCCGCAGTATCGAATTCGAGAACGTGGACATGGGGCGCGACGCCTGCTTCCTGATGTGCAACACCAAGGTTAAACACCGTCTCGTCGATGGCGGTTACGACCGTCTGCGCGCCAACTGCGAGGCGGCTGCCGCCCATTTCGCCAAGCGCATCACCTCCCATCCGGTAATCGCGCTGCGGGATGTCGCCATGACCGAATGGGCGTTGTACAAGGACGGACTGGACGAGGCGGTCGCCAATTGCGCCGCGCATCCGATCGGCGAGGACGAGCGGGTGCTGTTGGGTGCGCGCTGGCTGGAGGAGGGGGATTTGGCGGGGTTTGGCCGCCTGATGTTCGATTCCCACGAAAGCTCGCGGGTGCTGTTCAAGAACTCCTGCGAGGAGCTGGATTTGGTGGTTGATATCGCAAAGAAGATTCCCGGCGTGCTGGGGGCGCGGCTTTCTGGTGGCGGTTTTGGCGGATCGGTGGTGGTGCTGGTTGGACCGCGTGACGCGGAAACCGCGGCGGAGGCGATTGCCAACGCATACCGCGCCCGGTGCGGCAAAGAGTGCGAAGTGAGTTTGATCAGGCCGTCGGCGGGCGCCCGTTTGGTGAAGTGACGGCCCGTTTTTGGTAGTCAATGAACAAGAAGCGAACGAAATTTGATTGCTGGTACGCGGTGGAGAACACCCGTATTGTGCGCCCGCCGCAACGCCATTTGGAAACTTTCGGCAACACCATCATCAACTACCGGCTGGTAAGCGAATTGATGGACGGCGTAGGCAAGGTCAGGATCCGCGAAGGACGGATGCAGGCGTTGCGGCCGCAGATTATTCTGCCCTCGAACTACGACAACCTCACGCTGGAGGGTTTCGGCCCGGAGGCCCAGCGGTATCTGCAGTGGCTGAAGGAGAACGAAGACCATATCCGCATTCTGCGTTACGGCTATACCCTCAAGCAGGAAGCGTTCAGCGAACAGGTGGTGACGGATTCCGTGGAGGCGGTGGTTGAGCGTATCTGCAACGACGAGTCGGTCAAATCCGACCCCTTCTCTGCGGTGGTGCAGGGCGTGGACGACCCGTGGGACGTTTGTCTGGTCAAGCTGTTCTGGACGGTGATCCGCCAGTCGGCCGAGGCCAACATTCGGGAGTTGAACGACCGCCGGATGTTCGACCTCAAGGACGGCGTTCCGGTCGAGCTGCGCAACGAAATCGAGATCGCTTTCGAGGCGGCTGGCAAAGACCGGAGTCTGGTCAAACCGCTGGGGCGGATGTTGCAGGAGAAGGGCGTGTTCGAGGCGTATCAGGACCGTTTCTTCAGCCTGCTCAACGGCAAGTGATCCGGAGCGCTGCGCGATGCTGGACGACGAGGATGACAATGAGGATTTGGTTTCGCGGCTGCCAATCGCCGACCGGGAAAAGAAAGCTATCCGTTGGGTGCTTGTTTTCTTCCTGATCGGGATGGCGGCGATGTTGATGCGTAATGCGGGTTGGCTGTGAGCCAAAACGCAAGATGGTGATTGTTATGGCATACGAAGTTTTGGCGAGAAAATGGCGGCCGAAGACCTTTGACGACGTGGTGGGGCAGGCGCATGTGACCACCACGCTTCGCAACGCGATCGCGTCCGACCGCGTTGCCCACGCCTACCTTTTTGTCGGGCCGCGAGGCATCGGAAAAACCACGCTTTCGCGCATCTTCGCCAAATCGTTGAACTGCACCAACCGCAACGGCGTCGAGCCGTGCGGGGAGTGCGAGGTCTGCCGCGCGATTACCGACGGCCATTCCCTGGATGTGATTGAGATCGACGGCGCGTCCAACAACAAGGTGGACGATGTCCACGGCATCCTTGAACAGATCCAGTTCGCGCCCACTACCTGCAAGTTCAAGATCTACATCATCGACGAAGTGCACATGCTCTCGCCGGCGGCGTTCAACGCTTTGCTAAAGACTTTGGAAGAGCCGCCGCCGTATGTGAAATTCATCTTCGCCACCACCGAGGGCGACAAAATACTGCCGACCATCGTTTCGCGCTGCCAGCGGTTCGATTTGCGGCGGATCGCCACCCCGATGATCGTAAAACGCCTCCGCCGCATTTGCGACGCCGAGGGAATCGATATCGAGGACGACGCGATTTTCGCCATCGCCCGCGGAGCGGAGGGCGGAATGCGCGATGCGTTGTCGTCGCTCGACCAGCTGATTTCCTTCAAGGGCAACAAGCTGACCGAGGAAGACGCGCTGGCGGTTTTCGGACTGGTGTCGCGCCACGCGATGGACGATTTGGCGGCGGCGGTGCTTAAGGGCGACATGGCGGCGATTTTACGCATGGTGGACCGGTTTGACAGCGCGGGCAAGGATATGCGCCGGTTGACCGTGGAGTTGATGGATTACTTCCGCAATCTGCTGGTTTACATGTATCTTGGCGACGAGAAGGCCGGCGGCGACGCTACCGAAGAGCAATTGCGTTCCTTTGCGGAATTGGCCAAACTGACGGATTCAAACCGGGTATTGAAGATAGCCGAGCAGCTTTCCGAGCTGGAGGAGCGGTTGCGGTTCGCCCTTTCCGTGCGTACTCTGATAGAGATGACGCTCATCCGTTGCGCCAGGGTGGCCACCGCGGTTTCGCTGGACGAGGTTTTGCGGCGTGTCACCGAACTGCGCGGAACCCTTTCCGCCGGCCAGCCCGCTCCGAATGCGGCGGTGCCGCTGCCTTCTCCCGCGCCGACGGTTGCGCCGGTAACGGAAAAGCCGTCCGCCGTCGCTCCGGCGCCGCAACCGGATGCGGCACCGTCAGGCGGTGAACAGGAAGTTGACCGGTCTAACGGCGTGGCGGAGCTTTACAACGAGCCGGTGCTTAAACGCACTTTGGAGGCTTTCAACGGGCGGGTGGTTTCCGCCGATTGATTTTGGAGGTTGATTATGACGAAACTATTAGTGCCGATGTTTTTGTGTTCAGTGCTGGCCCTGGCTGCGGTTGCCGCGGACGGGGGAGAAAAGACGCACGGTCCCGCGATGCTGCTAGACGGGGTGGCGGCGTATGTGAATTCCGAAATGATCACCGTGAGCGATGTAATGGACGAGGTCCGCCGGTCGCCGATGGCGGCGGGGCGGAACATTACCGAAGCCCGGTTGCGCGAGCTTTACACCGCCACACTGAACGCGCTGATCGACCGCAAGCTGATTTTGGTCGCAGCCCGCAACGGCAAGATGCAGCTCCAGCCCTGGGCGGTAGAGGCGCGTATCCGCGAAATTGTGACCAAGCGTTTCAACAACGACCAGAGCAAGCTCCACGCCCTTTTGGCGGAGATGAAGATCACTTACGAAGAGTGGCGCGCCACCATTGAGGAAGACCTGTTGGTCTCGGCGATGCGTTACCAGAATGTGGATCGGAAAATCTCCCCGACTCCGGCGGAGATTCGCGCGGAGTACGACGCCAACCGTACCCGTTACCAGACCGAAACCGCCGTGGCGGTGAGCATGATTATTCTCGACCCGCCGGCGGAGAAGGAAGATTCGGTGGAGATGCGCGCCGGCAAAATCCAGATGGCGTTGGAATCCGGCGAGAAATTCGCCGATTTGGCCAAGAAGTACTCCCGCGACGCGAAGGCCAAGGATGGCGGCTCGTGGGGCAAGGTGAATCCCGACGATGTGTTCCGCCGCGAGATCGCCGAAGTGGTCCACAAGTTGAAGCCCGGCGAGGTTTCCGAGATGTTGAAGCTCGACGGATACGGATACATTATTCGCAAGGACGACGATCAGGATGCGCGGATTCTCACCTTTGAAGAGGCTGCGCCGTATGTGGAAAGCCGTCTGCGCGCCAAGCTGGCCGATAAGTATTACCGGGAGTGGATCGACCGGTTGCGTTCCGAGGCGTACATCAAGTTTTTTGAACTTCCCAGCTCGAAGTGACGCCGTGAACCTTACCTCGCCATCCCAGGTTAAAGACTGGTGCATCGCCAACGGGTTCCATCCCAACAAAGTGCTGGGCCAGAATTTTCTGGTGGACCGCAACTCGCTGGACGCGATTGTCGCGGCGGCGGGGGATGTCGCCGGACGACGTGTACTGGAAATCGGTCCCGGATTGGGGGTGCTTACCGAGGCGTTGCTGGCCGCCGGCGCGGATGTTTTGGCGGTGGAGAAAGATACCCGGTTGGCGGGGCGGTTGTCCGAAGCTTTGGGAAATCCGTCCGGTTTGCGGGTGGTTGCCGCCGATGCGCTGCGGGTGGATTGGGACGAGTTGCTGCAGCCGGGATTTTGCGCTTGCGTTTCCAACCTGCCGTATTCGGTGGGTACCCGTATTCTGCTGGATCTGGCGTTTCGCGCCGGCGCGCCGGAACGGTTTGTGCTGCTGGTGCAGAGTGAGGTCGCCGGACGTTTCGCCGCGCCGGAGGGTAGTCCCCACCGGGGACAGGCCGGGGTGTGGTTGCAGTTGGATTACGATGTTTCCGCCATTTGCCAGGTTCCGCCGACATGTTTCTGGCCGCGTCCGGAGGTGGATTCCACGGTGGTCCGGCTCGACCGCCATCCTTGCGGGCTGGCGGCGGAAGAGCGCAGGCGGTATTTTGAGCTGACCAAACTCTCCTTCATGCATCGGCGCAAGCAGTTGGGCGCATTGTTGCGCAAGGCGGCCGGGGTGTTGGCATGCTCCGACGCGGAGTTGGCGGAGCGTTTGAAAAGGTGCGGGTTGGACCCGAAAATCCGGCCGGAGGAATTGTCGGTTTCGCAGTGGGAGTCGTTGGCAAAGGTTTATGCCGCGGCAACCACCTGAAATTCATTGGGAAACAAATGGAGGTTGTAATGAGTGGTATTGGACGTCGGGAGTTTATCGGTGCGGGTACGGCTCTTTTAGCGGCTTCCGGGATCGCGCAGGAGAAGAAAATCCAGGGGTTTGACGAAAAAGATCCCGGAGCATTGGCGGACGTGGCTTGGACTCCGTTTTCCGACCGCAAGGTCCGGGTCGGTATCGCCGGCGAGGGGGTGTGCGCGTTCGGGTCGGCGTTCGGTTTCCAGAACCATCCGAATGTTGAGGTGGTAGCCTGTACGGATCTGGACCCAGAACGTTGCAAGTTGCTCCAGTCTCGGGTCAAGGCCAAACGCACCTATCCTTCGTGCCAGGAGATGATCGCGAAGGAGAAGGAACTTGACGCGGTGTATATCGCCACCGATGCCCCGAGTCATGTCGAACTGGCGATTATGGCGCTGGACCACGGTTTACACGTGGCGAGCGCGGTACCGGCGATTTTGGGTCGGGAACAGCTGGAGTTCATCCCCAAACTGCTGGAGGCGGTAAAGCGTTCCGGCAAGGTTTACCAGATGAATGAGACCACCGCGTTCCGTCCGCAGTGTTTCGAGATGCGCAAGCTGTATGAGGCCGGCGCGTTTGGAGAATTGGTTTACACCGAGGGCGAATATTGGCACCACGGGCCGTCCACTGGCGGAGTCGGGTCGTACAACGGTTGGCGCAACGGCCTCCCCCCGCAGTATTATCCCACGCATTCCAACGGATTCTACACTTGCGTCACCCACAAACGTTTCACCGAAGTCACGTGCATGGGCAAACCCAGCACCCAGGTGCGCTATCTCCGCTCGAACCGTTACGACAACAATCCGTTCGGTACCGAGATCGCGTTGTTCAGAACCGAGGAAGGCGGTATGGCGCGCATGGCGGTTTGCTGGGACATCCCGTCCGACGGCGGCGAGATCGGACGTTGCTGGGGGCAGAAAGCGTTCTACACCAAGGATCGCTACGCCGGGCCGAACGAACTGGTCAAGGGCGTGCAGCGTAAAAAGCCGAATCTTCCGCCCGGTGTGCCGGCCGGAGACCACGGCGGCAGCCACGGTTATCTGATGGACGATTTCATCCGTGCTATCTTGTTGGGCAAGAAACCGGAAGTTGACGTGATTACCGCGCTTAACACCACGGTTTCCGGAATTTACGCCCACCTCTCGGCGGTCAAAGGCGGCGAGACTCTGAAGATCCCGTCTTTCAGTCTGTAAAAGATTAATCGGCTATGGCGAAGCTTTTTCTGTCGGCTAACGATTATTTGCGCGACATTTGGCGTTTGGCCAAGCTGGTGTTGGATGATGACCAATGGCGTCCAACCTGCATTTTGGCGTTGTGGCGCGGCGGTGCTCCGGTGGGGGTGGCAGTCCACGAGTATCTAGCCTACCACGACGTCAAACTGCGGCACATGCCGCTCAAATGCTATTCCTATACCGGGATCGGGGAAAACGCCGGGAGTGTGGTGTTTGAGGGGGAGGAGTCGGTCTTTGCGGCATTAGGTCGGCAGGACCGGGTGCTGGTGGTGGATGATGTTTTCGACACCGGGAAAACCGCGCTGGCGATGCACGTCAAACTGACGGATCTGGGCATTGAATACCGCCTGGCCTGCACTTACTGGAAACCCTCTAAAAACACCACCAAGCTTAAGCCGGATTATTTTGTGCGCGATGTTGACGACAGTTGGATCGTCTTCCCGCATGAGATGCAGGGGCTTACGCCAGAAGAGATTAAGCAAAAAGACCCGTATTTCCACTAGCAAAAAGTTGGTCGGACCGTTGGACAAGCGGCCAGCGACAAGCGACAAGTTGCCGGCCGCTAACCCCTAATCCCTGACCCCTAATCACGGATCACTCATTCTTCATTTCTTCACTCTTCACTCGTCACTTCTCCCCATCACCCTGCATATCCTCAATGGAAAGTGCTAAAAATTGCGGCTTGGCGCGGCACCACTTGCCGGATGCCCGGACAAACGCAGCGAACTTTGCCTTGAGGATGCCAAGATTGATTCGATCCTTGTCCCGTTTAACTTCGCATACGGCATAAGTGCCATCTAGTTCATTTTCGGCGAGAATGTCTATCTCGTTTTCTCCCTTGCGGTTCCACCACGTTCCAATGCGTGTCCAACGCCCGGATTCGATGAACTTCTGTCGGAAATACCGCTCAAGAGCGAAACCGCTGAACGCGGCATAGTCGCGGCGGATTATCTCTCTAAGCCGGTCGTATCCCTTGATTTCAAGCAGAAAACCGTATTTGAAGATAAAGCGAAACCAGAAGATGAAGAAATTGTCGTCAAGGCGATATCGCGCAGACTTCGCCGACTTGGCGGCAAATAACGGCTGGACCTTTGCCACGATGGAATAGTCGTTTTCGAGGCGGTTGAGGAATCCGCCCGCGTCTCTTCCAATGGCCTGGGTTATCTCGTTGCGCGACGTATGACCAGCCGCTATGGCGGAAAGGATGGAGAAATACGTGCCGTATTCCTTTCCGAACTCATCCACAAGCACGGCTTTGCCTTCATCGAGAAATACCGAATCCTCGAGCACTATTCGTTCCAACATGGCTTCTAGCGTGTATGCGCCGGCGTCGATGAGCAGTTCCACGTATTTCGCAACTCCGCCTGTAAATGTCCAAAGCGCCAGCAGGTCCTCGTTCGTGAAATCGGGGGAATATTCCGCAAGTATCTGTCTGAGGACATCGACCCCGAACGGCTCAATCTTGATAAAGGCCGTTTCCCGACCGTAAAGTGCCGCCTTCTTAGTTTTGAAGATTCTCTGCATAAGAGTATAGACTGAACCGGATACAATCAGGTTTATCTTGGCCGCGCCTTTGTGCAAATCCCAAAGTTTCTGTATCGAACTGAACACGGACGGATTGACCTTCAGGAACTCTTGGAACTCGTCGATTATGATGGTGATTGGCTTCTGAGTGGCAAAGCGCATGATCTGCTCGAATATCTGCTCAAACCGGATAGGCTCGCCAAGAATCATCATCCCCAAGCTGGATTCCAGTTCTTCCTTGAATGTCTGGCAGAGGTCTTTTTCGCTTTTTCGTTCCACGAACAGATAGGCAAGGTCCGTCTTTTGGTAAGCTTTAAGCATGAGAGAGGTCTTGCCGACGCGCCGACGGCCCGTCAGCACGGTGAACCTTGCAGATTCATGGCTTTGCCGTTCAATGTCAGCTAGCAACTCAAGTTCTCGTTCTCTGTCGAAAAAGCGCATAATAATCTCCGCTTAAAAGATTGAAACCGCCGTTTCTGAAACGGCTGTTTCTTTTTGTGAGGAATCATATCACATATCTTATCGGACTGTCAAGGCAAAGCCGACCCGCGAATGAATTTTGCAACGCCAAACTGTCAAAATTTGACAGTTTGGCGTTGGAATTTTATTTTTCGCCCAAGACTAGTTTGGCGTGGGTGGCGTACGCGCCGCGCGGGTCGCGGGCGTAGGCGGTCATGATGCGTTTGCCGATTCCTTCGTAATCGCCAATCCTGTACAGTGCGCGGGCTAGGGCAAGTTCCCGCAAACATAACGTGCGTTCCCAATCGCCGTTTTTGTTGCTGTAATCTTTGAAAACCGGGATGTCTTTGCCCATGGCAATGGCATGTCCGCCGATTTCCGGATTCTTAAGCAACTCGCCCAGCGCTTGCGCCCCGTCCGGTTTACCGATTGCCTCCAACGCCAAACCGATGGCGCGGAAATGCGAGTATTCGTGCTGGGGTGAAAGCTGCTCCGCCTTCTCGATGATGGCAGGAAGCGCTTTGTCCGATTTGCACCGCCCGAGGCAGATGATGTAACTGTCGAGCCAGCTGACGCTGCGGTTGTATTGCCCCATACCGCGATAATTCCAACCTTTGTCCCAACTGGCGGATTTGACTTTATCAATCAACAGCGACTCGCCTTCGCGGTCGCCCAACAATGCCAGCACATGGGCGTAAACGAATTTCGCGTCAGAATTGTTTTCGGCATCGCGGAACGCCTTGCGGAGCAACGGTAAGCTGCGGGCGGAGTCAACCAGCAGCACTTGCAGCCCATGATACTGGTCCGGCAATGAGGCGACCGCGTCCTTGAATTTCTGATCGGGCAGGGGATAAGAATCCTTCCATTTCATAACCTCTTCCGGCAGAATCTTCTTCTCAACCAGATGGCGCTGGAGTTTGCGAATGTTAACGTTACGGACCGCAACGCTGTCCTTGACCGACATGGCGGCAGCCACCCCGGCGGCATAACCTTGGTTCTGCACGTCCGGCTGCATTCTTAATATCGGCATGGCGTCACGGTGGGCGCTGATCCCCAAGCCGGTGACCAGCAAGCCGTCAAGCTTTTTGGGCAGGAAACAGCGGTAGGGGAGGTTGACTTTCATGCCGTGGTGGCCGGGATCTTCGATGAAGAATTGTTCGTGCACGGTTTCGCCGTGCGAATCGAAGTTGCTGAAGGTTTGCACCACGACATCGGGGTAAGTGCGCTCGTTCACGACGTCGAGCGGCGACATGTAAAACGCCCCGACCATGCGGCGGCGTTCGCGGCTGTTGACCACCTGCGCCTGATCCCAAATATTGTTGCCCATGCTGAGCCTGGAACGCAAAGCGAAGAAAAACAGGTCGGCAGAATCGGTGTCGTCGCAGAATCCGATATCCGTGTTGGTGTAACTGGCCCCCATGTTGCGTGGGGTCATGCCTACCCCTTGCACCGCCAGTTCGGCATCGGTGATGAATTCCGTCTCCTCGCCGGCCAAGGCGGGGAGTTCTGCGTTGCCGGTGCAGTCGATCGCCACTTTGCACCGGATAACACCGCGTTGCCCGTCAGGGGCAAGCACCACCACGCCGGTCAGGCGCCCGTTCTCTACTATCACGCCGTTCACCAGCGTGCCGTACCAGGTTTCCGCTCCGGATTTGCGGTTTTCTTTACGATACCATTCCGACTTGCATTGCGACAACACAGCTCCGGTGGCTTTAACCCCGGCGTCGATTTCCGAGGTGAATCCAACGCGGTTGCCCCAATAGTATGAGCCGATCAGACCGTCCGTCTGGACTCCGCCCATTTGATAAAGGTATTCGCAAACAATGGTTTTTGCCCCGAGACGGGAGGCGGCGATACCAGCCGGTCCGCCGCCGGTTCCGGCTCCGGCCACCAATACGTCGCACTCGGCCAGCACTGGCAAATCTCGCGGTGCGGCGCTGACTGTTCCGGAGGTGTTTACCAGATATTGCGGCAATGTCTTGGTGTGTTCGCCGACCTTTACGGCGGTGTTTTCCGTCGGTTTGCCGGACAAGGTTACCTTTTGGACATTGGTACGTGTTTTTGCCAATTCGGCGGCGGCTTTGCCGACCCGCTCGCCAATCCGCATCAAGTTCCCGGGACGGGATAGAATTTCCGCGATTTCGCGGGGAGCATCCGCCAAGGCGCTCAACACAAAGATCCATTCGGCGTCTTTGGGGCGCATGGCGTTTATATCAAAACGCTCTGGACCGGACCATTTTTCCGAGGAACGGGTTTTGCAGTAGAAATGGTCGGGCGGCAAGAATGACACCGTGTCGGCGGCCTCGGTTTGGGTAGGGGTGAAGGTAAGGTCGCGCACCTTCTGTTCCACTTCCGCGAACGAACGGGCGGAGCCGTCTTTCATCGGCAGTTCGATGTCGCACAAGAACATGCGGGCGTCGATCTTCCCGGTTTCCCGGTTGCCTTGGACGCGCACCGGATAAATGCCGAGTTGTTCCGAAACCTTAACATGTTCGGCGTGCGGAGATTCGCCGGAAATGACGGTTCGCCGGAACACGTAGTTGCCGGCGGGAAAAGGCGCGGATGCCGCGCCGGCCATCCGGGCCGGTTGTCCCCGTTCGGTGGCGTCGATAATCACCTTTGCCTTAATGGCCTGGCGTCCGTTGCGGTTGGCCATCACCGCGCCGGCGGGCTGACCGCGTTCGTCGGTCAAAATGCCGCAGACCAAGGTGCCCGTGAAAAATGGGATCGAATTGTCCAACAGCACCCGGTCCAAAGTTTTCTTAACCCGGAGCGGGGTGGTGCGATCGGCCAGCGCCCGGCCGGACTGGGCGTTTCGGGGATGCACCATGATCTCGCCGATCAGCTGCCGGGGATAACGTTCGTCTTTAACACATTTTAACCGGAAGTAACGGTAAGGCTTTGTGATCGGCCAAGACATCTTGGCCCCTTCATAAAATTCCGCCGGAGGACTTTCCCACACCGTGTCGGGCGCGCTCCAGTTTGTACCGTCAACGCTGCCGGAGAGGGCAATGGAGGCGGTGCCGAATCCGTCTTTCACATCGCGTTTGTAGATGACGGCGGTGACTTCCTGCGATTCGATAACCGCGCCCAGATCAACGGTAATGGTGACATCGCCGCCGTATTGGACGCTGTCGCGGGTGTTGTCGTCGAAATGGCCGTCGTTGAGTTTATTGAAATTCGGGTCCGGGTGGGCTTTTTGCGCCGTCTGGTCGGCACTGTAGGTGAACGGCAAAGATCCGCCGAGATTGTTTTCCGGAGTGAAAATGCGGCGGAAGATCTCGGACGAGCTGTCATCATCCTCTTCCAACCGTAAACGCAGTTTGCCCGCCATGTCCTCGCCGAGGTAAGGGCGCGGCGCGGCAAGGAAGACCTTCGCTCCGGCGGCTGCTGCCTGACGGGCTGCCGCCACGGCGGCGGTTGTGCCGCCGATAACCAACACGTCCACATCCTGAACAAGCGGGATTTCGCGTCCGGCTTCGGTCAAGACCGGTTCTGAAAAGGCGGAAACAGCAGACAAAAAGGCGGCGGCGGCGATGTTAAAGCGCATTGCAGACCTCCGGTTGGGGTTTTCGGTATGTTTATAACAGGGAAGCGTTTAGGCGTCTTCCACGATTTTTGGCAACATGAATTCGGTGTCGTGGCGGGCGGGGGCGTTGTTTAGCGCATCCTCGCGATCCATCGACGGCACCACAACATCTTTGCGGAAGGCGTTGCAGAGATCCTGCCCGTGCAGGGTCGGCTCCACACCCTCCACATTCAGTTCGCGGATTTTTTCCACATACTGCACAATGGTGCCGAGCTGGCTCTGGAAGAGCTGCGATTCTTCATCGGTAAGTTTCAGCCGCGCCAGTTCCGCCACATAATTCACATCGATGGTGTTTTTGTTCATGCCGGGTATCCTTTGCGGGTTAGTCGCGTTCTTCGATAGTGGCTTTTTCTCTCAATTCGTTGACGTGCGCCGCCATCAGTTCTCCGCGGCGGTTGTGCCGCAGGAAATCGCGGACCTGCTCGCGCACTTCGTCGAAATCCGGCTCTCCGGCATCTTCGTGCGCGGTCTTGTAAATAATGTGGAAACCGAACTGGGTCTCGATAATGTCGCTGACCTCGCCGTCCCGCATCTCAAAGACCGCCTTGTCGAACTCCGGTACCATCATGCCACGGCTGAACCAGCCGAGCGAGCCGCCTTGTTTGCCGCTTGGGCACATCGAGTGGGCCGCCGCCTCGTCGGAAAAGTTTTTCCCCTCTTCGACAATGCGTTTGCGGATGGCGCGGATTTTGTCACGGGCCTCCTGCTTGGAGGTTTCGGTGTCGCCGTCGGGTGAAATCAGGATGTGCTGAGCCAACACCCGTTCCGATTTGGAATATTCGGATTTGTGGGCGTTGAAATGGGAGAGCAAATCGGCTTCGGACGGGTCTTCCGCCCCGGCGGTGATTTTTTCCACCAGTTTGTCAACCCGGCGCCCGCGCCGAAGCTGTTCGCGGAAATCGTGCAACGAGGTCTTGCGCTCGGCCAGGGCGCGGTTCAGCTTTTCGTCGCCGCCCAACTGCCGCCTTATTTTTTCAAGCTGGTCGTCAACCTCGCCGTCCGTAACCGGAATGTCCAACTGGTTGGCCTCGTCCATCAGGAGTCTGGATCCGATGGCCTGTTGTCTGGCCTGCTGGGTCAGTTGCGGCAGTTGCTGGCGGATTTGATCCTGCGGCATGCCGTGTTCGGCATAGAAACGTATCAAACGTTCCAGCTCAAACTGAATGACTTCCGGGGTGATTTCCCGACCGTTTACAAAAAGTCTTTTCATGTCGCGCCTTATCGTTTACTTCAAGTTGTCCTCAATCCATTGCTCGGCTTCTTTGACCAGCTCTTTGTTCTTCTCCACCAGCGCCGGTTTTTTCTTGAAGCTGGCGTAGAGCGCGTTGAGCAGGTTTTCGTTCTTTAACCCGGTGACGTTGAGTTTCATCAGCGCGGCGAGCATCATGGTGTTCGCCGCCTTTGGCACGCCGAGTTTGATAGACAGATCGATGGCCGGCATTTGGACCACCCGGACACCGTCGGGAGCGGGGAGATTGAGCGGTACGGTAGAATCAACGATTACCGTGCCGCCGGGGTTCACGTCGCTTAAGAAACGTTCGTAGGAAGGCTGGTTCATGCAAACCAGCACATCGGGGTGGTCAACCGCCGGCGACCCCACCGGGGTTCCGGAGATAACCACCGAGCAGGAGGCGGAGCCGCCGCGCTGTTCGGGGCCGTAACTGGGATACCAGGTGGTGAAACGTTTTTCCATGCGGGCGGCTTCCGCCACGCAAATGCCGAGCGAGAGAATCCCCTGACCGCCGAAACCGGCGAATTTCAGACGCAATTCCTTGGCGGAATGATCCACCTCTGCGGCCGGCGCCTGCGATTCGTCATTTTCAAAATACTCCCTGCAGGTCGGGGTGGCGGCGTCGGGCTTGCGCGGTTCGGCGGTGGCGGTGAGATCGCGGATAACACCCACCGGATATTCTTTTTCCATCTGGTCAATGCAGAATTGCGCGGTCTTGATCGGGTCGAGGCCAAGATTGGTCGGGCAGGGGGAGATCACCTCGACGAAAGCGTAACCTTTGGCATCGCGCTGAATTTCCAACGCTTTACGGATGGATTGCCGGGCCTGCATGATCCGTTTGGTGTCGGCAACCGAAACCCGCGCGATGTATACCGGAGCCTTAAGCTGGTTCAGCACCTCGCAAACGTGCATCGGGTAACCGCAGGTGAGCGGGTCGCGTCCGAAGGGGGAGGTTTTGGTTTTCATGCCTTCCAGCGTAGTAGGCGCCATCTGGCCGCCGGTCATGCCGTAGATCGCGTTGTTGACGAAAATCACCGCGATGTGTTCGCCGCGGTTGGCCGCCTGGAAAGTGTGGTTGAAACCGATCGCCGCGAGATCGCCGTCACCTTGATATGAAACCACGCAAGCGTTTTTGTGGGCGCGGTTGATGGCGGTAGCCACCGCCGCCGCGCGGCCGTGGGCGGCGCCGACGTTTCCGCAGTCCCAGTAGTAGTAGCCGAACACCGAGCAGCCGATCGGATTGATGATCACGGTGCGGTCCTGAATACCCAATTCCACCATTGCCTCGGTGACCAGTTTGTGGATAATCCCGTGTCCGCATCCCGCGCAGTAATGGGTGGCGCGGGTCTCTTTGCCGCTGCGGATGAAGGAGTCGTACATTCCCAAAGTTTTCTTTTCCGTCATTGTAAAATCCTCCGTTACGCCATGACGATTTTTGCGGCGGCCACCACTTCGTCCACCGACACCACCATTCCGCCCATGCGGTTGCAGAGCGAAACCTCCTGGAACCGTCCGGCTTTGGCCAGATGGAGCATTACGTCATCGCGGAATTGCCCGGCGCTCAGCTCCACCACCATCGCCTTGCGGCCTTCGACGGTTTTAGCCAGTGCGTCTTGCGGGAAGGGGTGAAGGGTGATGGGACGGAAGACACCCGCCTTGATTCCCTGGGCGCGGAGCGTTTCCGCTGCGGTCCGGGCGATTCGGCTGCAAATGCCGTAAGCCACCAGCACCAGTTCGGCGTCGTCGCAGAGGTAGGTGTCGCTGTC
This sequence comes from Kiritimatiellia bacterium, assembly GCA_017454745.1. Taxonomy (GTDB): domain Bacteria; phylum Verrucomicrobiota; class Kiritimatiellia; order RFP12; family UBA1067; genus UBA1200. The sequence continues at coordinate 34,573 of JAFTCL010000067.1, forward strand.
CACGTCCTCGCCCATGTGGCGGTATTTTTCCTGAAGGTTTAGGTTGTGGTTCTCTTGCGCCGGGGCGTCAAGGAAAATCGAGGTAATCAGATTCTTCCGGGTGGCGGCATCGCCGTGTACCGCCCAACTTGAGGTGTCGGGGCGCTCAAGTTCCTTTTCCGGAAGCACGAGGGTTTCCATCATCTGTCCCTGCAAGCCGTCCGCCAGCACGATGGCCGGGGTAAGGTATTTGAAAGAGAGGGTGAACGCCCGCATGGTGAGGTCGCACATCTCCTGGACGCTTGCCGGCGCCAGCACGATGCACTGGTAGTTGCCGTGGCCGCCGCCTTTAACCGCCTGGTTGTAGTCGCCCTGCTCCGGGTAAACGTTACCCAAACCGGGACCGGCGCGCATCACATTCACGATAACGCCGGGCAGGTTGGCACCCGCCATGTACGACACGCCCTCCTGCATCAGCGAGAAACCGGGACCCGAGGTGGCGGTCATGGTCAATTTCCCCGCGGCGGCCGCGCCGTAAAGCATATTGATCGATGCGGTTTCGCATTCCGCCTGCAAAAACTCGCGGCCAATAGAGGGGAACCATTTCGCCGCCGCATGGGCGATTTCGCTGGCCGGGGTGATCGGATAACCGAAATACATGTCGCAACCGGCGTACAAGGCGCCGATTACCACCGCTTCATTGCCTTTAACAAATTTCGTCATGGACAACTCCCTATTTTTTCAAAACCTTAATTGCGTACGGTTCCGGACAGTTGTAAAAACAAATCGCGCACCCAATGCACCCTTCGCCGATGTAGGCCGCCGGGGATACTCCGCGCCGATTCAGCCGGGATTCGATTTTCAGGCAATGCCGCGGGCAGGCCGCCACACAGCGTCCGCAACTTTTGCATTCGTCCGCGTCAATTTCCGGTCTGGGCAGGTTTTCGGCCACGCCGCCATTCGTCTCGCTCATCACATTATTTCTCCTTGAATGCACCTTTTCCCAAAAGGTGAAAAGTTAATGATAGCATATTCGCTTTTAAAACACAATGCCAAAAGCTACTCTGTCCGCGATCGATTATGCGTATGCGCCCCCGGCGGTTAAACCGGTCCGTCGGGCGGGCTTCAGCAGGTGTTTTAATCAAATGTTTAAATTTTGGCAATAATTTCCCGCTCCGTGCGTTAACACCAATTGACGGACGGCGCAATTTTTCAACATGGGTCTTGATTTATTGCTGCCGATAGCTTAAAATAACCAACTCATAAACACTTGTGGTGTAGAGTAGGAGGTGCGGAATGAAACGGAAACTTACTGCATATTTGGCCTTGTCGCTTTTGACATTGGCAATGCCCTGCTTTGCCAGAGGGGGCGGTCATGGCGGCAATGGCCCGTCCGGCGGCGGGCCGTCCGGGTCAATGCGTTCCGGGACACCCGGAGGCGGCGGATTTTCCGGCGGCCAGCGCGCCATGCCCAACTCTGGCGGATTTTCCGGCGGCCAGCGTTCCGCTCCCGGCGGTGGCGGATTTTCCGGCGGGTCCCGTTCGATGCCCGGCGGCAGTATTCAACGTAGTGTCCCCGGCGGCGGCGGATTCAGCGGCGGTCCCCGTTCGGCCCCAAGCCCGTCGTCGGCGCAGCGGACGTATCCCGGCCGTAGCGCTCCGGTCAGCGCCCCGCGTACCGCTCCCGGCGGCGCCAGCGTCCAGCGCAGTGTTCCCGGCGGAGCTAATATCCAGCGCAGTGTTCCCGGCGGCGCCAGCGTCCAGCGCAGTGTTCCCGGCGGAGCTAATATCCAGCGCAGTGTTCCCGGTGGCGCCAGCGTCCAGCGGAGTGTTCCCGGCGGCGGATTCAGCGGCGGTCCTCGTTCGGTTCCAAGTGCGTCCCCGGCGCAGCGGACGTATCCCGGACGCAGTGATCCGGTCAGCGCCCCGCGCACTGCTCCCGGCGGGGCCAACATCCAGCGGAGTGTTCCCGGCGGCGGCGGATTCAGCGGCGGCCCTCGTTCGGTTCCGAGTGCGTCCCCGGCGCAGCGGACGTTCCCTGACCGTAGCGCCCCGGCCAGTGTACCGCGCACCGCTCCAGGCGGCGTAAATGGCCCGCACAGCGCACCGGTTAACGGCGGATTGCACAGTGTCCGCAATGCGGGCGGATCCGCTTTCGGCGGCGGTGCGATGCACCATAATCCGAGTTATTCCTCGGGCGGGATGAATCTGGGCGGAGTGCAAAGGGCTCCCGGTTCCGGCGCGTTTGGACATTCTCCGATGTCTGGAGGGCGCGGCAGTCTGCTGGGCGGCGGTATGCATTCTATTCCCGGCGGCGGCACCTTGGGCCGGAATCGGGATTTCGGCCGCAGCATTGGCGGAATGAGGGATTGCCCGCCATCTCGCGGCAGCGGTTTCCGTCCGTCTCCCGCCCCCGGTTGGCATCCTTCGCCGCGTTGGGATCGTTCCCCGCGCTGGGGGCGTCCTTCGCACCATTATTACCGTCACCACGGCTGGTATGGCGGGGTAGGGTTCGCCATTGGGGCGTTGTGGGGATGGGATGGCTGGTATGGCCCGTACTACGGTTACCGTTACCCCCGCTATTACTATAGCAGCTGGGATTACTATCCCTACTATTACCGCGACTACTGGTGGAATAGCGGTTGGCACTATTCACGGTTTTATTATGACGGTTGGCGGTTAGGCTGGTATGGCGGATTCTCCTATACCTACAACCCTTGGCCGGTTTACCGCGCGGCGTATTACTATCCGACCACCACCGTGGTGTATGAACAGCCGGTGGAGACGGTGTGCGCTCCGGTTAGCACATCACCGGCAACGATTCAGCCCGTCACTTATGCGGCTACCGCTCCGGAAACCGTAGTAACGGAAACCGCCGCTCCGGCGGTTGAGATCCCGTGCGGTTGCGCCTGCGGATGCAACGGGGTGCGCCCCTGCGTGTGCAGTTACCAGTGCGGCGAAGAGTATTCCTTCTACGGCGATGATTTTGACATTGAGACATCGTTCACCTCTTATGCCGAGTCGCTGAATCCGGAGCAGATTTGGTCCTCTTACGCCAGACTGGACGATCTGTGGGGGATTGAATAAAAGTGATGGCGGCGGAAAACCGTAAGGAGATTCGAGTGAATTTTAATCGTGTGGCCACCTTGGCGGTGGCCTTAACAACCTGCTGGTACGGTTGCGAAACTGTGGACCGGGCTAGAACCGTTCAAAACGAGGACATTAAGGTTCCCGGCGAGTTCACGGTTACGCCGGAAACGGCAGGACTGATATCGGGCCGTGATTATTCGCTGACCGAACTGGAGCAGATCGCGCTGGAATACCACCCGTCGATCTGCCAGGCTCGGCAGGATTTGGAATCGGCCAGACTGCAGTTGAAGATGACCCGCTCGTCGCGGTTGCCGCAAATCTCGGCGAGCGGCGGCTACACCAGATCCACGGCAAACAACGCCGCCGTCCATCCCTACAGCGGCACCACCTCCGGATCGTGGAGCGGTAGTCTGGGGTTGGATTTGCTGGTGTACGATTTCGGGAAACTGGACGCGAAAGATCGCCAGTGCGTAGAACAGATTATCGCCGCCGAGGAGCAGTTGCGGGCGACCCAGATTGAGGTGGTCTATGCGTTGCGGACCGCATTCTTTGAACGCTTGCGCCGGCAGCAGCTGTTGGCGGTTGCGCTGGAAAACGCCAACCAGTACCGGGTGCATCTGGAAGAGGCGGAAAGCATGCTGGAGGTCGGTACCAGGATGCAGTACGACGTAACCAAAGCCAAAGTGGATTGGGGAAACGCCTGTTTGGACGTAATCACCGCCAGCAATAATGTCAAGACCGCGCAGGGCGACCTCAATTTGTCGCTGGGTCTGGCAGAATCGCCGCTATACGGTTTGACGGAATCTGAACTGCCGCGTCCGCTGGTGGAGCATGACGCCGATATGCTGATGGTCATCGCCCGCGAGAATTCGCCGTCGCTGGCGGTGCTGAAGGCCCGCGAGCGTTCGGCGCTTTCTGCGGTGGATGAGATGATTGCCGAACTGTTCCCGGATTTGAACTTCGGTTTTTCATTTGATTTGTCCGGACGCGGTTTCCCGTTGGTTTGGAATTTTTCCGGCGCGTTGCGGGCGGCGGAAAATTTGTTTGACGGTAAACGTAATCTGGCGCAAATCGACCAAACGGTCACGGATTTGCGCAATGCCCGGTCGAGAGTGGCGGCGGCCGAACAAAACCTGTATTCCGATCTGGTTAAGGCGGTGGCGCAACGCGACAGCGCGAGGGAAAGTTCCGCCATCGCGAAAATGGTTTACGATCAGGCGAAAGAGAACCTTGCGATTGTCGAGGAGCAGTACCGGGTTGGCACGGCATCATCGGTGGAGCGTACCGATGCCCAGACTTCGGTGACCCAGGCGCACGCCAAAGTCGTTACCGCGTATTATGATGAGCTTGACGCGCAGGCTAAGATTGATTACCTAATCGGAATTGTGACCAGCGCGCAATTGAAGGAATAAAAAATGAAAAAGTTTCTGGTGTTTGTAGTTTTGCTTGCCGCACTGGGCGGGGGCGGTTGGTGGTATTATCAGCAGCGCGGGCTGCAAAAGGGGCCGACGGTGTTTTTCCGTACCGTGGATGTCACCCGCGGCCCGTTGGTACAGGAGGTTACCGCCACCGGTACCGTTGAGCCGATTAAGGAGGTCGCGGTCGGAACCCAAGTCAACGGGCCGATTTTAAGCCTTTTCGCCGATTTTAACTCCAATGTAACCAACGACCAGGTGATTGCTTTGATCGACCCCGCCGTTTACGAGGCCGCATACAATAAGGCATGCGCCCAGCTGAAATCAAACGAGGCGAATGTTGAGAACATTAAGGTCAAATTGGCGTTGGCCCAGAAAACTTTGGCCCGCCAGCGCGAGTTGGCGAAGCGCAAAATGGTCGCGCAGTCGGCATTGGACGATGCCGAGGCGGAGGTGGGGTCGCTTCAGGCTCAGTTGAAAGTCTCGGAAGCTACGGTGGAGCAAAGCAAATCCTCGGTTTTGGAGGCCAAGACCAATCTCGAATACTGCACCATCAAATCGCCGGTGGACGGTGTGGTAATTGATCGGGCGGTTGACGAGGGGCAAACCGTGGTTTCGTCAATGTCGGCGCAACAGCTTTTCACCATCGCAGTCGATCTGCGGCGCATTCAGGTCAAGGCCAGCGTTCCCGAGGCTGATGTCGGCATGGTCAAATCCAACCAGTTGGTGCGGTTCACCGTGGATGCGTACCGGAAGACTTTTGAGGGCCGGGTGGTGCAGATACGGCTGGCCTCCACCACTGAAAGCAACGTGGTTACCTACCCGGTAATCATCGAGGCGGAAAATCCCGGAATGATGCTGTTTCCGGGAATGACCGCCAATATCGCGATTGAGGTCGGACGCAATGACAATGCGGTGATTATTCCCGCAGCGGCGTTGCGCTACACGCCGCAAAATATGGAGACCGACATCAAGGGGCCAAAGGTTTGGGTTGATAACGGGCAGGAATCGCCAACCCCGGTCGGCGTGAAGATTGGACTTTCTGACGGAACCCAGTATGCGGTTGAAGGCGCCGACGATCTGGTCGGGAAGAAATTGGTGGTAGGCACCCAAAGTGCCACAGTTAAGGCCGGCAGCGACGGTAACCCCAAGAATCCGTTCATGCCTACGCCTCCGGGCGGAAACCGTCGGCGCAACGGTCCCCCCATGAGGATGTAAACTAATGATTTATCTGGACATTGGCGGCGTATCCTCCAGACTGGGACGCGGTGAGCTGAAAACGGCTCTGTTTGCCGCATTGGACAAACTCGGCCCGCGTAAACGGGTATTGGTGTTGCCGCCGGATTTCACCCGTTTCCACTCCCAGGCGGGGTTTCTCACCCAATGTTTTTATGAGTATTACGGCGAGGCGTTGGCGGCGGTGTTGCCGGCGTTGGGGACGCACTCCCCGATGACCGACGGCCAGTTGACGGAAATGTTCGGGAACATTCCGAAATCGCTTTTCAAGGTGCACAATTGGCGGACTGACGTTGTGACCTTGGGTACGGTGCCGCCGGAGTACGTGCGGGAAATCACCGAGGGCAAGCTTGATTTCGAATGGCCGGTGCAGGTGAATCGGCTGCTGGTCGAGGGCGGTTTCGATTTGATCTTGTCGGTCGGACAGGTGGTGCCGCATGAAGTTATCGGCATGGCCAATTACAACAAAAACCTCTTCGTGGGTACCGGCGGGGCGGTGGCGATCAACCGCAGCCATTTTGTCGGCGCGGTTTACGGGATGGAGCGGATAATGGGCCGTGCGGACACTCCGGTCCGCAAACTTTTCAATTACGGATCCGACCATTTCGGTCACCTCTTGCCGCAACTGGTGTACGTGCAGACCGTGGTTGGGCGGGATGAGCAATCCGGCGGGAATGCGGTGCGCGGTCTCTTTGTAGGCGATACGGTCGATGTTTTTAACCGGGCTGCGGCGTTGGCTTTGCAGGTTAATTTTGAAATGCTGGACCGCCCGATTAAAAAATGCGTGGTGTATCTTGATCCGGCGGAGTTCAAGAGTACCTGGCTGGGCAACAAAGCGATTTACCGGACCAGGATGGCGATGGCGGACGGCGGCGAGTTGTTGATAATGGCACCGGGCGTTAAGGAGTTCGGCGAGGATCCGGTGATCGACCGGCTGATTCGCAAATACGGTTATTTTGGTACTGGCCGGGTGTTGGAGGCGGTTAAGAACAACGCCGACCTTCAAGACAATCTTGGCGCGGCAGCCCATTTGATTCACGGTTCTTCGGAGGGGCGTTTCAACATTGCATATGCGGCTGGCGGTCTTTCCAAAGCGGAGATCGAGGCCGCCGGTTTCAGATACGCCGATTGTGCCGCAACGATGGCCCGCTACAATCCGGAGAAGTTGCGCGACGGTTGGGTAACTATGCCGGACGGCGAGGAGATCTTTTTTGTCAGCAATCCCGCCCTCGGTTTATGGAGTACTGGCGAACGCTTCAAAGGGTAACCGCGTTTTGCCGGATGTTTAATCAGAAGTTGAGGTTTGCCATGCTTCGTTTCGGTTTCGTTATGGCGTTGTGGATGTCGGTTTTGACGGCAATTGCGGGAGATCGGGTGACGATGCGGTCGCTTTTGTCGGAAATGCTTGACCCGGATGCCAACACCTATCTGCCTCAGCCTGGCCGCACCGCAAGATTGTGGTCGAGCTACGACCGAAAAAGCATCACTCCCGATCAGCCGGGATGGTTTGCCAACGACGACCACAGCCATTTCTTGAGCGTGTCGGCGGAGGGTGAGAATGAAGCCGGGTTGATGCTGGATGCCGCCGGCCCCGGGGCGATTACCAGATTCTGGATTACCGTGGCGGGTAACGCGGAGAAGGGGATCATCCGCATTTTTGTCGACGGCAATCTGGTGGTCGAGGGTAACTGTCTTGAGGTGGTCAGCGGTGGCAAGATTTGCGGAGCGCCATTGTCCGATTCGGTGGCAAAAAGCACCGCATACAATCGGCGCGGACATGATTTGTATCTTCCGATACCGTATGACAAAAGCTGCAAGGTGGTTTACGTGCGTATACCCGAAGCAAAAGGCGGCGCGTTTTACTACAACATAGAAACCCGTTCCTACCCGTCCGGAACCGAGGTTGAGTCGTTCTCCCCGGAGGCGCTTAAACAGTATGCGCCGGCAATCGCCGAAGCCAACCATAAGTTGTCATGGCGGATGAACGGTTATGGCAAAGTAATTAACGGAGTGTTGTCGTTGGATGGCGTTATTCCGCCCGGCGGTGTGGCGACCCGCAAGGTCTCGCGGTCCGGCGGCGGGGCAATCCGCCGCATGATCATGAACTTGAACAGCGAATATGCGCCCATGTTGCTGCGTACCACGGTCATGGAAATCGAGTTTGACGGAGAGCGCACGGTTTGGGCGCCGGTAGGCGAGTTCTTTGGCTGCGGCTACACTTACGAGCCGTATTCAAGCTGGTTCACCGCCTGCACCGGATCGAATAAATTGGAGAGCCGCTGGGTGATGCCGTTTGAGCGCGAATGTGCGGTAACGTTGCACAATTATTCCGATCGGGCGATTTCGGTGACCGGATCGTCGGTGGAGTTGGGCGATTACGCTTGGGACGTTAACCGCAGTATGCATTTCGGCGCGTGCTGGCATGAATATGCGGATGTTCCGTCCCGTCGCGGCGAACAAAAGGAACAGTATGATTTTGATTTCGTGGAGTTGGATGGTCAGGGGTTGTTGGTGGGAACCGCGATATCGCTTTGGCAACCGGTGACCGACTGGTGGGGCGAGGGCGATGAAAAGGTTTTCATTGACGGCGAATCTGTCCCGTCATTTATCGGAACCGGAAGCGAGGATTATTTCGGTTACGCTTGGGGACGCTATCAGTCGTTCGACCATCCGTTTATCGCCCAACCCATCGGCATCGGAAACGGAAGCAAATCATCGGACGGAAGGATTCGCCGCAATGTTGTCAATTTGCGGCATCGGGTGTTGGACGCGATACCGTTTTCCGAATCGATTAAATTCCACATGGAAATGTGGCATTGGAACAAAGACATTAAACTCGATTTCGCGCCATTGGCGTGTTGGTATATGCGGCCCGGAGGGAGATGCAACCACGGCGTTGATGAGGAAGCGTTAAAAAGGATGGTGCGGGTGGATATCGGCTACCCGTCGCCGAAAAGAGTTATGCTGCCTCCGACCGCCAAACTGTTTGAAGATTTCGACGACGGAACTTATGCCGAGTGGATCGTAGAGGGGGACGCTTTTGGCAGCGCCCCGGCGCGCGGAACACTGCCCCGTCAGAATCCGGTTGACGGATACAGCGGCAAATATCTGGTCAACAGCTATCTCAATGGCGACGACACCACGGGTACGCTGACTTCGCGGGAGTTTAAAATCGAGTTGCCGCACATTAATTTCCTGGTCGGCGGAGGAAACTTCGCGGAAAAAACCTGCGTGAATCTGGTGGTGGACGGGAATGTGGTTCGAACCGCCACCGGGAAGAACCGTGAACGGTTGGAATGGGCAAGTTGGCCGGTTGGCGAATTCAAAGGCCGTACCGCCCGCATTGTCATAGTGGATCGGCAAAAGGGCGGTTGGGGCCATATCAACGCCGACTGCTTCTATTTCGACGTCGCGCCGCGAACCGAATAAAATAACGTCCGGTTATTTCAGGGTGAAGAGCAGCTTGTCGCCCGTTTTATACGTTCCTTCAAGCGGAATGATGGCAAACAGCTCTGTAACCACCGCCTCAGGAATTTCCGCTCCGTCGGCATTGCAGAGCTTCGCGTTCGGCGGCAGCGGGTTGTCAAACAGTACCGAGATTGAGCGGGCGGCTTTAACGTCAATCGATTTTTGGAATTGCATATCGCGCTTAAAGTTTACGATTATGGTCTTCCCGTTGACGCTGGCCGCGATGTCGAGCTTTTCTTCGGGGTAGGTGACACGCCACGCGGGATCACCGTAAAACGCCACCGTGTCGCGATCCCAAACCAACCCTAACTCGTCATTTGATTTAATGATTTCGCCATGTTTCTGAATGAATTTTCTGACGTTTAGATCCTCTTTGGGGTTAATGGCGATATCGAGCAGTTTGGGGTTACGTTTTCCGAGTTCCCACAGCAGCATCTGGGTGCTGATGAAAAACGCCTCCGATGCGGAATGGCGTCCGGACTCGAACAGCGATTTCGCGCCCCAGCCGCAGTAACCGTAAAAGGTGGGGACGGTGTAACCGATCATCTGCGCCACACCGCCGGTGTGCATCCAGCTGGTGGCCATGCAGTCCGGACGGTCAACGTGACCGATCAGGCAGTTGCCGGCGGCTATGTAAACTTTGGGATTGTCGCAACTGATTGGGTAGTCCACATTTTTGGAGCTGCGGAAAAACAGTTTGCCGTCCCGGTGTAAAAGCGAACCGGCGCGCTGGTTGTAGATTACCTGCCAGTCGTGTTCGGTGGCGTGGCCGCTGGTGACAAAATAATCCACCGGGATTTCATTGAAACATTTTGCGAGCGCCTCCGCGGAGTCAGGCTCAAGCGTCTTTTCGAACTTAACCGTCCCGTTGATTTTTTTCGACCACAACTGATGGCGGTTACCCTCGTCGGAGGCAAATCCGGACTCCCAACTGTCGAGCATATTGGGGTTGCCCATGCTTGATGCAATGCTTTTGACAGTTTTCGGGGTGGCATTGGATACCATTCGGAGCGCGTCATTGGCGTCATATCCGGTTACCACGCCCCAAATAGCATCGCCGTAAGGATCGTCGTCGATATGTCGAAGCAGCTGTGCCGCTTCGACAATCAACTCGCGTCCTGCCATTTCGGGTTTGCTGACAAAACATACGTAACGGGGCGATATCGACTTTAGTTCCGGCAGCAGATCGTTAATCTTCGAGACGTCGGCGTAGGTTAACGTTTTTGCTTTGTATTTGGTGACCAGTGTGTCCACCACCTTTGTCCAGGCGGGGTCGCTGGCGGTTGACGAGTCAACCGCAACCACATAACGCCAATTGCGGTGCAGATCGGATTTTCCGGAACGCCCCTCGCCTTGTTGGCATCCAAAGAGCAGAACCAGCACCGACAACAAATAGAATTTGCGCATAATGCAATTACTCCATAATAATTTGCGGTTGGGGAAAAACGGGAGGGTTGCGCCATTCCCGCTGTCAATTAAAAATGCTATCACAGTTACCGATTGATAGTAAAGCCAAATCCACGATTGTTAAGGGGTGGCTCTTCGTCCATGTTTACGAAGTCGGCAGGTTAACTTAAAGACGAGACGGGGTCAGCCCACAAAACAACTGTTTTGCGCTTGGCTTTTGCCCCGATTAGCGGTATAATTTTGCGCCATGATACGAGTTGGAACAGGTTTTGATTCGCACCGATTGTCAGAAGGTCGCCGTTTGGTGTTGGGCGGTGTTGAAATCCCGCACTCCAAGGGGTTGCTTGGACACTCCGACGCCGACGCTTTGGCGCACGCTATAATTGACGCGCTGTTGGGCGCGGTGGCGGACGGGGACATCGGGCAGCATTTCCCTGACCGTGACCCGCAATGGAAAGACGCCGACAGCATGGTGTTGCTTGCCGCGACAGTAGAGCGGTTGCGCGGGGCGGGATGGGGAATCGTTAACATCGATTCCACGGTGTTGGCGGAGGCCCCGAAACTTCGCCCGTACATCGATGCGATGCGGGAACGGCTCGCCGCAGCGATGGGGATTGATGTCGGTTGCGTTTCGGTCAAGGCAAAAACCAACGAGGGCATGGACGCGGTGGGTAACCGCGAGGGTATTGCGGTGCAGGCCGTGGCGCTGGTGGAACGGTAATTTTGAAAGGATAGCGAAATGGCATTGGAAGTTTACAACAGTGAATCTCGTTGCAAGGAACCTCTGGTTCCGATGGAGAACAACACGGTCCGCATGTACACCTGCGGGCCGACGGTTTACAATTTCGCGCACATCGGCAATTTCCGGGCCTACACGTTTGAGGACGTGTTGCGCCGGGTTATTCAGTTCAACGGTTACGGTGTAAAGCAGGTGATGAACTTGACCGACGTGGATGACAAAACCATTCGCGGCAGCCGCCAGTCCGGCAAACCCCTGAAGGAATACACCGCGCCTTATATCGCGGCGTTCTTCACTGATCTCAAGACCCTCAATGTCCAGTCGGCGGAGGTCTATCCGGCGGCCACCGACCATATCCCGGAAATGATCGATTTGATCAAACGCCTTTTCGATCGGGGATTGGCGTACCAGTCTGACGACGGTTCGATTTATTTCAGTGTCGCAAAACTGCCCGGTTACGGCCGGCTTGCGCATCTTGACCGCGAAAACCTTCGCGCCGGGGCACGGGTGGCGCAGGATGAGTACGAGAAGGAGAGTTACGGCGATTTCGCCCTCTGGAAAGGTTGGGACGAGAACGACGGCGATGTGGTGTGGGATTCGCCGTGGGGATGCGGTCGCCCCGGTTGGCATTTGGAATGCTCCGCGATGTCCATGAAGTATCTGGGAGAAACCTTCGACCTGCATACCGGCGGTATCGACAACCTTTTCCCGCATCACGAAAACGAAATCGCGCAGGCCGAGGGCGCGACGGGCAAACTTTTTGTAAAAACCTGGATGCATTGCGCGCACTTGCGGGTGAACGGCGAAAAGATGTCGAAGTCGCTCGGCAACTTCTTCACCTTGCGTGATCTGCTTGAAAAGGGTTACACCGGTCGCGAGATCCGTTACGTGCTGATTAACGCCCATTACCGTCAGCCGCTCAATTTCACCTTTGACGCTTTGGCGGCGGCGCGGGTTTCGCTGGCTCGGATTGACGAGTGTACGGACGCGTTGACCGAACGGGCGGCCGGCGCGGCGGCTGCCGCCACGCCGGATTGGGCGGCACAGGCGCTTCAAACTTTCACCGACGCGGTGAATGACGATCTCAATCTCCCGGAAGCGTTCGCGGCGCTTTTCGCCTTGGTGCGCGATGCTAACAAGGCGATGCTCACTCCAGGGTTTGGCTCCGGTGATGCCGCCGCCGCGCTGGCGGTGTTTGACGCGATGGACGGTGTGCTGGGCTTGGTGCGTTTCGGACGCAAACAGCCCGGCGACGAACTTCCCTCCGAGATTGCCGCATTGGTGGAGGCCCGCGCTGAAGCCCGCAAAAACAAACAGTGGGCGGAGTCCGACCGGCTTCGCGACGAATTGGCCGCCAAAGGCTGGGAAGTCCGCGATTCCAAGGAAGGCCAGAAAATCCGCAAACTTTAAACGAGGTCATTTTTGATGAGCGAGGATTTGCGCGTTCCGTTGACGTTTGTACCGGTTTACAAGGATAACCTTTGGGGCGGCCGCCGTATTCCGGAAAAATACCATCGCTCCGGTACCCCTGAGGTGTGTGCCGAATCGTGGGAGATTTCCGCGCATCCGGCTGGGGTGGGCGTGGTTGACGGCGGACCCTTCTCTGGACGGCGTTTGGACGATTTGGCGAAAGAGTACGGCGCGGCGTTGATCGGGACGAAAGCCCCTAATCCGGGTTCGTTCCCGCTGCTTTTTAAAATCATCGACGCCCGTCAGGCTTTGAGTGTTCAAGTGCATCCTAACAACGCCAATGCCGCCGCTACCGGCGGTGAGCCGAAAACCGAGATGTGGGTGGTGTTGGACCGTACCCCGGAAGCGAAACTTTACGCCGGTTTGAAATGCGGCGTGACGCCGGAAAAGTTGCGCGGGGCGCTCGTCGACGGTACGGTGGACCGCCAGTTGGTTGAACTTCCGGTTGAGCCGGGACAGGCGTTGTTTATTCCCGGCGGGATGATGCACGCGATTGGTGCCGGTTGTCTTATTTACGAGGTGCAACAGAGTTCCAACACCACCTATCGCGTGTTCGATTGGAACCGTGTCGGAACAGACGGGAAACCTCGCCAATTGCACGTTGAGGAGTCTTTCAAAACCATTGACTGGTCGTTGCCGCCGCCGCAGATGATTACCCCGGAGCCAGGCACTCTCGAAGGGCTAAACCGTTGGTTTCCGGTAGTAGCCTGCGATTATTTCACGCTGCGCAAGCTGGAATTGAACGAGCCGCTGACGGTTAAACAAGACGGTTCGTCGTTTACGGCGTTTTTTGTGGTTTCCGGTTCGGTGGAATTGTCGTCAGGCGGTGAAACGGTCGGTTTGGGTGCGGGACGAAGTGCGTTGGTTCCTGCGGCGGCTGCGGAGTTTTCACTGTGGCCGGCATCCGGTTCTGCCGAGGTACTGGTTACGATGCTATAAGTAAAAAACGGATAGGAGTGGTTATGGGCGGATTTTGCGGAGTGGTCTCAAAAAATGACTGCATGATGGATTTGTTCTTCGGTACGGATTACCATTCTCATTTGGGTACGCACCGTGGCGGTATCGCGGTGCTGGACAACGGCACCTTTGAACGCTCGATTCACAACATCCAAAACGCGCCGTTCCGGAGCAAATTTGAGCGCGATGTGACGCGTATGACGGGGCGGGTCGGGGTAGGGGTGATTTCCGACACCGACCCCCAGCCGTTGGTCATGACTAGCCATCTGGGAATGTTCGCCATCGTTACGGTTGGCATGATCGCCAACATCGAGCAATTGATGACGGAATTGTTTGAAACGCGAAAATTACAGCTCCAGTTCTCCACCACTTCCGGGATGGTCGGCCCTACCGAATTGGTTTCGGCGATGATCGCATCGGAAGATTCGTTCACTGCCGGCATTCAGGCGGTGCAGGACAAGATCGAGGGCAGCTGTTCCATTTTGCTGGTTACTTCGGACGGGAAATTTTACGCCGCCCGCGACAAGTATGGGCGCACTCCGGTGATCATCGGTCGTAAGGCGGATTCGATGATTGTGGTGCAGGAGTCGTGCGCGTTGACGAATCTGGGATACGATTACGTGCGCGACCTCGGCCCCGGCGAAGTGGTGGAGATTTCCGTGGACCGGGTGCAGACTTTAGTCACGTCCGGCGACAAGATGGCGATCTGCTCGTTTCTCTGGGTTTATTACGGTTATCCGGCATCTTCATACGAGGGGCGTAATGTCGAGTTAGCCCGTTACCGTTCAGGATGTTTGCTTGCCCGGCGCAATCCGATTGATGCCGATGGGGTGTCGGGGGTGCCGGACAGCGGAACCTCGCACGCTTTGGGTTACGCTCACGAGTCGGGGTTGAAGTACATCCGCCCGTTCGTGAAATACACTCCGACTTGGGCGCGCAGTTTTATGCCGAGTGACCAGCGCCAGCGCGATCGCGTGGCATCGATGAAGCTGATTCCGATTCCGGGATTGATCAAAGATAAACGTCTGGTTATGTGCGATGACTCGATTGTGCGCGGCACCCAGCTCGGGCATCAGGCCAAACGCCTTTTCGCCGACGGAGCCAAAGAGGCGCACATGCGCATCAGCTGCCCGCCGTTGCTTTATGGCTGCAAATTCCTTAATTTCTCTCGTTCCAAATCGATTTATGATTTGATCACCCGCCGTTATATCCGGGTACAGGAAGGTGAGAACCCGTCGGATGAGGTGGTTGCAAAATACCGCGACCCCGATTCTCCGCAGTATAAGGCGATGGTGGAGTATATCCGGGCGCAGCTGGGGTTGTCCTCGCTGGCTTTCCAGCGCTTGGACGATCTGGTGGAGGCAATCGGTCTGCCGCGTGACAAGATTTGCACCTACTGCTGGACTGGCGAGGATGTTTCCTGCGGTAATTGCGCCCACAATTGCGCCTCTTGTCCGCACGCCGCCAACACCTGACGTTTCCGGTATTATGGAAAACGCGCGTCCTGATTTGTTGCCGGACGAGTGGCCGGTTTGGGGAATCGTGGTGCTGTTCGTAGCGCTGTTGGTCTGCGGCTGGATGATCGCCCGCGCAGCGGACCGGATGTCGAGAATTCCCAAGGTATGCGTGCTGTTTTCAAAACTGGCGTTGGCGGTTGCCGCCGCGTGGAGCGGATTGCAATTGCTGGCGAGGTGGTTGACATTCGCTTGCGGTTGGCCGCTTTGGGCGCCGTCGCTGATGATCGGCGGCGGAATAATGGCGGTGGCGGCCGCCACTTCCGAGGAATACGGGAATCGCGGCGGCGCCGGAAAAATTATGTTTGCAATCCGCTCGGCGCTGATTGTTTTGGTGGCGCTGATGCTGATGCAGCCGGTGGCGGTTTTTCTCACCAACCGGAAAATTTCGCGACGCGTGGCGGTGCTTACCGACGTTTCCGATTCGATGCGGTTCGTTGATCGGCAATGGCAGGCAACGGATTTGGTCGTATGGCATCGCCGCCGGACCGGACGCGGCGATTCGGCCCGTCTGGCGAGTTTGGCGGCCGATCCGGAGAAAGCCGATGCCGTGTGGGAAAGCCTGCCTGACACCGACCGGCAAGCAACACTTAAGTTATGCGAAACTTCCCGTGTCGCATTGGCGGAAATGCTGTTGACTGGCGATGACGGCGCACCGGGAATTCTTTCCACCCTGAGTGAACGTTATGACGTGGCCCGTTATAATTTTGCCCAAAATCTGGTCTCGGCGGGTATGGGCGATTTTGCTTCGACCGGATCCGCGGTAACGGTTTCCACCGATATTACGGGCGCGTTGGAGGGAGTGATTCAGGAGATTCCTTCCGAGCAATTGGCCGGAGTGCTGCTGTTATCCGACGGTCTCCACAATTCGGAAAGTTCGGTTTTGCCGGTAATGCGCCGATTAGCCGCGCAAGGGGTGCCGGTTTGCAGCGTGATGGTTGGCGGAACGAAGTTGCCGAAAGACCTTTCCATTGCCGATGTGCGGGCCCCGGAATCGATTTTTCTTGGCGACCGGGTGAGGTTGGTCTCTGCGGTACATGTTTGCGGGATGCTTGGGCAATCGGTTAAAGTCCGGTTGCTGCGCGGCGGGGTGGAGGTCGATTCCCGTGTGCTAAATGTGACGGATGACGACTGGACTGGGGAGGTCCGGCTTTCCCACGAACCTGACGAACGCGGGGTAGAACGCTATATGGTGGAGGTCGAACCGGTGGAAGGTGAACTCTTCCGGGAGAACAACCAATGGCCGGTGGAGGTGGCGGTAAGCGATGACCGGATTAATGTGCTGCTGGTTGACCGTTCGCCCAGATGGGAGTTCCGGTATTTGCGCAATCTGTTTTTCGGCCGCGATAAATCGGTCAACTTGCAGTTTTGGCTAACCAATCCCGACCAGTTGGCCGGCGCGGCGGAGAAATCGTTGCCTCCTGCTTCGACTGCCCGGGCGTTCGGCGATTCCGAATCCGGCGGCTGGCCGGTTAATGATGCGGATTGGCGGGCGTTTGACGTGATAATCTTGGGAGACTTGGGGCCGGATGTGCTGTCCGACGCGGTGCAACGCCAGATTCGCGCTTGCGTGGAAGAGCGCGGAGCGCTATTGGTGGCCATTGCCGGTTCACATTCGATGCCGTTCGCATTTCCGCCGGAATCGCCGTTTGCCGAACTTTGCCCGTTTACGGTTGTGTCTCGGCCCGACGGTTATTGGCCGACCGCCGATGACAAATTCCGTCTGGTTTTGACACCCGCCGGACAGGAGCATCCGGTGATGTCTCAGTCCGGCAGTGTATCGGAAAACGAAGAGTTCTGGCGGCTGTTGGAGCCTTTCGACTGGCATTTACCGGCGGTGGCTAAACCCGGCACCGAGGTGTTGGCGATGGCGGTGGAATTGGGGGAAGGGGCCGAGCCCGTGTTGACCGATGTCAGGGACGCTACCGAGCATATCAGCCGGATTATGAGTTACCGGAACCGCCACGCGCTGATAGTGGCCAAGAATGCGGGACGCGGCAAGGTGTTGGGGTTGGGATTCGACCAGACTTGGCGGTTGCGCTACCGGATCGGCGATGTCCGTCACCACCGTTTTTGGGGACAGGTTTTGCGTTGGGGGGTAGGGGAACGTTTGCGTGCGGGTGACGACCATTTGCGCATCGGGACGGACAAATTGGTTTATGCTTCGGGTGAACCGGTGCGCGTTACAGTGCGTTTAAATGATAAAGGCTTTCCGGGTGCGGAGCGATCCAGATTGGAGGCCGTGCTAACTAACGGCGAAGACGCGGAAATATCCCGTGCCGGGTTGTTGCCGCGGGATGGCGCCGACGGCTTTTATGACGGTACGGTTCAGATCCCTTCCGGGGTGTCGGGATCATGTCGCTTGACGGTGCGTGGTGAATCGGGGCGGCTTGGTGACGCGGCGGCGGAACTGCTGGTCTCCGCCACCAAACGTTCACTTGAGTTGGGTCGGACCCGCCCTGACGCCGGAATGTTGGATGTGTTGGCGTCGGGGACCGGCGGCAAACGGTTGCGTCCGGATCAGGTGCCGGATTTGGAGGAGGCCTTTGGCGAGCCAAGCGGGCTGTTGCGGGAACAACACGAAATTTTGCTGTGGTGTCATCCGTTGCTGCTGTTGCTGCTTGGGGTTTTACTGTGTGCCGAATGGCTGGCGCGCAAGCGGTTAGGGTTGGTTTAACGGCAGATACGGCGATGGCGGAGAATTTGTTTGATTTTTCAAGGGTAAGGATTGACCCGGCTTTGGCCGGTCGAATTCCCCGTGCGGTTGCGTTCCGGCGTCAGCTGATTCCAATGGCGGAATTCGGCGGTGTGTTGCATTTGGCTTGCCTATATCCGCCTGACGAAGCGACGCGCCAACTGTTGCGTCGCCAGACCGGCGCGTCGGCCATGGAGTTCCATCCGGTTGATGCCAACGAATTGCGTCGCGCTCTTGTGCGGGTTTACGGCGCTGAAACCGTATCGTCCAGAACCGGCGCCGCTGAGGACGCGGTGGCGCTGGCGGACGAAATTTTCCGCGCCGCCCGGTTGCGCCGCGCTTCGGACATTCACATCGATCCGAGACGCGATGCGGTTCAGATCCGTTTTCGAGTGGACGGTGTTTTGGAGGATTACCGCGCCTTTCCATTGGAACAGCACGCACCTTTGGTCAGCCGTATCAAGGTGCTTTCCGGCATGGATATCGCCGAACGCCGCGCCCCGCAGGACGGCGGTTTTTCGTTGGGCCCGCTTCCCGATGATCCGGCTACGGCGGTGGATGTGCGTTCCGCGACCCTTCCTACCCGTTATGGCGAGAGCATAACCTTGCGTTTGCTGGGGTCGGACCGCGACCAGTTGACTTTGGAACGGTTGGGAATGCGGGCAGAACATCTTGAATGCGTAGAACAGATGCTCGCTTCCCCGCACGGGTTGTTTTTGCTCACCGGGCCTACCGGATCTGGAAAATCCACTACGCTGTACGCCTCAATCCGTCGTCTTCTGGCACAGGGCGGGTTGAATATCCTGACGGTGGAAGACCCGATTGAATATGAGATCGACGGCGTTTCCCAAGCGGAGATTGACTCTGCCGACAAAGTGACTTTCAACAAAGTGCTGCGCTCGTTGTTAAGGCATGATCCTGACGTGATTATGATTGGGGAGATTCGTGACACCGAGTCGATGGACGTGGCGGTAAAAGCCTCGCTGACCGGCCATCTGGTTTTATCGACCCTGCACACCAACACTGCGGTCGGCGCGGTTACGAGGTTGTCCGACATGGGGTTGGTCCCGCACCTTATCGCCGCCACGCTGCGGATGAGCATCGCCCAACGCCTGGTGCGTAGGTTGTGTCCGGAATGCCGCCGTCCCGCCGCGCTCACCGAACTGGAGGCGCGTCTGCTTTGTTGCCCAGATGCAGTAGGCAGCGCGGCTTTCGTCCCAGAAGGGTGTTTGTCGTGCGCGGGGCGCGGGTATCTGGGCCGCGTGGCGTTGTTCGAGCTTTTTGCCCCCGATGCCACCGCCGCTTCGATGATTGCCCGGAATGTCGAAGAACACGAGTTGCTGGAATATTTGGAGAGCCAAGGTTACCAAAACCTTTATCATGACGCGCTCTGTAAAATCGCCGACGGTACGGTAGCCGCCGCCGATGTCTGTCGTGAAATCTAGAGGTCGTGGCTATGGTTTTTCGAGCGGCAATTAAGACCTCAGACGGTAGACGGCTGTCGCAAAAGATTGACGCGGCGGATCGCGCTGCCGCGTTACGACAACTGCACGCGGATGGCGCGGCGGTGTTGTCGCTTGAGCCGGACAGATCCGGGAGAGGCGGATGGCGGATGCCAGATTGGCGAATCTTTGGTAAGCCGAGGGCGTTGGATATCGAATTCGGTTTGCGCCAGTTGTCATCGATGATTAAAAGCGGGTTGTCGCTGTTGGTGGCTTTGCGTACTGCCGCCGAACAGTCGGGCAGCCGCGGTTGCGCCAGAGTGTGGAATCGGATTGCGGAACAGATTGAGTCCGGGCTTTCGATGCATGATGCGATGCGCGGTTACGCTTGTTTCGATGCCTACACATTGGCGTTGGTTAAGGTGGGGGAACAGACCGGTGAATTGGAAATGACGTTACGGCGGGCGGCGGAACATTTGGAACAGACGCGGGAGATGCGGATGATGTTGGTCAACGCGTTGATCTATCCCGCGTTGGTGGTGGTGATGACCATTGGGGTGGTTGCCCTTATGGTGGTCAAGGTGATACCCCAGATTGAAACCTTCCTGTCGCAAGCCAATCAGACATTGCCGGCAATCACCCGGTGGTTGTTGGATTTTTCCAATTATATGCGCGGTAACATTGCGCGGATTTGCGTTGTATTGGCGGCGATACCGTTGTCATTGTTTTTAATCCGGCGTTTCCCGTATGGTCGAGAACAGACCGATCGTGCCGCACTATATCTGCCGGTTATCGGGAAAATTTTGCGTTTGTCACGCACCGCGGTTATGGCGCGCGGATTATCGATTCTGCTGGAGAGCGGGGTGTCGTTGCTGGATGGTTTGGATACGGTTATTTTACTGGTGCGGAATAGCCGGTTGGTGAAAAGGCTGCAAGATGCCAAGACAGCGGTGATAGGCGGCGAAAGCCTTGCCGGGGCGTTGTCGTCCGCACCTGAATTTATGCCGATGCTTGCGAAGATGACCGCGGTCGGCGAATCGACCGGAACCTTGGGCAGCACGCTTGCGGAGATCGCCGATTTCCACGAAATGCTGCTAAAGAATGCGATCAAACGGTTCGGCATCATCATCGAGCCGGTGCTGATTGTCCTAGTTGGCGGAATCGTGGGGTTTGTTTATACCGCGTTCTTCATGGCACTGTTCTCCATCGCCACCGCGTCGTGATTTCAGTCTGGGATTTCGGTGGTTGGGCTAGAACAGTGCCGCCTCCAGTGCCGCGCAGATCGCGTGATAAACCGGAAGATGAAGCTCCTGGACTTTATACGTTTCGGTTTCCGGCACCTTAATCACCACATCCGCGATTTCGGAAAGCCGCCCGCCATGCTGACCGGTAAATGACACCACCCGGATGCCCATTGCCCTTGCCACAATGGCGGCGTTGACGCAGTTTGCGCTGTTTCCGCTGGTGGAGAGCGCGACCAGCGTGTCGCCGCTCCGCCCCAAACCGACCACTTGTTGCGCGAAGGCGGTTTCCCATGCCACGTCATTCGCGAAGGCGGTGATGATCCCGCTCATCGAGACCAGCGATACCGCCGGTAACGCGCCTTCCAGTTTGGACGCCAGTTCATCCGGCAGTTGCGTCGCCAATTCGCGGTTCAACGGTCGCTTCCGCATGAAAGACTTCATCAGCTCGCCAACGATATGTTCGGCGTCTGCGGCACTGCCGCCGTTACCGCACACAAGGGTTTTCCCGCAGTTGCGATAGCAGGAGTAGAGGATGTCAAACGCCGCATGTATCGCGGTTTCGCAGACCTCCAGTTGCGGATATCGGTCAAAAAGCCGGGCGAAGATTTCTTTGGGGTTCGACACCGTATCCGGGTGGTTCATTTTCTCGCCTCCGTCAGCAACGTGGCTATGGTGTGGAAGTCGAACGGCGGTTCGCCGTACAGAAACCAATTGGAGTGTTTTTCCCCGCCTTGTTCGTATTTAATCGAGAGCACTCCTTGTCCGGTCCATGACACGCGGTCAATCACCGCCGCCGCGTTGGCCGGCACATCGTAATCCTTTTCGACCAGCACTTTTCGGGTGGCGAGGTCGGATACGTTGACTTTGCCTTTCACGGGTTGCAGGGTGTCGTTTACCGCGCTGACGCGTCCGTCATCGGTAATGCACACGAGTTGGTTGAACTGCGAGTTGCGGATCGCGTGGTAGGCGAGTTTCTTTTCGCCGTAGTAATCAACCACCGCGTCGGATATCTGCGGCCATCCGTCGCGCACGTTCCACCAGATCAACCCGTTTTTCTTTTTGAATTTGTCGGCGCGGAAGAGTTCGACAAAGGTCTTCATCGCTTCGGCTTGAACGGTTTGCGAGGCGAGGATGAATTCATCGAAATCGGTCGGCACCTCTTTGAACATGATTTTAATCTGGTTAGTCATGAGCGAGTTCCGCCGTGCCCCGAAGCCGTTCATCCAGGGGTCGGAGGCTTTGAACTGCCACTCCTTGTTCCAATGGAAATCTTTCCACGGGTCGTTGCCCGTGACCTCGGTCCAGGGATAGGCGTTACCTTTGCTCATCATTTTCTCCAGCGACGCGCGGTTCGGGCATCCGTGATATCCCATTTCGCTCGCGAACCAGCACGGGGAGTTGGTGTAGTAGCCAACCTTGTAATAGGCCCGCGCCCCCCAGAGGTGGTCTTCGCTAGGTTTCGCCTTGCCCGCGACAACATCAGGCGAGAAGTATGGGGAACTGGGCAGATAGGGGCGTGATACATCGAATTCCCTGATTACCAGCGGCAGCGTGACGCGGCTGGTGACGTCATCCCCGGGATTCCAGTTGACGGTTTTGGATTGGCCCAGCCGCCAGCGCGTTGCGCAGTCGTTCTCATTGTTGCCGCTCCACAGCGCAAGCGACGGATGGTTGCGGAGCCGCAGAACCACGGAAACCGCCTCTTCGCGGGTTTGCCGCTGGTAATCGGGATTGAACGGGAACATCGAACATCCGGTCATGAAGTCCTGCCAGACCAAAACCCCGTTTTCGTCGCACCAGTCAAAGAATGCGTCCGGTTCGTAAACACCGCCGCCCCAAACGCGCACCATGTTGCAGTTCAAGTCTTTGAACAATTCCAGCGTGGGATGCAGCAGAGCCGCGTCGCGGCCATGCAATGCGTCGAGCGGGACCCAGTTAGAGCCTCGGATATAGATCGGTTCCCCGTTGACTTTGAAAAGAAACTGGCCCGGACGTTCGGCACTGTATACGTCATCTCGCACCAGTTCGACGGTGCGCAACCCGATCCGCTCTTCTTTCATTGCCAAAAGGCGGTTGTTGGAATCTGTCAATTCGATGGAAGCGTTATACAAAACCGGATCGCCATATCCGCGCGGCCACCAGAATTCAACATCTTGCACCGACATCGCGAAGGATTGGTGGAAATGGCGGGCCGGGAATGATTGTTCGGAAATGGTCTTCCCGTTTTTCGCCAGACGGACCGAAACCTTGGCCATCCCGATTTGCTGGAATGGCATCCGGATGCGGCAGGAGCCGGATATCTCCGCCCGCCGCGTTGCACGGTCGACGGATTTGACAATCCAGCTGGTCTGGTCGATATCGGCTTCATGCCGCCGCACTTCAAGCCGCACGCCCCGCCATAACCCGGAGACAAAAAGCCGTGGGAAGATGTCCCATCCGCCCATGTGTCCAGCCTTGCGGTAGGGTTCGCCCTCTGCTCCGCCCTGCATGGTGTAACCGAGTTCGCCCAGCGTCTTGTCGCGCGAATCGATGAACACGCTGCGTAAAAGCACTTGCACGGTGTTTTCGCCGTTTTTCAGTTTGCCCGTCGCGTTAAACCGGTGCGGAATGAACATGTTTTCCGCTTCGCCGATTTTCTCACCGTTGAGAAACACGTCCGCCAATGTGTCGATGCCGTCGAAAACCAGTTCGGCGGTTT
The DNA here is from genome assembly GCA_017454745.1 of Kiritimatiellia bacterium. Lineage (GTDB taxonomy): Bacteria > Verrucomicrobiota > Kiritimatiellia > RFP12 > UBA1067 > UBA1200. The sequence goes on from JAFTCL010000067.1 coordinate 57,927, forward strand.
CAGTTACCGCCGCACAGGAGAACTTGCGCGTGTATAGCCATTGATATCCCTCGTATTTCCGGAACGTCAAGGCGTTCAGCCCGATTTCCGGATCGGGCAGAACCCCGGCCCGCACCAAATCGAGTTCGCAATTTCCCGGCACGGTGGCGGCGGTGGTTTCATGGGCGGGGATGGCCAGCGTCCGTATTGCCCCGTGTTCCGGTTGCGGCCAGTAGTCAAGCCGCCATTCACCGTCCAACGACAACGGCTCAATCGATGCATACGCGGCGGCGCACAGCGCGGTCGCCAGCGGGATCGCAATCATTCGCTTGTTCATTTCGACGGTCTCCTCCCGCTACATGTTGGCCACGGCGAGCGCGGCGTAGTCGCCGATGTTTTCCGAGAGACCGGCCGGGACAATCCGGCAAACCTGACGCGCCAGCGGCAACGCCTCGCGTTCAAGAATCGGTGAAACCTCACGCATGAAACGTTCGGACTGGCGCATGAAAACGCCTCCCAAAACTATTACCTCCGGGTTCAGAATGTCGATGGTGTAGGCAAGGATGGTTGCAAGATGCGCCGCAGATTCGCGGAACACGCCCAGACAGAATTCGTCCCCGGCATCGACACGTTTGAAAAGTTCTTTAGCGCTGAAATCGTCCGGCAGCGCGGTTCCCCGCTCCTTTGCCCGGATCTTGGCCAGTTTCGCCATGCCAGCGCCGGAGCAAAAACCCTCGGCGCTGCCGGCTTTATTGTATCCAACCGGGCCGTCCGGCGCCAACCGGATGTGGCCGATCTCTCCGGCGTTGTCATTCGTTCCCGAGTAGAGTTTGCCGTCAATGATGATTCCCGCCCCGAGGCCGGTGCCGAAGGTCATGAAAACCATATTGCGGCACCCGCGCCCGGCCCCGAATTTCCATTCCGCATACGCGCAGGCATTGGCATCGTTCTGGAGATGAACCGGCACGTTGAAACGGTTGGAAAAGAACTCGACCGCCGGAACATTGTCCCACCCCGGCAGGTTAGGAGGACTCATGATTACGCCGCGCCGGGAATCCAGCGGTCCGCCGCAACTGATGCCGATGTTGTCAAACCGGCGGCCGATTTTTTCAATCCGCGAGGCGAACTCTTCGAGCGTTTGCCGCCACGTTAGTCCGGCGGTCGGGAATTCCTCCCGGTGGAAAATCTTTACGCTGTCCGCGGTACACTCTCCGGCTGAGAGAGCGCATTTGGTGCCGCCGATGTCAATGCCAAGCGAGGTTTTTAAGTTCATGGGAATCTCCGTTTTAATGGTAGGTAAAAGAAGGGGTTACCGCCGCATTAACAAAGCGCGGGCAAGCCCGACGGTTAAGGGCATGGTTAAAATGGACAACAGTGTGGTCAATGAAACTGTCGCGACCGAAAGATGGGTGTCTTGGTTGAATTTCGCGGAAAACATGGTGCACATTGCCGCGACTGGAGCGGCGGCGGCAATCACTGCGGCGAGGGCCATAATCGGGTCAATCCCGCGCCAAAACATAAACGCTCCGATGGTCAGCAACGGTGCCACTATCAGCCGCAGCGCCATCGCGAGGTGGGCGGCGGGGCAGCGCAGTGCCGCCGCGAGTTTCGCGTTTCCGAGGTAATAGCCGATCACCAGCATCGCAAGCGGCGTGTTGAGGTCCGAAAGGTATTTGGTGGCTTCGTTGATTACCGGCGGCAGCCGCAGCGAGAAAACAAACAACGGCAGCCCTATCGCCAAACCGATGGTGCCGGGATTGATGAACAACATTCTGGGGTTGATCTCTTTGACGCTGCCGCACATTAGTACCAGCCCGTAACTCCAGACAAAGAGGTTGAACACGGCGATAATCGCCGCGCCGTAGAACACGCCGTCTTTGCCGAGCAGCGCCGATTGCAGAGGAATGCCCATAAAACCGGCGTTTGAGAACACCACCGCGAACCGCAGTACGCGCTCTTGGCGTTTGTCTGCGGTATGTACCAGCAATGTCGCGAACAGGATGCACAGCAGATGCAATCCCACGGCTACCGCCAAAGCCTCCATAAGCCCGGCCAGCATGTGGGAATCGTAATCGCGCTGGAAAGCCTGCAGCAGCACGCAAGGGGTTACCACCAGCAGTTCAATGTCAACTATGGGTTTTACCGCTTCCTGTTTCAGTACCTTTAGACGGTTGGCGATGAAACCGACCGCCATCAGCGCGAACAGCACACCCACCTGACGTGCCACTATGGTTAGGCTTTCCAGCATGGCATTGTCCCGTTTTACCGGCGCTTTTGCTTGAATAACCAGTCAAGGACTTCGCGGTCGTTGTAGGTGCGGGTCCAGACATCGTGGTTCATGTTGGGATATTCGCGGTAATAAACGTGTCCGCCGCAACCCCAAAGCGCGGTAACCATGGCCCGCGAGCGTTCAACTGGCACCGCCATATCGGCATCGCCGTGGAACACCCAAATCGGCAAGTCCCGGATCCGCCTGGCTTCGCGGGTGTCGCCGCCGCCGCAAATCGGAATGGCCGCCGCGAAGAGCGTAGGTTCGCGTTGGATAATTTCCCAAGTACCGTATCCGCCCATGGAGATTCCGGTGACGTAAACGCGGTTGGGGTCGATCGGCAACGAGGTGATTTTTTCCTTCAGCAGGCTTAGGACCATCGCGAGGTTGCCGGTCGGACTTTTGTCCATGTGGTGCGAGGTGGCGCCCCAAGGCTTGTTCACCCACATTTGGCTGTTCGGGCACTGCGGAACCAGCATTGCGATCGGCATTTGTTTTTCCTGGCTGTATTTGATGATTGCCCCGACACCGTGCTTCAATTGCGCGGTGTTGTCGTCGCCGCGTTCGCCGGCGCCGTGCAGGAACAGTACCAACGGAATCTTTGCGTCCGGGGCAAGGTCTTTCGGTACATATTGCCGGTAAAGCAGTTTCGCCCCGTTTTTGCCGCTGAAGACCTCCTTGGTGGTAAGCTCTTCTGTGGTTTGCGCGGATGCCAACATGGCCCCGATCAGTAATGCGGACATAGTTGCCAGCGTCTTCATGTGTTACTCCTTTTTTAGTTATGGGTTAATCAGTAGAGGTAATTGCAAAACCCCCACCCCACCACCTAAAGACACCATGCCTTTAGCGTGACGAGATAAATCTACCAAACATTCCGGGAAAAAGCAAGCCGTTTTTATGGGGGGGG
>JAFTCL010000068.1 GCA_017454745.1 Kiritimatiellia bacterium
CACGAACGCGCCTTTGCCTCCGACACCCGTGCCGGCGAGTGTCACCGAGCAGGAGGTGTCCGCCACGCCGTTTAAATCAAACGTCGCGCCGTCCGCCACCACCACGCTCATGTTGGCGTTGGGATTTTCCGGCGTGTTGAACGCATAAGGATTACCCGACACGCTAACACGGTTGTATATCCCCAATGTCCCTTGGTCAACGTAATAAACGCTCTTCGCGCCGTTGTGGAACGAGATCAACCCAAGGTTTTTGCCGGTTTTGCGGACTACACCCGTACCGGAATATGTGCCGCTGATGGTGTTTGTGGCGGAACCCGGATTGAAATTGATTGCCCCGTTGTTTTCGATGGCAGAGAACGTGAGATTGTTCGACACCTCAACCGTTCCGGTCGCATCAATCTTGAGCGTCGCGTCATTACCCGTCAGGCTACCCTTGTTGACGCTAATTGCACCTTCCTCAACCTCCAGCGTCCCCGATCCTGAAACGGTCGTCCCGCCGGTCCAAATGCAGAAGGTGCCTTCGCCCTTCTTGGTCAGCGTGTACGCGCCCAGCTCAATCACGCCCGACAACGAGTAACCGGGCGAGATCAAATGGAATCCGTTATCCTTCTGGCTGATTGACGCATCGCCGGAAAGCGTGATTCCACGCATCTGGGATTTTCCGTTGTCAACCTCGGCGCCAGTGTTGACGATCGGGTCATCGCCGATAATATCGTAATAGTAGTTTACGTCTTTTACACCCGCGAGGTCATACTTGGCACCAGCCTCGATTTTAATCTTGTTGGTCTGGAGCGCCGACCCGAACGGTCCGTAGCGCAGATAGGAACCGATAACCGTGCATGAATTGCCGGGTTGAACCGATGCGCCGCTCTTGACCAACGTGCCGCCGGAATAAGAGCTTTGCTGATTGGACACGGTAATGTTGCCGGCCGTGATCACCAGCCCGCCGCCGCCGGTTATCGTCGGAACCAGCGTCCCGTCGCCGGAATAACTCACCGCGCTGCCAAGATCGACCGCAATTTCCGCAGGTTGGATATCAATCGGCAGACTTAGCGTAAGCCCCTCGCCAAGGGTCAACTGGTCGAGCGTAAAACTGTACGCCGTCCCCTCCGGGAACGTCACCGCCGCCGTGCCGGCAACGGATTCGTTCACGAACTCGATCGAGCTGCGGTCAATCCCGCAATCCAAAGTCAAGGTCGGGTTCTCGCCGGTCACGCGAATGCGGATCTTTTTCGACCGGTCTCCCAAGTCCACCCCGCTGGTCAGCTGCTGGAAAGTTTTAGATTCGTCAAGCACCAGTTCTACGAAATCGTCCGGATAGGCATACAACTCGAACACCCCGTAATTGGCGACACCAAAACTGGTGGCAACCGACCCGCCATTGCGATAAGCGTACGATCCGTCGTCATTCACAAACTTGGAGCCTAATCCGCCGTTGTCATACTCCAGGCTAAGATAACGGGCGTCCAGAGCTTGGGCGTACACGCCGTCGGCGCCGTTGGTGAACCGCACCACCACACACTTGACGTACCGGTCGTCGGCGAGCTGGAATTCGGCGCGAATGCCGGTGATGGAACCACTGCCGTCGGTTTCCACGGTTTTGTTGTAAGCTTTGACGGGATATCCCTTTTTGTCAACCGATGCCCCGGAAAAATACCCGGCAAACTCATAATCCTTGATGTCGTTCAATGTCAGCGTGGGCTGCTCGCCATCACTCTTCCAAACCAGAATCGGCTCCGTGGCGGGAATGAACCGGCTGGCGGTCAGGCCGCAAATGCCGGGTTTACCGCTGCTGTACCCGGTGGCGGTACCATTGTAATTGTTGTTACCATTCACATAGGTAAGTGTATCATAGCCGGTCAAGGTGGCGAACTTCAGATACAGATTCTCTTGCTGGATATACCGGGTGGTCCACCAGCGCGCATATACGCCGTCAGCGCCGTCGTAAAGCATGAACATTACGCTCTTGGTGAAGGGCGACTCGATGATGTTCGCCATGCAGAACACCTCGGAGACCATTCCGGCGTCATTTGTGTACGACTGGAGATTGTAAACCCCGATCGGCTGGCCGCGGTAATTGGTGCCAACCGAAGCGCCGCAGAAAATCCCGTACATGGCGTAGTTGTCGTCAATTATCTGCTGCAAGGTCAACCCCGCGAACGCCAACACCGGAGTGGAGCTGGACGTTCCGTAAAGAATCGTAGAGTTGGACGGGGTTTCCCGGTCGATACCCATAGAGTAAACCCCTTGCTGGTAATAGACCGTGCCCGCCGCCAACCGCACTGCCACCATGGCAACCGCCAACACCATCCAAACCTGCCATTTACGCATTTCAAAACTCCTTAATGCCAGGCTTTCACATCCCGGCACATCATTTTCTACGCCACCAATAACTGAAACGCCAACAATATTAACATTTTACCCACGAAAGGTCAATTGAATAATAAGGAGAAACGAAAATCCGTCTTGTTTTGCCTTGATTCCGCCGCGCCTTTGGAGTAAAATGCGTAGGTATGAAATCGAGTAAACTTTTGTTGTTGCTGGCGATGGGCACGGCTTTAAACGCAGCCGCCCAAAGGGAAGTCATCTATATCGATCCGGACGCAAAGCCAACCGACCTGTTCGAGGCGTTCAAACAGGAAGAAACCTGGCAGTTGGACCAGGTGGCGTTTACCAACCGCATGAAAAACTGCGGCTTCCGGTTTCTTGACGCCAAGAAATCCGCCGCCACCACCACGCTGCGGCAGCTGATCAATTTCATGGGAAACACGGTTTACGAAGCGCGGGTGTTTTTCGCCAACAACAAACTCCGCCGCGCCGAGTTCTCGCTATTTAACAAAGGCGATGCCGACCGCCAGCTGAACGAAGAGGCGTTGAACGGCATGATTAAGAAGCTGCGCGACGGGCTGGACACGGCCCTGGAACAAAAAGGCATGGCCGGACGCACTGCAAAACCGCGCCCGAACTACGTCCAGCAGCGTTTTCAGTGGACTAAATCAAACCCGGCGGTGCAGTTGGAATGGGCATACGTAGAAGCGCACCGTTCCAACGGCAAGAATGTGCCCTACAACGCCGAATTTGTCAAAGTGCTGATGGTGCCGCTCACCGGCTCGTCCGTGCAGGACAAGGCCGCCCTCACCGGAGAAGGCATCTTGGCCAAAGCCAAGAAGCTCTCGCAACTGCGCCAGTCGGTCCAAAAGGATGAAAACGGCGATGTGTGGATCGACGGCATCCCGATGGTTGACCAAGGGCAAAAGGGTTATTGCGCGGCGGCTTCGTCGGAACGTTTGCTCCGCTATTACGGAATCGAGGTGGACGAACACCAGATCGCGCAGCTGGCCAACACCAGCGCTGCGGGCGGCACCAGTCTGGCGGGCATGGCGATGGCAATCTCCAAAGTGGGACGGCATTACCAGCTGGACGTGAAATCGCTGATCGGGGTGGAAGACGGCAAAGACTTCCTTAAATCCGACACCATGAAACTAATCGAGCAGTACAATTCCACCGCCAAAAAATCCAACAAGCCGACAATCGATTGGCGGCAGTTCCACAGTACGGCCGGCATTGAGGTAATGGCGATTTACGGCGCGATGGACAAGGAGCTGCTGCTCCAGACCAGAATGCGCGCGAAACAGCAGTTCGCCGCCTTCCAGCGCAACGTCAAGCAGTACATCGATGCCGGGATCCCGATGCTCTGGGCCTGTTTCGTGGGGATGTACCCGGAAGACCCGCCGCTGGGACAACAGGGAGCGTTCGGACACATGCGCATGATCATCGGGTACAACACCAAAACGCACGAGATCATCTACAGCGACACCTGGGGCGCCCGCCACGAGAAAAAGCGGATGCCGGAAAACCAAGCCTGGGCAATGACCAAGGGGCTGACGATCATGCGGCCGCGGATGTAGCATTTAACAAGAGGAGAAAACAGCATGAATAGCAAAACCATCATTTCAGTGGCGGCTGCCGCCATCGCCGGAGCAACGTTCGGCGGTCCGACCCCGACCCTGCTCAATTGGCGCCGCGACACCTACGAAGCCGAGCCGCCAATGCTATGCCACCCGCTGACCGACGCAAAAGCCACCGCCACCGGGCAATTCTCAAACAACCGGGCGGAATTCGCAATCGACGGAAACATCAACACCAGCAATCACTGGGGATGCGAGCAACTGCCGTCTGCGTTGACCATCGAGCTAAAACAGCCGCAGACCCTTGAACAGGGCCACATTTGGATGTATTACGGCGACAACCGCGTCTATAAGTTCTATGTCGAGCGGTCGATAGACGGTAAAAACTGGGTAAAGGTGGCAGACTGGACCGGCAATCAGCTTCCATGCACCGCCAAGGGATTTGCGCTGGACTTCAATCCGGTCGGCGAGGGCAAATTCATCCGCATCACGGTTACCGACAGCACCAAACGGCGCAACGGCGCCCACATCGTTGAATTCTCGCTGGACAGCCCGGAGACCTGTAGCGCATTGGGGACTGCCGGGTTGCACGGGCGGGTAGCCTGCACCAGCCGCATCACCAACAAAAATGCGGCTGGCAGCGAACAGGATCGTTGCTGGCGGGCCAGCGCATGGCGCAACGAACGGGTAAACGGACAACTGGTGGTGTGGTCCGGACAAAAGGCTCCGCAACTGCGGCTGACGGTCAGCGACTTGACCACCGATTCAGGAAAAGCCGTCCCCGCCAACGCGGTTAACGCCCGTTTTGTCCGCTACACTCTGGCCGACGGCAAAAGCGTGGGCGACATATTGGACACCGCCAAGACGGTTGATCTGCCGGCCGGAGGATTCCGCCCGGTATGGCTGACCGTGACCGTGCCCAAGAAAGCCGCTGCGGGCGTGTACCGCGGAATGTTGAGCGTGACCTCCGCCGGCGCCGCGCGGATGGACTTCCCGCTGGAGCTGACGGTGCAGGACGCCACCCTACCAGATCCCAAAGACTGGCGGTTCAACCTCGATTTGTGGCAACACCCCTTCGCCGTGGCGCGTTACCACGGGGTGGAGCCGTTTTCCGACATTCACTATCAGTTGATGGAGCCGCTCTGGCGCGAACTGGCCAACGCCGGGCAGAAGGCGGTAACCACCACCCTCACCGACCTGCCGTGGAACCACCAGAACTTCGACCCCTACCTCACCATGGTCGAACACGTGAAGCAGCCCGACGGTACCTGGAAGAATGACTACACCATCTTCGACGAATATGTGAAGTTCTGTAAAAAGTGCGGCCTCGGACCGGAAATCCACTGCTACACGATGGCCACCTGGGGCAACATGGTCAGTTACACCGACGGGCTCACCGGCGACAAGGTGCGGGTGAAACTGGTGCCCGGTACCCCCGAGCACGAGGCGTTCTGGGGTCCTTTCCTGGAGGATTTCTCAAAACATCTGAAAAAGCGCGGCTGGCTGCAGGATACCTACATCGCGATGGACGAACGCGGCCGGGCCGAAACCAAAGCTACCGTGGAATGCGTGCGCAAGTATGCCCCGAGCTTGAAGGTAACTCTGGCCGGCAACATCAAGCCCAGCAGCTTCACTGGCATCGAGCTGGACAACTACTCGCAATCCATCGGACACGTGGACGACGCTTTTGTCCGCGAAATTCAAACCCGCCGCGACGAAGGCAAAATCACCACGTTCTACATCTGCTGCGGGCCGGCGCGGCCCAACACCTTCACCCGCAGCCCCACCGCCGAACAGGTCTGGCTGGGCTATTTCGCCGCCGCCAAGGATTTCGACGGCATGCTCCGCTGGGCGTTCGCCAATTGGCCTCGCGACCCGATTTACGATACCGGTTTCGGCGGCTGGCCGGCCGGCGACACCTTCCTGTTTTATCCCGGCGGACGCTCTTCGGTGCGCTGGGAGATGCTGCGGGACGGTATCGAGGAGTACGAGAAAATCAACCAGCTGCGCAAGAACGGCGCGGATATGGCCGCGATTGACGCCGTGTTGGAAAAATTCGACTTCCGGGCGAATGTCCAGCTTGACGATGCCGGACTGGCGGCGCTGGTCAACGAGGCTCGGACCGCAGTCCGGGATGCCGTGAAGTAAACCGGGGGGAACGCCATGCGGATTTCCGAAATTCTGCGCGGACGTCGAATGCTGGCGTCTTTTGAGATTTTCCCGCCCAAGCGCGACGCTTCGTGCGACTCGGCAATCGCCACGGCGGGAAGACTCGCCGCGTTGCGTCCGGATTTCATCAGCGTCACCTACGGCGCGGGCGGAAGTTCGCAGTCCAACACCATCCGGATAGCGGACGCGGTGCAGCGCGAGGCGCAAGTGCCCGCACTCGCGCACCTCACCTGCATCGGGGCGAACGGGGATCGGATCCGTGAGGTCACGGAAGAATTCAAACGGCTGGGCATCGAGAACGTTCTGGCGCTGCGCGGGGATTTGCCGCCCGGCATGGACGCCAGCGCGTTGAATGACCATTTCCGCCACGCCTCGGATCTGGTGGCGGTGCTGAAACGCCAAGGGTTCTGCGTCGGCGGTGCCTGCTATCCGGAGGGCCACCCCGAAAGCGGCAATCGCTCGCGCGACCTTGACAATCTCTGCCGCAAGGTCGAGGCGGGTTGCGACTTCCTGACCACCCAAATGGTGTTCGACAACGATATGCTCTACAGTTTCCTCTACCAGATGCAGTCGCGCGGGATGCACGTGCCGGTTTTCGCCGGCATCATGCCGGTGACGAACGCCAACCAGATTGCGCGGATGCTGGAGTTATCCAACTCCTACATGCCGCGAAAACTGCTGATGATCATCGACCGTTTCCGGGACCAGCCGGAGGCGTTGCGCCAAGCCGGCATCGAGTACGCGGTGGCGCAGATTATCGACCTCGCCTGTAACGGAATCCGGGGAATTCACCTTTACACCATGAACAAAGCGGACATCGCCGAAGCGATCTTCGGCAATGTCAATCAAGTGCTTGCCGCTTGCCGGTAAGCCAAACAAGAAACGGGGAAAAACCATGCTAAAAATCACCTTGCTCGACGGCGGAATCATTCTCGGCTTCCTGCTGTCCGTAATCATAATCGGGGCGGCTGCCGCCAAGCGTTCCAGCAAAAGCGCGGCCGACTTCTTCCTCTCCGGGCGTTCTATGCCGTGGTGGCTGCTCGGGGTTTCTATGGTCGCCTGCACCTTCTCCTGCGACACCCCGAACCTGGTCACCGACATCGTGAGAACCCAGGGCGTTTCCGGCAACTGGTGCTGGTGGGCGTTCCTGCTGACCGGTATGCTGACCGTGTTTGTGTACGCCAAACTGTGGCGGCGGTCGGCGCTGGACACCGACCTCGGCTTTTACGAAATCCGCTACAGTGGCAAACCCGCCTCGGTGCTGCGGGGATTCCGCGCCCTGTATCTAGGCGTGTTCTTCAACATTATGATTATGGCGACGGTTTCGCTGGCCGCCATCAAGATCGGTCAGGTGATGTTCGGACTTAGCGCGGTGACGACGCTTTGCGTGGCGCTGGCAGCCGTGGCCATTTATGCCACGCTGGGCGGTCTGACCGGTTCAATCTGGGCCGATTTCTACCAATACCTCGTAGCGATGGTCGGGGCAATCTTCGCAGCCGTGTACGCGGTCAAGACCGCTGACGTCGGCGGCGGCTCGACGCTGGCCGAGCTGTTCTCCAACGTGGACGTCCGCGCCAAGATGGCGATGTTCCCCTCCGCCGGCGGCGAGGCCGGTATCTCCGCGCTGATGACCATCTTCATTCTGCCGGTTGCCGTGCAGTGGTGGAATGTCTGGTATCCGGGCGCCGAACCCGGCGGCGGCGGATATATCGCGCAGCGGATGCTCTCGGCCAAGGACGAGAAGAACGCGGTCGGCGCGACCCTGTTGTTCAATTTCCTGCATTACGCGGTGCGCCCGTGGCCGTGGGTTTTGGTGGCGCTGGTCTCGCTGGCCACCTTCCCGATCACCCCGAAGGCTGACCAGGACGCGGCGGCTGAATGGCTGAAGCAGAATCAAGCCGCCGTGGTGCAGTACGAAAAGAACGCCGCCGCGCTTCCCGCCGAACAGGCCGCGCAGATCCGCCAGAAACGCGCGGAGTCGAACGGTTTGGGCGCCCTCGCCAAAGAGTTCCCCAACGTGGACGAGCAGTACCTAAAGAACGACCTCGCCTACCCCGCGATGATTTCCAAGATGCCCAAAGGCTGGCTGGGGTTGATCGTCGCCTCGCTGATCGCTGCCTACATGTCCACCATCGCCACCCATTTGAACTGGGGTTCCTCATACGTGGTTCAGGATTTCTACCTGCGGTTCATCAACCCCAACGCCACCCCGAAACAGGCGGTGCTGATGGGGCGCGTCTGCATGGCGGCACTGGCGGTGCTGGCCGGATTGATGGCGTTGGTACTCTCCAGCGCAAAGGGCGCGTTCGACATTCTGCTCCAGATCGGCGCCGGCACCGGTCTGCTGTACATTCTGCGCTGGTTCTGGTGGCGCATCAACGCCTGGTCGGAAATCTCCGCAATGGTGGTCTCCTTTCTGGTGGCCTGCTTCTTCCAGTGGTGCGCGCCGAAACTGGGTATTGAGACGGCGCTGGCCAATTCGGGAATGCTCAAAATCATGGACTACAGCTCATGGCAGCTGGTGTTGGGCATCATCGTTACCACCATCGCATGGGTGCTGGTGACCTTCGCCACGCAACCGGAAAAGCGCGAAGTGCTGGAGGCGTTCTGCTCCAAAATCCGCGCCGGCGGCCCGGGATGGAAGGCCATCACCTCCAAGATGGCGGCCAGCGGCTCGGCCGGGCTTTCCGGCAAATGGGACGTCCCCACCGGAATCCTCTGCATGGTGGTTGGCTGCTTGGCGGTATGGTCGGCGCTGTTCGGCCTGGGTTACGTGCTTTACGGGCAGCTGACGCTGGGCATTGTGCTGTTGGTGTTGGCGGTTGCCGCCACCTGCACGCTGATGCGGCTGGTGGGTGAAATCAAGTTGAGGTAACGTATGGGTCAAGAGTCGGAAACCTGCCACCCCGCGCTAGAAAAGTGGCTGCGGGAAAGTTTGGAACCTTTGGCCGGACGGTTATCGCCGTGTTCCAGCTGCCCGATCGCCAACACCGAGCGGGATATCAACCTGCCCGGCACCGAGGCCATCACCAAAGTGCTTTCGGAATTGCTCGGGCTGCTGTTCCCCGGCTGCCACGGGCACTCGCCGATACGCCACGACAACTGCTTCGGGCAGACCCGCAACACGCTCCGGAATCTGGCTACGGAACTCTACGACCAAATCCGGCGAACGCTGGAATTCGTCTGCCGCAATGAACCGTGCAAAGATTGCGGCGACTGCCGCGAACAGGCCGCCGCCGCCGCCACCGCCCTGCTGGAAGGTCTGCCGGAAATCCAAGCGACCTTGCAAGAGGACATCGTGGCCGCCTACGAGGGCGACCCCGCCGCCACCTCCACGATGGAAGTGGTGATGAGCTATCCCGGACTGATGGCAATCGCGACGCACCGCATCGCGCATAAGCTGTATCTGCTGAAGGTGCCGCTGATTCCCCGCGTGATGAGCGAGTTCGCCCATTCCCGTACCGGAATCGACATCCATCCCGGCGCCAGCATCGGGCCGGGGTTCTTTATCGACCACGGCACCGGCGTAGTGATCGGCGAGACTTGCAACATCGGACGGCGGGTCAAACTTTACCAAGGCGTCACGCTCGGCGCGTTGAGTTTCCCTAAAGACGCCGACGGCCATTTGGTCAAGGGTATCAAGCGGCATCCCGACGTGGGCGACAATGTGGTGATCTACGCCGGGGCGACAATCTTGGGCGGCAAAACCGTGATCGGTTCCGGTTCGGTTATCGGTGGCAACGTGTGGCTTACCGAATCGGTGCCGCCGGGTTCTAAAATCTACAACCGTATTGAGGGCCGGTAACGGCTGTTGGCCGAAAGAGAATGAAAAGTGAAGAATTAGGGATTAGGGGTTAGTGATTAGGGATCAACGGTCCGACTGCTTGTCGCCGGCCGCTTGTCCAACCGTCAGGAAATGAAAAATGAAGAATGAAGAGTGAAGAATTGAGGCAAAACTTTTCGCTCTTTATCTGAACCACCTACTTGTCCTCCGTAGCCTCGGCGAAGGAGGAACTGTCAAACTGTCAAACCAATTTTTGCAACGTCAACGGTTCTTCCGCCTCTCGTCCTGAATCCACTGCCAGTGTGGCGTGGCGTAGGCGTCACCCCGTTCGACTGTCCGCATTCGACAGTTGAAAAGCACCACCGACACACCGTCCGTGATTCTCACCCAATCCGGAGGGGTTGTCTGCGCGATCGTGATTGTATTGCCGGGCCGCATCCGGCAGATGGGGATGTTTTGCGAATGATAGACCCAGCGTTCACCATTGGGAATAGTCACCTCGAAGAAGGAGACCGTAAACGGCTCATTTAAATAGGTGGTTTTCATCAATTGTACTTGTCCTAATTGATTAACACTAATGGGATTAATAACCTCAATATGATTTGTCAATGTTTCTGTCCAAATCCAGTTACCATTTCCCAAATTAAATTCTAATCGATGAAGTTCATTTGTCAAATACAGTGCTCGATAGTACTCCCCAATCACATCAGTAACAGCTCTTTTAGATGGTTCCAGCCGCATAAGGCAATCAGATGAATCTGTAATCAATTCATCTAACATCATCTGTAAACTGTGTTTGGGAATCCCAGCGCCTCCATACAGTTGGCAATGAAAGACATCAACCTCGTTTGTGGCGACTAAAAGAGATGTGTCACCCAAATTATCCGCAATAAGAAAGAAATATATGCGCTCATTTTTCAGTCTCCAATCCTTGATCGGCTGGATTCTAACCGCGACATTCGTTACCCCCGTAGCGACGATGGCAACCATAATCGAAAAAAACACAACATACTTTCTCATGGTATCTCCTTTGTTTTTCCCCGCGCGTGCAGGTTTCCAGCGCAACACCCTGGGATTTGTCGTGTGACCTGACGGTGCCATGAAGTTTCCAGCGCCCAAGTTTTTTTCGCTAAAAAGGGGGTTGAAAAAGTCAGGCGTCGGCTGTATGCTTTCTTGCAAAC
>JAFTCL010000069.1 GCA_017454745.1 Kiritimatiellia bacterium
CAAAGGTTGCACCCCCGCAGGATGGATTACAGAATGCAGACGCACGACAAAAGCCCGGAAAGGCTGTCCGATACTGCGAATAGGAGAAAGACATACATCAAGCAATCGGAAGAGGAATGCGGAAATCGCCAAAGCGATTTTACCTATTGACTTTTGTTCTCATAGGAGAACGCAGAGAGACGCAAAGGCAGGGAGACCGCCAAGCCTGCGACCCGGACGCGACGGGGCGCGTCCCTCCCGATCTCTTCACTCGTGTCTCCCACCCTGTCCACCGTGTTTGCACGATTTGCGGATGCCCTCGAATTTGTCCAATCGCCAATGTGTCAAATCACTAGCAACTAACAACTAACGACTCTTATTTGCGCCCTCTGCGATTTTGCGGTTAAGCCCACCGTCGGCAAGATATTTGACTTTATCCGTCTGTTTTTGGTAAAATACGTAATGCTTTCTTGAGGGGGGGCTATGCCCTTGAACGGAAACGAGGTAAAAATGCCAAGCGAAGCGCTTGATTAGTGAATAGTGGTTAGGGATTAGTGGATGTATTATGTCCGAAATCTGAAGTCTTGTGGGTTGACATTGAAACTGTCAACATTCGCCGCCGTGCTGGTGCTGATTGCGCCGCCGGCATCGGCGCGTGAGATTTCGTCTGCAGAAGCTGTCAAGGCCACCGCCGCCTGGTCGCGGCGCGCAATCGAAGGAGTCAGCACCACCGCCGATGAAGACGGCACTCCGGTTTTCCATGTCGTTCGCTTGAATGACGGCGGCACGGTGGTCACATCCTCCGAAAGCGGCGTGACACCCATCGTCGCGTTCTTCGATGACGGTGACGTGCCTGATGGGGACAACCCCATTTGGAAAATTCTCCGTGCCGACATGGCGGAACGAATGGAGCGGGTGCGTACCGTGCACACAGTGGAAGAGACGCTATCTGCCACGTTGTTGCGATCGGTAGTTGTCAATGGCGGCGCATTCGGGGAACGTCCCCAACCCTTTGCCGCGGCAGAGGCCGCTTGGGCGAAACTACTCGCCGCTGAGGTGAAGCCTGCGGACAAACGGACCGGTCTATTGAAGGCCGCCGGCATCACCGATGCCTCCGGGCTCACCGATCCGCGCGTGGCGCCGCTCGTCTCGACGGTCTGGCATCAGGAAGGTAACGCCGCAAACTACTACACTCCGCCCGGCGTTGCCGGCGACCCAAACAACTATCCCTGCGGATGCGTAGCCCTAGCCGGCGCCGAGATCGCAAACTACTGGCGGTTCCCGACGGAACCGATGCCGCCGGTAACGAATCTCTGCTGCGCCGACGGAGTCGCCGCCAACTATGTGAGCCTGGGCGGTACCTACGACTGGGACAATATGCCAATGTACTACTATTCGCTAACTACCATCCAGAAGCGCGCGGTCGGTCGGCTATGTTACGACTTCGGTGTCGCGACATACATGGAGTGGGACCGCAACGGATCAGGTACGGCGGGTACCCTCCTCGGCGATGCGTTTCGTGATGTCTTCGGCTATGCCAGCGCCATAGCGTATTTCCACGACAACAACAGCGTGATGCCCGGCGATCTCGTAGAGAAAACCATTCTTGCCAACCTTGACGCAAAATGCCCCGTAGCGGTCTCCCTATACGGACACGTAGCCGTTGCCGACGGCTACGGCTACGCCTCCGGGACGCTCTACACGCACCTCAACCTCGGCTGGGGCGGAGCCGGAAACGCGTGGTACAACCTTCCAGAGGTGGAGGTCGATGAGTTTGGTGTATCCTACTCCAGCTCCGTCCTCGGCGCGGTGGTTTATAACATCTTCCCGACGGCAACTGGCGAACTGCTGACTGGCCGGGTTTTTGACGGGGATGGTGAACCAGTCGAAGGCGCGGAGGTAACGGCATTTGGCAATGCTAGCAGCGCATCCGGCACGACGGATGAGCGTGGCATCTATGCACTCCGCGTGGCCGACGGCAGGCGGTGGACGGTTGTGGCAACGGCCGGCAACCTGTCGGGCTGTACTTCGGTGTTCGTCGGTTCGTCAGTTTCCGCCGTGTGCGAAAAAGGCGTTGGCGGGGCGTTAATCATTGACTCCGGCACCGTCGGCAACAGCTGGGGCAACGACATTACGCTCGGCAGCGGGAATGACCTGATCTTTGTCGACGCCGCCCAGGGCAATGACGCGAACGATGGACACTCCTGGGCCAGCGCCAAGGCGTCCATCCAATCGGCAATCGACACCGCATCCGCCGGTGTGCTCGTCATCGTGAACGACGGACGCTACGAACCGATTTCAACCGACAACAAGGCCATTTCCATCTGCTCCGTTAACGGTCCCGGTGCCACCTTTATCGACGGATCGCTTCAATGGGAGAGCGGAGTCACCAACCGCTGCGCGACGCTGGGGACGGCTGTGTCCCATACAAATTCACTAATTTCCGGCTTCTGCCTCACGAACGGCATTGCCATCGGAGTAAACGGTGGCGGCTCCTACGCCGGGACGCTGGAGAACTGCGTTCTAGCCGGCAACGCGGCCAGAAACGGCGGCGGGGCCTGGAACGGGAAACTAGTGAACTGCACAATCGCCGGCAATGGGTGTAACTACCAATACGGCTACGGCGGCGGTTGCTATGACGGGACATTGGTGAACTGCACGATTTCCGGAAACACCTCGCCATACTACGGCGGCGGCACCGCCTACTCGACACTGATAAACTGCACGATTTCCGGAAACACCGCCAAAAACGGCGGCGGCGCCGCCAACTCGAAGCTCACCAGCTGCACGATCACCAATAACACGGCCACAACTTACGGCGGGGGCGCATACCAAGGATCGCTGACCGGCTGCACTTTGGCGGACAACACCGCAAGCCAGGGCGGCGGCTTTAACGGAGGCTACGGCGACAGCGGTGCCATGACGAATTGCACGCTGGCCAGTAACACGGCCAGCCTGTATGGCGGCGGAGCATGCAACGGAACGCTGGTTAGCTGCATATTGAACGGCAACCGCTCGAACAACCAAGGTGGCGGTTCATACAAAGGCATACTGTCCGGCTGCGTGTTGAGAGGGAACGCGGCTTCGTTTGGCGGCGGTTCATGCGACGGGACATTAACGCAGTGTACTATCACCAACAATGTTGCCACCAGCGGTGGCGGCGCGTACAACGGGACGCTGCGCTTCTGCACAGTCAGCGGCAACTCGGCCGACAGTGGTGGCGGCGCATACGGCGCAACGCTGAACGACTGCACGATTTCGCGGAATACGGCCGGCGTTTCCGGCGGCGGCATTTACGGCTCTTTGAACAGCGGAGTCGCGAACGGCTGCGTGATCATGCTCAACTCCGCCCAAAACGGCGGCGGCGTATACGGCGCGACGCTCAACAGCTGCATCGTCTGGAACAACACGGCTACGAATGGCGGCGGCGCCTACAATGGAACGCTCAACAACTGCACCGTGTCCGGAAACGAAGCGGCAGCATCCGGAGGCGGGACCTACTTTACGAAGTTGAACAACGATATCGTCTGGGGCAATGCGGCGGCGAGCCATCCCGCGCATTACGGTGCGCTTTGCCAATACTCATGCCTCGACGGGGAGCTTCGCGCCGCTGACGACGGAGGCAACAATATCGTCACCAACGCGCCCGGATTCGCCGACGCAACCCGCGGAAACTTCCAACTCGTAGCCGATTCGCCATGCATCAACGCGGGCTCGAACGAGTTCGCGACAACCGAAGCGGACTTCTACGGCGATGCGCGCATCGTCGGCGGGCGCGTCGATATGGGCGCGAGCGAATTTCAGCGATTGCTTACGGGCTATGCCGTCTGGGCGGCGGAGAACGGCGTAACGGGTACGTGGAACACGAGGGACACCCTCGGCATCCACAACGTCCTCCGCTACGTCTTCAACATCCCGACGGGTGCGTTCGAGAATCCGCCGTTACTATCGATCTCGATTGCCGCGGACGGCAACGCCGTGATACAAACGCCGAGAATTGTGAACAGCGAAGGTTTCGACATCTCGATCCTCGCCACCGATGGTCTTGACGGATCGGGTGCGGTTACGTATTCCCTCGACCCCGACGGTGAAACGGTGATTCCCGCAAGCGGTAAGAAGGTACGCTTCTTCCGCCTCAAAGCGGAGGAGAAGTAAGTTGTTAGTCGTTAGTGATTAGTGGTTAGGGAATTAGAGGAAGTGACGAGTGACGAGTTTGGGAATGAAAAATGAAGAATGAAGAGTGAAGAATTGAGGCAAAAATTTTCACTCTTAAGTCTTATTTTTTCATTTTCTCTACCGTCAAACCGCCTTGGAGAGAGTTGATGACAACATCAGTTACACACGCGATGCCGCGTACAGAACATCGGAACTTACGGGTTGCACTGGTCGGCTCATTTTTCCTCGTCTCGTCCGCGTCGGCGGTGAATGTCGTTTACGACGGGCGAACTTCTGAGGAGTTTCGCGAGTGGGCTGACCGTTGTTATCTGCGGGAGCAAATGGAAACCGTCGCGCCGAAGATCTGCAAAGCGCTCTACGGAGATACGGATCGGGCGCATCACCATGAGAACGTCACCATTACGCTCTACATCCGCCAAGCCGGCGGCAACCCGGCATTTGCCGTCGGAAAACGCATTACCTGGAATGTGAAGCGGGGCCCCACGGGCGACGCGTCCGGCGGTATCGGCTGCCTCACCCACGAAATGACGCACGTTCTTGACATGGGGTCCGACCATGTCTTCACCGAGGCGATGGCGGACTGGGTTCGCTATTACAACTGCACGCCCAAACCGAGGGTTCTCGACTACCGCTACAACGCGCTCCGGGGCAAACGCGGCTACGGCAAATATATGTCAGGAGCGAATTTCATCGATTTCATGACGCAGAACTACGGAGAAGGGACGATCTATAAGATTCTGCAAGGTTACAAAGAATACGGCAAGAACCCTTGGCAGAAGCTTTTCGGCAAGGACTTCGACGGCCTCATTGCGGAGTGGCGGCAGATGCAAACCATTTACGACCCCGTCTTCCAATGGACGTACAATGGGACAGAAGCGGGGCTTGTGCGCAAGGACAAGCACTTTTGTGGTCTGGGCGCACTTTCGGTTAAAGACACCGTCGACCAATCCGGAGCGTGGCTCGCAGGCGCCACGTCCGGAAAGGTCAACCACCTTTCAGACGGAAACATAACACTGGCACTCCATGGATGGTTACCGAAGGGCGGTAACGCGCTTGCGATCGCTTCGCTAGGCGCGGCCAAAATTGGGGCTGGCAAGGCCGTGCTCCTAGCGACAACGTTCAAGCCGGACACGTTGGCGGCGCATGTTATCGCGACACCGCCCGGCGCAGCGTGCGGGATCGTCTCAACGAAAGCAATACCGGTTCCGGGACTCGCCACCCGTCCGCATTCGCTGATCATTACAGTACGCGACGGCAACATGGCGGCTGTCATGTTGGATGGAAAGCCTGCCGCGAAAATCGACATGGAAACGAAATGCGGCGGATGCACGTTCACTCCGGCGTTCGCGGTAGGCGGAATGTCGGAGGGGATCGGAGTGCAAGGCATATCCGAACCAAACGGCAAGGGCGGAATCCGCCTTGACGATGTGCGCGTGTTCAACCGGGCATTTAGAGGGCGTGAAACGACGAACTATGCGACGACTTTTAGCGAGCGTTACTGTCCCACCGTAGCCGTCACGGCGGAATGGTGCGGCGCACCGGGCAGCAACGGGTTGTCCAACCCGGCCAACTGGTATTGCGTGAACTCGCTGGGCGAAAAAGTTGTCACGTTGCCAACGAAAGAAACGGCGGTCAAAGTGGCCGGAAAGCGTTTGCCGTGCATTCCGCCGGGTTCCAATTTCGTTTGCAAATCGTTTACGATTGACGGATGGGCAGTAGTGGAGGAGTCGAATATTGACTTGCGCGGCGTGAACATCGTCGATCTGTCGGACAACACCCGCATCATCACGAAGGGCGGCAACGGTCTCGCCGTGTCTTGTTTGCGTGCCAATCGTGCCAGATTGGACGGAATGTTGGCCGTCACGACGGCAATGAAAGTCGCTGGCAACTTAGAGTTTAATGAGGGGAGTGTTCTGAGGCTTCCGGCGGATGCTGAGAAGGCATACGCGAAATCCATATCCATCAAGGGCGAAGGCGCGGTCACGCTTAAGCCGGGCGCCATGCCGAAACGCGGCGAGTCACGTAAGGTAATGCATGTTGATTCGTTGCCCGAAGATCTCTCGCGTTTCAAGGTAAACCTGACGCAAAAGAATGCCGACGCAACGTTTAGACGTTCTTATGACGGACATTCTTTGTTGGTGACGGGAGAAAATTAAGAATGAGGGGTTAAGGATTTGGGGTTAGCCGCTAGAATCTGGATGTCTTATGTCCGGGGACTGGAGTCCTATAACCAGAACAACTAGTTCGACTAGCGACTAAACAACCGTCAAACTGTCAAATCGTATTGACGGAGGTGGGACGAAATGCTATTTTAACCGAAGTTTTGAGTTTCAACGGCGGTTTTGCCGAACACTAACGGTTGAAGGTGGATTTATGAAGAATATCGGAATGACGGGTTGCACAACTTTTATGGCAATGGTGATCGCGATTGCCGGGACATTCGCGTATGCGGATGACATTGCCGGAAAAACGCCGGCGGAGCGGAAAGTGTTAATCCACTCCCACAACGACTATGCGCAAAAACGGCCGTTCTGGGGTGCATACGAAGCCGGCGCGGATTCCATCGAGGCGGATATCCATCTGGTAAACGGAGATCTTTTCGTCGCCCATGACCTCAATAAGGTAAGTGTCACGAACACCCTACGACGCCTCTATCTAGAGCCTATCCGCATGGTTTTCCAAAAGAACGGTGGACAAGCTAGGGCGGACGGCAAGCCGCTCCAACTGCTTGTCGATCTAAAAAACGGGAAGCCTGCGCTCGACCGGCTGGTGGAACTGATTGAAAAAGAAGGATTCCGCCAGTACTTTGACATTGGGAAAAATCCTTCGGCGGTACGGCTAGTGATAAGCGGTGACCTCTCGAAGGTGGGGGATTTTCTTGATTACCCGAATTTCGTGTTTTTCGATGTTCCGTTTAGAAAAGATCTGCCAGACAACCAATACAAACGGATACCGCTTATAAGCCAGTATGCACGCATATATACCCGTTGGCGCAAGGGAGCGATGGCAGAAGAAGACAAGGCAAAAATCCGCGCCGCAGCGGCAGAAGCCCGCGCCAAAGGATGCCGTTTCCGGCTTTGGGGATTCCCAGACCACGCCGAGGCGTGGCAACTGACGTTGGAACTCGGCTTGGACTACATCAACACCGACCACCCCGCGGATGCCGCCGCCTTTTTAAAGAACCGATTGGAACAAGCGAAATGTAACGAGTGATAAGCGAAGACGAAGAGTGAAATGCGTGTCGCGTGACGGCTAACGGCTAGCGGCCAACCACTAAATGGTGGGCGATACTGGATTCGAACCAGTGACCTCTTCCGTGTGAAAGAAGCGCTCTAACCAACTGAGCTAATCGCCCACAAAAAACGAACAAGAATTTACCATTTTCGCGGTTTTGAGTCAAGCGCCGAATGTAAAAAAACGAATTTTTGTGTCTCAAAGATTTTCCCTTGCGCAAAAGCAATGCCAACTTGACTCAACACGCCGCAATCTGTTAAACTACGCGCCTGTTATGTGAAAGTGTTTACCGTTGTGTCTAAATCGCGCGGTATTCAGCAAATCGGTTTTGGTAGGCGAGTGACTTTCAGACCGGTTATCGGCATTATTTTGAAAGGGTACGATGAAAAAGTTTCTATTTCCATTGACTGCGGTCGCATCGTTGCTTCTGGCGGTGGCCTATTTCACCACCGGCTGCGTAAGCACCACGCCGGATTTTCGGCAAACCATCCGGGTAGCCGAAGAAAAAGTTTTCCCAACGTTGGTTTACATCCGGGTGGTCTGCAAAGAATTGTCTGACGGAAAAAACCAAAAGGCGGTGGTTTCCGGAAGCGGAGTGGTGATCACCCCCGACGGCGAACTGCTGACCAACCACCATGTTATTGAAAAGGCGACGGAAATCCGCTGTCTGCTCACCAACGGCGAATCTTATCCGGCCAAACTGCTGGGAGCCGACAAAGATCTGGACATTGCGCTGCTTAAACTAGAGCGCCCCGAAGGCGCGAAACCGCTGCCGTTCGCAAAACTTTCCGACCGCGGCCGGGAAATCGGCGACGTGGTGTTGGCCATGGGCGCACCGTGGGGGTTGGCCAGATCGGTAACCATGGGCATAATTTCCTGCAAAGACCGGTATCTGGAAGGCGACGGCCAATACACACTGTGGTACCAGACCGACGCCACAATCTCGCCCGGCAACTCCGGCGGGCCGCTGGTGGACACCGATGGCACGGTGGTTGGGATTAACGCCCGTGGAATGCGGTACAGCAACCAGGCGTTCACCATCCCCTCCACCATTATTCTCGATTTGCTGCCTAATCTGCGCAAGCACGGCAACGCCCACTGGGCCTGGACCGGACTACAAATCCAGCCCCTGCACGATTTCGACAAGAACATATTCTTTGACGCCACCAACGGCGTGATGGTAGCCGGTACCGATCCGGGAAGTCCGGCCCGCAAAGCCGGTTTCAAGCCCAACGACCGGATCGTGTCCATCAACGGCGAGTCGGTCACCGCCACCAACCACGAGGACTTGCCTGCACTGGAACGCAAGTTGGGCCGGATGCCGTTTGACCAAGACATCACCTGCAAAGTCGTCCGCGGCGACAAGACGCTGGACATCGTATTCGCGCCACACGAAAAGGGCACGGTCGAGGGGGCGGACAAGGCGTTCGACCGCTGGGGCTTCACCGTCAAGGAGATCAACCGCTTCGACACCCCGGATTTGGCGTTCGTTGCCGAAGACGGAGGTGTGTTCGTGTCGGCCATCGCGTGGGACGGCAACGCCGAGACCTCCGGGCTGAAGACCCGCGACATCATCAAAACCATTGACGACCAGCCGGTACACACCGTGGCGGACGTTGACGCAATCTACAAAGCGGCGATGAAAAAGCTCGACGAAAAGACCAAAATGCGCATGACCGTCATCCGCAACCGTCGCGAGATTCAAATCGTGCTTAACTACCTTGAAGACACAGAAAAGGAGAACCCGTAATGAAACTGACCGCATCAATGTTTTCGGCGGTTGCCGCCACCATCGTCCTGCCCCTGACGCTCACCGCCGCCGACAAGCCGGAAGTTTCTCCTCTGGCCAAAGTGGAGCGTAACCGGAAACTCACCGAAAAGTTCTCATCGTCAATCGCCACGGTTAGATACTTTCTCACGGTGGATGAAAACGGGGAGACGCCCAACTTCTCCGTAAAATACCTTTGTCCGAACTGTAACGACTACCACGAGAAAGACGCGAACGATTTCATCAATAACGACCTGCCGCTGGAATCGCCTGGATTCGTGCTGGCTCCGGATCTGGTGCTAATCCAAAACCCCAAACTGCGCAAACAACACTTCCTGAAAATCGAGGTGTTCTTTGGCGGCAAAAGTTACATCGCGGAACCAAGCGCGACCTTCCCTGACCAGGACGGTCTGCTTTTGAAAACCGCCCAAGCGATTGAAG
Source organism: Kiritimatiellia bacterium (assembly GCA_017454745.1). GTDB lineage: Bacteria > Verrucomicrobiota > Kiritimatiellia > RFP12 > UBA1067 > UBA1200. The sequence goes on from JAFTCL010000069.1 coordinate 9,599, forward strand.
GGGCAAAGCCGCTCGAATTCACCGGCAAGACACCCCAGAAACCGGAATACTTCTACCTGATAATTGAGGACGGGCTGGCGGTTTCCGGCATCAGGAAATCCCAGGCAGATAATTTCAAGCACTACCCGGAAATCAACCGCGATTACTACAAAGGTGTGCCGAACTCGATTGTCGTGAATGAAAAAGACGAAGCGGTGACGGTCTCGCTACAGGAGGAGTTTGAGCTGGGCAAGGAAGCGTTCGACACCCCCGACAAATGGCGTCGGACCTCCGCCGACGATTTCGAGAACCAATGCGTAGAGATTGAAAAAGGTCTCGCCAAGTCCATACTGCCGATTTATCTCCGGCTGGCATCCAAACCCAACCAATCCGGAGGAAGGATGTTCTTCCGGCATTCATCAAGCAAGGAAACCAAGGACGAAAACGATCTCTTCGGTTATGCCCTCCCCAACGGTGAAGTGGCAATCCCGCGCAACCTGTCAGCGGAAGAGACCGCCCGCATCGAGAAAATCGAATTTTCCGGAGCCGACGGCAAAAAGCAGAATTTGGACTTTGTCGGGTCGCTCGACGAGTACGGCGTGTTTATCGCGAAATTCCCCAACGGCCAGTTACCCGCCGGATACGTGCCGTTGCCAACCTGCAACCAACCGATCATCTCGCTTTTCCATCAGGCGGTTTTCTGCTGCAAGCTTCGGAACGAAAACGGGCACATGACGATTCGGGCTTTCCCGTCTCTCATCGACGAGTTCGAGCTGCAAAAAGGCGGCAAGGTGGTGCCGGAGGGCGATTTCCTGGTCAGCGTAAAAGGTGAAGTGATATCTATCCCGGCCAAAATGCGGGTATCCAGTTCCCGGTACAGCGATTCCGACATCAAGATACTAGGCAACGAGTTCGCCTCCATGTTTGGCGCGAGCCGCAAATTCAACCCGGAATACGTGCCCCGGGAAGGGAAAGACCGCATCCGCACCGCGTGGCTGGGCGTGGACGTGCAGCCGTTGACCGACGAGCTGATACGCGAAAAGAAACTTTCAGCGTTTATCACCGATGAAGGTTCCGACGGTGCGCTGGTGAGCCATGTTTACCCCGACACCTCCGCCTCTGAGCTGGGAATCAAGGTCGGCGACGTATTGCTTTACATCCGTCCCGCCAACAGCCAAAACCGCACTTCGCTGGAGGCGTCCGAAGATGCCAGCGAGATACCGTGGGCGCGGATTTTGGAGGAGGCCAGCGTGGAAATGTTTGACAACCTCGACATTACCCCGTGGCCCTCAATCCCCAATGAACTCAACCAAACGGTGTCCAGTTTCGGCATCGGCAGCAAAGTGTACATCACCTGGGTGTCGGACGGCAAGAAATTCGAGAAACCCACAACCGTGCGGCAGGCCCCGACCCACTACCAGAACGCGCCAACCGTCAGAGACCGCGAATTAGGCATAGTGGTTGCGGACATGACTTTCGAAGTGCGCAACTATATGAAGCTGGAAGAAAACGCCCCCGGCGTGGTGATTACCAAGATGAAAGGCGGCAGCCCCGCCGCCGTCGCCGGTTTGCGCCCGACGGAATTGATCACCGAGGTCAACGGAAAACCGGTCACCAGCGCCAAGGACTTTTCCGAGAAAATCAAGGGACTTAAAGACCTGACCTTCTCGGTGCGCCGGCTGACCGCTACCCGCGTGGTCCGGATCCAGCTTAACGCGAAAAACGAAAACGCTGAAGACAAGTAAACGTCTGCCGACATGATACGCCCGGAAATCCTGGCCCCCGCCGGGGACATGATCTGTTTGCAAGCGGCGCTTGACGCCGGCGCGGATGCGGTATATTTCGGTCTGGGCGAACTGAACATGCGTCAGATGGCAACCCGCAATTTCAGCCGCGAATCGCTGCCGGAGCTTTCGAGTCGATGCTCGGAGCGGGGCGTAAAACGCTACCTCACCCTCAACACCATTCTGTTCGAGGGTGAAACCGAGCTGGCGCGGGAGATTCTGAAATTCGCCAAACCTTACGTTGACGCGGTTATCGTGGCGGACTGGGCGGCCATCGGCATCTGCCGGGAGCTGGGCATTCCGTTCCACGTCTCGACACAGATGTCTTGTTCCAACTCCGCCGCCGCCCGGTTCCTTAAATCGCAAGGAGCCGGCCGGGTGGTGCTGGCCCGTGAATGCACGTTGGACGAGGTGTCGCGAATCAGCGCCGACGCCGGAATCGACATTGAGGTGTTCGTACATGGGGCAATATGCATGGCGGTTTCCGGGCGTTGCATGCTTTCGCATGGCGCTTACGGATGTTCCAGCAACCGGGGAGAATGCCGCCAGCCTTGCCGCAGGGTATTCCGCATCCACGAGGTTCAGGAAGGCGAAAACGCCGACGCCGAGTTTCTGGTCACCCCGCACACCGTGCTGTCGGCAAAGGATCTCTGTTCGCTGCCGTTCATTGACCGGCTGGTCGCCACCGGAGCAGCTTCGTTTAAAATCGAAGGGCGCGCCAGAAACCCAGAATACGTGAAAACCGTGGTGACCGCCTACCGGGAAGCCGTGGACGCGGTAATCGCGGGCAAGTTTGACCGCCTACGCGCCCAGGCATGGACGGATGAGTGCGCCAAGGTTTACCACCGCGAATTCGGGGTGGGACTTTACCATGGCCGTCCCGGCACCGGCCAATTCACCGACACCGACGAAAACCAGGCCACCACCAAGAAACTTTACGCCGGGGTGATACTCAACTACTACGCACGGCCCAAAATCGCGCAGGTGCTGATCCACAGCCAACCCTTGACCGTAGGCGACGATTTATCCATCCACGGCCCGGCTTCGGGGGTGGTTGACCTAAAACTGACCGAATTGCGGCAAGACGAAAAATCTACGGACTCGGTAACCAAAGGCCAATGGGCGACCTTCCCCTGCCCCGTCCGAGTCCGCGCCGGCGACAAAGTTTACCGAATCGTAAAGAGTTGACCCCCGGCCACTTATTTGGCCATTTCGGCAAAATCCGGCTCACCCTCTTTTTCTGCTTTCTTTTTTAAGTGCTTTTTGGTACTTTTACCTTGTTGGAGATTGTTTTTAGCCAAGGAGTGTTTATGAAAAGATTATTGACGGTTACTGTTATGTCGGCGGCATTGGCAGGATTTGCCGATACTTTGACTTGGAATGGCGGGACTACCGGTGTTTGGGATGCCACAACCCAGAACTGGTTAAATGGCAATAACGAAGTCTGCGCATGGACAGACGGATCAGTGGCAGCATTCCCCGCCGGAGTCTCGGTAGATGTGCAGGACGCATTCGAAGCGACCGGCTTGGTCTTCGCCGGAGATGCAACGCTGGCGGGAATCGGATTCATCAATTTGGCTGATGCCTCCCCTATCACCATCGCCGGCGGCGCCACGGTCGGGTTGTCTGTGAACACCCACGGCTCGGTTGCGGTTGACGGCGCGGGCACTCTTTACGCCAATGCGCTCCATGGCACGGCGGCGGTCTCCAACGGCGCACTGATGATAGGCGGGCTTCACATGGCGGACCGGCTGGCGGCAACCGCCACCGGAAACGGAACCGTGACCTGGCTGGCCGGCGATGCGGCAGGCTCCAACCTGATTACCAACGGATCGTTTGAAGAAGGCGCCTCCACAGGCAGCTACACCTATCTCAGCGGCGACAAAATGCCTACCGCCTGGGTAAGAACCGACACCGCCTCCATGTTCGTGCTTATCAACAGCACAGGCATGACGACATGGAGCAACCATGGCATCGGCGGCACCACCGACATTCCTGATGGAAAGTACGCCGTCGGTTTGCAACGGTACGGTTACGCCGAACAGGAATTGACCGTCGCCAACGCTGGTTTCTACGATTTCTCGATGGTGATGTTCAAACGCACCAACTACGGTGCGGAAATTAACGACCACCGGGTAAAGGTGTCGATTGACGGCGTTCAGCAAGTGTCTTTCTTCGACCCGTACCGCAGCGGCACCTGGCGCACCGTCAACTCCGGACCGATCTACCTTTCCGCCGGCACCCACACCCTGCGGTTGGAAGGGGCGGGACGGTGGGGTGACGTCACTTCATTCATCGATAACCTCAAACTGTTGCCGTGCGTTGCGTCCGCCAAGCCGGCCCCGCTCAACGAGTCGGCGTTCGGCAACGGCCTGACCGGTCTTAACTCTGTGGATTCCCTCGCCCCGGACGACGGCGGCATTTCCTATTTCACCAAACTGCTCGGCGGCGATTACGCGATGATGCCTACCTTCGGCAGCAACGTGATGGTCACTGTGGAGAGCGGCAAACTCGATTTCAGCGGCATTACCCTGTCCGAACCAGCAAAACTGCATAAGTTCGGGCGCGGATCCCTTCACCTGAAAGACGGGATGGCCCCTATCCACACGATGGCGCTTTGGCAAGGTGAGCTGATAATCACCACAGACGACACAATCTCTTTCTGCGCCCACACCTTTGATTTTCCGGTACGGTTGACCATGGATATGACCGGCGACATCAACATGAACGACTCTCCGGAATTTTTTGGCAACGCCCCGGTCACCATTACCACCACCGGCAACGGCCACATCTGGACGCTTAACGGCAATTTCAGGACCACCGTTCCTATGGCGACTTTCGATATCGGGGCGGGCGATACCGTCAGCGTCAATTCGATCATCCAGTATAACGACGGCGGCCAGACATTCCCGACTGATTTGGTGAAGACCGGATCTGGAACATTATACATAAGAGCGTCTGACGCTACAACGATTGGCGGAACGGTGTTCCTGCGCGACGGCACACTGGAACTGTGCGCAAACGACCTTGCGAACGGCAGTGTCCATCCCATCACTGGAGCTTCCGCCGGACAGCCCGCGTTAGGTAACGCCCTTGCCAACGCGCTGCAGATTGCCGACGCGGCAACGCCGTCCGACGCGGCGATCGCCCTTAAACTCAATGGGACAAACCTCGCCACCGCCCGAACCCTGAACATCGGCAACGGCGGCGGTTCGGTTGTGTTGGCCACCTCCGGAAACCGTCAGGGTTTCTTTGGTAACATCAAGCTGGCCCGCTCCGTCACTCTGGTGACATCGCCGGCCGATGCCAAGGTCGAACTGGGCGTCATTGCCCGCGCAGATGATTATGCCGGCACGGTCACACTGGACGGTACCGGTGCCGGGATCTTGGTACTCAACGGCGTGAGCGGCGCCGGCGTGACGGTCATCTCCGACAAAGGCGTTGACTTGGGCACCGGCTACCAATTGGGCGTTGCAATGGACGCGTTAACCCTTTCAGGTGAAACCTCCGTCAGTTTCGGCCCTTCTGGTTATGACACCTTTAATGTCGGCACACTCACGTTGGGAACCCTGACCGTCTCGCTGGTGAACGACATCACCGGCGGAGTTTTTGCCGAAGTCGGATCCTACACCCTCTTCAGTTACGACACCTTCAACGGCGACCTTGCTAACCTCAGCGTCGCGGCGGACAGCCAGATTGAAGGGTTCGCCTACACCTTCCGGGACACCGGTTCGGCGATTGTTCTGGACATTGCCGCTACCGAAGGTGCCGCATATTACAACTGGATCACGCAGAGCGGAACATGGGCTTCCGCCGCCAGTTGGAGCCCGAGTCTGGTTCCGAACGAGGCCGGCCTGACCGTGCGCTTCGGGGCCTCGGCCACCGAGGCGGCAACCGTCACTTTGGCCGACACCTACGGATTGACCACGTTGCAATTCGCCAACGACAACGGCTACACGCTGACCGGCGGCAAGCTTCAATTCGGAACCGACGGAGAAAACGCCCCGTCTATCTCCGCCGAATACGGAACCCACACCATTCAGAGCGAGATCACCTCCACCGACAACGCCAAGGTCAACGTTAACATCGAATCCGGTGCCAAAGTGGTGTTCGACGGTCCGATCTCCGCTCCGGTCGATGTTAACTCCGGCAAAACATCGTTAGGTACCTCCGCAGCGGTCAACGCCCCGTTGACTATCGGAGACTCCGCAACGTTGGCGGTGGACTCCGACTCCACTTTGGGCGGCACCGGCAACGTCACCATAAACGGTTCATTGTCCGGCAGCGGCAAACTGACCAAAACCGGTGACTCGACACTCTCGCTCAACAATAACGCCGCATCGACCTTCAACGGAACATTGGCGGCTACCTCTGGAACAATCCAGTCCGGATATCCAGCTTTCTCAGGCACAACGGAACTGGAAAGCGGCGCTTCCTTGACTTCGGATGCAACAATCCACGGTTTGCGCGGTACCTTTTATCAGGTCGCATCCACACCGCCGGTTTGCTGGTACGCGACAAGTCTTGAGGCCTTCAAAGCCGCGGTAAACGGCAAAACCATGATCGCCCAGGAAATAATAGTCGGCGGAAGCGATGGGTTCGACATTGCGGATTCAAACACCACCCCGACCACCCTGCCGACCATACTGCGCAACAACAGCGGCGACAGCAGGAGAGATTACTGGCTGGGCGTGTTTGAAGGCGTAATGACCGTACCGACCGCCGGACTGTACCGTTTCCAGGCTCAAGTTGATGACGGCATGGTTTGGGCGATTGACGGAAAACAGTTCATCACCATCACCAACGTCAACACCACCGCCAATTCCATCTATCTGGAAAAAGGCCCGCACTCGATGTACATCGGGGTAACGGAAATCAGCGGCAATGCATACGCGCACATCACGATGCTGGCGCCGGGCGAAACGACAGGAAGCATGATTCCAAACGAATGGCTGACCCCATACGGCACGGGCATCACTCAAGTCCACGGCAACGGAAAACTCGCTCCGGCCAACAGTTCCGCCCTGTATGTCGAGTCTTCGCGCACCGGATACAACACCGCCTTCACCGGAACATTGGCCGGCGGCGATACCGGAACGCTGTTCGTCGGCATTGCTGGCGGCGGAGACTTCAGTGTCAGCTCCTACCTGAAAGGCTATATGTATTCCCATTTGGGGGAGGTTACCCTAGTGGCATCCGGTGCTGACGTGGAAGCATTTGCATCGGACAACACCGGCACCACGGGCTTGACCGGAGCAAAGAGCGTCCGCGCACTTTACGGCAACAACGGAAAACTTGCCCTTGGAGCGCACCTTTTCAACAGGGGTATTACCTCCGATGAAGACTGCGGAATCTCCCCGTACAAGACCTACACCCACCTGCTCAAGTTCCCGATCACGAAAAGCGCGGTAGTTAACGGGGTGGCGTTCAACCAGACGGGAATGGATTCCTATTCAATCTCGCCGATGTTGCCCAGTTCCCATGACGGCGTGGCAGGGACCGGGGTTCGCTCGCTCTTCGCCGGATTCCACTATAACCAGCAAACTTTTGAAATCACTCTTTCGGGATTGATTCCCGGCGCGGTTTACGAGTTCCGCAACTACCACTTCGCATGGAACACGGATACGAGTACCTCCGCAAAGAAGCGTCCGGTAACTTTCAGCTTCATTGTCGATGGCAGAACGGTCGATTCCTACACCTGCAACCTTGACACCGCGTACGGCTATAGGGCCGACAACGCCATCGGCGTGTTGGGATGCCGCTATCAGGCCGGCTCCGACGGTAAAGTCACGGTGCGTTACCATGCCGGTTACAACAGCGACACAACCCACCTCTACGCTATCTCCAACGAACAGATCAACCCGACCCCGGCGGAAGACGCGATAACCCTCTCTCCCGGCGCCGGAGAACGCGCCACCTTCTCCGGGCAACTGGTCGGCTCCAACAAGGTGACCATCGACACCGACGGCGAACAAGCGTTTGCCGGGTCGGTCAGTCTGCTCGACCCGATCGAGGTCGCCCGCGGCCGTCTGATTCTCCAGCGCGGCGCCACGGTGGCCAAAGGGGTCAACATCGGCGACAACGGCATTTTGGATATGCGCGGCGGCGCGACGGTGAACGCACTCACCGGATCCGGCGCGGTTGTGCTGCCTTTCGGCGATGCCGACATCTACGGTAGCGTGCAGGACGACGGAACCTTCGCGGAGCAGGAGAGTTGGCGGTTGGTGAAGTTCACCGGCGATGCCGACAGCGGACTCAGCCCCTCGAAGAACTACAAGGCGGTATTCAGCTTCGACAACGTACTAAACTTCCTCAACCCGCCGATTGTTAACGAGGTCTGCTTCCTGACGGCCAACTCCGGGACTTGCCGTTTCAATAATACCGGTCTATATGCGAGCAATCTGCCCAGCTCGGCACACGGTGCGAACGCCAACACCGGTGTGTCGAGCGACCAGGCGATATACGAAGTGCTTCGCAGAATGTGCTACTCGCAAAATAACGGCGGGAAAACCATGGAAGTGTTGCTGGACGGTCTAACTTCAGGCACCACCTACGAGATCCGTTTCTATTCCCGCCAGTACAGTTCGGGCACACGCAACGTGACAATTTCGTTCGATCCGAACGGAAGCGACACCCCGACCGAGTCCCACACCGTAAACATCGACGATGCGGCCAACCACCCCTGCTACTTCGGCTTCCGGTTCAAAGCCGCCGGAACAACGTACAAGTTCACCCACCTGTCGCCGGATAACGGTAATACCTGGCATATGTACGGCATGAGTCTTGAAGCGGTTGAGGATGCCGGCAACGTCCGTACCTTCAACATCACCACCGACCAGAGCTACGACGGCACCATATCCGGCATCGGTATCGTGAACAAGACCGGGGCGGGCAAGTTGACCCTCAACGGGCAGGTAAGCGCCACCGGTTTCTGGACGGTCAGCAACGGCGGTCTGGCGTTGGCGAACCCCGACTCCACGCTCTTCAAGCTGAGCGTCAAGGAAGGCGCGACCTTCGGCGGTATGGGCACCATCACCGGCACCGCCGGTTTTGCCTCCGGTTCTACATTGGAGCTTGGCGTGCCAGGCGTACCCGGCACGCTCACGCTGGCGGCGTCCGACAACGTGTTTGCCAACGGCACCAATCTGCGCGTCAACCACACGGCTAACGAGACCTCGACGCTGACGGTCGGCGACATCGCGCTGCCCGACCAGTTGGCGGTAACCATGGTTCCGGACACTGCGGGAGTAAAGCTCTTTGGGAATCGTGTGCTGATTCAGAGCGCAAACGGTTTCTACAATCCGCCGGACTTGTCCAACTGGACGGTTGTTGACGAAACCGGCGAAGCCATCAACGGCATGGAAATCCGTTACTCCGATGACGCCAAGGCCATTTTGATCAGCGGAACCAGCGGCACGCTTATTATTCTGCAGTAGCGTAATTCAACCAAATCCGGAACATTTTCTGGTGTTCCGGATTTTTTAAAAGGGGTTATTCCATGATTGTGATAGTAGGAAGTACCAACACCGATATGGTGGTGAAATCCCCGCGCATTCCGGCAGCAGGGGAAACCATTCTAGGCGGACGTTTCCTGATGAATCCGGGTGGCAAAGGCGCCAACCAGGCGGTGGCAGCCGCCAGATTGGGCGGAGAAGTCGCGTTCGTGGCGAAAGTCGGCGATGATCTGTTCGGGCGGGAAGCGACCGGCCTATTCAAACGCGAAGGTATCCGTACCGAAGGCGTGACGGTTGACAAAACCGAAGCTTCGGGCGTGGCGCTGATTATGGTCGACAAAAAGGGCGAGAACTGCATCAGCGTCGCCTCCGGCGCGAACATGAAACTGTCGGCAAAGGATTTTGCCGCCGCGTTAAAAAAGGTTGGAAAGCCTACATTGTTGTTGGCCCAACTGGAAACCCCGATAACCACCATCGCGGCGGTGGCAGAATACGCGGCGAAAAACGGCGTGCCCTTCATTCTCAACCCGGCGCCCGCCGCCAAACTTCCGTCCAAGGTTTTCAAGGGCATCTCCATCATAACCCCCAACGAAACCGAGACCGAATTGCTCACCGGAATCAAGGTGGTTGACCTTGAAAGCGCGGCAACCGCCGCTGCGGCATTTGTCAAAAAAGGCGTTAAGCGGGTAGTGATTACCCTCGGCTCAAAAGGGTCGTATGTTTGGGAAAACGGTTCGGGACAGCTGGTAAAAGCCAAAAAGGTTAAGGCGGTGGACACCACGGCGGCCGGAGACGTATACAACGGCGCGTTGGCGGTGGCATTGGATGAAGGCAAGTCGCTGGTAGAGGCGGTAACCTTCGCCACGGCGGCGGCCGCAATTTCGGTTACCCGCATGGGTGCCCAAGCGTCAGCTCCCTATCGCAAGGAGATCTCGGCGAAACGCTGCGCCAGCAGACGCAAAACCAAATAACGGGAAAATCGGACCTCGCCCGGCGAGGTTCACAATAATCCATCCATCGATGAAGGAGTCAAGGTTATGTTATTCGTTTCAAACTACGCGTTGGCGGTTTTCTTTTGCGTGATCACCATGCTGTGCTGGGGTTCCTGGGGCAACACCCAGAAACTGGCCGGCAAGACCTGGCGTTACGAGCTGTTCTACTGGGACTATGTGATCGGCGTGCTGCTGTTCGCCATCATCTCCGGTTTCACCGCCGGAAGTATGGGCGGTGCGACGGAATGGGGTTTTGTGGCCAACTTGAAGCAGGCGGATCCGGCAAACATCGGCTGGGCGTTGCTGGGCGGCGTGGTTTTCAATGCCGCGAACATCCTGCTTGCGGCGGCGATCTCCATCGCCGGCATGAGCGTGGCGTTTCCGGTCGGTATCGGTCTGGCGCTGGTGCTGGGGGTTATTTATAACTACGTGATCGCCCCCAAAGGCGATCCGGTGCTACTGTTCGCCGGAGTAGCGATTATCGTGGTGGCGATTCTCTGCAACGCTTTCGCGTATAAACTCAAGACCGGCAAAGGAGAGAAAAACTCCAACTTGGCCAAAGGCATCGCGCTGTCGGTGGTGTGCGGAATTTTGATGGCTTTCTTCTACGGATTCGTTGCCCGCACGATGGACATGGAATTCACCAAAGCCGCCCCGGACGCGGGGAAAATGACCCCGTACAGCGCGTTCTTTGTGTTCGCCGCCGGGGTGTTCTTAAGCACCTTCGTCTTCAATGCAATCGCCATGCGCAAACCGGTAAGCGGCGAACCGATCACCGAGAGCGAGTATTTCAAGGGCAACTTCCCGATTCATCTGGTGGGTATTCTCGGCGGTTTGATCTGGGGTCTGGGCAACGGCATCAATCTGGTGGCGGCCGGGAAAGCCGGCCCGGCCATATCTTACGGACTGGGCCAAGGCGCAACCCTCGTTTCCGCGCTTTGGGGTATTCTGGTCTGGAAAGAATTCGCCAATGCGCCCAAGGCGGCCAATCGGCTAAACTTCGCAATGTTTGTGCTGTTTTTAATCGGTCTTGGAGCGATTATTAAAGCCGGCATGTGATTTTCTCATTGATTTATGCCGCAGTTTGTTGTAAATTGCGGTGTTGTTCATCCAATAAGTTAAGGAGCACTTATGAAGAAATTGTGGTTTGGCGGCGCGGTGGCGCTGTTCGGCATGGTGGCAATGGCGGCAGATTTCGACCCCTACATCGGACGTTGGGCTTTGACCATCCCCGGTGGCGGCGCGGGTTGGCTGGGAGTTGAACAACAGAACGGGCAACTCAAGAGTTCTCTTCTTTGGGGTGGTGGCAGCGTGATGCCAATGCCGGAGACCAAAATGGCGGACGGTAAATTGCAGGTGATCCGCAAACACGGGCGTAAGGAAAACGGCCAGAATGTGACATGGATTGAGACCATCACCGCCACCTTGGACGGCGACAACATGAAGCTCACCACCCGTACCGTTGACCAGGACGGCAAAGAGCGCGGCAAGGCCGATTTTACCGGCAAGCGGATTCCGGCGCTCCCCCCTGCCCCGGATCTGACGAAGATCAAGTTCGGCACGCCGATCCAACTCTTCAAGAAAGATAGCATCGAAGGTTGGGAGTTGATGAACAAGAACGCGGCCAACGGCTGGTCGATGAAAGACGGCGTTTTGAGCAACCGCGTCAAGGGGCCGGACGGCAAACGCCGCCACTGCACCAACATCAAGACCACCGCGAACTTTGAGGATTTCAACCTCAAGACCGATGTCAGGATGCTGCCGGGCGGCAACAGCGGCATTTATCTGCGAGGCATTTACGAGATTCAGATGGCCGACACCTACGGCCAGCCCCGCGACTCCCACCACATGGGCGGCCTTTACAGCCGGGTTACCCCGTCGGTAGCGGCGGAGAAACCGGCCGGCGAATGGCAGACCGTGGACATCACGCTCTGCGACCGCCATGTCACTGTGATTCTCAACGGGCAAAAGATTATCGACAACCAGCCATGCCTCGGTTGCACCGGCGGAGCATTGACCTCCGACGAGTTCAAGCCCGGACCGATCTACCTTCAGGGCGACCACACCGATGTCGATTACCGCAACATGGTGCTTACCCCGATTGTCAAGTAGTCAGGATTGCTAAATGGCCAGCAAATTCTTCAGGATGTGCGCGTGTTTCACGGTCGCCGTAATGGCGGCGACCGTGGTTTTGGCGGCGGACACGGAAAAGAAAAAGAACGAGAAGCCGAAAAAGGTTTCCGTACTGCTCCGTGAAGCCAACAAAATGATCAACGAAGCGCAAGAGGCTTACGTAAACGGCGAAAGCCAGAAAGCCATTGAACTTTACCGGAAAACACTCAAGGAAATCGAGCGGGTCGAGATGGAAAATCAAGACCGGGTCGGCACTTCCGAGTTCGCGCCGGTAAAATTCCGCAAGTCGCTCTGCGAAACCGAGATCGACCGCATCATCCTGGAGGAGGCTAACGCCAACGCACGCACTTTGTCCGTCACCGACACCACCGAGCTGGAAAAGAAACGTCTGGAGCGCAAACGCGCCGCCCAGACCAACAATGTGCCGGACAAGGCGGTGTCGCTGGTAGCCAAAAAATCCGACGGTACGATAGTTGAAAAACGTCAGGAAACGAAGAAGGAACCCGCCGCAAACACTGAAAAGTCGGCAACCGATTCCGAGCCACCCAAAGTTGATATTGCGGCGGCAATCAGTTTTGCCCGCGATATGATGGCCGTCGAGCATTTTGATGACGCAAAGGCATCGCTTCTCAAGGTCCTGCGGAATGCCCCCGAACACCGTGAAGGGCGGTTGTTGATGGCGGCGCTTCAGATACGCACCGGCGACCCGCAGGACGCGGTTGTGGTGCTGGACGATTTGCTTGAAGATTTCCCGAACGACGAGTCGGCATTGCTGATGGCGGCGGGCGCGAATTTCGCGATTGCCGGTTACACCAAAGCAATGTCGCTGCTCGACCGCGCGATGAAGGTCAACCCCAAGCGGCCGGACGGCTATTTTAACATGGCCTGGCTACTGCTGGAAATGAATCCGCAAGACCTTGACCAGCCGGAAATGTATTACCGCCAATCGGTAAAACTTGGCGGTTCCCGTGATCAGGAGTTGGAAAAACGCCTCGGTATCAAAAAGAATTGACCGAGTTATTTTTTTGTTTGTTGAAACAAACCAACGGCCCGGCAAGTTGCTTGCCGGGCCGTTTTTATTAAACCGGTTACTTGATTTCGCGTTTTTCAACCGTCGGGAACTCGCCGTTCCGGATGGTGATGGTGTAAAGCACGCTCCCCTTGCAGGTTTTTGCGGTTTGAGTGCCATCACTGTTTTTAACAAACCCGACCCCGCGGGTGCCGTAAATCGCTTCTCCGTTTTTCTCAAACCACTTTCCAACCAGCGCCATCACCTCCACCGCTTTGGCGGGGAACTGCCCGGAACCATCGGGCCCGATGTTCATCAACAGATTGCTGTCCTTACCCGCCGCACGGGCAACCATAGACACGACATCCTCGGCAGTGCGAAAATCTTTCTCGCCGATCCTATAACCCCAGACCCGTTTCTGGATAACATCGCACTGCTCGATCGGACGATCATTGATGACCGGCTGGTTTTTCGAATACCCGCCATCGCCGTTATCGCCCGGCAAGTCGCGTTCAAACAGCTGGATATCCTCCTTGTCGCGGATCGGCTGATGGTTGTTGTTCGCTACCAAGGTGTGCTTGGAATGGATGAAATCATACAGCGTGTCAAAATCCCAGTCCAAAGTACGTTCCCACTTGCCGTCTTTGTTGAAGGCATGTTCCCATTCGCCGTCAAACCAGATGTTGCCGGGATGGTAATTGTCAATCAGCTCGCCGATCTGTCCCAACATAAACTTCTTGTAAGAGGCGTAGTCTCCGGGCTGGTTGCCGCGAACCGAACGGGCGCAGCTTCCGGCGGGATAATCCGTGCGGTGCCAATCCATCAAAGAATAATAAAAATTAAGCTGAAGGCCGGCTTGACGGCAAGCCACTGCCAGTTCGCCCAGTATGTCGCGTTTGAACGGCGTGTTGGCGATGTTGTAACCGTCGTCAACCTTGGTCGGCCAAAGCGAAAACCCGTCGTGATGGCGCGAGGTTATGGTAATGTATTTCGCGCCGGCGCCCTTGACGACCCGCACCCATTCGTTCGCGTCAAACTTCGACGGGCAGAACCCGTACATCATCCGCGAATACGCCGCCTCGTCAAGATGCCCCTGCTGCAAATACCATTCGCCCTGCGCGTAGTTAGCGTAAATCCCCCAGTGGATAAAAACGCCAAAACGCTGATCGGCAAAACTTTTTCTAGCCTCAAGATTCCAAGGTTCCGGCCGGTAATCGGCTTTAACCGCAACCGATAGCGCCGTCAAAGCCACAAACGCAACGAGTCTCTTCATATTCTTGTTCTCCTAACTTGGTGTCACAAAAAACACATCCCCTGCCGCCAGCAAACGCGGGCACGGTTAATCCTCAAACTTAGCGCGGACCGTAATTTCGCCCGTACCGAGCCGACGAACCGCCGCCATCGCACGTCCAAAAAAGAGCGGTTGCACCGGCGACGCGAAGCCGGTACGTTCATGCGGATTACCGTTCCCCGCACCGACAATCTCGCCCGGCCCCTCGACCGTAATCCGCACTTTGGACTCATTCCAAGGGTCAAGCCGCCCCTGTTCATCTACTGCTTCAATGCGGACGAAAAAGATTTCGTCCGCAGGGCGCGAATAGGGGTCGGTTACGCAGCGAACCGAAACCGCCTTTCCTGCGGTTTCCCGCACATCCTCACCGATTTGCCGCCCGTTGCGGTAGGCAACCACCTTTAGCGCGCCTGGCTCAAAGGGAACATCCCGCCAGGTCAGACGGTAACGGTCGCAGATGCGGTAATAATCGCCCACGCCGTCTTTCATAAAGTCGACCGGATAGTCGATGTCGGGAAGTTTCGACCGCTTACCGAACGATTTGCCATTCAGGAAAAGCTCCGCCTCGTCACCGGAAGTGTAAACCATCACCGTCACTTTATCCGCTCGCCCGTCCCAATTCCAATGCGGAACAAGGTGAATCGTCTCCGCATCCTTTTTCCAATAGGAACGGTAGAGCCAAAAGCGGTCTTTGGGAAAACCGGTGAGGTCAACGATTCCAAAGGATGAGCTGCGAGCCTTGCCTGTTTTCCCCGTCCATGGCGCGGGTTCGCCAAGGTAGTCAATGCCGGTCCAGACAAACTCGCCCGCCATCCAACGGTCTTTCTCCATCCGCCAAAATTCCACATCCGGAATGTCGCTGTAACTGGCGGCGGTATAATCGTAACCGCAGGTGCGGTGGTGCTCCCAATCGTAGCCGGTGCGGCCCGTGGCGGGCTGACCATTACCGAAATACCCGTAATCGCTGAACGAGCTGCACGATTCGGTGTAAACCATCGGGATTTTAGGATACTTGGTCTTCATCGGCATATAACGGCGGGCATAGTTCCAACCGGTCAGGTCGAGATCCTGAAATGCGTCTATGGTGTCCGCCCGCCAAGCCGCAATGCCTACCTGCCGCGTAGGGTCTTCTCCCAACACCACATCGCGGAATTTTCGGCAGCTGGTCCGGCTCACACCGGTGAAGTACCGCGCAGTCTGGCCGTCAATCTCGTTGCCGATCGACCACGCCACCACGCAAGGATGATTGCGGTCGCGGCGGACGAACGACCTGAGAATGCCGGAGATGTACTCCTCCCAATTATCGGTTCCCGTCCATCCGGCGGAACCGTCCCATTTGTCAAAGCACTCGTCCCAAACCACAAAACCCATTTCATCGCAAAGCTCGAGCAGTTTCGGGTCCGGGCAGTTGTGCGAAGTGCGGATGGCATTCACACCCATATCCCGCATAATGGCAAGCTGGCGGCGAAGCGCATCCTTGTTGGCCACCATACCGATCAGCCCCAAGTCTGAATGCAGGCACACGCCTTTTAACTGCAACCGACGGCCGTTAAGATGGAATCCGTCAGCTGTCGTGAAGGACGCGGTACGAATCCCGTAACGGTAAACTTCACCGCCAATCTCAACCGAATAAAGATACGGATTGTCAACATCCCAAAGATGCGGTTTTTCCACTTTGATATTGCGGCGCTTCAATTCTCCGTTGTCCATTCGCCACTCCATCGCCACGCTGGCCAACTCGGCAGACACTTCCTGAGTACGGATAACCACCGTCCCCGGCACCACATGTCCTTTCGGCAGGATGCGAAGCCGCACGTCGCGATAGATTCCCCCGCCGCAGTAAAAACGAGTCCATTGGCGATGAGTGTCCGCCTTGACCGCCACTTCGTTTTCTCCGGCTTTCAGCACCCGTCCAACGCGAATCGAGAAACCAAGATAGCCGTAGCCAGACCCGCCGACGGCGACACCGTTCACCGTGACCTGTGGACGCGCCATTACGCCGTCGAACTCCAGATACGCCTCGCCGCCCTCCGCCAAAATCTTGGCATCCTCGTCGGAAACCGTGAAATTACGGCGATACTCCCCGGTGGCCTGCCACGGCAACATTCCAGCGCCGGGATTGAACTTTGGGTCAAAGTCATAACCGATCGCCCAATCGTGCGGCACCCGCACCTCGCGCCAATCGGCTTCTCCTTCTTTCTTGAACTGCCACGGCCCGTTAAGGTCCATCTTCGCGGCTACCACCCCACCGGACATACCGGCCGCCAAAGCGGAAATCAACCAAAACTTGAAACCCGAATCTCGTTTCATAGCACCTCCAAACAACCCGAATCAAAATCGATTTAATCGCAATCCTCAATCGACAAACCGCACCTTAACGCAAGAAAGCCGATAATTGCCGTCCTGCGTAGCTTTGCCTTGGAAGAAAAGGTAAACCTGTTCGTCATCATCGACAAAAATCCCCGGATGTCCGCTTTCCGCCGCGTTCCAACTACCTTCGGGACCGTGCGGAAACACGGGATGGTCAGAATATCTGGTAAAGGCCACGCCGTCGCTTGACCACGCCACGCCGATCTGCTGTTTCTCGTGGTTGTACGCCCCGGCATAAAAAAGATACCAAATCCCTTTGCGGAAATATACGGTCGGGGCTTCAATGCAATGCATCTCCCAAGTGCGTTCCGGCTTGAAGAACGGCTTGTCCAACGTCATTTCCGTCCATGTGCCGGCGTCATAAGACGACCCCCAGGGTGCCCACGCCATGCCCAACTGCTGGACTTCTTTGGTCGGGTGTTCCCGCGTGGCGTACATCAGCATCAAGCGATCGCCGACACGGTAAACCTCGGCATCAATCGCCCGCTCGATCGACCAGCGGTTGTGAGGCACAAAAGCCGGTTCGGGGTTGGCGCAGCGAAACGTCAGGCCGTCATCGCTGGTGGCATGCCAAATCACGTTGTTGCCTTTGAAAATTTGCTGGTGGAAGATGTGGATTTTACCGCCGAACTTTTTCACGCATGGCGCCGCCCCGGCGTAAACCGCAGGCAAGCCCTCTATCTTAATGTCGCCAATACGCGTCCAATCCGTAAGGTTGGTGCTGACGGCCAGGCCGGTTCCCCACCTCCCCCGAATCCAGTCCTTCGGCCTTTTATCATCGGGGAAATCGCAGACGGAATAGTACATGAGATAACGCCCGCCATGCCGGATTACCGTCATGTCCTTGGCAAAAGGCTGCCCTTTGCGCAAATGTACCGGATCACCGTATAACATCTGCCGCGGCATATCTTCGAATTCAATACGGGCGCAAGGCCGCTCCGTTTTGCCGTTCGCCGACACGGCAAGCCCAAATAACGCTACCGCCATCGACAATACTTTTGTGGTTGCCATCGCTTTCATCGTCCCGACTCCTTAAAAAAAACCGCTAAAATCTGTTCCGCCACTACAGCTTCACTTCACGAGGATTACTGGAATTATACCCCATAGTCCTTTTTGCCGCAAGCGTAAAATTCCTGCATTGACTAACCGCAAACAGTTGGACTATAATACATGGCATGAAAATCAATCTTAATCGACGCACTTTTTTATCCGTTGGGACCGGCGCTGTTCTCGCCGCCGAAATCCCCTGGTCTGCCGCTGCCCGTACCCCTGCTCCCGCACAGCTAAAACTTAAACAGCTGGAAATCGAGGTCGGCGCGAATAAACCGTTTGGCGCGGTACAGGTTTCCGACACCCATCTTACCCGCGTTGACAAACGCGATGACGACCGGAAAATCAAACTGGCGGCAGCCCGCAACTTCGCGCCGCTCGCTGAGCATTACCTGGACGAGGCCATCCATAACGCAAAAACCAATGGCGATTTGCTGTTGCATACCGGCGACATGATTGATTTCGTCAGCGCCGCCAACCTTAACTGCGCCGGCGGACATTTCTCCGACGGCGACTGGTTTGTAAGCAGCGGCAACCACGAGTTCAGCAAATACGTTGGCGAGGCGAAAGAGGACGAAGCTTACAAACAGGACAGTTACAGCAGAGTTCAGGAGGAATACCCGAACGATCTGACGTTCGCCTCCCGCATCGTCAACGGCGTCAACTTCGTCGCTTTGGATGACGTGTACTACAACATCACCGAGAAGCAACACGGGTTGTTTGAGAAGGAGATTGAAAAAGGTCTGCCGATCGTGATGATGTGCCATGTGCCGCTATACGGGCCAAAACTTTATGACTACGTGATGAGCCACACCAACCAGCGTTGCGCTTACGTTACCGGTGCGCCGCTGGAATGCACGGAAACCTACGAAAAAGGTGCCGCCTACCCCGCCGGGCAGGAATGGCGTCACCGGGCCGTACAGCAAAAAACCGACCGGCCGACCGCCGATTTCATCAAATGGCTTAAAGAGCAGAAGCTGCTGAAAGCGATTCTGTGCGGACATCTCCACCATTTCTTCGAGGAACGTTTTTCACCTACCGCGATGCAATACGTTTGCAGCGCCACCTTCAAGGGCGAAGCGTATGCTATCCGTTTCAAGTAAACGATGAAAGAATTCCCGTCCGAATTCGTGCTCCAGTCCAAGTTTCGTCCCACCGGCGACCAGCCCCAGGCCATTGCGGCGTTATGCGATGGCCTGCTCCACGGCAAACAACGGTTGGTGCTTCAGGGCGTAACCGGATCCGGCAAAACGTTCACGATGGCCAACCTCATCAAGGCGTGGGGGAAGCAAACGCTGGTGATTTCCCACAACAAAACTCTGGCGGCGCAACTCTACGCCGAGCTGAAATCATTTTTCCCCGACAACGCGGTCGAGTATTTTATCAGCTATTACGACTATTACCAGCCCGAAGCCTACATTCCGCAAACCGATACCTACATCGAAAAGGACGCATCGGTTAACGATGAAATCGAGCGGTTCCGCCTCGGAGCCACCAATGCCCTGATTGGGCGCAAGGACGTGATTGTGGTTGCATCGGTCTCCTGCATCTACGGTTTGGGCGAGCCGGAAAGCTACAAGGACATGCTCATCGAGATCCGCGAGGGTCTGGATCTTCAGCGGGAATTGCTTTTGACCGAACTGGTTAACATCCAATATCAGCGCAACGATTACGACCCGCAGCCCGGCATGTTCCGTGTGCGGGGCGATACGGTGGACATCTTTCCCTCTTATGACACCAACGCCATCCGCGTGGAATTTTTCGGGGAAACCATCGATACGTTGAGGGAACTCGATCCCCTCACCGGCCGCACCGGAGACCGTCTGAAATATGCCGTAATTTCTCCGGCGAAGCACTTTGTGTTGCCCAAAGACCGGATCACCCGCGCGATCGGACGCATTCAGGAAGAATTGGATTCTCAACTCAAGTTCTTTGAATCCAAAAACAAATTTCTGGAGGCACAACGGTTGCGCCAGCGCACCGAATTCGATTTGGAAATGCTGCAGAAACTTGGTTACTGCAACGGCATCGAAAACTACTCACGCCATCTCGGCGGACGTCAGGCCGGGGATCCTCCCGCTTGCCTAATGGACTATTTCAACGGCGATTTCTTAACCATAATCGACGAATCACACGTCACGCTGCCCCAACTCCGGGCAATGTACAACGGCGACCAGGCCCGCAAACACGTGTTGGTGGATAATGGGTTCCGGCTGCCGTCGGCTTTGGACAACCGTCCGCTGAATTTTGACGAATTCATGGCCAAGGTCGGGCCGATTCTCTTTGTCTCCGCCACTCCCGGCGTTTTCGAGCAAAGCCAATCCGACGTCACCGTAGAGCAAATCATCCGACCCACCGGACTGTTGGATCCGCCGGTAGAGGTCCGGCCGCTGGCGAACCAGATTGACGATCTGATGGAGGAAATCCGCAAAACCGCGGAACGCGGAGACCGCGTTCTGGTGACCACCCTCACCAAACGCTCCGCCGAGGATCTTTCCGCCTACCTGCACGAAACCGGCATCCGTGTGGAATATCTGCACAGCGGCATCGATGCCATAGAGCGCGTGGAAATCCTCGGCCGATTGCGTAGAGGCGACTTCGATTGTCTGGTCGGCATTAATCTGCTGCGCGAAGGTCTGGACTTGCCGGAGGTCGCGCTGGTGGCGGTGCTGGACGCGGACAAAGAAGGCTTCCTGCGTTCCACCACCTCGCTGATTCAAACTGCGGGACGGACCGCCCGTCACGTCAACGGCAAGGTTATTCTGTACGCTGACCACATTACCGACGCGATGCGGGAGATGATCGACACCACAGAACGCCGCCGCGCAAAACAAGAGGCGTACAATCGGGAGCACAATATTACCCCGACCAGCGTCAAACGCGACCAGAACGATTCGCTCGCGATCTACGAAACCGCGCAGAGCATCGAGCGCGGGTCTATCGCGGCAGATTCTCCGGAGACTTATGATATCCATCGCGTTATCGGGCATCTGGAGACCGAAATGCTCAAGGCGGCGGACGATTTGGAATTTGAGCGGGCGGCCTTGCTGCGCGATGAAATCAAGATTCTGCGGCAAAAACTTGAAAATCCCAAAGGCACCAAACTGTTGCCTTTCACGCCGAAACGCCGCCGCACTTACCGGCGTTGAAGCAGATCATATTCCGCGTTCCTTGCGTACTTGCGCCCAAGCCTCGTTCAAACGGGCCATCTGTGCGTTGGCCCTGTCAACCAGCTCTTCCGACAACCCCTGCGCCCGCAAGTGGTCGGGATGAAGTTGCTTGGCCTTATTGCGGTAGGATTTTTTCAACTCATCGTTGGTCGCGTTTCGCGGGCATCCCAGAATCTGATACGGATCCATTTCTCGCTCGAAGGCGGACGAGCCGCTATTGGTATGTTTCCGTCCGCCACCGCCGCTTTTACTTGAACCGCCTACGTCGCCGCCATCGTCAAAGCCGCGCCGAGAACACTGCCAGTAATACACATAACCGTCAATGTTCAAATATCGCGGCAAATTCTTCAGCATCTCCCGTTCGGCAGTCGACAGTTCACCGTCGGAAACCGCCAAGTCCCAAAGAATGTCGTAAACCGTTGTGCGCAGATTCTTGGCGGTGCAGCGCTCAAATTCGGCGGCGTATTCGTAAATGGTACGGATGTCGTTTTTCGTCAAACGGAACACTTCAACGCAATACTTGCGTTTTTCCTCGTCCAACCCCAAACGGGAGAACGCCAGTTCGCAATACTGTATCTCTTCCTTGGACACCCTGCCGTCCGCTTTCGCCAGCTTGGCAAACATGGAGGCAAGCGCGGCCAACACCACCAACTCCGACTCCACGCTACCGCCACTAAATTTACGGCGGCGTTTGACGTCATCTGATTCGCTGCGCGGATTTCCGGCGGAAGAGCCGGTATTCGCGGCATGCGTACCATCTCCCAACACGCTGAAATCAGAATTGTGGTTCTCTATCAAGTTGCCTACAACCGCGCCGATGATGCCGCCGAAAATTCCGCCGATTCGAAAGCCGGCATACGCGCCGATTACAGAACCCCACCAACCCATGACAATTCTCCGGGGAAACTACACCTTAAAGAAAATTTTGTGCCGATACAAAAAATACAGGAAAAGCCAAACCACCGCCATATACCCGACTGTTGAGACCACTTCGGTGGCGGTTTTGGGGAACAGCCCGATTACCCCGCGGAAGAAAAAGCGGTTAGCGCGTTCAAAATCGATAAACCGGCTGGCCATGTAAATCGTGATAGAGTTCATGCCGATTACCCGGAAATAAAGCGTCCACTTTCTCAATTCCAGAACATCGATAATCCAGTAGAAAAGCGCGAACATCGCCAGCGAATACGAAGCCGCCGCCAATACAAAGGTGCTTGACCACAAAGCTTTGTTTATTGGATACCAGCGGCCCCACACTACAGCAACCACCCCAAAAACAAGTGCCGCGCCAAACATAAAGAGCGTCTTCTTTCCGCCGGACAAACCACTCTGGCGGTTGCGCACCAACGCACCGGTGAACATCCCCAGCAACGCGGTGGCAATCGCGGGAATCGCGCTCAGCAACCCTTCGGGGTCGTATTTTGCATTGTAAATATGGTTCGGGAAGAACGTCCGGTCAAACCAACAGCAAATGTTTCCCTCGACCGTAAACGGCGAGGCGTTCGGATGATCCGGTGCGGCGAAAAACCGCGTCAACGCCCAATAACCGGCCAGAATCAACAGCGTAACCGCGATTCTCGGCCATATTTTTTTCACCCGCGTCCAGATCAGCGCGGCGAACATCCACGCCAAACCGATACGCCCCAGCACGCTGAAAATCCGCAGGCGGGCGAAATTAAAATCCAGCATGCCGTTGTAAACCATACCCAATAAAAAGAGAACCAAGCCGCGCCGTATTATGCGCAAAGTGATTTTTGTTTCGCTGCTGCCGTTATCGCGCTGCTTTGCCAACGAAAAAGGAAAACTGATTCCGGCGATAAAAAGAAACAGCGGGAAAATCGTGTCATGGTGGGCAAAACCGTCCCAACGCACATGCGACATCTGTTTTACCAGCCAGCACTCCGGCGAACCGCACAATTTGCAAACCCTCACCACCAGTGCCGACAAACCGGTGATAAACAACATGTCAAATCCGCGCAAAGCGTCTAACGACCACAATCTGCCTTCTTTAGTCTGTTCCACGATCATTCCCCCTGTCATTAGTCCATGAGTTCCCGGCCATTCCGTATGGCCTCGTACACCCGAAGCTCCTGCGTCGCCCGCTGCCGGTAACGTTCTTCGCGTTCCCGGTCTTTGGCGCAAGGCACAAAACCGTCCATGTCAGCGCGTGGCTGTTCTTGCAATCGTTCGGCGCCCACCTTGACCAGCCCGAGCACGGCATCATACGCCTCTCGCTGCGTGTTTTTATCCAATTTGGACAATATCCTGCTGCATTCCGGACGACCGAAATCAAGCTGCGCCCGTTGCCGCGCCGAATGCGCGTTGGCAATCCTTCCTCCGGTCAATTTCATTATCCGCTGGAGTTCTTCCTTGGTAAGCGGACTGCGTCCGCCGGGATTGTTGGGATAAGCCACCTCGTAGCAGGGATAATAAGGCGCGTTGATATCGATCCAGGTTACGATCCGGTCCAGTTCCTCTGGCGAGAGTTTAACGTTGGCGTGTCCGCCTTCCAACTCGCGCACCAGCTTCGACACGGAGCTCCCCCACGAACGGGCGGGACGAATCTCCGCCGGACCGCCCCCGACGCAACTGATCGCCCCCAGCGCCCACAGGTCAACGTATGAAACATTGAAGTATGTGTCACGCCCGCCGGACAGGTTAAGTTTATCACCGGCCGGTTTTCCATAATCGTGGCATTTCACGCAATGGCGGTCAAAGACCGGCTGAACTTCTCGCTGGAACGAAAACAGTCTCGGTTTACCGTACCAACCGTTCAACTTGCTGGCTTTGCGCGACATTGCAGACGGCAACCGCGAAATCGGCGGAACGTTCCCCACCCGGCTTTCGTGGCAACCAACGCATCCGTATGTTTCGCCCGGCTGGACATAGGCGCCTGAACGCATCGACTGCACCATCTTGCCATCGGCGTCCAACGCCTGGAAATAAACGAAAGTGTTTCCCGGCACCTCGAAATACGCGCTGCCGTCGTCCGCCACCGGTACCGTGCCCAGAATCCGCTTGTTCTCGAAGCTGTGCCAATTCATCGCCGCAGCCATTTCGCCGTGTCCGTACCATCCCGTAGGACCGGTCCAATTGCGCTTTTCCGGAGATTCGACAATTCGCAGCGACTTGATTTCGCCGCGCTTCACCCCCTCCATGTGGGTGCCCACATACACGTCCTGCAGATAAAAATAACCCGGCCCGTTGGGATGGGAATAATCCCGCCGCGTCGGAATCACCGGGGCTGTTTTGGACGCCCGCACCGGCATTGGGCTCCAACACCCCGGCGCCTCAAAATAAAACGGCACTTCGTTGCCGAAACGATCCACATAAGCCAATCCCGACTCCTCGCCACGCCCAGTCATCCAGCTGCACAGGAAATGGCCGTCGTCCAACGGAAACGGGTCGGAGAATTTCAAACCGATACTTTTAGTCGAATCAAAATCTTCTCCGCCGGTGTGGATGCGGTTGCGGTAATCCGCCGGCCACGTCTGAACCACCGGGGATTTCCCGTCCACCCCGAGATTACGGTCGATTACGCCCAACGCGCCCCAAGGCCGGTCGTGGCAAGATCCCAGCACCGCAATCACCCGCGAAGTGCTGCCGCCAATCGGACGGGCATTAATCACGCAACCGGGACTGGTGGTGTTGTTCCCCCAAAAGATCGCGTGCCCGGTACCGTCGGGGTTGCATACCCACAACCCTTGGGCATCGCCGAAATTCCGGTCCACATATTCCCAGCGGTCATACAGCACCCTGCCGTCCGGCAACACCGACGAGTGTCCCTCGAACAGCGTCGATTTGCCAATTTGGATAATGTTGGCACCGTTCGGACGCATACGGAACAGGTTGCACATGATATGACGGTTGCACATGCAATACTTCGGTTCGCGGGTGGAAGAAAACACGATGTCGCCGTCCGGCAGCCACGCCGGATCAATGTCCGTCACACCTTTGGCGAAGGTGAGCTGGCGCAAACCGCTGCCGTCAACATTAACCGTCCAGATCTTGTAGTCCTCATCCTTGCCGGTACGCATGGCGAAAACCACTTTTGTGCCGGAGGAGTCCAGCTCCGGGTCGCGCACTGTGCGCCCCGGCAACTCCGGCACCACCACCGTGACTTTGCCGGTATTTACGTCCAGTAATTTCAGTGCGCCTTGGGTGACGTATTTGGCTTCGTTAATCTCGCCGCATTGGAAAAGGGTGGCGGTGTTGTGGTGATCGGAACGGTACTGCCCCCGGGTGGTAAAGAGAATCAGCTGACGGTTCACCAGCGGATTTTCCTTCACCAAAGCCTCCGCCTGCAACTTTTCCAAACCCTCCGCATCGCCGGCTTCACAAGCGCGGTCGTATGCGGCGCGGAATTCCGTTGCGGGATATTCGGGAAACCTTTTTCCCAGCTCCTCAAACGCCGCCGGCAATCCGGCAAAACGTTTCATCGCCGCCAGATTTTGGGTTTTTCGCATATCATCAAAATGCTTCGCGGTGGCGGCAGGGTCGATCCGCCCCTCGCAAACCACCTCGTCCACGGTAACGTGTCCCCAACCGCCGGTCGCCCCGTCGAAGGCACGGAAGAAAACCGGTTTGCCAACCGATTCCGGCACTTGAATTACCTGCGGATACATGTGCTCGTGGTTGCGTCCGCGCGCAGAAGCCACGACTTTTCCATCGATTGAGCATACTGCGAAGTACACCTTCTCGCCAGCGCCGCCGCCGACCCGCACCTTAACCTCCGGAGCCGACAGCACCACCACCGGCGAATCTACGATACCGATGAAACCGTCGTACGGGGTTCCGTTGTCGCGCTCCAAAGTGGAGAGAAACCATCTGCCTTCTTTGGAATAGGGCGATTGCGGAGCGTTGTGCTCCCGTTCCCGCCCGCAAACCAGCTGGCCGAACTTTCCTTCCACCACCCGCCAACCCTGCAAATCGCCGCTTTCAAAATCAAAGCGAACCGTCTCCGCCAGCGCCGAGCCAGCGCGGCATAACGTCGCCGCAAGAACCAACAACCATAACTTTGCCACTTGCCAATCCTTTTCAAAACTGCCAAACCGTCAAAAGCAACAACGCTAATATACACCATCCAACTTCATATTGCAACACTTGAGACGAAGGAATTGTAATCGAACGTCTTCCGTGTGGTGCGGCGCGTTGGGATTATTATTTGCTGCAGTGATCAACGGCTTGTGCCCTATCCCGAGAACAATCGGAATCTGCACCGTCCTACCCGCGAGCGTATTATCGCTCACCGTACGTGGCGGATGCTGCAGGAAGCACGGGACAAGATCGCGGAGATGGAAGAGACGGTCAATGACCTGAAGCTCCGCCGGTACGAGCTGAAGAAAGCCCGGCTGGCGACCCTCCACCGCTACGCTGAATTGACGGACATGAGCCAAGACGTCTCTGCCGGGACATCCCCTACTCCATGATTGGCTCGACCACCTTGCCGTCCCGCTGATCTTCCGGCTTGTGGTCATGCCCGATATACTGCGCGTTGGAATCCATCCATAGTATGAGACGCGCCCATTCGTCCATCGTCAATGCGACATCGTGATGTCCCTTGCGCAGCATCTTATAAAGCGGCGAGCCGAGTGCGCCGGTCGTGCAGGGTAGGGAGTAGGATGGTTCCTGGAACCCCTCGCCGCCACCCTGATACTTATGGGTAATCTGGTATTCCCTCGTGAAGAAATGGACATGCGGACGAAGCGACATATACGAGGTACTCAACCCCATCGGATTCTTCCGCCAATCTCCAGCCCGCAGATCCGGCGCCTTCGCGTCGCGCTTCTCGCCGTGGCATTTCACGCATTTGGCGTCCAGCACCGGCTGTACCAGACGGGGATAGGAAAAGGGCTTGGCCCCCTCGATCGCCGGGGCGATCTTGCTGGGGGAGCGCTTCACCGCCAACGGTGTCGGCGTTGTTCCTGTCTTGAACGATCCGGGCCGCCGTTCGTGGCACCCGTTGCACATCAACCGCTCGCCCGGCTTGACATAGGTATCGCTCCGCATGTTCTGCACGCACCGGCCTTCACCGTCCAACGCCTGGAAATAGAGCGGCACATCCACCGGTGCCTCGAAATAGGCGCTGCCGTCCGACTCGACGGGAACCGTCCCCAGACACTGCCGCGCGACCTGAAGATACTCGCCGCCCAGACGCGGCTCGCCGTTGATAGGGAAGATCTTCGGCAACACCTGCCAGACCCGGAGCGCCTTCACTACCGTCCCCTCCGGGAAGGGCTCCTTGGCGTTGTAGACATTCATCAGCCCGATCAGCGCCGTCTTGGGCAACTGATTGTCGGGGATCGGATCGGGACGCTTCCCATCGGCATCGGCGGGCCGACCGCGCAGGCTCTGCTCCGCCATCTGCGGCGGAATCTCGCGCGGTCCCAACGGGATCGGATCGAGGCAGGAGATTGTCGGATGGGTATAAAGTCGCGTCTTGTTGCCGAATGCGTCCAGCAGCACAATCGAGTATCGCCGGATGGAGGGCGGATTGTAGAAACCGTTCCCGTTCCCGTCATAGACGCAGAGGTAATACTTCTCGCTCAACGGCCAGGCGGTCGCGTAGGAACCGCTCGAACGACCTTTCCCCGCCTCGCTCTCCGCAAAGGGCTGTTCCGGCGTCAGCCGCCGGATACAGCTCATCTCGCCGTCATCCGGCACCGTCGGGTCGATGAGAACGAATGACCCGCACGCCCACCCGTGGTGCGGCGCGGCGGTCGCCACATACTTCTGGCTGCCGGGAATCGACCGGACATTCATCTCCATCAAGGGGCCGCTCCCCCAACGGAGGCGCGTGTTGCCGTTGACCTCGCGAGGATCACGTCCGTCCGGTGTCGTAGTCCAGGCGTGGTGCGCCTGGCTGTGCCCGCGATCCACATAATCCCAACGGGTATAGACGATCATCCCCGCGTGGTTGACACTCGGATGCCACTCGTTGGTTTCGTGCGGTGAGAGCTGGACGATATCGGAACCGTCGGCGAACATCGAGTGAAGCGTGAAGGTCGGGACAGGACGTCCGTGGCACCTGCCGAATCCGCCCCGGCGCTCGGAGATGAATGCGACTCTGCCGTTGGGCAGCCAGCACGGATCGAAATCGTTCACCGTCCCGGTCGTCAGCTGCACCAATCCAGAACCATCCGCGTTGCACTTGAAGATATGCCAAACTGTGTCGTCCTCCCACTTACGGATATCCGGTTTTCCCCGCGTGTAGGCAAAAAGGATCTCCTTCCCGTCATACGACACATCGGGCGAGAGATAGCCTCCGCGCCCGAGTTGCTGTCCCTTCCACGTACCCGCCTCGATTGTCCGCCCGTACAGAATGTCTCGTGCGACTGGATGGTCGGAGAAGGGGTTCTCCAGCACATACAGGCCATCACCAAAGCTGGCACCCCGCAACGTCGCGTGGAAGCCGAAATACTGGTCACACATATGCGAGCCGCCGTGATACTCGTCAAACGGCTTGGGCTCATGTGTCACAAACACCAGCCGGTCGATCCCCTTCAAAAGCGGATTGGAAAGCGCCAGTTTTCGATTCACGGCCATTAGCCGCGAGAAGAAGGGGAATCGCATCTCCGCCCAATCGCGGAAGGGAACCTTCGCTGTTTCCGAGGCCAACGCATCCATCTCTGTCTTGGCCCAGCCGACATCCACACCCGCCTCGGCCAGATCATCCGCCAACGCGCGGGTCCGACGGAAGAGCACATCCAGCGGATCCTTGTCCACGGGAAGAATCGTCGCCGCCACATTCACCGCCTGATCGGGATTCCGTGACGGCAACCGTTTCCAATTGTCGATATCCCGGCGGATAAGATCCCATGCCTCATGGGTATCCGGCGCGAAACCTCCCGCGTCGGGATATTCCGCAGCCATTCCGGCAATCGCCACGCATCCCCACACAAATAACCACCAAATATCAATCCGCATCTTCTTCTCCTCCCATTTATCGTAACGTTCCAGCCTGTAACTTCCAACGCAAAGGGAGAGGGATCGTTTAACACTCCCTCAACTCTCAAACGCTTAACCCTCACAACTTCCTTAGAACGACGCCTTCAGATTGATGCCGCCCCACAGGCAGTCCTCATCCCAACCGGCAGCCTCGTTCGCCCGCGCGTCCGTCCACAGCAGGGAGGTCCACGAAAGTAACGTACACCGCCCCACCCAAAACAATTGCACACGTGACACATAACACTTTCTTCATCTCGTCTCATTGTGTTCACTTTCACACCTTCACGGAATAGAGAAATGATAGCGGAAAACAATCCCCTCACACAATACCCCTCTTTAACGCCACACAGAAAATCAGCGAATGATGAGGACAAATCCTCCGACTTCCGTATATCCGAAAAGTTCGAGTTCGGAGACATTACCCCAGAAGTTGATACTGTCATCTGGATTTTTGACGAAAACATACCGATATGCAATCGATGAAGTACCAATGACCTCACTCCACTGCATCTGGCCGTTGGCTGTGAAGGGTTCAGAGATGACATCGTAGTTCGTGCTCCAGTTCTCGTCGTCGTTCGACCCACAAACGACAGCACCTGTTAGGCGACCCCAGATGTCGGCGTTGGTGCTGTTGCGCGTGCAGGCACGGGCCGAAGTCACCACCCGCGGGCAACGGAGATCGACGCCCAGCGCCACGCCCTTGCCGCTCGCCCAGTCCACATTGTCCGCCAAATCGCAACAGGTATCCGTGTTGCCGTCGAACGCAAACCGAGGATGAGCCATCGCGTTATAAGGATAACCCTTGTAGATTACCGAAACACCCGGACGCAGTTTCGTCTTATCGGACGAATCGCGCTCAAGCTGACGAATGTCACCGGCCAACACAGTATGCGAACGTTCGCCTTCCTGTTCTCCGGCCGTACAGGAGACGGCATAATGGTAGACGCGACCCGACCTAACCTGAGTGTCGATAAACTCCGTTGTCGAGGTTTCGAGGGTGGCGACAGGAACCCACTCAACGGTTCCGTGTTCACGACGATAAACCTTATAGCCGTCCACGCGCACATCGGAGATCGCCGCAGCCGACCATGTGAGCTTATACCCGCCAGCTGCCTTCTCGACGGCCAACGCCGTCGGCACGGCCGTTACCATCGAACAGAACTCAATTTCCGCAATGCTGCCGTAACTGCCGTCGGGAGCATGATAGCGGATGTAACGCGTAGCGACCGGATTGTCAAGCACTACCGTCACCACCGTCCGCTCCGGCGGCTTCGCAGCAATCGTATGGATCGTCTGCACGTTTACCATAAATTCGGAGTCTTCAGCCGTCTGAAAATAACCGTCCTTTACCGTTCCCTCGCCGCCTAGACCATTACTATTATTGCGCCGCCACACATAGCGGATTGCCGTGATGTGACGAGATTCGCCGAAATCCTGTCCGAACCAGGCGTTATTGGTCTCGGCGTCCGCCTTCGCTACATCAACAAATGACTCCATGTCACCGTCAAAGCTGTGCGTTCCGTCTCGTCCTGCACTATAACTGGACGTCGTGCCTATGTAGGCCCCCAGATTCCATACTCGGTACGGCAGCGTCCATTCAATCCATTCGCTTGCACCCACCGGCGTTGCGGCCCGGAGGCGATAGATGACAGCATCTTTCGTCGCGTCGGCAACGCGTAGCAACGAGTAGTCGCTGTTTGTCTGGGTGAAGTACAGGGCGGCGGCGGATTCCCACGTCTCTCCCGCCATCTTGCTCTGGAGCAGGAAGGTCGTACCAGGCTGGGCCTCGGTTAGCAGAACGTTGACAAAGCCGTTGAACCGATCAACGCATTTGACCGTCGGCAACTGTCCGGCCTCGCCATCGGCCGGTAGATTCTCGGCATCATAGCCGAGAAATTCGAGTTCGGTGCAATTGCCGCACATTGTACCCGGTACGTCTCCAGACGTATAGGAGACAGGGCCTATGATACGGAAATAAGTGAAGGCCTTGAACGCACCTGAAACGGGATTGGTCACACGCTGTAGAACCAGCTGAGCTTGTTGTGTTCCAAAGTTTGCATCGTCTGTGATTACGTGAATCGTTTCCGCATCCGAGAAATCCGCGTGAGTGGCACCCTGGATGAGACAACCGTGTAAGCGGTGGCGCCTACCCGAACGGCAGTTGACGCGAATCGCGGTTACGATCTTTGGACGGGTGAATCCTATACCAGCCCAGCAGCCGCCGGCCTGTGCCGCCGTGCCGGGCGGGTCAAAGTAATTGGAGGAGACGGTCGTGTTTCCATCGAAGATCTGCTCCTTCGTATGTCCGTTGTTGTTCCAAGACCCTTCCGTTCCGTAAACAACGAGCTTGCCCTGCTCATCGACGATCAAGTCACTGTTGGACGGTGTTGCATTGTCGTTCAACAGTTCGCCCGTCCAGTCATATGCCAAAGCCGACGAACCGAAAACAATCGTCAATGCCACCGTTACGCAGATTGACGCGAACACAGTGCGAATCATCTTAGTTTTCATCCTTTATTCCTTCCTTGTTTGGTTAATGATTAACTCCAACCAATTTCAAATTGGCATTGGTAAGTCGATGATCATGCGTTTTCTCCTGCGGGAGGTTCCCACTCGAATGACGGCGGCTACACTTTGCCGTTGTGCTGGGCACAAACGGTTTGTCGTTGGTTCCAAATCGCCGAGGAAATAAAGTCCGTCCGTCCTGAAAATACAAAACGACAGGCCGCAAACCGTCTGCGACCTGTCGTCTGAAATGGTGTAAAACCGCACGAAAAGCGCGTTTACTGCGTTTTCTCTTAAGTTACCCCCCCCCCCCCGCCATCTGCGCAACGCCGTCCAAACGCGTTCTCCACGCGCCTGTGGCAATCCACCCGCCGATGTTATGAGTTGTGGGTATCATCGTGGTCATTTGAGCTTTCCGATCTCCGCGGCGGAAAGGCCGGTCGCCGCCGCGATCTGCGCGTCAGTAAGATTCATGGCCTTTAGGTTCCGAGCTGTCTGGAGTTTGTCGTTACGCAACATCTCAACCGCCGCGTCGCGCTCCGCCATTGCCGCGTCGCGCTCCGCAAACGCCCTGTCCATGTAGGCTTTCTTTGTCGCCTCGATGCTGACGCGGTCCCAGAATCCGTCGTATGCGGCCCTCTCCGCGTCGTTGAGTCCAGACTCCCTCACGATCTCCAGTGCCTCACCCGTCTGCGGATTGTCGAGAAGGTCCTGCGACACCTCGTCCGCGCCGTCAGGGTCGATCTCGGTCAGGAACCGGAGCCAGAGAACCTGCATCTTCTTCTCGGTGAAGTTCTTCGCCTTGAACTTGGGGAGCTCCACGAACACAAGGTGCAGCCCGTCAAGCACCTTGTCGGAGCGGAGGTCGTGCACGAGATGGTAGTAGTGGTAGTACCCGTCCAGTTCCGGCTCGAAGGTGTGGTTCACCAGACTCAGGGAATAGACGGGCTGGAGCATCTGGTAGTTGTCGCCCTTCGGCAACTGCCGGACATACGCCTTGGCGGAATTGAGCAGAACCCTCTGTCTGAAGTCGGGGAACCATTCCATCTGCATCTCGACGATGAACTTGCGCCCGCCCGTCTCCCCGCACCGCACATCGACGATGGTGCTCTTGCCGAGCGGCGTTTCCGGCACCATTTCCGGCGTCATGTATTCAATCGACTCGATTTTCTTGCCCTCGTCAAGGGGCAGCAGGGCGTTAAGGAGGCTCATGACGAGATTCTTGTGCTCGCCAAAAACCTTCTTGAAAGTCACATCCGCCTTTGGATCAAGGTACTTTGCCACGTCTTTTGCCTCTGCTTCCATTCATGGGCATGTCTAATTGAGGAAACAAGAATACTTTATCAAAATCGCCGTGGGATTGCAAGCGCGAAAGCGTGAAAATCAAACCCGTGTAGAAAGTCAAGCGCGACTTCGCCGACAAGCCGGTCTGAAGTCTCACGCAATTCTTACCTCTGTTCTGTCATCATTCCTAATTCCTGTCCCCCGTAATCGCAACTACGCTTTTATCAGCAATTTTAGTAATTCCGTTTACTAAATTCTACCGGTCTTCCTCCAAAAACAGGATGCAATCACGACCGGTTTCGCGTATAGTGTTGCCATTAACACTGGATGAGGATTATAAGAATACGCTACTGCTACTGTATGATGGTTCTGCTTCTCCCGCTTTTCAAACTTTTCACGCAGAAGAATGCGGAAAGAACGGTAAATTTCGCTTGTAGTTCCTGATTACCAACGCCACCGGCTACTCCCTAATCTCTAACCCCTATTCACTAACCTCTAACCCCTGTTCTCTACCATATCACATCCCGGAAATCCACGTCATTCCGGAGGTCTAGCATTGGCCGCGCTTTTACGATTTCATCAAGAAGCCGTTTGTAATCAGGATCGTCCTTGCCCGAAAAAATACCCGCAGAGATGCCTTCCTTCAACCAAGAATTACGTTCCGGATGGTCGTAACGGACATAAAACTGGTACGGGAGTTTCACATCCTTTCGTTTCTCAATCTCATTCTTAACGGCGGTAATTGATGATGGCAATATTCTCCGGCAACCGCGCAAATCATCCTGCCGCGATTGCGATGTGCCGTAATACGGGACATCAAGGTCGATCCAAAGATGAATCCGCAACCGCTCATCCGCAGTTAAAGACACACGGGGTTTCCCGTTCTCCGCCGGATGACCGGATGCGATGACTTGCGACAGTTTGCTCACCGGGCTTCCCCACGTCTTCGGAGTAATCCACAAAATGTTTTCTTCCAATCCGTTGAAGGTGGGAATCCAACTGGTGTAAGGGTTCCTGCCAAAGTTTTTCATATATGGTTTGACATCACCGCCGCTTTCCGCCCCCGTACCTTTCCGCGCAAGATTTTCGTACGCGACATTGAAATAGTCCGTACGGTCGCCGGTAAGTTCAGGTTCGGGTGCGCCGTCTTCGCCGCTGTGGCATTTAACACAATGGCGGCTGAGAACCGGTTGCACAACGCGGGCGAAACTGAAGCCGTCGTCACTGCCCCACGGCGGAGGCACGAGCTTGGCCGGCGGACGTTGCGCGGCCATTGACTTGCCGATCTGCACCGGAGAGACCGAAACGTAATTGCGGTTGGCATGGCAACCGATGCAGCTCTGCCGCTCCCCCGGCATAAAATGCGTAAAAGTGCGCATGCGCTGCACAGCACGCCCCTCCGCGTCAAGCGGCAGAAAATATATCGGCACGTTCGCCGGGGCCAAAAAATGCGCACTGCCGTCGGCTTCCACCTCCGCGAACCCCCAAACCCGTTTCGGCGCATAGGTCGCGCCGCAGCTGACTACCGGGAATTGGAATCCGAATTGGCGCTTGTCCGTCTCGGCACGGATATCCTTTTCCATTTCCTGCACAACGGCGATTTTTTTGATTTCTCCCGGCTGAACGTAGCCCTCCAAACCAATCCGCACATCCTGCACCACGATTTCCGCGAACGGCCCGATTGATTTGTCGCACTGTTCCGCCCGCTGCGCCAACGGTTTGGCGCGAGGTTCAAGCGGTTGGGGAGAATACCAGCCCAGACCATCCTTAGGAGCTTTCACAAGGGTGTGAACGTTATCGGAATCATACTCGCGCAGTTGAATCTCGCCGGCACGTGAAACAAGATACCGGCCACCGTCAACCGGGAAAGGCGTCGTGTACGGACCGCGGATCCCGTTACCGCGTATGCCATTTTCCACGGGCGGCACTTTCACCTCCGGAGTGAGATTTCGGATCGCCTGCTGCGCGTTGCCGCCAAGCGATACATCCACCAGTCCCACCGCCCCGTTGCACGGCCCGTTATGCGAGGTCATGATGCAAAGGTAAACACCGGAACGTCCGGGAACGTCATGCGCGAACATAAATGTCGCCGGCGAAAGCACTCTGTTACCAAAGATGCCGGATAGCCCGGTTCCGTCAGGTTGAATCGCCCACAGGCTTTGGATTGGGATCGCGGGACGATCCACATATTCCCAGCGGCTGAAGAGAATCCGCCCGTCGCCCATAACGGTAGGCGTGAAATCGGTAAGATAGTTTGCCGAAAGCCGCACCGCGTTTTTACCATCGCCGTCGGCGCGGTAAAGTACGGGCGAGGTAGAGGTCCAACAATAAGCGAAAGCCGGTTTACGGTCGGAGGTGAACGCGATACCGCCGTCAGGAAGCCAACAGGCGTTCTGGTTGTTACAAGTCCCGTGAATCACCTTCTCCAACCCGGATCCGTCCGAATTAATGCACCAGATGGCAAACGGTTCGCTCATGCTGCGCTTTCCGCTGAAAAGGATTCTTTGTCCGTCATAAGACACTTGCGCATCGATAATAATGCCTTCGGAGGCGTCAACCAAGCGCCTAACCACGCCTTTTTCGAAGTCGCAAACATATAAACCTCCGCCTTTAGACAAGCCTTCTACATGGTAGGTATAAACGTGGCTCGGATGAAGCGAACGGCGTTTCACCAACACCATCGCTCTGATTTCGCTTTCCACGGTTTGCGGTAACGCCGCGTTGAGCATTGGAGTCGCGACGTTTGGATCTTGCCCAAAGTTTGCCACTATTGTGCCGGCATCGTTACCGGCATGTAGAACCGCAGTTCCAACCGGGAGGAGCCTATCCTCTTTGCGGGCGTGGCGAAAACGAATCTTGAGCGCTTTGAGATTGGCCGCCGCTTCGGGAAGCGTGGCTTGGGTAGTCACATATTTTTTCCACCCCCCGGTATAAGGCAGAAAAACGGTCGCGATCAACCGTTGCGGATTTTCGGCATCGAAAAGTTCTATACATGAATCCTGCATTCCCGAAGAGTGGTGGAAAGAAATTTGCCGCGAGGGAGGTTCGGAGAAATCAAACCCTCGGTAGACACAACTTGCGCCTTCACGCAAATGGCCGATTTCCAATCCCCATTTGGTCTGATAACCGTCACCAAGTCCTTGACGTTCAACCGCGTCCGCCCCCTGAACGGTCTTCCCGTTTGAAGTTATTCCCGCAATGTTTACCAGACATTCTCCGGGACATGAAACAACTTCATCGGAATAATTTTCAAGCAAAATCAGTTCCGCACCTTCTTGAGAAAGCCGCCCCGCCGGACCGCCAACCGAACCGTCCTGGTTCAAAATACTGTCCGTGAACGGATTCACGCCGCTGAACCAGGAAAAAGGGATTTGCACACTCCAAGTTCCGTCACCTTGTTTTGTCCAGCCCTTTACCGGATGGGCAGAAACCATGGCGACTACGAATACCCCGGGCAAAAAAATCGCGGCAAACTTATTAATCGTCATTATGCGTTTTCTCCTCAGCCATATCGTACCATTTGGGGTCGCGGCGCGGCGGGCATAACCGGCGCAAAAATTCCTGGGCCGCGTTTTTAGCCGTTTTTGTTCCGGAATCGGACTCAAACGGATTCTCCAGATCAAAGACTTCTTTAAACTGCTCGTCGATCTTCTCCGGGTCCTCTCCGGCCTCGATGCGGGCCATCGCCTCGCGCACGTCCGCGTTGAAGCGAAGCCCCCCCTGCTCCGCCATTTCACGCATCACCTTGACCGCCTCGGCGGGATCGGCATCATCATCATTCATCGCGTCCAACCGCCGCCCCATCTTGCTGATCAGCTCTTCCTGCTCGGCCTGGGATATTTCGTCACGGTCGCCCCCCCCGAGGTCTTCGCGGTCCCCGGATTTGACAATGTGCGAAAAACTGGAAACTTGGCGCGAAAGTTTCCCGCCGCAGTCCGGGCATTCCGGCACCGTAACGGTATCCACACGCTGGGAACGGAAGGTGTAAACGGTATGGCAGTTTTTGCAGTAAAACTCATACAACGGCATTGCTATTCCCCCGATGTATAAAGGGTTACGTTTTTTTCGAAAGTTTTTCCAGCAGCTGCCTTGCCGCCTCGGTCTCTGCGGCATGTTTGCTTCCGGCGCTGGCAACCGCGAAAATGCCATCCGGCAATACGGCGCGAACCTCAAAAAGCGGCGCGTGGGACGGGCCGGAACTGGAAACCAACTCATACACCGGGAATCCCCGCCAGCCGTTGCTTTGGGCAATCTCCTGCAAGGCACCCTTGGGGTTTTCTTCCACTATCGCCCGCTGGATCGAATCCACCTCCACGCCAATCTGCAAATGCCGGTAAATCTGTTCCGCAGCCTCCAAACTTCCGTCGCACCAAGCGGCGCCAAATATCGCCTCCATCGCGTCGGCGAGAAAATTCAGGTTGTCGCGGCCATTCTGACAGTTTTGCCCGGCGCCGAGACGAAGGTATTCGCCGACCCCCACGCGGCGGGCCAACTCGCCTAACGCGACGCCGGAAGCCAAATGGCTGCGCATCTTGGTCAAAGAACCTTCCTTGACCCCGGTGAACTGGTTGAATAGCTGTTGCGCCGACAAAAGACCGAAGACCGCATCGCCAAGAAACTCCAGCCGCTGGTTATCGTTGGTAGATGCCAAACTGGGGTGGTCGTTACGGTAAGACGGGGTGGTCAACGCCTCCACC
Source organism: Kiritimatiellia bacterium (assembly GCA_017454745.1). Taxonomy (GTDB): domain Bacteria; phylum Verrucomicrobiota; class Kiritimatiellia; order RFP12; family UBA1067; genus UBA1200. The sequence goes on from JAFTCL010000069.1 coordinate 47,261, forward strand.
AGCAACGACTTGTCCTTAAACTCATACCCCAACGTCGCCTCAAGCGGCGCCAGGTTAACGCTCTTTGGGGTCTTCCGCATAAACTACAGCACACCTTTGCTGGAAGGGATCCCCGACTCGCGCGGGTCCGGTTCGACCGCCATGCGGAAAGCGCGCGCAAAACTTTTGAAAATCCCTTCGCAAACGTGGTGGGCCTCGTCCCCGTAAATCTCGCGGGCATGGAGATTCATCTTTGCCTCTACGGTAAGAGCGCGAAAAAACTCCTCGAACAGTTTCACCTCGAAATCACGGACCATGGCGTGCTTGCGCGGGGTGGCAAACACCAGAAACGGCCGGCCGCCCAAATCCAGCGCCACTTCACACAGCGCATCGTCCATTGGCAAACTGAAAAAACCGTAACGGCGGATACCGCGGCGGTCGCCCAGCGCTTCACGGATGCAGGCCCCCATAGTGAGGCCGACATCCTCCACCGTGTGGTGGTAGTCCACATTCAGATCGCCTTGGGCGCGCACCGAGAGATCCACCAGCGAGTGGCGGGAAAAAAGCGTAAGCATGTGGTCAAAAAAACCGATGCCGGTGTCGATGTCCGCCTGCCCGGTACCGTCAAGATTCAAAGTTACGGTGATATCGGTTTCAAATGTTTTGCGGTGTAAAGTTGCGTTGCGGGACATTTAATCACCCTCCTTCTTGAGCCGACCGGTGGCCAATTCGCGAAGCCGGATCAGCCAAATACACAACACGTACATGAACATCATCGGGACGGCCATCACAATTTGCGAAATCGGGTCCGGCGGCGTGAGCACCATCGCCATCGCGAAAATAACCACCACCGCCACGCGCCATTGTCCGATAAGGGTTTTAGACGATATCATTCCAAACCATCCAAGCACCACCAGCAACAACGGCACCTGAAAAGCCAGGCCGAACGCCACCAGGGTTTTCATCACCAGCGTGATGTAAGGCATGGTGTTGAAAAACGCCAAATCCAATCCCATCCATTGGTTGACTTTCATCAGCACGTCAATCGCGATGGATAAGGTTGCGGCGTATGCCATCCAAACACCGGACAAAAACAATACCGTGGAAAAGAAAAGCGAAAAAAGGATTATCATCCGCTCGCTGCGCTTCAAACCGGGGAAAACAAAGCGCGAGACAAAAAAGAACAGTAGCGGCAACGCCAAGACCGTACCGCCCCAAAGCATAATTTTGAAGAGCACTTCGAAGCCGCCGGTGGCCTCCATCGTCTGCAGCGACATGTGCTCGGCAAGTTTGGCGTAACGCTCCTGCGTCAGCAGTTTGGCGATCGGGGCTTGCAGCCATCTCAACACCGTAGGGGCAAAGGGGATGATTACGATGATGCTGGCTACCCACGTGATGCCGCAATGGATCAAGCAATCCCGCAGATCGATCAAATGCTCGATAAACGGTCGCGGCGGATCGTTGTATTCGTCCTCGCCGTCGGCGCCCATAAAGAAACGGCCGATTTTCACGCTTTGGCCTCCGGGGTTGCGGGCGTCGGCTCCGGATCGGCGGCACTGCGACTGCTTTCGGCCATCGCCGATTCATCCACCGCGCGATCTACGATCGGAGCTTCACCGGTTGCGCCGGATTCCGTCGAGGTTTCCGCTGCCGCGTCATCGGCTTCCGGCGGAATGTCGGAGAGCTGGGTGGATGACCACTGGTCTTCATTGCCGGGATACGGCGACTCGCCGGACAACGAATCCTCCGGCAGAGAAGAATATGGATCTTCCGTTGTACCGTCATCGTATTTCGGCACCCCGTCAGCATCGGTTGACGAAGATTCAGGAGTCTTAACCGGCTCCTGATCCATGGTCAGCAGCTGGCGGCGGAACTCATCCGCCGCACGGCGAAAAACCTCGCTCATGCGCCCGATTTTTCTTGCGATTCCAGGCAACCGTTTGGGACCGACCACCACCAGAATCACCACGAACCAAACCACCCATTCGCCTAAGCCGACACTGTCGAAAACAAGCGCAACGCGAGGAATAAACGTCATGGTGCAACTTCCAGCACAAAGAAGGTTTTCCGCGCCATTTAAGGCACGGAAAACCGGGAAAAACTAACTCTTGTTCTAACGCTGATAAAGCGCGAACTCGCCGCGGCGGTTAAGGCGCCAAGTCTCTTCGCCGGAACCGATCACAGCGGGCTTCTCCTCTCCATAGCTGCGGGTCTGGATGCGGTCGGCGGCAACGCCGAGGTTAACGAGGATCGAACGGATCGTCTGGGCGCGGTTTTCACCCAGCGAAAGGTTGTACTCGTTGCTGCCGCGCTCGTCGCAGTGGCCCTCGACCACCAGCACGTGGTTGTTGTTTTGGAGCAGATCCTGCGCCACGGCGTTAATCTTGGGCATCTCCTGCGGCGGGATGGAATAGCTGTCGAACCCGAAATAAACCGGATTGAAACGGATGTCGGTAACCGGCTGCAATACATCCTCGAACCGGGCGCCGCTGATAACGTTGCCCATCTCGTCGGTAATGCGGTTGAGGTCGGTAGCGCCGGAGAAACCGCTGCCGACGTCATTCACACCGTCACCGGTACCCAAAACCGAACGGTCTTTGCTCCACGGCCAGCGCCAAGAGCCGTCCGCATTCTTGCATCCGGTGTCAGTGAAAACCAGCGCGCACATCAGCGCGGCGTTAACCATCATCAGTTTGCTAATCTGCATGGAATGATTCCTTTGTTTGTTTTGTTAAGGTTGCGTGTGAAGATGCTACTTGTCGGACCAGTCTGGAGAAAGCCAATTTCCCGGAATGTTGAACAGCTTGACCGGAGGATCGCCCTCGACATCCAGAAGGTAAAGCGCTGAACGGCATGAACAAACCAGGTGGCGCCCGTCAGGGGCCCACGACGGATGCTCGCACTCTCCGCCAGGACCGGGAATGATCCGACTCGAACTGTCTCCCGACGCACTCATGATGGCGACCTCGTAACCGCTGCGCTTGGTGGCGTAGGCGATCTGGCCGTTCGGGCCCCAATCGGGGTTGACGTTCTCCGTCCCTTTGTAGGTCAACCGCCGGGATTGCCCGCTGGCCACATCAACGACGTAAATCTGCGGTTTTCCGGTGGCATCGGAGACATAGGCAATGCAACGGCCGTCCGGCGACCAACAGGGGCTGGCCTCCGCTCCGTGCGGGGTATTGGTGAGACGGCGGATCCGGCCCGAAGAAAGACTCAGCACATACAGTTCGGGATTCCCCTGGTAGGAAAGAATCAGGGCCGCGCGCGAACCGTCCGGCGAGATGTCCGCGCCGGTGTTGAGTCCCCGGAACGGGGCCAGCGCTTTACGGTATCCACCCGTCTGGTTGATGCGGTAAATCGCCGGATAGCCGTGCAGGAAACTGGTGTAGTAGATGTCATGTCCGTTCGGTGCCCAGCGCGGTCCCACCGCGGCCACATTATCCCGGGTCAATTGCAACACCCCCATACCGTTGGCATCGCAAACGTAAACGTCGGCGCGGTTTGCCCCGCGACGGTTGACAAAGGTGATTTTAGACTGGGCAATGCCTTTCTTGCCGGCGATCTGCTTGACCATCTCGTCCGCCAACTGGTGGGCCTGACGGCGCACCTCGGTCTGCCCGGAAGACACCCTGGCCCAGCCAAAACGTTTTCCGCCCCAAGCGACATCACACCGGGTCTGAATCCCGCCACCGGCGTCCGCCACCGTTCCCGACACATTGACCGAACCGTTCTGCGCGACCGTAAACCAGCCGGACAACTCCAAATCGCGGGTCAGGGTCTGCACAAAAAGCCGTCCATTAGGACCGGTCGCGCTAAGCCTGGCTAACGAAACCGCGTCTTTCTTAGCACCCGGCTTCACCACGGTAATCAATGGGGACGCAGCCAGCGCCTCTTCGCCAGGGAAAGCCCCGGAAAGCAACGCCAAAACCGCAATCGACAAGCAAAAATTACGAAACATAGAAACTCCTCAAAAACGCAAATTATTATATGACAAAACGCCGCTTGGGGGCAAGCCGATTTTGTTCCGATTGGAGAAAAAAAAGACAAAATCCGGTTTCTGAGTCGCGATACGCCCCACCATCAGTCCGGCTTTGCATTTTTTGTCGATAATTCATTGCCTAAAACCTCGCGAAATAGTAGAATATGCTAGTTTTTTGTTTGGAATTCTGTTTCGAGTTTTCTTGATTACCGTTTAGAGGAGACGCATGAAAATCACAGACGACATCAAGTACGTCGGGGTCAACGACCACCAAGTGGATTTGTTCGAAGGGCAATTCGAGGTGCCGCTGGGCATGGCTTACAACTCATACGTGGTGATTGACGACCAAACCACGGTCTTTGACACGGTCGACCGGCATTTTGGCGACGAATGGCTGGACAACATCCGTAAAACATTGGGCAGCCGCACCCCGGATTATCTAATCGTCCAGCACATGGAACCGGATCACAGCGCCAACATCGAAAAATTCATGGAGGCATTTCCCAACGCTAAGCTGGTGGCGTCCGACAAAGCGTTCGCGATGATGCTCAACTTTTTCGGCACCGACTGGAACGACAGGAAGATCGCAGTCAAGGAAGGTTCTACACTCAATACCGGTAAACACACTTTCAATTTCATCGCCGCGCCGATGGTTCACTGGCCCGAGGTTATCATGACGTATGACAGTTGCGACAAAGCGCTGTTCTCGGCGGACGGCTTCGGCAAGTTCGGCGCTAAGGACGTCGAGGATCCCGAAGGCTGGGATTGCGAGGCGCGCCGTTACTACTTCGGCATTGTCGGCAAGTACGGGGCGCAAGTCCAAGCGGTTTTGAAGAAGGCAGCCGGGCTGGAAATTAAGCTGATTCTGCCGTTGCACGGGCCCATCCACGACACCCCGGAAACGATCGGCCACGTAATCAAACAATACAGCACCTGGTCCGCCTATGACGTAGAGACCGACGGCGTATGTATCGCCTACACCTCGGTTTACGGCCACACTAAAGCCGCGGTCGAAAAGCTCGCCGAACTGCTTAAGGCCCGCGGTTGCCCCAAAGTCGCCGTTGCCGACCTTGCCCGCGACGATATGTTTGAGACAATAGAGGACGGTTTCCGTTATGGAAAGCTCGTGCTTGCCACCACCACCTATAACGGCGACATTTTCCCGTTCATGCGCACCTACATCACCCATCTGCTGGAGCGCAACTACCAGAAGCGCACCATCGGACTGATTGAAAACGGCAGTTGGGTGCCCACTGCGGCCAAAGTCATGAAAGCCATGTTCGAGAAGTCCAAAAACATCGCTTTCTGCGAAAACACCGTCACCATCAAATCGGCGCTAAACGAACAATCGCTGCAACAGCTTGCCGCGCTGGCGGACGAACTTTGCCGCGGTTGAAATTAAATCCATTCCCAAATGGCGGGCGCCGCATAGGATAATCGCCGTGTTTTTTATTGTCATACTTCTTTTTTCCCTCTTGGTGTGGGCCGGACTTGAAATCGCTTTGGTGCGCCATCTGGGACTTAAGCTGTGGCAACGTCTGGCAGTAGATGCGTTGCTTTTGCTTGCGACGCAGAAATTCTGGGTTTACTTTTTTGTCGGCGGAAACTTTTTCCTGCCGGAAATCCCGGTACTCATGTATCGAATCACGGGATGGGTGTGCGCCGGATGCGAGATGCTGTTCGGATTGGTGGTGCTGTTCCGGATTGTCAACTTTCGCAAACCCAGGGCGGAATATGTGCCAAGATTGCGCCGCGCCACGCTCTGGATGGTTTTGACGGCGGCGCTCGTTTCCGCCTACGGGATTTACGAGGGAGCGCGTGTTCCCCGGATAAAACGGGTCAACATCCAATTCCCCGACCTGCCGGAAGCGTTCAACGGTTACCGGATCGCGATGCTCACCGACATCCATTGCGGCGCGGCGGCCAAGCGCTCGCGCACGGAAAAAATCGTCCGCGCAACGAATCTCCTTAACGCCGACGCGATATGCCTTACCGGAGATTTGGTGGACGGACTGCCGAACAAATACCGTAGCGAACTGGAACCGTTGCGGGATTTGACAGCCAAGGACGGGGTGTTCGGCTGTACCGGAAACCATGAATATTACTCAAAATACCAACTCTGGCGGCCGATCTGGATTAACGAATGGCACATCCGCATGCTGGACGGCGAAAGCGCGGAGATTCGTCGCGGCGACGACACGCTGGCAATCGGCGGCGTTTGCGACGAAGCCGGCACCACAGCCCCGCCTGCGGCCCGTTGGTCCGCCCCGGACGTAAACGCGGCGTTTGCCAAAGCCAATCCATCCGCATTCAAGATTCTGTTGCGCCACCGCCCAACCGGATTGGAAGAAGCGGACAAGGCGGGAGTGAGATTGCAATTGTCCGGGCACACCCACGGTGGAGCGATCATCGGGTTTGACCTGCTGGTGCGGGAAATCAACGACCACCATGTGCGAGGTCTATACCGTAACGGCGACACCCGGCTCTACCTATCTGCCGGCAGCGGACAGTGGGGCGGTTTCCCGTTACGGCTCGGCGTGCCATCCGAAATCACAGAAATCACCTTGGTAAGAAACGCTCCCTGACCGTTTCGCGAAACATTTGCCGAGATACTTATTCGTAGCGGAGACAGTCGATCGGGTTGAGCCGCGAAGCGCGTAACGCGGGATAAAAACCGAAAAACACCCCGACCATCGCGCTGAACAGGAACGACACCAGCACCGACGAGGTGGTAATCAAAATCGGCCAGTTTTGAAGATTTCCGACGGTTTTTGCCCCTACCACCCCTACCGCGACGCCGATCAACCCGCCGACAGTGGAAAGCACCATCGATTCCGCGATGAATTGCAGCAGAATGTCGCTGGGAGTCGCCCCGATTGCCATACGCAACCCGATTTCACGGGTACGCTCCGTTACCGACACCAGCATGATGTTCATGATGCCGATACCTCCCACCACCAGCGAAATTGACGCCACCGTGGTCAGCAGAATGGTCATCAGCTTACTGACGCTACCGATCGTGTTGCTGATTTCCGTGGTATCGATCAGGTTGACGTCCGGATCCCCGGACGGCCTTATCTTGTGGCGCTGCTTGATCAACGCCTCGATCTCTTTCTTGGCAGCGTCCATGTCGTCCAACGAATACAATGAGACGTTAAGCATGTTGACGTTGTTGAATTTGGATTTCTGCAGCACCCGCTTTACCGTGGTATATGGCGCAAGAATCACGTCGTCCTGGTCTTGCCCCATCGCATTACTGCCCTTGTGCTCCATTACCCCCAGCACCTTAAACGGCATATTCTTGATGCGGATCACCTTGCCAATCGGGTCGCCATCTCCAAACAAATTCTCAACCACGGTGGTACCGAGAATACAGACGCGCGAACCGATACGCTGCTCCGTGTCCGAGAAAAAGATCCCCTGCCCTATATTCCAGTTGCGCACCGTAGGATAATCTACCGAAACCCCTTGGACCTGCGTTGCCCAGTTTTTCTCCTGGTAAATAATCTGCCCGCTGGTACGCACCATCGGGGACACCGCCTTGACATAGTGGGATATGTCTTTGGTAATGGCGATGCCGTCATCTGCTGTAAGGGTCTGGAAACCGCCCGATCCGGAACGCACCCCGCCCATATTGCGGCTGGCGGGAAAAACCATAATCAGGTTGCTGCCCATGTTGTTGATCTCATTGACCATCATGGTCGACGCCCCCTGCCCGATCGACACCACCGCGATTACCGCCGCGATGCCGACAATGATTCCCAGCGCGGTTAACAGCGAACGGGTTTTGTTGCGGGCGATCGCCCGAAGCGCCACCTTAAAAATCATCCACAAATTCATGTGAACAGTCTCCTACTGGCTGACGATCAACCCATCACGAACCACGATCCGACGTTTAGCGTACGCAGCGATATCATCTTCGTGGGTGACCATAACCACCGTAATGCCTTCTTTGTTCAACTCGGTAAACAGCTTCATGATTTCCACGCTCGACTTGGTGTCAAGGTTACCGGTCGGCTCATCAGCCAACAGCACCGGAGGGTCGTTCATCAACGCCCGCGCGATCGCCACGCGTTGCTGCTGTCCGCCGGAAAGCTGTGCCGGGGTGTGGTGCACCCGCTCTCCCAATCCGACCCGTTCCAACAGCTCCATCGCCCGCGCTGCACGCTTCTGTTTCTGATATTTCGGATGGTAGAAGGTCGGCAACTCAACATTCTCTAGAGCGCTGGTGCGGGCCAAGAGATTAAAGTTCTGGAATACAAACCCCAGCTTCTGGTTGCGGACATGAGCCAACTCAGACTTGGTCATCCCGCTCACCTGTATCCCGTCCAATTTGTACGAACCCGACGTCGGCACGTCCAAACAACCCAGAATGTTCAACAACGTGCTTTTGCCGGAACCGGACGCGCCCATGATGGCGACGAACTCTCCGTTATCAATGTTTAACGACACCCCGGCAAGCGCGTTGACCGTCACGTCACCGATGGTGTAGGTTTTCATCAAATCTTTGACTTCAATTAGCATGGTTTGCAACCCTTCATTGGGTTAAACATTAAACAGCTGCTAAAAATTGCCGCAAAAAACAATCACTCGCACATTTCCTTGACCGCGGCTTTAATGTCGGCCACGGAAGGAATCAAGGTCAGTTCCAACGGTTTGCTGGCCGGGAACGGCAAGTCTGGCGAGGTAATGCGGCGCACCGGCGCCTCCAGATAATCTTGAGCGCCTTCGGCGATCCTGGCCGCGATCTCCGCCGAGAAACCGCCGGTAAGCGGACCCTCCTCCACCACGATTGCCCGACCGGTGTGTGTTACCGATTCCAGCACGGTGTCCATATCGAGCGGGCTGAGCGAGCAAAGATCAATCACCTCCACGCTGTAGCCGTCATTAGCCAACTCCGCCGCCGCCCGGCGCGCCAAGATAGTCATGTACGACCAGGCGACAATGGTGATGTCGTCACCCTCAGTCACCCTTTTTGCGAACCCGATCGGCTGCGGCGGAGGCAATTCGTCGGGCATCTCGAACCGCAACGGATAAAGCAGCTTGTGTTCCAAAAAGATCACCGGGTTATCGTCGTGGATGGAAGCCTGCAACAGCGCAGATGCGTCCAAAGCGTTTGACGGCGCGACGACTTTGATGCCGGGAGTACCCAAAAACAACCGCTCCAGCGACTGCGAATGCGTAGCGCCGTAACCGCGCCCCGCCCCAGGCGGAGTACGCAATACCATCGGGCACTTCTGTCCGTAAATCGGATGGAGCTTTGCCGCCAGATTGACCATCTGGTCAACCGCCAAAGTAATGAAATCCATAAACATGATTTCCATTACCGGACGCAACCCGGCCACCGCCGCCCCAATGGCGATGCCGGTTATGGCCTGCTCGGAAATCGGCGTGTTGCGGATACGCTCCGGGCCGAACTCGTCAATCAAACCGCGGGTCACGCCAAACGCGCCGCCGTAAACCCCGATATCCTCGCCCAACAGAAAAACCGACTCGTCATTGCGCAACTCCTGCGCCAAGGTCTCGCGAATCGCCTGGGTAAAAGTGATGTTTCTCATGGTATCCTCGGTATAACAAAAATCATAAACTAAGCGAACAGCCGCGTTTTGAAACGCGCGGCATCGGCTGACGGGGAATTCTCGGCGAACTCAACACAGCGGTTGATAACGGCCTCCGCCTCGGATTTTGTCTGTTCCAACTGCTCCGGCGTGGCTTCACCGCGGGCCAGCAACAGCTTTTCCAAATTGGCGATGGGGTCGTTCTTTTTGGCCTCGTTCTCCTCTTCGCGGGTCCGGTAAACCCTGGGATCACCCTTTGAATGGCCGGAAAACCGATAGGTCAAAACCTCCAGCAATGCCGGTCCGTTGCCCGCCCGCGCGGACTCGACCAATTCCGAAACTGCGGCGCAAAGTCCTTCGACATCGTTGCCGTCAGTACGTTTGCCCGGAATTCCGTAGGCTGCCGCCCGGTCGCAAACCACCGGGTTGGCCAATCCCACGGCGATCGGGGTGGACATGGCGTAGCGGTTGTTTTCCACAATATAGACCACTGGCAGTTTCCACAGTGCGGCAAGGTTGATTGCTTCGTGGAACATTCCCTCGTTAGAGGCGCCGTCGCCCAGAATACACGCCACCACGCGACCGGTTTTACGGACTTTCGCCTCCATTGCCAAACCCGCCGCGAACGCCATACTGCCGGCGGTGATTCCGTTCGCGCCGTAAAAACCGATTTCCGGAGCCATCATCATTTGGCTGCCGCCGTATCCGTGGGAATAACCGGTATCGCGCCCGAAAAGCTCGGCCATCACCCGGGCCGGATCCGCCCCGCGCGCTATAAAATGGCCGTGCCCGCGGTGGGTTGAGGTCATCGCGTCCTGCGGTTTCAACGCGGCGGCAATGCCTACCGCCACCCCCTCCTGCCCCACGCAGGTGTGCGCCGTACCCATGATGCGCCCTTCAAGGAAGAATTTCTCGATGGTCTCCTCAAAGAGCCGGATGATCCGCATTGTGGTCAAATCCGCCAAGGTTGCTTTCATAATCGTCTCTCCCCTCTCTGATCAAAACGCCCGGTTAACGCGAAACCGGTAACTTCCGGACTGTAATCTAAAGTTACTCACGCCATCGGCGTTACCCAAATTCAATACCCCGGCGGCTTGCTTGACCGGAAGCAACGACTCGGTCACCGGGCCGTATTCGGAATTTGGAAGCGCCAGAGCGGCCTCGGTGTTCACCGGAACCTGCACTTCCACTTCCATGCCGCCATTGTCGCGCCGCCAGAGGCATCGGCACTCGCCGCGAACGGTTTGCAAAACGCAATCGGCAAAATCCAGCCCCGGCATGAATACGGGTTTGAAAGCTATCTCGCGGTAACCGGGCTGCGCTGGCGTAATGCCGCAAATCCGGGTGGAAAAATGCGCCGCCACCCCGGAGAACATCGCATGGTTGTGCGAATTCATACCGCCCCGGAAGGTCCACTGCTCCCACAACGTGGTGGCCCCGTTGGAACGCATAAAACGAAAACCGGGATACTGCGGTTGACGGAGCATTTGGAACAAGATATCGGACCGGCCGATATCGCACAAAACTTGCGGCAGATACAACGTGCCGAATATCCCGGTGTCCATGCGATAACGGTCGCGTTTAATAATAGTGTCGGCCAACTGTGCGGCAACTGCGGCGATGTCGCCGTCTGGAACAATGCCGAAAGCCAGCGGCAAAGCGCTCGTGGTTTGCGAACCGTCGCCGTAGGTATGGCGTTCGGGATGGTAGAAATGCGCGTTGAAGGCTTTGATCGCGGCCTCCAGATGGACTTTGAATTTCTCACTTTCACCGGTTTTACCTAACACGCAGGCCGCATTTCGCATAACGGTCAGGCATTGGATGTTCAGCGCGGAATTAACCAACCGGTAGTCGGCGTGATAACCTTCCCATGTCCCGTCGTTAGGCGCGCACCAATCGCCAAACCCATCCTTGCAAATGTAGTCAGGAAAACGTTTCAACACCGATTCGACCTGTTTGGACATCGCGTCATACCAGCGTTCCAGAAAACGCCGATCGCCGTACTCGCGGTACAGCCGCCACGGCAAGGTAACCGCGTCGCCGTTCCAATCCGGATTACCGGTACCTCCAGCGATATCCATCATCCATTTGTTATAGTATTTCGGCATCCAGAAATACATTAAGGCGGCATCTTCGTAAGCCTGGGAATCCATCTGGCACGGGGTGCGCTCGTCGCGCATCGGGCAATCGGTCGGAATGCCTTGAAGATTGCTCAACATCGACCAAGTGGCGGCGTTCATTATCCAGTTCAGCTGGTCGTCTGAACAGTAAAAACGCCCGGCGCGTTCCAAATCGGCGTGGACCGCGCATTGCGCCAAATCGTCCGGCGTTGGCTTGCCGGGATAACCGGTGATCTCGGCGTAACGAAAACCGTGATAGGTGAAACGCGGTTCGTAGCTTTCCCATTCGCCGGTCCCGGCCAGAATGAAGGTGTCGGTGGATTTTGCGCCGCGGTTTGTCCACGGATCGATCATTCCGTCTTTGCCCAGCAGTTCGCTGTGCCGCAACACGATCCTGGCGCCCTTTGGACCTTTTGCGCGCACCCGAACCCATCCGGCGCAATTTTGTCCGAAATCCGCCACGAACACACCGGGACGGGGTTCGGTTATTAGCAACGGCGGGCGGGTCTCGACCACCCGGCAGGGCGGAGCTTCGGCGGGCAGCAAAACGCCCGCCGACTCGCCAAGCGCGACCGGTTTCCAGCCATCGCCCGCTTTGCCAGGACGCGACCATTCCGGCGAGTCCTGCGCGGCATCATAAACCTCGCCGTGGTACAAACTGGCGTAAGACAGCGGGCTATCCTCGCGGTACTGCCACGAATTGTCGGTAACCACGGCATCGCGGCTTCCGTCAGCGTAGTTGACCAACAAATGGGCAATCGCGCATTTAGTTTTGGTCCACTTCCATCCCCAACGGCTGTAATCGTCGGAATATCCGGGGGCCAGCCAGATACCAAGCGCGTTGTCTTCACCGCGCCGCAATGCGTCGGTGACTTCCAACGAATCGAAAAACACCTGACGCCCATACACGGTGTTTGCCGGGGCTGTCACCCGGTTACCGATCTTTTTTCCGTTGACGTACAATTCGTAAAAGCCCAATCCGCATACCGAAACAAAAGCATCGCGTATCGGCTTGTCGGCCAAACGGAAAACCTTGCGCAGCCGCGGGCAATTTTTCGCCACCTCGCCGCCCAGCATGCAACTGCGCTCGTTCAACACCAACTGGCCCTTCTCCAATTTTGCGGAATCAAAATGGCACTGTTCCGGTCGATCGAAAGTGTCATGCAGCAGCACCTTACCGTCCAGCGAAGTGATTTTAAGTTCGTCAACCAAAGCCGCCTCGCCGCCGGTCAACCGGAAACCGACCGTACCGGACAGGAAATCGGAACTGTCTCGTTCGTCGATCGTCTTGCCATCGATGGCGGTCCGGATTTTTTTTCCGCGAAGTTCGATGTCCATCGTGTGCGGACCGTAAGGGTCAAACTGGCCACCGCCCATTTTTGATTCCAACGGAATATCGCCAAGAAAATTCCACTGGCCGTTTTTGCATAGGTGCGGACGAAACATCGGCTTGCCGGAAACTTTCATATTGTACTGCCATACATAGCAGTTCCGCTCGTCCTTCGCGCGGAAAAAAACGCCGAAAGCGTCGTGTTTCAAAGTGAAGCGCACGGAAATGCGGCAATCGCCATAAGTGTACCGGTCCGTATGCGGCACCGTTACCCAATTGGCTCCGGACCAATCATCCGGCGACAATATGGCGATCCTGAACCGGCACGGTTTCGACCACGGAGAAAATTTACCTTTCGCGTCCGCCACCCGCAATCTGGCGAATGCGACCGTTCCCGGCTCCAGTTTCTTGCCGGCGTAAACCAAACTAGGCTCACTGTCCTGCCGGGCACATTGCCAGAGCAAAGCTTCGGTTTTACCGAAATCGTTCTCGCTTTTCGCCACCTCAAACTCATACCCTGCCTGACGCTGGCCGCGCACCGCGACATCGCTTTCGCGCAATGTCCAAGTGAAACGGGGTGTCGTGGTATTCACACCAAGCGGTTCGAGTTCATATTCGCAGCGAAGGGAATCCACCGCAAGATCGGCAATAACCGACCCTGCCGCAAACGTGAACAACAATAAAAGCCAATTTTTATGCATACGCCCCCAAATTACGCGCATTCAATACCCCACTGAAGTTGTTTAGTCTATCAAACGGCGGTTTAAAATGCACTACAAAAATGGAGGGTATGCCCAAATATTTTGCTGGCTGACGTTCAAAACGCCAACCAGCAAACTTGTCCGACTATTGGTGGGTTTCTTACGGCATTTCGACCATAACGAGGAAGAAGCGGTAGTAACCGCTGTTGATCTCTTCCTCAGTCAACGGTTCCGCGGACCACTCGTCCGTGATTTCTCGTTTGCCGTAAATCGCGTACACGCGGCGGATTTGCCCGTCCTCGTTCAAGTTCGGCACCCATCCGATATACACGTTACCATCTTCCAAGGTAATCGTGGCATAGAAACGATCATTCATGTCCGTCGGAACGGTTCCCGCAATAAACTCATCCAAAAGCGTTATCGGAGTTCCGCCCATACCCAACTTACCAGTCGGAGATGACATCGCGCGCAAATAATCGGTGGCGGTGGCCGTCGCCGGGTCAATCCCGCCATACCGTACCATGAATGCGACGAACGATTCGTCATAGACGGCCTTCTCGGCCTGAAGCGCCTTTTCGTCATCACTGGCGGAGGCGTCTTCCTCCCAACTCACGCAGTCGAGATACCCGGACGCTCCGTTTGCGGCAATGAACGCCACTTGAACGAAGCCGGAACCGAGAACGAGGGCCGACTCGCTCCACGTTTCCACCGAGCAGGTGAGCGCCTCCACCCCGTTCGTCTTAACGCAATACGTGCCGGCCGTGCCGACCTTCTTCCAGTGGAACCGCAGCGTTCCCGGACCGACCACCCGCACCGCGAGCGTCGATTCCTGATTGGCGGCGGCGGACGAGATCGCATAGTCATTCCCGTAACACGCCTCACCGGTCTGCGCCAGCCAAGGCTGCTCCGCAGAGGTCGTCCAGATGAGATTCGGCGCCTGTTCGTCCGTATCAAGCGCCTCTTCCAACGTATGGAACGGGAGCGCCTCGAACGTATAGGTGAACGCCTTGTTGACGGCAGCGTAACGGACATCGAGCGAACCGTCCGCGTAACCCGTCACGAGATCGTCCAGCCCGTCGCCGTTGACATCAACCGCAACCGGCCGCGACCGTTCATACAGGTTCGTGTTGGCCGCCCCGGCGAGGGTGAAGGGTTTCACGTCATCCCACGTTCCCGCCTCATCGCCGACGTAAAGCGCGAGTCCACCCTTGCCGTGACCGGTCACCAGTAACGGCTGCCCCTCGTAGATCCAATCCCCGCTGAACGCGGCGGCGCTCCGACGCGGCAAAACAGGATCGACGACCAGATCCGCCCCGGACCGGTTCTTCAACGCAGTGCCGTCCAGACGGAGGAGCCGCCCGTCATCACCGCCGATGACGAGTCCGCCGTTCCAGACGGAGAGAACGGCTCGTTCACGTCCGGCGTTCACCCCTTCCAAGAACACGCCGTTCCTGTAAACTTTCCCGTCGTAGGTTCCATAATAGAGATCGCCCCCGACTTTGGCCACCGAGACGCCGAGGCAGTTGGATGCCACAACGTTGTCCACCACGCACGCGTCTTTCGTTCCTGCAAAGTCATAATGGTAGGCTTCGCCCTTGCCATTCTTCTTCACGCCGACAACCAGCCCGCCATCGACCGTCGCGGGCACGGCATATTCGCCGTCCGCATTGAACAAGGGATCAGGCTTGGAGAATCGGATGAAGGAATCCAACTCCGAATTCCCCTTCAGCGGATTGCCCGCCGTATCAGCGATTAGTCCCGCGTCGAGGAAGAGGCGCAGTTTCCCAACCGGCAACGCCCGTTCAGAGCGCGTCCAGACGATTGCGTTCTCGCTCCCCCGCCACCTGAACTGCGAGCTGGCGGCGGCGACCTCTCCAGTCACGGTTCCAGACTCATCCAGAAGTTGCAGCCGGATCGCGCGGTCAAGCCATCCGCCCGCCTTCAGCGCACTCAGGTTCACCGCTTCGGAGAAGATAAACTTGACCTGCGAGGCACCATTGCTGGCAACCGTCAGGGCACCCGTTTCGCCATAGACCTCCATGCCGTCGAAAACAATTTGGAGCAGTTCCGGCGGTGTCGTGTCCGGCGGCGTATAGGACCACGATATGCCGCATGTGTCGGCATCGAACTCGCCTGCCAGCCCGGACGAACGCTTTTCAACCCGCGAAATGTCCAGCGTCACGGTATACGTCCCCCCAGACGCCGTAAGGGCATCAAGCCCGGCGACAGTCCAAACAAGATTCGACTCATCCGTAGTGATTGTCAACGCGTCCGGTTCGAACGCGATCCACTCCCGAACGCCGTGCCGGATCGAGAACCACTCCGCCGCCACCTGTCGCACAGGATCGGAGAAGACAATCTGCACGTCATTCGTGAGTTTCCCTTTTCCGCCATCCGGGAATCCGGCGAAGGTGAACGAAAGCGGAATCGCATCAATGAAGAATTCCTTTTCACTGTCTGACGTTTTGCCGCTGACATTGGCGCACCTGACAACAAGGACACCCCGTCCGACGGGAAGCGTAACCGCCTTTTCCAACGAGGTCTCACCCGATTCCGGATAGAAGGTTTCCATCAGCACATCTTCCGTACCCGCCGCGTCACGCGCAAGGATTGTCACCGCATAAACATCCGCCCCAAGCGTCCCTGTCACAGTCACGTCGCGTTGCCAGGTCACGCCATCGGTATCGTTCGTTCCATAATCGGGCGTGAAGGCGAGATCGGCGATAACGGCGGGCGGGAGATCCCTGTATTCCCATGTCATATCGCCGGTCGTCCCGACACCCGCGTTACCGCTGGCATCCTTTACGGTCGCGGCATCGAACGTCAACGCATACATGCCGTCCTGCGTGATCAACGCATCGATACCGGAGAACGTGAACTGCGTTTCGGAAACCTGGACAACCTTGGCCGACGCGGGCAACTCGATCCGCGCGCCGTCGCGCGTCAGCGTGAATCCGGCGACGGTGACGCTCGAAGCGAGAATCGGCTTGGAGAAGGTTAACGTCCAACGATGCGATCCGAACTGCTCGCCCTCGTCCGTCAAGGTTGCAGTCGGCGCGTTGGAGTCAATCGTCACGGTTGATGAGAATATCGCCTGACCGTACACGCCGGAAGCGTTTCGGATCGTGCGGGTATCGATCTCGATCGTATGGGTTGAGGCGGAGGCGTTTGCCGACAGGAGGGTTGCGCCGGATGTCGCCGCCGCGACCGCCGCATCGAGTCCCAAAATCCGGAAACTGGTGTTGGCCTTGTTGAGCGGGGTAATGGAGACCGCGGAATCGGACACCATGTACCCGTCCACCTTAATCGCATCCGCCGTGAAAGACGCGGGGTCGATGGCGGCGGCGAACTGCACCGTCACATTCGAAACGCTGTTGACCGTCGTGCCTTCCAGCCATCCTTTGATGGAGACGACGGCCGGCTTCTCGATGATGTAGTATGTCCAGCCGATCTGCCTGCCGGAAGACTTGCCGAGCGTCCCGGAGAGCGAGGTGACGCCCGACGAGAAGACCTGGACGATGAACCGTCCTTCAAGCTCGGCGAAATCCGGGTCGAAGGTCAGGGTGTAGCGCGTGTTGGTTTCGTCTTCGGATGAAATCGCCGCCACGCCGTTGGTCAGCTCACCCTGATAGCGGACCGTGATGTCATCCGGCGTGAACGACGCCGGATCGATCGCCTTGGAGAAGGTCACGACGAGATTCTCCACCGGGTTCGTGACAAGCGCATCCGCCGTGACACCCTCAAACCCGGTGACTTCCGGCGCATCGGACGGTTTGGCCTTCAGCGTGACCGTGTAGCTCTTCGTACCGGCGTTCGCCTCGACGTTAAAGAGGTGGAGGTGGGTCTCGATTCTCGGATCCGCGCCATCCACAAACGTGCGGTCGGTGATCCATGCGTTCCGGACTGGGAGAACCGCGCCGGCCGCATCCACAACTCCGATGACCTCGTAGTCTTCCGCGCCGGGCAACTTGACCTTGGTGTAGTAGGGCCCGCTGCCGGGCAATGCGGTTGTGATCGTGACCGAACAGGTCATACCGCCTATGGAACCGGATACCGATGCGGTCACATCGTTCCGCACATCCAGCACCTCGCCGTCCGCCCGGTAAAGTTTGTCGGGATTGCCGTACCGGGAGTGGTCGGCCGTCAGAAACGCGGGCAACGCGTCGCCGACATCCACACTTCGGATCAGCGCATGGACATCGACACTGCGGATGAGCGAGGTATCGACGATTCCCTGCGAGTTCAAATGGGTGACGGAGGCCCTCATGCCGCTGAAGTGGCCCTGCAGCGTCGAGGTCAACCACCACTGCGCGACGGTACTCGACCGCGCCTCGATCGTCCCGAGGTTCACATCGTTCAAGCCGAGGCCCGCCGTCGCGCCGTTAAGCGCCGCCGCGTCAAGGGTGTAGTCGGAGAGCCGGAAGTCGATCATCAACCCCTTCTCGTTCTCCACGATCTCCGGCTGGGCGCTCTCGATCGTCACATTCTTCGCGTCACCGTAGCCCTCGTTGCGGATGAGGACCGCCAGCTCCGCCGGCATCGAGGCCTCGACAATGTTCTTCGTGAATGGATTGTCGGCATAGACATCGCGCTGGACGAAGTAGTCGAGGTAGAGCTGGGACATCGGGTTCACCTCCAGCGTCACCGGCAACAGTGTGATTGTCGCCTCTTCGCCGCTGTAGGGATCGCGGTAATGCACCTTCCCGCCGAAATTGTAGGCGACGGGAACTTCCGGCGCGGCCGCGACGGCGGGAACGAACTGGACAATGGCTGTCCCCTCCGTCTTCGCCGCGACATCGTTCACCCGGACGATATTGCTGCCGTTCGCCTCAAGCGCTCCGCCGGACTTCGCGGAAATCTCGAAGAGGTCGTTGCAGGTATCGCCATCGGCGTTCGTGATTTCCAGCTCCAGCCAGACATTGGTCATCGCCGTCGTGTCGTGTCCGTTGTAGAGCGTGAGCGTTCCCTCGAACGCTTCGCGCGTCATGGTGTAGGTCTGCGATAGTTTGAGCGAGACCTTCGCGCAGACGGCAGACGAGCTTTCCGTAGAGTCGAGCGCCCCATTGAGCCAGTCGATGAAGACAAGCGTGAACATGCGGGCGATATTGTCGCACGTATAGTTCTTGGCGAAGTCGCAGGCCGCCCTCGAGCGCTTGGCGCAGGCAAGAAGGACATCCAGGCGCACGCAGTCCGCCGCGCCAAATCCTTCGGTGTACGCGTCATCCGCGTCTTCGATTCCGTCCACCATGTTGTTCCAGCGCCTCAGGAAGACGGCAAGTTCCACGTCGCTCACGCCTGCCGGCGGCTGCAATGGTTCAAGGTCGTTCTGCACGAACCTGTAATCTTCATCCATATAAAGAACGAAGCGCGCCAGGAATCTCAACAGTTCCTCGTATGTCGCGTTCATCCATCCATCGCTATCGCCAAAGGTCTCATTGAGGAAGTATGCAAACGCGCACAAATAATCGAGCACATATGCGACCGTGTCGATTTGAAGGTTCTGCGTAAGCTCCGGCGACCACATCGCCACCGTCTCGGCGAATGTCTTTTCTGTAGCAAGAAGCGCCACGGCTCGCGAAGCGACCGAACGACTCGGTGACGATGCCGCCGACGACGAAGCGGCGCCAGACCCGAACAATCCCAGCGAAGAACCCGGCAAGCCCGATCCGTTCATGATCGGCAGGCAAGACTTCTTGACCGGATCGAATGCATCGTCTATCTCCTTGATCGTATTAAGCGAATCGACAACGCTTGCGACCTTCGAGTTCTTGACCGAGTCAGGGAACGCATCCAGCACGTCCTTGAGGGTCGAGATGCCGCTCTTGATCTTGTCGGCGTTCGAGGAATTGCTGTCCGTGACGGTCGTATAGAAATTCATGATGCTCCTGGCCGCCTTGGTTCCGGAAAGCACATTGCCGTATCCATCGCTGGATTCAAAGCCGATGTCGTCGAGCACGTTGGCAAGCGACTCGGACAGCTCGGCCGTCGAGTTGAGTTGATCGGAAATGGTCGAATCGGCATTCACCATTTTCTCGTAGAAATCTCCCAACTTCTGGAAGGCGTCTATCACATTGCCCGCGCCGGGGACGGCCTTACCGACCGACATAAGCTCAAGATCCACTGCCGTCTTGGCAAGATCCTTTAGACACGGCGTTAGCGTATTGGAGACACCCCCGTTACAGCCGTCCTCGAACACCCAGAAGTCGCCGCCGTTCATTCCCGGCGGGATATTGACCGACTGCTCCACGCCGTTGCGTGAAGGCTCGGACGAGCCTGTTCCGAGGTACCTGATCGATGAAGGCGCGGCACTGTGCGGGCAGTTGTCGCCATACACGAGCTGGCGCGGACCCCGCACCCAGCGGTCGCCGTTGCACTTGTACTTGTAGACATACTTCGCGTAGTCGGTGCAGGGGTTGGAATCCGTCTCTCCGCCTTGAAGCGGTCCTGCGTGTGACGCGCCCGTTCCGCTTCCCGCACGGGAGATCTGCTGCACAACCTCCATCCCCGCGCCGCCGTATACCGCCGCGACGAAGGCGGACATCGACGGAGAGGCCGAGTCTCCGCCGAGCGCATCCGCGATGGCAGCGTGCGACATTCCGGAGGACGTCTCACCTGAATGTCCCGGATCGGCGACATAGCTCGCATAGTCTCCCTCAATCGAGTACGGCAACCGGTGCAGAACCACCGGCACCGCACGCGCCGCGCCCGCCGCGAGCGAGAAACTGCCCGAAGGGTAGATCCACACGTAGCCGTAGAACGACGGAAGATCGAACGACACGTCATCGGCGCGGATGAGGCCGAGGTTCGTGAACACGGCCTTCGTCGCGTAACTCTCCCCCGGCTGGAGCAAGGGAATCCTGTCGATGAAGTCGAACTTCACCACCGGAACGGGGACAGAGGTCTCGAACTCAAGGACGAGATCGACCTGATACTGATCTTCGATCTCCGTGCGCGTGACGGTCCAGTTGGCCGTGATCGCCTGGTACTGGAGGAACGCCGTGACGTTTGCCATCCGCCCCGGGTTCACCTCAACGGCGGCCGCGTAGTTGCCGTGCTTCGCCGCCGTGACGACGAGTTGATACGTCCCCTCCGGGATCTCGTCCGCGACGAAGAGTCCGCCCGGACCGCTGTATCCGTCCGCAACGATCTCGCCCGTGTACGGATTGGTGATCTTGACATAGGCGCCTTCCAGATGCGGCGCCGATTCTAGATTGTAGGTGGCGTCATCCACGCAATCAACCGTGATGGATCCCGTCTCCTCGCTTACCGCCATGAAGGTCATCGGGATCGTGAGGAACGTCTGCTCCTCTTCTTCACCCTTATTCCGTCCATTCACGGCAAGGCGTCCGGAGAAGTTACGGTTCAGTTCAATGTCGTTGCCGGGCGTAAGCTCCAGCGTGACCGTCACGGACTGGCTATTCGTGAGCGAGGCGGTCTCCGCCCCTCCGACAACATGAAGCCATTCGACATCCGGCGAGAGGACGCACACATCGACCGCCTCACCGTAACCGAGGTTCGTAAGGTTGAACGAGACGGTCCGCCGTTTCCCTTTCGTCATCGTCGCGGATATCGACGCGGGGGCGCTTTCCAGATGCGCCTTCTTGGCCTGCGAGTAGAAATAGACGGGGATCGCCAACTCCGCGCCCTCCGCGCTCGTGAGGCAAATGGAGAATTTCTCGTAGTTCTTCCCGATGGAAGCCTTCTCCGCCGTGAACACACACTGGAACTCGATGAAATCCCCGGAGGCGAGAATGCCGTTTGCGGGGATACCGAGGATTTCGAGTCCGCAACTCTCCGGCATCCCGATCGCCTCCACCGTCACGCCGGTCAAATCGATGCCGCACGGATTCCGGATCCGCGCCGACGCATTCGTCACGACGTCGCCGAGTGTCAAGTCCTCCACGTACCGTGACGAGGCGAGTCCGCTCAACACGAACCCCGCCACGTCGCATGTGGTCTGCACCGCCGCCGCACCGAGGCCCGGATAACTCGCGCCGATGTTGAAACGGCCGACCTCGCCCGTGAGCGGCGTGTAACTCGCGGCGAACTCGCCATTCCCGTCCGTGACGGCGGTAACCATTCTCCTCAGATTCCCGGAGATAAGATAGACCTCCACCTCCACGTTCGCGGCCCGGGTCGTGCCGTTGGGTTTCACCGCCACGCCGGTCACGGTGATCTTCTCGCCGGTCGCGTAAACCGGCTTGTCACACGCGACCTCCTCCACCACATACGAGGGGCTGACCGTCAACGCATCACTCCACGCCGAGTTGTTTGCGTCATCCAGTTCGGTAATCGTCCCGTTCGGATCGATGACGACGGCGATGCGGCCGTTACCGACCGTCTCCGGCGCAGTCACCTCCGCCACCACGTCCAGTGTCCCGTTGGTCGCGACGCCCCCATCGGTCACGCCGGACAGGACAAGATCGTTTGCCGTGTAACGCCACGTATCATCCCCCTTCACCCAATAGATCGAATACGGCACACCCGAAACCCGATTTTGGAAACCGATATTCCTCACCTCGAATCCGACCTCGACCGTCTCCCCGGCAATGATGCCAGACTCGCCGGTCTGGATATTCTGGACAGTGAAATCCGGCAGATTCTGATCGGTCACCAGCACCCAGGATGAACCGACCGCAAAACCGTCGGCGAACGCATAGACCGAAACAATCTTCGACCCGTCCTCCTCGCCGTCATCCAGCGTCCGAATCGTCGCTGTCGCCGAATTGGCGCCCGCCGGAATCGTGACGGTTTCCGGAAGCGCGATCTCCCCCGGCCCGTCATGCATAAGCGCCACCGTCACATCCTCACTGACCTGCGTCGAATTGGCGCGGACCGTCAGAATACCCGCATTCTCCAAACCCTCGCGCATCGTCATCGGCTCGACCGAGACGAAAAGCGCCGGCCCGTCATTGTCGGTGATCACCAGTGTCTCCGACAACGCGCCCGTATCCGCCGGCGGCCACGAACAGCCGCACGAGTCGATGCGGATCGCCGCGTTGATGGTCACCTCCCGCGCACCGCCATCCTCCATCTCTTCATTATCGACCACGCCGATGGCGAAGCGGACGGACATCGTGTTCGCCGGAATCGTAACCGAACCTGGCAGGATCACGGCATTCTCCTCGCTCGCGGTGAGGTAGACCGTAATCGCCTTCTTCAGCTTCTCCGGATCGTCATCCGTCCGTTCAATCACCGCGTAAACCGCGTTCAGCCCGGCACCCTCCGAAACCGCCTCCGGTGAAAGCGTGAACGCGACACTGGGGATGTCATCATCCTCCAGAATGAAATCGTACTGCGCACTCTCGAATCCGCTCGCCGACGCCCGGAGCCGCAACGCCGCCGCCAACTCGCTTGACGTGTCGTTCACCGACGCGAAGGAAAACTCGGCGGATTCCTCGCCCGCCGCCAGCGTGATGGATGACGGATAGGTGAACTGCGACGTGCTGACCCCGCTCAGATAGACCGTCAGGCTCTTGTCCGAAACCGCCGCCGGACGTGAGACGCGGATCGTGAGATTCGTCCCTTCGGTAAATGCGTTGGTCGCCACGCCGATGACGTCAATCGTCAACGCGGGAACCTCGTCATCCACAATCGTCAACGCCCGCTGAACCGCCGCAAAACCGTCCGCCGTCGCCGTGACCGCAACCGCCCTGTCACCGTCAACCGCGCCGTTATCCGCGACATTCACGTAGAATCCCGCCGTCGCGTTGCCCGCGCGGATCGTCACACACTGCGGCATATTCGTGATCTGCGCGGCGGCATCCCCCGCCACCGCGAGCGTGACCTCAAGCGCCGTATCCCGACCGCCGCTCCGCTTGACCTCGCCCCTGATCGAACCGCCCTCGCGGATGGTGTCACTCAACGAAAGGGTGAGTTTCCCGTTCAACGTCGCGGACCCGCTCAACGCCTCATGCGGACACTCGTCCTTCTGGATGACCTCGCCGTCGGTGTCAAGCCGGACCATCGCCTGGACAGCGCCCGAAAGGTCGATCGTGTCGGGAATCATGACAGTGAACACGCGCACCGACGCGGCATTCGTCGAGATATCCTCCGTCGCCCGCCAGCTCTGGAGTCTCACGCACCCCGTCCCGTTTGTCAGCCACAGCTGTTCCACCCATGGCGAAAATGCGGCGGCATCCCCCCGGTTCGTGACGACGTATGTGAAGGCCGCCGCCTCGCCGGGCGTAAGCGTCGCCGGAAGCGAGATCTCCTCGACCGCGAGATCGGGCAGGTTCACCTCCGTACGTCCCTCCGCCTCGTGGATACCGATGTCGGGACAGATGCCGCGTCCGTTCGGCTCGCCGACGGCGACGACATTCGTGGACGCCATGCGCGCGCTGCCGAAGTAGTCCGTCTCGGGCGCGTACTGTCCGCTACCCGCGTCCACCGCCGGCGAATCCGCCGCAATTCGGTAGAAAGTGTCCGCCAAAAACTTCGGGGCGCCTGCGATATTGCCCCCGCCGTAATTCGCCGCAGTGAATCTGCAATCGGAATCGAACAGGCTGTATTTGAAATTTCCCCGCGAACCCGCATCCGCGCAGCCGGATACGATGGTGTTGTAGGCCAGCGCGGAGTTGTTGTCCATCGCCGTCCCGCAATCGTCGATGACACAGTTGTAAAGCCGTATCTCGCCGTTCCAGTTCGCGGAGGAGACGCCCATCTCACTCGCACGGAGGACGCTGTTCGTCGCATAGACGTAGGTGCCGCAAATCGCGCCGTTCCCAGAGTTCTGCACCGTCACGCGGTCGAGGTCGATTCGCGCGCCGTAGCCGTAGATCGAACCCGTCCCGGACTTCCCGCCGCCGTATTCGACTGTCGCGCACCGGAGAGTGACGCGGCCGCTGTTGCCGCCGATGAACTCCCAGTCACCGGCCGACTTCGTTTCGGCGACGGACGTGAAGATGACGGGATTTTCCAGCGTTCCCGCCGCGACGATCGAACCGGAATTCTCCACCACAAGCGACGCTCCCTCGGCGAAACGGATTTCCGCGCCTGCCTCGATTGTCAGCACCGTGGACGATCCGCGGACCTTCAGCGGTGCCAGAATCTGGTACGGAACGCCCGCGCTCCACGTGACGGACTCGTTGATCGCTCCGGACTGTCCGACGCTGCCGTCGTCCATGAGCGTCATCACGCTGAACGAATTCCACGGATACGTCGTGGCATCGAATCCCGTCGCTCCCTCGCAGATGTAGAACATCGCGTCAGAAGGCAGGTATCTGAACGCATCGCCGCCGACCGTCGGTGCCTCGGCCGACGTGAACACGACACTTTTCAACGATGAACAATTATAGAACGCATAGTTGCCGATGTTCGTCACCGTGTTCGGCACGATGACCGAGCAGAGGTTGGTATTGCTGCCGAACGCCCATTCGCCGATGTTCCCCAAGCAGCCGTCATCCGCAAGGTCAACCGTGCGGAGGTTTTTGCAGTTTTCAAACGCACTCCTCGCGAGTTCGCTGACACCGGAAACTGCCACGTTCTGTATAGCCTTACCAGTGAAACCGGAAACGCGGGTATTCCCGTTACCGACGATGACGAGCGACACCCAGTTCGTCTGGCCGCCGAACACGCTGCCGTCAATCGTCCCGTCATTTCCGTGCCAAATGACCTCCCGGATCGACTCGCAGTCGTCGAACACCCGACTACCGACATTCGTCACGCTCGAAGGAATTTCCACGCGCTCAAGCGAATGGCAGTACTGGAAGGCGTTGTATCTGATCGTCTCGACACTCGTTCCGATCACGGCGTTCGTCATCGCGTAGCAGTCGTAGAACGCATAGCTACCGATGTTCGTCACCGTGTTCGGCACGGCGACGGAGTAGAGATTGGTATTGCTGCCGAACGCCCATTCGCCGATGTTCCCCAAGCAGCCGTCATCCGCAAGGTCAACCGTGCGGAGGTTTTTGCAGTTTTCAAACGCACTCTTCGCGAGTTCGCTGACACCGGAAACTGCCACGTTCTGTATAGCCTTACCAGTGAAACCGGAAACGCGGGTATTCCCGTTACCGACGATGACGAGCGACACCCAGTTCGTCTGCCCGCTGAAGATGCCGCCGGAGATCGAGTCCACATTCGCGGTGATCGTCACATTCGACAGGCTGTCGCAGTTATTGAAGGCGTTGCCGCCGATGTTCGTGACGCTGTTGGGGATGACCACGTTTCCAAGGTTCCGGCAGTAGTTGAATGCACCTGATCCGATCGACGTGACATGCGATGAGGCGGAAAGCCCCGGCGGCTCGGTGAACGAACATCCATAGAATGCGCTGTTCCCGATGATTTCGAGCGCATCGTCCTCGAACACGATGTCCTCAAGATTCGGATAGTTGTAGAAACAGTCGGTGCCAAGTTCCCTCACGCCGCTGATGCGGATGTGGCGCGGACGCTGGGCATAGCTGCTGTAGGAGTGGGCAAGGCGGGTGTTGCCGTTGCCGGATATGACGAGCGTCTGGAAGTTTTCAGATTGTGTCGGGAACATCCCGAGGTCGATGACATCCGCCTGCGCGAGAATGACCGCATTCGTGATCCCAGAGCAGGAATGGAACACGTTGTCGGCGAGGTTCGTGACACTGGCGGGAATGAGGATGTCACCAATCCCGTGGCAACTGTCGAACGCCCGACTCCCGATCTTACGGATCGTGTCGGGTATTTGGAAGGTCTTAATGTCTGGTTTACCTGAAAATGCGTTGTTGCCGATCGCGGTAACGCTATACGTCACGTCATCTTTTTCGACTGATGACGGCAATATGAGCGATTCTGGGACCGTACCGGAAAGCCCCGTAACCGTGGCCTCCCGCATCGTCTCATCGTAATTGAAGTTAAAGACAAAATCATCACCGACCGCCAGTTTGGCAACAACCAAAACAAGCACGAACAACACATTTCTTTTCATGCGGCACTCCCCTGAGGCTATTAAGAACAAAAATCACATCTCCACCAGCGCAAAACCATCCGCCACCACATATCCCGAAGACTTTGCCGGAATAACGCGCAATGTTGCGCCGGGAGCCAGGTCGAACTCGCCGAGTTTTACCCACTGGCCGGTATTTTGTGCCTGATCCGCCGTGAAAGCGACGGTCTTCCCATCCGAGACGATCTCAAAAGCGGTCTTTGAACCTTGCTTTGCGCTCCAGCTGTACGGGACTCTCCCCATAATTGCATAACGGCCGCTCTTCCCAACGGGCAACGGGTAGATCGCGGGTTCCGCCTTTTGCGACGGGAAGTGCGCAAAACCGCCGACCTGCTCCCCGTTGCAGTTTCGTCCGCGGCGCCACCCGGTACCGAACTTAACACCCTCGCTCTCGTCATCAACGATCACCCACCCTGCGGTCTTCTTTTCCGGCACCCCCGGGAATCCGCCGCCAAGGCGTTCCTGAAGCGTGCGAACATGGCCGTTCTTGAATATGCCCCGCGGGGTCTCGCCAAGTTCGCGGCACATCGCCACCGCCTCGCCTGCGGCGACGCCGAGTTGGGAAAGCGTGTTTATCACCCGCGGACCGCCAAGTCCGACATGGGTGCAACTGAAGCATCGTCCAGCCATAAACAGATTGGGAACGTTGCGCGAATAGATGCTGCGGTATGGAATCCAGTAGCGCCCGTATTGCGGCCCTTGGCAAGTCGTGAGAAAATCAACGCCAGGTTTACAGTTGTCATAGTGAAGATCGATTCCCCACGAACCGGAGGCAATGGCATCCTCGAATTCCGTATTGCCCGTTACGTCCTTCTGGGAATATATCCAATCGCCCATGATACGGCGAGACTCCCGTTTACCAAGCAGATAAGGGCAGAAATCCAACACCCGGTTGGCATTTTCAGGACGCTTTTTAGCAAGCGAAAAAGCCCCGTAAATCGCAAGAAACAGACGGTCACGGATCTCCTCCGCCTCGTCAATCATGTCGCGATGAATGCCGTATTCCCAATTCCACTCGCCGTTGACCGCCACCTGCCCCTGCGCATGGGGTTCAGCCCACGGCGCGGAAAACTCCACCGGCGTGTTGGCAACGGCGCAGGTCCACATGAGCGAAGCACCCAGAGTGTCGTTGTCCGACTTTTCCGGGGCGCGATCCTCGTCAAATTCCGATTTTGCCTCGCGCCCCATACGCCAATCGGCTCCGGCCCAAAAGCCGACCCAGCCGTCACCGGTGGCGTCACAAAAGAACGGTGCCTCAAAACGTATTACGCGGTTAGACTTGAGATCAAGCGCCTTGACGGCGGCAATTGCGCCGTCCGGTTTCTTTTCGACCCCGAACGCGCGGGTCGAGACGCGGAGATCGATATTCTTCTCATCGGACACAATGCGCATCCGCCGAGCATCATCCAGAACGAGATTCCCGTCGCGGTTCATGAAGCGCCCGCGCAGTTCCCGTACGATGTCGTAACGCGCCTCCCCTCCGCTCCACACACGGATTTCGGAGGAGGCATTGCCGCCCAGTACCGGACGGTCCTGTACAAGCGCAACCTTAAGTCCGCGCCTCGCCGCTGCAACCGCCGCGCATGTTCCAGGGAGCCCGCCGCCCACCACGACGAAATCAGCCTTGATGGTCTCGGCGATATTCGCTTCGTCAACCTTGAGCGGTCCGTCTGGAGGGACGTTTTTACGTACCTCCGGATCGAACACGATTCCGGCGCAACGCCCGTCAAATCCGGTCAAGTCTTCAAGCGCGACGATTACCACATTCCCCGCGATTTTCACGAGCCCGCCATCCTCCCAAGACCAATCGCGGGAACCGGCTCCAAACTCCTTGGCGAGGGGTTTGCCATCGACAAGCACGCGGAAACGCCCCGGAGCACCGTCAGCCCAGTTCTTCGCACGAACCCAAACGCGGTACTCGCCGGATTTAGGGAACGCAACCCGCGCTTTCGCGTCAGTCACGCGCACACCCAGACCGTGCGCAATCAGGTAGGGAGATCCGACCACATCCATAAACTGCGCGTCAAGTGCCCAGCCGCCCGCGTCGAAACTCTGCGGATATACCGGAACTCTCGTTTCGCGCTCCGCCGCTCTTGCGGTTGAAGAGCATAATGCAACCGTCAGTATGGCACAACCGACCATTACGCATATTTTCATCAAACGATTCCTCGTTTCAACCTGTTCACAAATAAAATTGCCGTTCGCTTAACGTTTACCGCGTTTAGCGAGAAGTGACGACCATGCCTTGCCGCGCCAACTGCTTGAGTTGGTCAATGTCCAAACGCCCGCCGTGCGTAGTATGCCGTTTGGCGCAGAAAGGAGTGTAAAGGTCAACGGTAGGAACGCCCATCATATCGGCGACGCGGATTACCACTTCGGCAAATTTTCGTGAATCCGCCGCGTGTTCGCAAGGATGCTCGCCGGAAACGCAACCGCAATCCAAAAGCACGTCCAACGGCGGCGGGACCACTAAAACAAGCGAAGGCGATTCAATCGGGAGCGAGGACATAAAACCGGCCATAGCCGCTACGCGCCGCTCGAAATGCGCCAAATCCGCCCAATCGTCGACCTTTGGCAACGGCGCGTAAAAAATTGGACGCCCCTGGGGAATTTTTTTTAATTGCAGGAATGGGCACAACCACGCAATGCCGGTCATCGTCGCCTCGCCGGGATTATCCGACAAATCCACCAGTGATACCGATTGGGCAACATCCGGTATCTGCCCTAGCGCCATAAAAAGTCCCTCGTCGGCCAACACGGGAACTGCGTCGGATTCGACGATCTTGGCGTTTGATTTTTCCTTGGGCATCCCTTTGGAGGCTCGCGGCACCACCAGCGAGATAAAATCCTCCCCAGCCCTTAAAGTTTCGCCGGAAACCGTATCGGGCAGCACATCGTACGGCTCATGCATCAACCGCAGCCGGCCTTGGCTCAACTGTACCTGCGCATGGGTTACGGTCCATGCCAAAGAATCCACATCAAGCGCGGACAACTGTCCAAGATACACCCGCGCCCAACCGCGATCGGTCGTCACCATCTCGGTGATATTGGACATCGAACCGTCGCGGTAAAAAACCGAAGCGTTGATGTTGAACCGCAGACCGTCACGTGCGGTGGTGCGCATCCTGATCATCGGGCGAAACCGGTCGGCGTCAGAACAAATCGGCGGTACGTCAACAATGCGCGACGATATCCACTCTTCGGAAAATGCCGGTTTGTCGCAGGACAAATCGAATTCGTAAACCGACTTCTGTCCGCCCCCCAACAGCTCCGATGCCACTCTCTGCGGCATCCGGCTACCCAGCAGAACCGTATTGAAAGTTTCCCCGCTTCCCACCAGTTTTCCGTCTATAATCCAGCGGCAAACCGAATTGGTCCCCCAACTTGCCCCGGCGTTCTTCAACGTGCATGGTACAAACAGTTCATCGGTTCCCGCGAAACGGTACGGCCTCCCGTAATCCGCTTCGGCGAAAGCGTGCACCAATGAATCTTTCCGCTCCAGCCGGTAGGCCCGGAAATCTCCGCCGGTTACCGTAACTACCTCGTTCGCCAAAGTTTCCGCGCCGGGATGTTTCCAAGCCACGCCGGTATCTATCTCCTGACGGCACACGGTCATCACCCGCAGACAATGCAGACCGGCCGTGAGCGTTATCTTCTTTCCCTCGGTCCACTGTTTGGTGTTCATTCCGGCCGGATGGGACATCCGCTCTTTGCCGTCGAGAACCAACCACACCGGGGATATGCCGGCCAATCCAAAAACCAGTTCGCAATTTTCCGGCACCATCAGCCAGGTCTGCATCCGCACCCAGTGGTTTTTGCGAGTCCAGTCGCCGCGGAACCAATCTTTGAAAGTCAATCGAGCGCCATCGAAATTGGCCACCGCAAAGTTGCGCGGCGGCCGGTCGAAACGGCCCTCCAAACCGCGCAGCTGCGCCAAGGTTTCAGGGAAATCCATACCGCCGGTACGGGCAGCCAGACCGCTGACCGGCAACGGGTCGGCCGCATCGCCGAATCCGACCTCCACAGGCTTCTCCCCCGGCAAAGGGTAGATCCGAACGTTCTGGGCGTTCTTTAACGGAGTGGCGTTTACCAGAACGGACAACTTTCCTTCAGCCTTCCACAATACCTTAAGCTGCACCTCCCCGTCTTTGTAGAAAGCCTTGAGTGCCGACACCGGCTTGCCATCCGTGGTATCCGGAATCGACACCATGAAATAATTGTCCGTGTCCTTGGCCACCGAAAACCGCTCCACCGCCGCATCCACTGCCCATGCCGGGCGGGGACGCGGCTCAGCGGCCATTGCTGCGGCGGCAGTCAGTGAAAATGCCAACGTTACGCCAAGGGAAAAAACGTTGCCGTGCCCAATCACTATTCGGCCTCCAGTTTCAGGTCGGTTGACGGTAGGCAGGCACCATCGGTGTGGAACAGGCACTTGGGCTTAGGACCGGTAAAGTCAAGCTCAAGCTTTGATTTTGCCGCCTCGTGAGTGTACCAAACTCGGGCAGTGAACTTTCCGTTTTCAGTCCATGCCCCGCTGGCTGCGGTGTTCAGCGTTCCCAACAATCCGAACGCTCCGAGCGGATCGACCGTGGCGTCGGTAAGCGAAGTCTCCCCTGTGCGCCATTTCTGATGGCCGACATTAAAGGCCACTTTACGCTTATCGCCCGACAGAACGATTTTCCAACCCTCCTCGTCCGGTTCAAACCGCAACTCGTCAAATCCGCCGTTGTTGGGCTTCAATTTCCACGACCGGAGGTCTTTAACCACGCCTTCCCGTCCGCCGGCCACAGTGGCCAACCGGAGCGTCGCGCACTTCTCTCGCAATTTTGCCAACGCTTCGGGATTTTCCGGCAACGGAGCGTTCTTCATGGCCGGCAACAAATGCTCCCAAACCGTGTTGAACGCGCCTTGGAAATCGCCGAACAGCGCGGTGGCGCAAAACACCGCGTCCTGATCCGGCATCATAATCGTGAACTGCCCGCCCGCGCCATCGGCCCGGAAGCAGTTGTGCTGGCAGCGCCAAAATTGGAAACCGTAACCGCGATGCCAATCGTTGTTGTCGTAATCAGAAGCATTGCCGCAGTTGCGGGTGTGCTTGGAAGTTGCCAGCCGCACCCACTCGCGGGAAAGCACCTGCTTGCCGTTCCAAGCCCCTTCCTGAAGGTAGCACTGTCCAAAACGCGCCAAGTCTGTAGTCTTCATCGCCATCCCCCAGCCGCCGCACGGCACCCCGGACGGCGAATAGGTGGTTTCCACGCCGGTGATGCCCAACGGGTCGAAGAATTTTTCCTTCAGATATTCCATCATTTTGCGGCCGGTTTTCTTTTCGACAATCTCCGCCAACATATAGGTGGCGCAGGAGTCATAACGGAACATCGTGCCGGGACGAACCGCAAAGTCGCTGGCCAGAAACGCCTTGACCCAATCGCCGGCGGGATCATTGCGGAAACTATCGCTTTTGGTTCCCGCGTTCATGGTCAGCAAATCGCGGACGCGAAGCTGCTTGAGATTATCCGGAATCGTCGCGGGAAGTTTATCCGCAAAAATCTCCGCCACTTGTTCGTCAAGGTCAAGTTTACGTTCGTCAATCGCCAAACCGACCGCCGTGGCGGTGAAACTTTTGGAGTGCGAAAACAGCCGGTGCGGAGCGGTTTCGCGGTACGGATCCCACCAGCCGGAAGCGACGATTTTTCCGTGTCGCACCAGCACAAAACTGTGCAGCACGTGAATGTCGCGCTCCGCCACGTTAATCCATTTCAGAATATCCTCCGAAGCGATTCCCTGCGATTCCGGCGTGGCGGTACCCAATTGCGCCCAAGCCCAATTCACACCGAGCAACGCCACCGCAAAACAATATCCAAACTTTAGTTTCATAATTTCCCCCTGCCCAAGAACCGCTTAACGGATGAAACATTAATCCTCGAAAACCAAATCCGACTCCAGCGTTACCACCGCTTTGCCCCGGATATCCGCCGATGAAGCGCCGACCAGTATTTCGTATTCGCCTTTATCGGCGCGAAAACGGTGCGATAGCACATCGTAATAAGCTAAATCACGGGGGGTGACGGCGAGTTCGACATCAGCAGATTTTCCTGCCGGAACCGCGACTTTTGCGAACCCCTTCAGATCCTTCACGCAGCGCTCAACCTTGGGATTAAGCGCACTCACGTACAATTGCACGATTTCTTTACCGTCAACACGCCCGGAGTTGCTCACCTTCACCGATACGCTTACAGAATCGTCCGCCGCCGACAACGAACGTTTCGGAACCGACAGCTCGTAACCGAAGGTTGTGTAGCTCAAGCCGTGGCCGAACGGGAACATCGGCTCTATCTTCTTGAAATCATGCCAACGGTAACCAACGTAAAACCGCTCTTTGTAGATTACGCTTTTTTTGCCGTAGGTACCCATCTGGGACACCGCCGTATCCTCATACCGCTTCGGCCAGGTGCAGGGCAGCTTCCCGGAGGGATTGACATCGCCGAACAGCACCGCGGCCAAGGCGTGACCCGCCTCCTGTCCCAAGTAGGAAATCTGCACGAACGTCTTCGCCTCATCGGTCCAAGTGTATCCCACCGGAGTGCCGGAACGGCTCACCACCACCAACTTTTTAATGTTCCACTTCAAAATGTCGCGGATAGCCTCATCGTGCCCGGGCGGAAGATTCATGGAAACCCGGTCGCGGGACTCGGACTCCATGTTCTCCTTATACCCCAACTCCGTGCCGGTGAACAGCACCACCGCATCGGCAGCCTCGGCAGCGGCGCGCAATGCCCCCGCTTCGGAAACCGCGCCGCTGTCTTTATCCTGCTGCACGTGCCCGCCCGCGATTTCTGCGGCTTTGGTGTCGGTGGCAGCCGCCTTGGTGGCGACCTGCAACGGCATCAGCGTAACTTTGGCATCCGCGCCAAGCCGCTCCTTGATGCCGGCGAAAGGAGTAATCTCGTAAGGCGAGTTGCCCTCGGCGGAACATCCTTTGCTGCACTGCTTGGAATCGGCATTGCCGCCGATCACCAGTACCGTGCGGGTCTTGGCGGGGTCGAGCGGCAAAACCCCGGCATCGTTTTTAAGCAGCATCACGGACTCCTCGCCAATCCGGCGGGCTACGTCCTGATGCTCCTTGGTGTTACGGGAACCCTTGCCGCGGTCTGCTCCGGTAAGGAATCCGGTTTTCGCCATCACATAAAGCACGTGAAACGCCATCTCGTCAACCGTCCCCAACGGAACCTTGCCCTCTTTGACCGCCTCCGCCAGCGGATAAGTGCCTTTCTTGGGGTTGACGTAATGGACAATCCCGTCGCCGCGGTTCATCTCGACATCGCCGCCCGCCAGCGCTCCCGGCACGCAACTGTGCTGCCCGCCCCAGTCGGTCACGATGATTCCCTTGAACCCCCAGCGGTCGCGCAAAATCGCCTTCTGGAGATACACATTCTCCGAGCACCAGAAACCGTTAACCTTGTTGTACGCGGTCATCAGCGAAAGCGACCCGCCCTCTTTGACCGCCGCCTTGAACGCCGGCAGGTAAATCTCGTTGAGCGTGCGGTCGTCGCAAATCGTGTCGACCGAATTGCGTTCCAGCTCCTGGTTGTTCAGGCAGAAGTGCTTTACCGTGGTGGAAACGTTATGGCTTTGAACACCCTTAATCATCGGCACGCACATTTTGGCGGCCAAGACCGGGTCTTCCGAAAGATACTCCCAGTTGCGCCCGTTCAGCGGGGTACGCATGATGTTGACCCCCGGGCCAAGCAACTGGTCAACGCCCCGGTCGCGCATCTCGGCCCCCAGCACGTCGCCGTGCGCGTAAGCCAGTTCCGTATTCCAGGTCGCGGCCAGCGCCGAAAGGCACGGCAGCATCGTGTTCTGGCTTTTCGGCTTGGTGTACCCCCAGTCCCAACGGTTCATCTGCGGACGAACGGTGGCGGAGTTGTCACTCATCGTCCACTCGCTGTTGATTCCAACCCGGGGAATCGCCGGCAGGGTCATGGTGCCCGACCCGCCGCACAGCGAAACCTTCTCCTCCAGCGTCATCTTCGCCAAAGTCTCGCGGGCGACGTTTATCGCTGCGTCATCATCCAGCATTGCCGCGCCGGCCACTCCGGTCGCCGCGCAAATTGAGGCCAAAACTATCCGTTTCATAACTGCTCCCTGTATTAAAGTCCAACCGTCCTACTGCCGAATCTGGCCGTTGCCGGTTACGAGATACTTGTAAATGGTAAGTTCCTCCAAGCCCATCGGTCCGCGGGCGTGGATCTTATCGGTGCTGATTCCCATCTCGGCGCCCATGCCGAATTCGCCGCCGTCGGTGAAACGGGTCGAGGCGTTAACATACACCGCCGCCGAATCGACTTCCTTCAAAAAACGGTTGGCGTTGCGCTTGTCGGAGGTGAGTATCGAGTCGGAATGGTGCGACCCGTAACGGTTGATATGCTTAATGGCCGCCCCTACCCCGTTCACCACCTTGACCGAAAGCACCAGTGCCAGATATTCCTTCTCCCAATCGGCGGCGGTTGCCGCCGCGCAGCCCGGAATTGCCGCTACGGTCTTGGGGCAGCCGCGCAACTCCACCTTGGCTGACTTCGCCCACCGCCCCAATGCGGGCAGGAATTCGTCGGCGATCTGCGCATCAACCAACAGCGTCTCCAGCGCGTTGCAAGTGCCGGGCCGCTGGCATTTGGCGTTATCAATGATTTTTATCGCCTGGGTTTGATCGGCCGAACTGTCGACATAAATGTGGCAAACGCCCTTGTAGTGTTTCAAAACCGGCACCCTGGCGTACTGCATCACCGCCCGGATCAGCGACTCTCCGCCACGCGGAATCGCCAAATCAACGCGGTCATCCATTTGGACCAGCTCGCGCACCGCATCACGGTCGGTGGTTGCCACCAGCTGCAAAGCGCCCGACGGCAAACCGGCCTTCTCCCCGCCGGACTGCAACGCCGCCGCGATGGCATGGTTGGAATGGAACGCCTCCTTGCCGCCGCGCATAATCACCGCGTTGGAGGTTTTAAGACAAAGCACCGAAGCGTCGGCGGTGACATTCGGACGGGATTCGTAAATAATGGCAATCACCCCTATCGGCACCCGGCGTTTCTCAATCACCAATCCGTTCGGCCGCACCGTTTTGCCGATCCGCTTGCCAACCGGATCGGGAAGCGCCGCGACGGCCCGCACCCCCTCCGCCATCGCCTCAAAGCGACGGTCGGTAAGCGTCAACCGGTCAACCATCGCCGGTGACAGTCCGGCCGCTTTGGCCAGCTCCAGATCCTTGCGGTTTGCCGCCAAAATTTCATCGCGGCGAAGCTCCAGCTCCGCGGCCATCGCCAGAAGGATCTCGTTCTTCCGTTTGGAAGTAAGCTTAACCATCTTACGGGCCGCCTGCTGCGCCCGTTCGCCCATTTCCTGAATCATCCGGTGCAAATCTGGGTTCTGCTCCATTTCGGTCTCCTCAAAATCATTAAAACGATATTATATTATCATTTTAAAAGCCTTGGTTACAAGTCTAAAGTCGTGGGGATGGAGTGTGAATCCCAAACCGGGAATCCTGCGGCTTGGCTACGACCGGGGGGTTCCCAATAATCGGCGCAAGGCGATGCCGCACAGATCCCACAGCATCCTGCTGCCGCTGGAGAACACTCGCACCGTGGAATGCCCGCTGTAGTCCCAATTCACCGGAACTTCGACCACCCGGTAACCCATTTGCCGCGCCAGCGAAATCATTTCGACATCGAACGCGAACCGGTCGACCCGCATTGCCGCGAACACCCGCTGTCCTGCTTCGCGCCGGAAAAGCTTGAACCCGCACTGGGTGTCCCGGATGCCTTGCACCCCGGCCAGCCGTACCAGCATATTGAATAATTTGCTCAGCATCCGGCGGTGCAACGGCGGCGGCTTACCGACCCGTGCCCCCGCCACCGCACGCGAACCGCAAGCAAACTCGGCACCGGCTTCGACCGCCGCCCGCAGTTTCTCCCACTCCCCCAACGGGGTGGACAAATCCGCGTCCGACATCAGCACATACCGTCCGATGGCGGCAGCCACGCCCTGACGCACCGCATAACCTTTGCCGCGGTTGCGCTCGTAGTTAATCAGCCGAAAAGTTTGAGGATCGCGCCCGTCCAGACACCGCGCCAAAAGTTCCCCGCTGTTGTCCGGGGAACCGTCGTTCACAAAGATGACTTCTGCCGTACCAGGCTCAAATCCGGACAAAAATACGGCGATGGCGTCAAAAGATCGGCCGATCAATGACGATTCGTTGTAAACCGGAACAACCAAAGTCAGGATTTTTTCTGCGGCGTCACGCATCGCGGTCAGTAACTAAGCTGGCTGTTGCCAATGTATTCCCGCAGTATGGAATCGCCGGGGATACGTTCGGAATCCATCGTCGAAAAATTATGCAGAATTCCCGAAAGGCGGCGGGCCTCCACATACTCCGGGTCCCAGGGCTTAATCTGGTTGAGCAGCAGCGTCGCCAACGGTTTGAACACCGCCAGCTCGTAATCGAGCGCGGAGTTGAACACCGCGTCCGCCAGGTGCTGGAACGGGTAGATCCAGCGTTTTTCGCCGCGCGCGATGGACGGCCACATCTGCAAGGTCTGTATGGCCGGCCGGCCGCGGAAATTGTGGTCGCGCACCATACGGCGGATCTTGCGGGTGTCGGTGGTGGATATCCGGTTGCAGCTGTCGATGCCAAGCTGGGTCAGGGCATTGACGAAGATCAAGAATTTCTGGTCGGCGGGAATCTCCGAGGTCAAACGCGGATTCAAACTGTGGATACCCTCCATCACGATAATCCCGTTCGGGGGGAGTCTGGTTTCATAATCATAGTCAAAACCGCTGCGGGTCTTGAAATCAAACCCGCGCATCCGCACCGGCTCGCCGGCCATCAGCGCCAGCAGGTCGTGGTTCAGCCGCGGCAAATCGACCGCCTCAATGTGTTCATAATCCAAATTGCCGTTTTCATCGCGGGGATTACGTTCGTCTCCGACAAAATAGTTGTCGGTTGAAATCAGCAGCGGCTTGCACCCGTTGACGCGCAAATGGGTCACCAGCCGTTTTGAAAAGGTGGTTTTACCGGCCGAAGACGGACCGGCCACCAACACCAGCCGGACAGATTTGCGGGCGACAATCGCGTCGGCGATATTGCTGAGCTTCTTGTTATGCAACGCCTCCACGGTATGGACAAAATCATCGGCGCGCTTTTCAATCACCGCCTGATTCAGCTCGCCGACCGTAGTGATGCCGACAATCTTACCCCACTCGATGTGCTCACGGTAAACCTTGAACAATTGCTCCGACGGCGGCAGCGGCAAAATTTTGTCCGGGTCGGTTGACGGCGGCACGGCAAGCACAAAACCGTCACCAAACGGCACCAAGTCGAAAAGCTTCAGCATCCCCAACCTGGTGACCAGCGGCTGCTGGCCCAGGTCGCAATAATTACCGCAACGGGTCATCGCCACGAACGGCGGGTTGCGGTGGGCAAGCAGATTCAGTTTGTCCGTCTGACCAAGACTCTGGAAACGCTTAATCGCCTCGCCGTATGACAGCAATTCGTTGGTCACCTCCAAATCGGCGGCGATGTCTTGCTTCATCCGGGCTTTTATGGCGGCTATGGCGTCCGCCACCGCCTTTGCCGATGGATCCGGCCATTCCACCGTGCAGTAAAGTCCCGAACCGATAGAATTGCGCACCCGGAAATTCGAGCCGGGAAATAGTTCGTGGACGGCTTTGGCAAGCAGGAAACAGAGCGAACTGCGGTAAATCGGCCAGCCGTACTCGTCCGTGATGTACAGCGGATTAACCTCGCAATCCGTCAACACCGGCACCGAAAGCGGCACCACCATGTTGTTGCAAATCGCGCCCAGCACCGGACGGCCGTTACTGACCGACGCTGGAAGCGCCTTATCAAGCCGGGCGCCGGACTCGACCTGAACTTCCAGTTCCCCAATTTTTACCGTCACCATTGACATGTCACACCTCGTAATGAGAGCATTCCGCCCCCACCACGAGCCGACCGAGGCGCAGTGCAAACGGAACGCGATTATTTAACGGATGTCAGCGTGATATTCCTGAATCGACTTCACCCCGCCCTTGCCTTCACGGGCGGCCTTGATGCCTTCGGACGCGGCCAGGGCGGCCGCTACCGTGGTAAGGTAAGGCACGCGGTACTTGATGGCGGCGCGCCGGATCGAGTTGTCGTCCGCGCGGGCATCGCGGCGCCCGCTCGGAGTGTTGAGGATGAGGCAAATCTCGCGGTTCTTGATGAGATCCAGCACATCCGGACGCCCCTGCCCGATTTTCGCCACCATCGTGGCCGGCACTCCGTGCCCCCACAGGAACTTGACCGTACCTTCGGTGCCGACAATCTCGAATCCAAGATCGGCGAAATTCTTTGCCGCAATAGCCGCGTCTTCCGGTTTTTCCGAAAGGGAGACCAGCATCTTGCCGGACTTGATAGGTAGCGGCGAACCTGCCGCTTCCTGGCTCTTGTAATAAGCCAGACCGAAAGTTTCCGCCAGCCCCAGCACTTCGCCGGTCGAGCGCATTTCCGGCCCCAGCACCGGATCGACCTCCGGGAACTTCTCGAACGGCAACACCGCCTCTTTCACGCCGTGGTAAGGGATCACCTTCCGCTTGTCCAAACCGAGCGAAACCACGCTCTCCCCAAGCATAAGACGGGTCGCGATGCGGGCCATCTGGGTGCCGGCCACCTTGGAAACCAGCGGCACGGTGCGGCTGGCGCGCGGGTTGGCCTCGATGACGTACACTTTGCCGTTCTCAATCGCGAACTGCATGTTCATCAGCCCGACCACCTTAAGCTCGTCGGCAATGCGCCGGGTATAATCGAGAATCGTGGCGCGGTTTTCCTCGCTGATCGACACCGGCGGCAACACGCAGGCCGAATCTCCCGAATGCACCCCCGCCAGCTCCACGTGCTGCATGATTGCCGGGATGAAGACATCCTTGCCGTCCGACAGCGCGTCCGCCTCGCACTCCAGCGCATGGCAGAGGAAACGGTCCAGATACAGCGGACGGTCCGGGGTCACCCCAACCGCCTTGTCAACATACTCGCGCAGCATTTGCTCGTCGTAAATAACCTCCATGCCGCGACCGCCCAGCACGAAACTCGGGCGGATAATCAGCGGATACCCCAAATCCTGGGCGACCTTAAGTGCGCCCTCGATATCCGACGCCATCTCCGATTCCGGCATCGGGATGCCCAGCCGGTTCATGATGGAATGGAACAGATCGCGGTCTTCGGCGGCATCAATCGAATCCACGCTGGTGCCCAAAATGCGGCATCCGGCATCCGCCAACCCGCGGGCGATGTTCAGCGGTGTCTGTCCGCCGAACTGGACGATAATGCCCTCCGGCTTCTCCTTCTGGTAGATTTGCAGCACGTCCTCCAGCGTCACCGGCTCGAAATAAAGCTTGTCGGAGGTGTCGTAGTCGGTGGAAACCGTCTCCGGGTTGCAGTTGACCATAATGGTCTCGTACCCCTGCTCGCGCATCGCCATCGCGGCATGGGTGCAGCAGTAGTCGAACTCGATGCCCTGCCCGATACGGTTCGGCCCGCCGCCGAGAATCAGCACCTTCTTCGGGTTGTCCGTGACCGGCACCTCGCTCTCCCCGCCGTTGTACGAGGAGTAGTAGTACGCCTTGCCGACCACGCCCGAAACCGGCACCGCGTGCCAGGTCTCGACGCATCCCAGCGCGGTGCGCTTGTCGCGGATGGTCTTTTCCGGCAATTTCAGCAGCTGCGCCAGATACTTGTCGCTGAACCCGTCCTTTTTGGCCGCCACCAGCAATTCGTCCGGCGGCAGGGTGCCGCGGTATTTGATCAGCTCCTCCTCTTCCTGCACCAGTTCGCGCATCTGCTGCACAAAGTACGCCTTGACGCCGGTAACCCGGAAAATCTGCTCGTCGGTCGCCCCTTTGCGCAGCGCCTCGTACATCTGGAAATGGCGTTCGGAGTTCGGCACGGAGAGCAGCCGCAGCAGCTCATCCAGCGATTTCTCGTGGAAATCCTTGGCAAAACCCAATCCGGCACGGCCCTTTTCCAAGGCGCGGATCGCCTTCTGGAGGGTCTCTTTGTACGTTTTGCCGATGGACATCACCTCGCCGACGGCCTTCATCTGGGTGCCAAGCCGGTCTTCGACGGCGCGAAACTTCTCAAATGCCCAGCGGGCGAACTTCAGCACCACGTAATCACCCGACGGCGTGTATTTTTCAAGGGTGCCGTCGCGCCAATAGGGAATCTCGTCTAGCGTCATGCCGCTGGCCAGCTTGGCCGAGACCAGCGCGATCGGGAAGCCGGTAGCCTTGGAAGCCAGCGCCGAAGAACGGCTGGTGCGCGGGTTGATCTCAATGATCACCACCCGCCCGGTGGCGGGATCGTGCGCGAACTGCACATTGGTGCCGCCGATCACGCCGATCGCCTCCACAATCTTGAAGGCATCGCGCTGCAGACGGTCCTGCAACTCTTTGGAAATGGTGAGGAACGGCGCCGCGCAATAACTGTCGCCGGTATGTACGCCAACCGCGTCGATGTTCTCGATGAAACACACCGAGATCATCTGGTTCTTCGAGTCGCGGACCACCTCGACCTCCAGCTCCTCCCAGTTGAGGATCGACTCCTCGATCAGGCACTGGTGGGTCAGCGAAGCGTCAAGGCCTCGGCTGCAAATCGTCTCCAGCTCTTCGATATTGTAGCAGAACCCGCCGCCGGAACCGCCCATCGTGTAGGCCGGGCGCACCACCACCGGGAACCCGATCTTATCCAGCACCAGCCGCTTCGCCTCCTCCACCGAATGCACGATGCCGCTCTTCGGGGTCTCGATGCCCAGCTTCTGCATGGTTTCCTTGAACACCTCGCGGTCCTCGCCGCGCTGTATCGCGTCAAGGTTAACGCCCACGACCTTCACGCCGTACTTGTCGAGAATGCCGAGTTTTGACAGCTCCGTGGCCAGATTCAGCCCGGTCTGGCCGCCCAGATTCGGCAGCAGCGCGTCGGGCCGCTCTTTGGCGATAATCTGCTCCAGCCGCTCTACGTTGAGCGGCTCAATGTAGGTGGCATCCGCCATCACCGGGTCGGTCATAATCGTGGCGGGGTTGGAGTTGACCAGCACTATCTGGTATCCGCACTCGCGCAACGCTTTGCATGCCTGGGTGCCGGAATAGTCGAACTCGCAAGCCTGCCCGATCACAATCGGGCCGGAACCAATAATCAAAACTTTTTTAATGTCATCGCGGCGCATAGGGAAATGCCTACTCTTTCGGTTATCTGCACGACCAACTGCGGGACAACCCGCAATGGAGACTCCATGCAAAATCGGGAGAACATTATCCCCTTTTTTTCGCCATTTTGTCAAGCACGGAACGAAAAAAATAATGGGGCGCCGCCAAATGCTATTGATAGCAATCGATGAAAGGTGGGAATCGTTACCTATTCCCACCTTTTCCGCTCGATTCCCCTACTCCGCCGGGATTTCCACGCACTCGCAGTAGCCGCCGAACTTCCCGGCCTTGGGCGGCAGATAGACGAACGCCACATACCCGCCGTCCGGCTGCGGGCACAGCACCGCGCTGCCGCTGGCGCTGTACACCACCTCTTTGCCGGTCCTGGCGTCTGCGCCGGTAACGAACCGTGCCACCACCGTCACGTTACCGGTAGCCTGGAGTTTCAGCGACACCTCCCCGGCGTTGCCGTCCGCGTCCTCGGCCTCGTAGGCGTACACCGTGTTGGCCAGCTCCTTGCCCAGTGTCTTCCACGGCTCGTTCTTCCAGTTGTTCTGGTAGGCGGTGAACAGCCCGTCCGCCACCGCCGCGCCGCCGGTGACCTCGGCCCCGAACGCCACCGCGTTGGTGAACGCGTTCTTGCCGCTGGTCCCGACCAGCGTCGCCGTGTAGATCGCCTCGCCCGCGTCCCAAGCGTCGAAGCCGTTCGCCGCCAGCGTCCACGTCATGCCGTCCTCCAGCCACTTGCCGGTAATTTTTCCAGTTTTGGCGACCGTCAGCGTAGCCTGGCCGGTCTCGCCGCCGCCGTTGAACGTCCCGACCGCCCACTCCGCGACCGGCTCCACCGTCATCTCGACGGCGTAAACGGCGGTGGACTTGCCCGCCGTGGTGACGGTAAACTTCACCGTTGACGGCGCGTACCGGCCGGTTTTC
>JAFTCL010000070.1 GCA_017454745.1 Kiritimatiellia bacterium
AGACCGGTGTCCGAGTGCGTTATCCCGCAAAACGTCAGCGCGTCAAAGCTGCCAGGCGCGGCGTTAGTCGATCCCCCGGAATTGGCGGGCGGGCTGGCCTGCCCCGGGCCGGGGTTGGTCTGGTAAACCTTGTTGGTGGCATAGTCGCACAGCAC
Organism: Kiritimatiellia bacterium; assembly: GCA_017454745.1. Classification (GTDB taxonomy): domain Bacteria; phylum Verrucomicrobiota; class Kiritimatiellia; order RFP12; family UBA1067; genus UBA1200. Next base: position 156 of record JAFTCL010000070.1, read on the forward strand.
GACCGCCATCAACACGGCAATGGCCGTAGTCGCTAGATTGCTTTTTAGGCGAAACACTCTCATCTCATCACACACAACTTTTTCGATAACAACATGACACACACACACTTTGCATAAACATCCTAGATGCTATCATAAACACCGAGGTCGGTCAAGGCGATAACGGAAACCGGCATATTATAATTTGGCGGACTTGTCTTGTGTGTCGAGATTTGATAGAATTTTGCCCAGTGGTTTGGACAGTGAAGCTTGGAGACAAGATGAAACATAGGACAGTTATGATTGCAGCGTTGGTGTGGGGGATTTCCGGGCTGACGGCATTCGGCGCCGGTTCCGGTAACCTGCTGCGCAACAGCCGGTTTGATTTTCGGACGGGTTCGGACAACGCGCCGGTCGGTTGGACCGCGCAGGGCGGCGAACGGGCAAATTGTTTTGTGGACACGAACGTTACGCATAACGGCGCGGCGGCTTTGCGAGTCGAGGCGAACGTAACGGGCGACCGGCTTTGGAATATGGTTCACCGTCCGGTTACCGGTATTCGGGCGAATACTTCTTACACGGTCAGCGGCTGGGTAAAAACCGAAGGGTTGCGCGAAGGCTCGCTTGCTTACATTTCCCTAAACTGTTTCTCCGCTCAAGCAAAACGCCTGGCGGTGAATGATTCGCCGGAAAAAGTGTCTGGCACGACGGATTGGAAACGAATCGTTTTCACCGTGCCGGAGCTTCCCAAAGGTACGCAGACCGCCCGCTTCACGGTTTGTCTGTACGGTTTCGGAAAAGCCTGGTTCACCGAACTTCAGGTGGAAGAGGGTGAGTCAGTGTCGCCGTACCGTCCGGGAACGGCGGACATAGAAGAACAAAAACGACTTGATAGGCAACTGCGCGATCGGGACGCATGGCTGGAGAAATACGGATTGCCCCGCAACCATAACGGACATCCACGAATCGGGATCTTGGATCTGGGGCTGGCGAATCGGGTTTCCGGATGCGGATTTCCTTCCCGCCCGGAAGTTCTTGAACACGCGTTGAACCCGCGTTACGAGACGGTCAGGCTGTCAGGAGAAATGGTTGCCAACCCGGCCATCCTTCATCGCGAAATGTTTGACCTTCTGATTGTTCCCAGCGGGTCATTTTTCCCAAGCGCGGCAGCGGACACATTAATCTCGTTCCTGTCCAGCGGAGGATCATTGCTTGCATGCGGCGGTTACGCTTTTGACAAACCGGTCGATCAAATCTATGGCCGATGGGACTCCGTGCATGATTTACCGCGGAAATCGGTAATCGGCGAGATCGAGGTCCCGATTCCACCGTCGGCAAAATGGCAGAAATGTAATACGCCGGGGTACTCAACCGAAGTCCGTGACATCGCGGGCCACGATGGACGAAACGGAATCGAGGTCTCCACCCAGAACCTGCAAACCTACAATACCGCAACCGTGCCGTTCCCGAAAGTCGATACAAAGGATTGGTCGCTTATCAGCTTTTGGGCGAAAGGTTCGCCAAACACCAAAAAAGTCTGGTTCGAATTGGACGAGGATGACGGTTCTCGCTGGCATTACGCGGTTCCGCTCAAAGAATCGTGGCAGTTATACAGTCTCATCCCGCAAGATTTTGTCTATTGGTCGGATAATGCGAGTATTGGGCGCGGCGGCGCGGGAGACCGGGTCTGCTTCTCGCGGGTAAACCGCATTATCTTCGGTGTGGCGACGGACATTGCGGAATCGAATGCCGGGCACTCCGCCAGTTTGTCCGACATCCGCGTTGGAACGGATCAGTTGCAATCGCTGCACGAAACCGTAATCCCGCAAATCAACACGCGCACCGGGCTGATTCGCGACGCCATTCATCCGAAGTACGAGCAGATCGGCGCGTTCGACCCGTCCTTCACACTGCGGCATGTAGCTAAAACGGAGACGAGTCGTGAAATGGCGGGGATATTCCCGCCAATAGTTATCGACGGCGCACTCGGCGGACTTTCCGCCATCGCGCAACTGGGAGTCAACGGCCACGGATTCGGCCCCAATCGCGCGTGTTGGCGTCCCCTACTCTCCTGCGCCGATGCGCAAGGCCAGCCACGCGGCCATGCCGGGGCGATTGTCCAACATTTCACCGGCACCTTCGCGGGATCAAGCTGGGCGATTTTCGGCGTGGACAACCGCGACCTTTTCGCCGCCGAATCGCCAGTCACGCAGCAGCTTTTACTACCGGTGGTCGAAACCTTGCTGCGGCGTTTCTATTTGAACGGCACCACAGCGGAATACGCCTGTTACCGTCACGGCGAAACTGCGAAACTGTTGACGCGGGTCTCGAATTTTTCCACTTCGCCCCGGAAAGGAAAGGTGGTTTTCCGTTTAGCCGACGAATCGCTCAGAGAAATCGCCACCTTCAGTCGCGAAGCTAATATCGATGCTGGAAAGAGTGAACGCATTACGGCGGAGTGGAAGGTTCCCGACAATGCGCCGGACTTTCTATACCTCACCGCCGAACTGGAGACAGACGGAAAGACAATCGACCGCGAAACCGGCGCGATGGTTATATGGAACGAAAAGGTAATCGCAAACGGTCCGCGTTTGCGGCGCGAAGGGCTTCGCCTGACCATCGACGGCGAATCCAGATTCTTTATGGGCTGCCAAACATTCTGGGGACAACACCTTTCGGTAACGGCCCGGTCTCCGCTTAACTTTTTCCGTGATTTCCAGCAAATGCGCGAACACGGGTTGCGCTGGACGCGCTGTTTCCTGACTTTCCACAATGAACATGAAAAAAGGGTCAGCGATGCCGTTGTCCTGTTGGCGCAAAAATTCGGCATCGTGCTTTACCACACTCCCAACCTGATGAACACCGCAGACCAGAAACAATTGGAAAACGAGAACCGAACCATTGCCGAAATCGCGGCGCGTTACCGGGAGGTGCCCGGTTTCGCGATTGACATCTGCAACGAACCGGCGTTGGACATGGAAAACCCGGCATTCAAATCCTGTCTCGGCGATTTGCCCCCCAAAACCGGGAACTGGAACGATGCCTACGACCTTAAACGTTATCAAACCGCTTCGGCTATCCAGCGGCAATGGGCAAAGACTAACCTTAACGCCGTCAAAAGAATCGCGCCAACCGTGCCGGTTTCCGTAGGATGGAGTCAAGGTTGGGCCGGCGGGTCAAGCACTAAAGACCCGCAACTAGCCTCGCTCGATCTCGACTTCACCGACCGCCATTACTACGGCGATCCGGTTAAGATGCCGCAGGAAATTAAAGATTTGGATCAGCGCGTACTCGGTAAACCGCTCGTGGTTGGCGAGTGCGGCGCCAAGAACCACCCAACGTTCAAGAGTTCCGACCCTTGGGGTATGGGTGATGACGACGAATCGTACGACTACCGGTTCCGCTATCTTGTTTCACACGCATTCGGACTTGGCGCGACCGCGCTTCTCTCTTGGCACTGGCGCGACCCGATGGAAGGGATATTTCCCTGCGGGCTGGTGCATTCCACCGGGGTGCCGCGTCCAACCGCCGCGCTTTTCCGAAAAATGGCCGACACATTCGGCAAGCTGGAACTGGCGGATAACCCGCCCGACACGGTAATCGTAATGGGCGAGCATCTCCGGCACACCTCTGAACGCGGCAAAGTTGTCTCGGCGGCGCATACCGCCGATCAAGTGCTGGTGTGGCACGGGGTAAACTATTCAAAATTGACCGACTCTATGCTGTCTGAAATCCCCGAATCCGTACGGCTTATCATCTATCCCGCCGCGTATGTTTTTTCGGAACCGCAAATCGAATGGCTGGAGCGTTTTGTCGAGCGCGGCGGCACATTGGTTTTGTCAGGGAATCCCGTTTTTGACGCCAGCGGCGCAATCCATGCCGATTGGCTAAAGCGGTTGTGCGGAGTACACGCCAAAGAACCATTGCCGCCACAACCTTTTGCCGCTGATTCCCCTGCCATCGGCAATTACCGTCCGGAACTGGAGCTTGTACTGGACACCGCCAGCGATTGGCTGACCGAAAACGGGCATACGCTGATTTCCCGTTGGAAACGCGGTAACGGATGCGTATTTTACAATTGCGCGCAGATGGAAGCGCAAGGCAAAGACACGATACCCGTGTTGCGTTCCCTGTACGGCAAGGCGATTGAGATTTCCGGAGTGTCGAAAACCAGAACCCCTTCCGATCCGCCAGAATTTGAGACCTTCCACGTTCCGGGGAAAAACGCAACCGGATGGGTGTTTTGGAACGGCGGCGACAAAGAACACGTGGCGCAGCGTGATGGGTACACCATAAAAGTGCCGCCGCGCCGTATCGGTTATTTGCAAATCGGCAACGGCGGCATGCTTCAAGTGCGCGAGGTATTATAGTCGGGATTGCCGTCCTTATTCGCCAAAGTTGATGACAAACGCGGCAGAGTTCGTGTCAGGTTTCCGAAGCAACAGTTTGCCGTCTTGGCAATCCACCTCGACCGGTGTGGCATTGTGCGTATAATCCAGCAGCAACGCCGATTTAACCGCGCCCGCGCCGGCAAATGTCCAAACTGATTTCCGATTTGCCGCCGCGATAATCCACCACCAACAGCCGTTGCGCTTTCCCGTCGGCAGATTTGGTGGGGAAAACCACCAAATGTTCCGAGAACGACGGCTCGCAAAGCACCGGCGTATCCCTTATAATGTCGCCGAAGATTTTCAGCGCGTACCAAACCTTGAACTTATTGTTATCCGCGCCCTTGTACCCCCAACTGCCGTCGTGGCGGCAACCATAGTAGTACGCCTGGCCCAATTTTGAGGTTTGGAATTTTGCGAGCGCGGAAAGCGTGAAACACGCCGAATCAATCCCGTTGTGGGAGGCGGGGCCGGACCAAACCCGTTTCTTAATTTCGGGAGAAGGGTCGCGCAACTCTTTCCAAGAACAACCGAGATAATGCCACTCGTTCAGAATGAGTTCGCATTGGTTGAAGCCCAAAGAATCGCAAAGCTCCCTCGCCTTCTCCGCCGACGCAATCATGACATCTGGATTATCGCCGTAGTAATGCCAGGAAATGAAATCCGGCGCGACGCCAGCCTCTTTACAGGCGGTCAAAAGATCGGTGAAATAATCCGCCCTCATTGAGCAGAGAGCCGGGCCGCCGACTTTGATTTCCGGAAATTCGCTCTTGAGGCGTTTCAATACCGTGGTAAAGAAACGGACGAATTTTTTGCGGCGGGCGGGGTCATTGTTCTCGCTCTCATTCGGCTCACACCACATGTTGTTGTGGCCGTCCGGCTCGTTCCAGATTTCCCAATATCGGATTCCCCAGTTGAAACCGTCGGCCCATCCTTTATTGTAGTGGCGGATCGTGCCGGCGAAACTCTCGGCGACTTTATCGAAATCGGTCGGAATGAGCGAGTTGAAATGCACCTTCTCCCCGGAGTGCTCGATTGACGTACCGAGACGGAAGAAGATCCCAAGGCCGGTCTCATCACGGGTCCGTTTGAGCAAATAATCCGTGGGCGCGAACACGTAATTCTTCGGGTCTTTGGCGTCCAGATGCCGAAGCGGGAAAATGTGGAAGTAGTCGCAAACCCGCTGGCCGGGATTAATCAACGCCCAGTCGTGAGTCCGCGCGTTCAGAAGATTCATCTCTTTGATATCGGCGATGGCAGATGGCGGACAGGAACAGATCATGGGACCGAATCCCGATGAATGCAGTTCATGGCGCACCTTTCCCGCCACCTTCGTGAAATCAACCGTCCCGGAAAACGCCAATCCGGCGAAACCGGCCAACAAAACCAACCCAATGCCTTTTGCGTTCATTGTAACCCGCCCTCCTTTTGCACATTAATAATCATACGAAAACCATAAATCCGGCACGGCCTCACCAAAAGCCGTATTGCCTCGACGCCACAACGTAGATTCCAAGCACGAGATTGGTAACCCCGTGAGCCAACGCCCCGGCCCAAACGTTCCCGGTCCGAACCGCAAGCCATCCGTAAACCGCGCCCGCCAGCATTCCGGCCAGCCAGCGGTCGTGTTCCAATCCGAACACCGCGACCACCATCCAGAAAGTCTGGGCATCGAAACGGGCCAACGGCACTTTCCAAAATTCACCCTGGCGCAGCCAGCGGTACAAAAAGCCGCGGAAGAAAAACTCCTCCGCAACGGCAATGGTAACCGCCGAACCAAAAAGTTTCATGGCCACCATCCCCCACCCCGCTTCATCCACCGAGTACGTCAGAGACAAATGCCCGGCCGGCAGCGCCGGGAACAGCGACGGCTGGTAATAGTCGGGATAGCCGCCTGGCATCATCACCAGCCAACGGTAGTAGAATTCAAACAAGCGCGGGCAACGGTTTGCGAACCAAGGGGTTTCTGGCAAAATCCATACCGCCGCCACCGCCAATCCGGCGAGTAACGACAACCCCAAATGACGCGATTCAAAACGGGGATAAACCCGCCAAGGTTTCAAACACAGGAACAATGCCGCACAGGCCACGCTCTTGGCCGCGTAGGCCCACGGATACAGCCAACGCGGGCAACAGCCGAATCGCTCCAGCGCCTGCAACAGCAGCATAATCGCAATCCACAGCGCAAAGGGTGCGATATGTCCGAGCGTTACGGAACGCCGTTCATGACGATTCAGTTCCATTCGTCCAACTGCTCCTGGGTCGGCGCGGCAACCACCTCAAACAACCGCCAACCATCAGCAAAGTCACGGTCAAGCAACAACCGTTCCGCGCCGCGGGTGTAAATATCGGGATAACGCCAGAAAACGCTCTCGAATTTCGCGATGCCTTCCGGTTTCGGCACCAACACAAACAAGTGCTGGCCTTTGTATGCGTAACGCAAATCCCCGACGTGCAGATCCATGTTCGGAGTCAGGCAACCATCAACGCCATAATGCCGCAAGAGGTCAAGCCCGGCATAGCCGACGACAAACACGCGCGCATACTGCGATTTCGCCTTTACGTATTCTTCAATACTCTTGTAAGACCAATGGGCAGTTTTTATGTCATTGCGAAAATACCCCGGATTATGGAAGGCTTCCGCCACGCTCCCCAACCGATACGGGCGAAGGAAGTAAAACCAGTCGTTCATCACCAAACGGTTGAGCAGCATCCAGACCGCCAACACATACAGCACCGGTCCGCAACCCAGTAAAAACCAAGCCTGCATCCGGCACCGCAAATCGCGTTTGCGCAAGGCCGCCAACAGCATCCAAAGCAACGCCGCCGCCACCGGGACAAAGAACTGCGCGCCGCACCACAAAAGCAGCGCGGAGGAAAACCCGATCCCAACCACCGATTTTGCGCCGCCGCGGACAGTCCAATCCCATAAAGCGCGAATCAGAACCGCGATCAACCCCAGGGCCAACGACATCCCCAGTTGCCAGTCAACGCAGTTGCGCAGGGCAACAACCGCCGCCACCGCCGCGATTTGCAACCCGACGCGCAACACAGCATTACGCGGCGCCAGCGTCCCGACACCCAGCAACATCAGCCACAGCGCCGCAAATTGCGCCGCCAGACAACCGAAGAAGCCCCAATAACCGTCGAGAACCGCCATGAAGGGAAGGGCGAACAACGTTGGCAACGGACCGTGCCAACATGAGCCGACCAGCGCCTGCCGTCCTTCCGTTGACCCGCGCAGGATTTCTCTGCAGATGCCGTTAATCCCGGCATACAGCAATCCGGAGTGCCCGCCGCGGAAAATACCGATCAGTGCCATAGCAGCCAAAACCGCCGAAACTGCCAATCCCAGCCAAAACGCCAGCCGACGCTTCATTTCGCACCTCCAGTCGTTTTGGCAAGGCCGTGTTGGGTCTTCTCCCAAACAAACGGCGCCCGGAAGAATTGTATGAAGGCACGCCAACCGCTGTAGCTCATCATCATCCAATACACGGGAGTGAGCAGCGAAGCCCACATCAGATCATCCCGCTTGCGCTTGCAGCAACCCAGCAGATTGATGTACACGAAAACAAAGTTGCCCACAAACAGGCAAAACGCGCCGGCCGCGAACACCGGTCCGGGAAACAGCCGGTCCACGCCTTCGGGACGGAAGATGAACCATCCGAGCGCCATTGTCCAGAAAAAGGGGTTAACCAGCACCGAGAATGTCACCCCGCCCACCAGCAGCTGATAGTGCATGAAATTCACCAACCCCAGTTCTTTGAGCAACAAAAAAGGCTTGCGCATGTGTACGAACCAGGTTTGGATATAACCCTTTTGCCAACGGGTGCGCTGTTTGATCCAGAAACGGAACACGCTGCAAGCCTCTTCCCAAGTGGTGGTTTCCAACATCCGGGTGGTGTAGCCGGCCCGCCCCAAGCGAATGCCGAGATCGCAATCTTCCGTAACGTTGTACGCGTCCCAGCCCATCAGTTGCTGAAGGATCTCAGTCTTGAAATGATTGGAGGTGCCGCCCAACGGAATCACCGCGCCAAGCGCCGCCAGCCCCGGCAACTGCAAATCAAACCACGCGGAATACTCGGCGGTAAACCATCGGGTAAGCAGATTCTGACGGGGATTGTAATAGTTCAACCGCGACTGCACGCAGGCCACGTTTTCCGGCGATTGCTCAAACGCCAGAACGGCTTTTTTCAATTGGTCCGGCTCCGGGAGGTCTTCCGCGTCGTAAATCACCAAATACTTGCCTTTCGCCAAATGCAGACCGATGTTGCAGGCTTTGGGCTTGGTGCGCGGGAAGGATTCCGGTATCTTGGTCACCCGGAAACCGGGCGGCATTTGCAGCTGCGCGGCCGCGTTGAGCGTAAGGTCGTCGTCCTCTTCCAGCAGGAACTGCACATCCTTTTTGTCTGCCGGATAATCCATCTTTTCCAACGCGCCGATCATCTGCTTGAGCGTTTCCGGTTCGCGGTACATCGGGATCAGGATGGTGTAAACCGGCCAATCCCCGGCGGCGTCCCGCTTGGCGATATCTTCGGAGGAGAACCGCATAATCGCCTTAGGCGAAGCGGACTTGCCGATCACAAGAAACTTGTACAGCGTCATCACCACGTACACCGCGGTGCAGACCGCGACCAGAATCTGGGCCGTCCGCACCGGCGCCACCGCGACCGCCGCCACCAACGCCGCGAGAAAAAGCAGGAAACCGGATTTCTGCCCCTTGGTAAGCGGCTCTACGGCGCTCCAATCCGGACGCTTGTGGGCCAACTCCAACGGATCGATCTCGCTGATGTTCATCAAAAGTCCCCTTCGGTCAAAACCGCAGTCTGGCCTTTCTTAAGCTTGATTTCTTTGGTTTTGCCGTCGTAACGGACCTTGCAGGGGCGGCCAAGCTCCGAACGGATTTTTGCCAAAACCAGCCGCCCCTCCATCCAGACAATATCCACCGTGAAACCGTGCTGACCGCGCAAACCGGTCACCCGCCCCTCCGGCCAAGCGTCCGGCAAAGCCGGCAGCAGATCCAACGCCCCGCGGTGACTCTGCAACAGCATCTCGGCGATACCGGCGGCACAACCGAAGTTGCCGTCAATCTGGAACGGCGGATGGGCGTCAAACAGGTTAATGTACGTGCCGCCGCCGTTGCCGTAATTGATCCCGGCGTAATTGCCGACCGGACGGAGCTGGTTCTGCAAAAGTTTATAGGCGTGGTTGCCGTCAAGCAGTCTGGCCCACAGGCAGACGCGCCAACCCATTGCCCAACCGGTCGAAATGTCGCCGCGATGCTCAAGCGAAACTTTGGCGGCCTGGAACAGCTCCGGCGTTTCCGGGGTAATCTGGTCTGACGGGTACAACCCGTAAAGATGGCTGGTGTGCCGGTGGGTGTCGTTCGGGTTGTCAAAATCCTGCGTCCACTCTTGCAGCTGCCCCCAACTCCCGATATGGTACGGTTCAACTTCCGCCGCGGTTTTGCGCAGCTTTTTGGCGTAGGCAGACCCCTTGCCCAAAATCTCCGTCGCTTCGGCGGCGGCATTCAGGATATCACGCGCCAAAGCGTGATCCATCGTCGCCCCATGCGTAAGCGCGGCCCCCCACAACTTGCCGTTGGGAATGTTTTCGGGTGAAACGGACGGGCAAACGGTCAATTTGCCGGTATCCGGGTCTTTCACCATGTAGGAGACAAAGAAATCCGCCGCGCCCTTCAACGTGTCGTAATGCGCGGCCAGAAACTTCCGGTCGTGGGTGTAGAGCCAATGGTACCAGATGTGCATCGACAGCCACGCCCCGCCGCTTGGCCAAGTGCCGCACGAAGTCGGCCCGGCCGGTCCCGCTATACGCCAAATGTCCGTGTTGTGGTGCGTGGTCCACCCTTCCGCGCCATAGACGGTTTTGGCCGCCTGCGCCCCGGTCACGGACAACTCGTCGCACATCCGCCAGACCGGCTCCGCCAGATCCCCCAACCCGGTGGACTCGGCCGGCCAGTAGTTCATCTCGGTATTGATGTTGACGGTGTAATTGGCGTTCCATGGCGGATTGACCTCTTTGTTCCAAATCCCCTGCAGATTAGTGGGCTGGGTACCGGGCTGCGATCCGCTGATCATCAAATAACGCCCAAACCGGAAATAGAGCGCCGGCAGGTAAGTGTCGCCGGTTTTGCGGAAATTCTGCAACCGCACATCGGTTGGGGTGCCGGAGTAGGCATCGCGCCCCAGCCACAGGGTACAACGGTCGGCCTGGCTTTTGTAAAAAGCGGTGTGCGCCGCACGTGCCTGATCGTACGGTCTGGACAAGGCTTTTTGCATCGCCTCCACGCATTTGGCGTGGGCATCGCCGGAGAGGTCGTCGTAACGTTTGAAGTTGGTTGCGATGCTCACGTACAAAACCGCGGCATCGGCGTTTTTCACCGTGATCCGGCCGCCCTGGGTCTCCACCGTGCCGCCCTCGGTCTTGGCGGCCAGACGCCCCTCGAATCGCAATTGTCCGCCCTGTTTGCTCGGAGCGTCGCCGGTAACGGCGGTGAACACCACCTGCCCGTTGTCGTCAACGCATTCGCCGGGCCAAGGTTTCTCAAAAAACGCCTCAAAGTTGATCTCGCCCGGATAGTCGGCCGTAGCCCGGAAAATCACCGCGTCGTCGGTGAAACTCGCGAAGGTTTCGCGTTTGAAAAGCACCCCGTCCAACTCAAAACTGCTGGCGGCTACCGCCTCGTCGAGCGACAGGGTGCGTTCATATCCGGCGGGAGAACCTTCCGGCAATCCGAATTTCACCACCAAGTCGCCGAACGGCTGATACTTCGCGCTTCGCGTATAGTCGCGCGGCAACGTTTTCTGCGCCTCCCTCGCGTTGCCCGCAAAAACCAATTCACGGGATTTCTTGAAATTCTCCGGGTTGGCCCCGGGATCATCATTAGGCCCCGGAACGCCGCTCCAGATCGTATCCTCATTGAGTTGCAGCCGTTCTTCGGCGACACCGCCAAACACCATCGCGCCCAGCCTGCCGTTGCCGACCGGAAGCGCCGCGTTCCAATTTGCCGCAGGGCAGTCGTACATCAGCTCCCAGCCGCGCCGGCGGCTGGCGGCGGCGGCAGCCAGCGGCTCGTGGCGCTGCCCGTCCACCCACAGCGCCCACGCCCCGTCCGCCGCCACGGTCGCCACCAGGCTGTGCTGCTTGTTCAGCTCCAACTCGGCGGGATGAAAATTGTTCGCGCCCCCGGAAAGCACGATGCGAAGCTTGTTCTGGAAAATGTCGATTAGCCAGCCGTCCCGACCGCCCGGAGTCACATTGTCAATCAACCGTCCGGCTTTGCCTTTCGCCACCACCTTGGCCGCAAAGGTAAAACCGTTGCGGTAATCCGCCTGCCTAACCGCATCGCAGGTGTCGCCGATTTTCGGCACGCCCCGCCACACCAGCCGGTCGTCCGAAATTTCCGCCCCGCGGGAAAAACGCGCGATTTCCCGCGGATTCAGCACCCGAGAATAAACCCGCGCCTCAGAAAATTCGCCGTCCAGACGCTCGCCCTGCTTTGAATTCACACCGAAAGAGACCGGCAAGTCACGGTTTAACGGCAATTGCGCAAATGACATCCCGGCCAAAAATAACAATGATACAGCCAATGTTCTCATAAAATGAATCCCCCGAATGATTAAAAACCGCCCAACGCAAATAAAGATATCAAATTACCGCGAAAAAAACAAGCCAATGCGCACTCTGCGCGGAAAAAAATGTGTCTGCTTGTATCAGAGCGAAGGATTTATCCCGGCGCAAACTTTCAACAATTCTGGTTCGGTCCATTGACCGGGAAATTCCCGGCATTGGCGCGGTTTCACCGGGTTGATTTCACAGGTGCTGTCATCGCGCAGGAAGATGCAACGGTCGTCAGAACGGGAAGCCAACGACAACCCGCGCCGCCCGGAAAGCAGAATGGCGTATTTGGAGGTGAACTCATATATGTCCAATCCGAGGAAATTGGCGATCCGCTCAACTTCATCGGGAAGAAGTTCGACATATCCCGGAACCCGGCAACAGGCACCGCAACGCCGACACTGGAAATCATGCGGTTTCTCAATCATCGGTTTTACCTCGCCTCGTGTTTGCGGACCCGGTAGTCCAAAGTTCCGATTTCACCGCCATCCGTCAGCTTAAACGGCTTATCGCCAAAATTGACCGTCACCTCGGTACCGTCGGCGAAAATCGTCTGCTGCACCGAACGATCCGGAGTCAACAAGCGGTGGTCGGTCATTTCGCTGTAGCCGGTTGCCCGCGCGATCGGCGAAAAGATTTTATAACTGGCGACAAACTTATCCTTGTCCTGTTCCCATTGCCTGCGGTTGAACATAAACATTCCGACTGTGCCGTATAGCGCGTTGAACAAATCGCGCTTGCGCCATAGTTTGGGAAGCTTGTTGTTGTAATCGCCCCAATACCAATGGGCGCACACACAATCGTGGTACACCAACTCCCATAACGGCAAACGGTACCGCTCGCCCACTTGGTATTTAGCCACCTTGTCCGGAACCTCATCCCAAATCTTAGCCATGTTTCTGCCGCTGTCCGGCACCCGATAAGGCGCGACGCTCAACATCCCCTCATAATAATCGCAATACGGCACCGAGGCGTCATGTCCGGTTTCACTGCCCACCACCAGCCCAAACTCGTCACCCAAAACTCGCAACAGCTCCATTTTCCAATGGCGGCTGTCGGAACGGGTCATCGGATGCGCGGGATTCCAGCACTCCATCCAAGGCGAGGCGACCGTGGTATCGATAAAACGGGTATTGTACGGTTTACGCTTTAACTCTTCGGACACCCGTATACGTTCATACTTCACCGCCTGACGGTCGCACATGGTCGCGCAATAGGTCCAACTGCCGTCTTTGGCTTTAACGCCCCATGCCCGCCGCCACTCATTCGAGGTAGGGCCGGTCCAATTGACATCGTGCGGGTACGCCTCAGAGTTTAGGCCCGGATCTTCCCGCCCCAACTTTCGCTGCTGCTCGGGATAGTAAATGTCCTGATAAATGTCGTAACGCCCCACCAGCACTTGCGGCATTTCCGACATCGCCTTGACCTCCGCTTCGGAACCGTCGCCGCTCCACAGTATGCGGTCGATCCCCGCCTCGCGAAGTTCGCCCAGCAGGCCCAGACGATCCTTCTCCCAAGTCCAAATATTTACCGCGCCCAAAAGCCGGTCCAAAACCGGACGCTGTTTGACTTTGTCGGTGAAGGTTTTGAGTTTCCCGATTTGCTTTGCGTAATCGCGGTATCGCTTGCACATCGCGACATGACCGCCTTTATCGAGCAACACATAACGAGCGACCCGGTCGTAACCGAAACGGCGCTTTTGGCCATCCCACGACGGACCGGCGGTCCACATTTTTTTCGAATCGCGGAAACTGTTCATCGCGGCGTCATCCGGCGTTTCCAAAATGCACATCCATCCGGCGCCGCTTGCATCCGCCACCACGCCGAAAAACGCCATGCAGATGCCATGGCCGCCATAAGCGATCAACCTTCCCAAACCGGGATGATCTTCCTCAACAGGAAATCCCATGCCCTCGTTCATCGGCACAATCAGCCGGTCGCCCGGAGCAGTGGCAAACGCCGGCGGATAATCCAGACTCGACTCCATCTCGCCGTCGCCTGAAACCGTCACCGTGAATTCCGGCTTGTCTGGCTCCGCCGCAAACACCGCGACCCGGCGGCTGCAATCCGAAGGCTGCATGAATTCGACCGACATTTTGCCATCGGCAAGTTTTACCGACGCAACCAACACGCCCAAAGGAGAAGCGACCGGTTCCCATTTCCTGCCGGTAGCGGTATCCAGCAAAGTCACGCCACCGTGCCGCTGATCAACAGTCAGCTCAAAACCTTTGCCGCGCAGAACATTGTTTCCCGCAACCGGTTCGCGGCCTTCCAACAAGTTGCCGAGAATCTCAAAACTTACCTGGTCAACGCTTACCGCCATCGGGCCGTTCCCCATCAGCCTAGGTTCAATTTCGGCCACCCCGAACGGCACGATAAAGATATTTTCGCACTCGCCCGGACGGCTGAACATTTTGGGCGCAAAGACCCATTGCAAAGGATTACCGGCGGCATCGTATAGAATAGCGCTAAGGTTGAATTTCAGCAACGACGGGTCGCCGTTAACCTCGGCTCGGCAAGCCAAGCGGCAACGGTCACCCGGACGTACTTTCACTTTGCCGAAACCGCCAAACGACCAGTCGAGCGAACCGGTATGGGTAAGCCGATACGGGTCCTCGCCTTCCATCCACATGGTTTCCCGATCCCGCGCCCAAGCGTACGGAGCCTTCAAACGAATCGGCTCACCGTTAAGCGAGACCGCCAGCACGGTTACAAGCGCAAGCGCAAAAAATAAACTTTTCACGATCCCCTCCCCTGTCCCGGCAGATGTCGGCGCAATCAAATTTTAAAACCGAGCCCGCGCAATTTGTCCGACAAGCTTTGGGACGCGTTGGCAATGTCAACCTGCGTGGAATCGAATTGCCGCCGCATCGGGTAATGAGAGCGCAAGTAATCAAAACTCTGCGCGCGGCCCACCAGATCTTCCACCATCACCTCGCGGAAACGTTCCGAATCGGCCGCGATATCATAAACCGCCAAAACTATATCGCGGATTACATCTTCATCGCCACGCCCCTCGGCATCGCCACGCCCCTCGGCATCGCACCGCCATAGCGGGATCGGTGGGATGGGCAAAGTGAACGGGAAATCGGCGGGAACTCCCAAAAATTCACAGGCGGCGCGGTACACCATTGCCGTTCCGTTAACCTTGCCTTCATAAGAATGCCCGGCGATGTGCGGAGTGGCGATCTCTGCCCGCGACGCCAAATCCAGCCGATACGACGGTTCGCCTTCCCAACAGTCTATCACCGCGTGCGCGACTTTTCCGCTGTCGATAGCCGCCACCAATTCGCCGGTATCGGTTACCGGGCCGCGGGCCGCGTTGACAAACACCACTCCGGGCTTCATCAACTTGAAAGCGTCGGCGCCGAACATGTGCCAAGTGGCATCCTCCCCGCTATCGGTCAACGGCACATGGCAAGTGATAATGTCCGCCTCGCGCAGTATGGTTTGGAAATCGCAAAAATCTTTGGCATCGGTATCTTGCGGGTCGCGCTGGCGGGGCGGGTCGCAAGCCAGCACCCGCAATCCCAACGCCTTAAGGTGGCGGCAGACGCGGCGTCCGACATTGCCGACGCCCACCACCCCTACCGTTTTGCCGGCCAGCTCAAAATGGTGGCAGCCGCCAAGCCAAAGCAAAGCGGCGGTCACGTAGTCGGCAACGCTTTCGGCATTGCAGCCCGGAGCGGAACACCATTTGATGCCGCTCCGGTTGAGATATGGAATGTCGATATGATCCGTACCGATAACCGCCGAACCGTAAAACCGCACGGACGAACCGTCCAGTAGCGCGGCATTGACCTTGGTGGTGGAACGGGTGGCCAAAATTTCAGCGTCCAGCACGTCTTCAGGCGATATGCTTCGTCCAGGAATCAGCGACACCTCACCCAACCCGCCGAAAGCCTCCGCTGCAAACGGCATGTTTTTGTCGCAGACAATTTTCATCGCGCCACCTCCACGAAACGTTCTGAAAAGCTAAAAGAACCGCATGCTGGTTTTCTTGAATTCGCGCAAGGAAAACAGCAGGCACCCGGTTCCGGCATCAAGTCCCGCCAGCTCCGAAAGCCGCAAGTAGAGCTGGTGGGTGTCCTCCCAGGTCGGGGTATGCACCATCGCGTAAATCGCATAGGGGAAATCTTCGCGCGCCGGCCGCTCGTAACAATGCGTCACCTCGGGACAAGCCGCCAACCGGCGGCCGCATTCGACACCGTCGCCGCCCGGCGGCAACCGCCAACAGCACATGCCGTTCGCCAATATCCCCACTTTGCGGTGGTTCAGCAGTAGTCCCAGTCTGCGCATAACGCCGCAATTCTGCCACCCGCGCAGCAACGCGAGCAAATCCCCGGCAGACATTCCAAGCCTTTGCGCCGGAGTGGCAAAAAATTCTTCTTCGGGGTCAAGCCCGTCCTGAAAAATCCGCATCACTTCACGCTCCGATTCGGAAAGTCTGACCGGCGGTTCAATGTCGCGCCGATCGATCGGCACTCCAGGCTGCGGCTCCACCCGCTCATCCCGGTTCCGGGTGGCGAGATTGAACACCACATCAATTTTAAATCGGCGCGACGCCGGGAGCGACACAATCTCATAAGGGGCGCAATCCCGGCGCAAATTTGAGAGTGACGATGCGAATTCGTCCGCCGGCGCGGCGAGCGTAAACCAGAAATTAGGCACTTCCGCGCCATTCGGGCCGCCCGGCAGCGTGGCCGGAAGTTCTTTCGGCCAACCCCGTTCATAGGCATGGGTAACCCCGGAAACCGCGCAAACTTTCTCGGCGACTTTCGCCATCGCCGCCTCTGGAAGCGTCATCCTGCACAACGCGCTGCAAAACCCGATTCGGCGGGCGTCGAATACCCCGCCCAACCGGCGGGCGTCGCCGTTTGCCAACAGGCGCGCGACCAGTGCGACAACCTCACGTCCAGTCATTCCGCACGATTTCCCCACCCCGTCAAATGGACGCTCGACCAGCGGCAACCCGCGTTGCAACAGTGAAACCGCCAAACTTTCGCGATCAGACAATTCCATGCCAAAACCCGTTTCTCAATCCGTCAGCGGATGAACAGCATTTCCTGATAAGTCGGCAACGGCCATAGCTCATCCGCGCAAACGCACTCCAACTGATCCGCGATTTCTCGAACCTCGTTCATCACCGGAATCACCGTTTGGTTCAAATAATGGCAGCGCTCGCGTAGTTCCAGTTGTTCCGGCAATTTCGACACCGTCTCCAGTTCCGCCATTTTTTGGTGAAGCTGGTTTAACAGCAGGGTGACATCGTCAAGCGTGTGGGTGCAATGGTTTTTGCCGAGCCGGTTCAATGCGTCGGAGGTGGTAGCCAACATCTGCTGGTACTTAATACCGGCGGGGAAGATCATTGTCCTTGCCATGCTCAGGCACAGCCGCGCCTCAATCATCACGTCTTTGATGTAACGTTCGTAGTAAATCTCAAAGCGGCTGGAAACCTCGCGTTCGCTCAGCACCCCGTACTTGGTAAATGCCTCAATAGTGGCCGGGCAGTTCATGGCATCCAACGCCTCCGGGGTGGAAGAAGCCTTGGGCAAGCCGCGGCGTTCGGCCTCGCGGTGCCACTCTTCGGAATAATTGTCGCCGTTGAAAATGACGCGGAAATTGTCGCGTATCATGCGTTGCAGCAAATCCTGAACGGCACGATTGAATCCGGCACAGTCTTTCGGCGCCTGCTCCAACTCCGTGGCGACATAATCCAGCGACTCGGCCACCATGGTGTTGATCGCCACCAGCGGTCCGGCAATTGACTGGTCGGACCCTACCGCCCGGAATTCAAAACGGTTGCCGGTAAAGGCAAACGGGCTGGTGCGGTTGCGGTCGGTCACATCTTTCGGCAGCGGCGGGAGGGTGTCCACCCCGACATTCAGAACTCCGCCGCGGCTGGCATGCTTTTCGGTGCCGAACGCCAACTGTTCAAACACATCGGTCAACTGGTCGCCCAGAAAAACCGATATCACCGATGGCGGCGCCTCGTTGGCGCCCAATCTATGGTCGTTGCCGGCGTGGGCAACCGCCCCGCGCAACATTTCGCCATGGCGGTTTACCGCCCGAACCACTGCCGCACAGAACACGAGGAACTGCATATTCTCTTGCGGAGTCGCCCCCGGATTGAGCAAATTGCCGATGCCAGCGCAGCCCAGCGACCAATTGACATGCTTGCCGGAACCGTTAATGCCGGCGAAAGGTTTTTCGTGCAACAGACAGGCCAAACCGTACTTCGGGGCTACCCGCTGCAACGTCTGCATCGTCAGGTACTGATGGTCGGTGGCAACGTTAGCGCTCTCAAACACCGGGGCAATTTCATACTGCGCCGGGGCGACCTCGTTGTGGCGGGTCTTAACCGGAACCCCGAGCTTGTATAGTTCCTGGTCAACCTCCATCATAAACGCCAGCACCCGTTCGGGAATGGTGCCGTAATATTGGTCGTCAAGCTCCTGCCCCTTGGGCGGGCGCGCGCCAAACAGTGTCCGACCGGAACTCTGCAAATCGGGACGGGAATAGTAAAAACTGCGGTCGATCAAAAAGTATTCCTGTTCCGGACCGGCGAAGGCGGTAACCATGCCCGGATTATCGTGGCCGAACAATCTCAAGACCCGTTGCGCCAGTTTGTTCAACGCCTGCATCGAGCGGAGTAACGGAACTTTCTTATCCAGCGCCTCACCGGTCCAGGAACAAAACGCGGTCGGTATACACAACGTTTTACCGTTGCGCCCCTCGGTCAAATATGCCGGGCTGGTAACGTCCCAAGCGGTGTAGCCGCGGGCTTCAAAGGTGGCGCGAATACCGCCGCTGGGAAAACTGGAGGCATCCGGCTCCCCTTTAATCAAATGCTTGCCGCTGAAATCCGCCAACAAATGACCTTTGCCGTCCGGTGCGTAAAAACCGTCGTGCTTCTCGGCGGTCAATCCGGTAAGCGGGTAGAAAACGTGAGCATAATGGGTGGCACCGCGTTCAATCGCCCACTGGCTCATCGCCGCCGCCACAACGTCCGCCGAACTTACATCCAGCGGCACCCCTTCCTCGATCGTCTGCCGCAAAGCGCGGTACACCGCCTTGGGAAGCCGGGAGCGCATTTGATCGTCGCTAAAGACGTTCATGCCAAAATAATCGCGCACCGGGATACCGCGCGACCGCGATACCGCGTCATTCCGATACTCAATTGCAGACTCAATGGCTTTCTGCCGCGTTATGCTCATAAAAAACTCCAAACCCAGCGGACTCAAAAAAGGTGGCTTATTATCTCAAAACCGCCGCAAAATGGCAATCCGAAATATTTGACCGCCGGCTTCCGCTGTCATTTGAAAAGCAGCGTGGAGACCGACCACTGACCGCCGGGCATCGGCAATGATTTGTAACGCCCCTGGTATTTGACAACGATACGGCGGCGTTGGATACCGCGAACGAGAGTACCGTCGCACGCGACTACCAGCACATACTCACCGTCGGGGTTGCGGAACAGAATGAGCCGCGTCCCGTCATTGTCGCCATCGACCTGCATAATGCGCGCTCCGCGTTTTACAAACGGTCCGATGTGGCGGAACAGCCGGTATTGGGGAGAATAAGTGACTTTATGCGTCTCGGAATCTACCACCGTGAAACCGCCGCACAGGTGGGCTCCGGTAGCCGGAGTGCCAAGTTCATCGAGACAAATATTCCAGCTGGTAAACATCCCGCAACCGTTTTGCAGCATTCCGAAAACCTTGGCCGCCCACCACCATTCGGTGCGCTCTTTAATGATAACGTGCGGTCCGTTTTCAGTGTGGTAAAATTTAAGGTTCGGATGGGTCTCTTTTACAAACACCATGTTTGTGGCGTTTTCCGGCCCGCAATAACAATGCCAGGCGATACCGTCAATAGACTTTTCCACTTCTGGATCAGACAGCAACGCTTGAACCCGTTTGATACCGCTCGGATTCGGGTCATGGTCGTGCGCCCAGATTTTCGTGCCGATGCCGGCCTTGCGGAAAGCGGGCGCGAGATGATCGCGCACAAACGCGCCCTCCTGCCCGGCCGTATAGGTGCAACACGGGTATTGCCCGCCGGTATCGCACATTGTCTCGTTCTGAGGAGAAACCGCGTCAATGGTAATGCCGCGCTCCGCGTATCCCTGGACATACTTCACAAAGTAATTCGCCAGTGCGGGCATGAACTCATCCTTTAGCGAACCGGATATCATCAACCCGGAAGTCTTCATCCAGCCGGGCGGACTCCAAGGCGCGGCAAAAACGTAGGTGTCGGGACGAATCCTCTTCACGGCTTTTGCCACCGGCACCAAGAACTCGTCATCGCGTGCCAACGAAAAATGCCGCATCTCCACATCGCCGGGAGTGTCATTATAACTGTACAACCCGGTCGAATAGTCGCTCGCTCCGATATTCAGGCGGATCGCACCGAGGTTGCACCCGTCAGGCGTAAAAAGCTCCCGCAACAACTGTACCCGCTGCTTGACGGGAAGATTGGCGAGAATCCACGCCGAAGCGTCGGTAAGAGCCGCGCCGAGCGCGAGAAACTGGTGTTTTTCTTTCGCGGCGTCCACATCTAGCGGTTTTACTGCCGGATAGGGATGAATCGTAAAACCCGAGGTGGCGATTTCACGAAACCCTTTCTCCTCCGTAGTCTGAAAAAGCCGTAATTCCGTCCCGCCTTCCGCGGCGATGAACACCGACGCCACCACAACCGTAAGATTCAGCATACAACCCACCTATAAAAAAAAGTTCCAATTCTATTTCAACAACGTCACGCCGCCGACCTCTTTTGCCCAGTCGAACGCCTTAACCCAATAATTGCACGTAAAACCGGAAGCTCCGAGCGCTTTGGCCTGCTTCAAATCGGCAATCGAATTTACGCCATACATCCGGAACTCGATTCCAGCCGCGCGCACGGCGTCGGCATCGGCCGGGGACATTACTCCTTTAGTGGACTCACAGCCGGGACAAAACACCTCAATATTAGCCGTTTTGCACTTGGCAATATATTCCTGAACCTCAAACGGTTTCTTTCTCGAAAGCCCGACCAACCACACCGTGCGGTATTTCGGATAGCGGGACTTGAAATCTTTCAGCGCGTCATATTTAAAGGACGAAACAACGATGTTCTTCTCGGTCAATCCCGCCGCCGCGACCGCCCGGTCGAAAATATCCGCGTACTGTGGCGAATAGCCCTTGATTTCCGCTTGGAGAACGCCATGCTTCGGCACGACAGCCAGCACTTGGTCGAGAAGCGGAATGCGGTAAACCTTAGTCAGATTGTCCTTCTTGCCAAGGTTAAGCGTTGACAAATCATCGGGAGTCAAATCGCGAACCTTTTTTTCGCAACCGGTGTAGGCTTTAAGCTCACCCTCGGCATGGATACAAACCATCTGGCCGGCTTTCGTGTGGTGAAAGTCCGTCTCAACCCAAGTCGCTCCCGCATCATACGCGCGTTTAATCGCCTCCACGGTATTCTGCGGAACCTCTTTGTCCCACATTCCGCGGTGCGCGATATTCCGCATCTCCAAATCGGCGGAAGCGACGCAAACCGCCAGACCGCAACAAACCATAACCGCATTCTTCATATCGATTCCTTACTGACCGTTATTAATTCCGCGCCAGCGCAAAAAACAAACAGAGGTAATTGCAAAACCCCCACCCCACCACCTAAAGACACCATGCCTTTAGCGTGACGAGATAAATCTACCAAACATTCCGGGAAAAAGCAAGCCGTTTTTATGGGGGGG
>JAFTCL010000071.1 GCA_017454745.1 Kiritimatiellia bacterium
GCGCACGTCTTCTCCGTGCCGTCATAGATCGCGCCATACCCGGCGAGCGTCACCGACCACTTCTTTTCGTCCGTCCAGCCGCTGATATCCGCCGCAGCGACCGTCAACGTTCCCGTCACGCAGGTCACGGCGTAGTTCTCCGCAAGCGTACCCTCCGTGAAGGTGTAGTCAAAACCGTTCGCGATGCTCCCTACGTCTGTGATCGTCGCGAAGTTACTCGCCTCAATGCCTTCCCCGTCGACGAAACCCTCGACCGTCACCGTGTCATTGGCGTGCGCCTGGCCGTCATACGTCCAGTCGCCGCTCCCGCTCGTCACCGTCACCGGCCGGTTGGTGATCATCACCTTCGCCGCATGCACGAAATCCACATAGTTGGGGTTCGCCACACGGTACCACACCACATACTCGCCCGCGTTCGTGTAAGCAGGGGCATCGGCGGCCCAACCTTCCGTGGGCGGCGTCGTGTCACTCGGATCCTGTGCTTGTGCATACATGTACGAGCGCTCTCCGATCATCGCGCCGCCGAACGCCGCCACCAGCGCATCCGTGTCGATCATGTGGCCTTCGCCGTCATACATGAAGGTCGTGTCGAACGTCGAGATCCCGCCCTCGGGCACCTGGCCGCCGCCCGGCTCCTCGCCGCCGCCTTCACCGCCGCCCGCGTTCGCCTTCGTCACCGTGATCGTGCCGTTCACAGTGGTGATCGCGTAGTTCCCCGCCTTCGTGCCGTCGTTCAGCGTGTAGGTGAAGGTGTTCTCGCTTGAACCCGCCTCGGTCTGCGAACCGGTGTATGCGTAGCTCGCACCCTCGCCGTCGACAAACCCGTCGCCGCCGACGGTCACCTCGTGTTTCGTCAGGGCCGTGCCGTCGTACACTTTGCCCGCGCTCCCGCTCGTCAGCGTCACCTCCCGCTTCGCGAGGGTCACCGTCGCCGTGTTCGTCTGCGTGATGTAGCCCGGCGCGGCGATTTCACACCACACCGTCATCGAACCGGCATCGGTCAACGTCGGCGGCGTGGCGGAGAACTCGCCATCTTCCGCCGTCGCGTAGCGCACAACCGCGTCCGCGATCCCCTCGGCCACCGTAACGCCGACGCCATGCAGCGTCCCGTCATACGTGCCAGCGTAATCCGTCACCGTCACGTCGGTCGCGGAAAACGGAATGTCCTTGCCCGTCACAATGAAGGTCACGGTCTCCACCGCTCCGGCCACGCCGTTCGTGTAGGTGGTGTGCGTCAGCACATACGTGCCGTTGCGCGACACGCTCCACGCCCGATCCCCCTCGCCCGTCAGCCCCTCGGCCAACGCCGCGCCATCCTGCGCGAGCGTCACCGTCGCGCCCTCGCCGCCGTCCCACCGGCTCGAATAGGTGAGCGTCTCATCGCCCGCGCTTGGACGGATCCCGTCTTGTTTGATCGAAAGCCTGAAGGCGTCGGTCGTCGCCGTCACCGTGGCGGCGTTGGCCGACCCGGCCAATCCCAAAATGGCAAGTGCTAGCGAAGCCAGTCTGTGCAGTCCGTGGTTCATTCCGCCACCCCCTTTCCGTTCTCCACCGGACCGTAGCCCAGGAAGTTCCGATTCTTGATCATGTCGTAATCGGCCTTGATCCGATCCGCCGAGAGCGTCCCTCCTCGCAATCGGATTTCATCGTATTGGCCGTTAAGCGACCACATTACTCCACTTGCGCCACTTCCTATTGCAACAGCTGGAGCAGGATCATCGACGACAGCCTTTATCGTTCCATTGGTAACGAAAGATCCATTGGCATAAATCCAAATGTTTGTATCCGCAAAACTGGCAACCAGATTCACCCAAGATTTCAACGCGGAAGGGGTCTGCGCAGTCAGAAACGAATTCGTTTGCGCCTTGCAGCAGAATCTATCTGCACCATCTTCGAACTGCAACTCAAACCCTGTTTTCTGATTGATATTATCTGGTTTCGTTGAGATAAGTCGAGGATCATCAAAACCACTTCCGTTTTCAATTAGATTCTCAATCCTAAACCATCCGGCGGCAACAAATTCACCTCCAAAGGCAAACTTAGATGACGCTGGAGTACACAAGTAATTCAAGCCCTTGCCATTTTGCGTCGCATTCACCCGCGCCCTGCCGCACGCGCCATTCTCATACGCCACCATCTGGCTAATATCCGCCAGGGTGTTCGTACCCTTGCTTGGCAGCGCATCCAATCCATGCGCCGTCGAGTCGAAGGCCGTGCCGGAATCCTCGTTGAAATGCCACACGCCCGCATAGTCGCTCCACACGGCGTGTGGAGCGAGTGAATAGTTAATAGTGGATAGTGAATAGTTTGGATTGCCGTAGGCGGCCTTGAAACGCGTGCCATTGGCCATCACCGGCAGCCTCACCCACACCAGAGACTCGCCATCCGTATGCCACTCGTCGATCTCATGCGGATAGACCACGCTCCCGCTCTCGTCGGTGAAGATGAGATCCCCGCCGTCCGCTTCGGCGAAGTCGGCGTAGCTGAAGCCCGCGATCGCCGTGGAGAGCCGCACCAGCACCGGCACATTCGTGAGCGTTTCCGTGCCCGTGTAGCCCGCCACCTCCAGCGGCAGCACCTTCTTCGCGGCGATGATCGCGCTTCCTTCCGCCGAGACGCTCACCGCCACGTTGGCGAAATCGCAGTCGTCCGCGATATCCGCATCGGCATCCCACGTGAAGCGGTAGGTGCCGGGCTTAACCAAGAAGGCGTTGTTCGTCGTTGATCCGCCAGTCAGCCAAGCAGTGCGCAACGGCAGGTTGGTGTTGCCGTCGAGGTCTAGGGCGGCTAGAGAAACCAGGTATTCTAGACTGGCATCGCCCTTCACCTCGCAGTCGATATCCACCTTGCCATTCCACGGATAGCGCGGCTTCGCCACCGCGCTTCCCACGCTCATCAGCGAATAGGTGGCCGAAAACTCGCGGCTCTCAAGGCCACCGTCGGAAAAGGCTATCGCGCGGATGGTCTGCGAATCGTTGAGCGTGATCGGGGCGGTGTATTCCGACGCAGAGGACTGCGTCGGCGCAGAACCATCGAGCGTATAATAGACATGCCACCCTGCGCCCGCGCCGCCGATCGCCACATTCACGCCCGGTTTTAGCGCGCCATCGGGTGTGAAGGTGAGCTCGGGCCCAGCCACCGTGAACCACGTACCCAGTACCTCCGCACCGTTCACGCCGTTCGTCTGCGTCTCGTGCGTGAGGTAGTAGGTGCCCACCTTTGTCGGTGTCCATGCCGCATCGCCCGTCCCCGCCGTGTTCACCAGTTCCATGCCAGCGGTCATGTCCGGAATCTCACCGCCCTGTAGGCAGAGACGGAAACCAACATGATTGTTTTGCCCATATATGCTATGTCCTATGTTATTATGTACACGATGATACCCCGAACAAAGTTCAACAGCGGGAACTTGCCATCCTCCTCCTCTTACCTGATGACAAACGGTGGACACATCGACATTCCCTATCGGGTCCACCGAACCCTCCGCATTCAATAATTGCTTATCTAAGCATTCTTCCCAAACATTTCCATGCATGTCATATAGCCCCCATGCATTAGGACAATATGAACCGACCCACGCTGTACCACCTTGCAGTGAATAATTTCTCTTTGTTTCGTCGTTCTCATAAACCAAATCCTGATTTGACAAATACCGAGCGACTTCTGCCGCATGCAGACAATTGGTCAACGCGATTAAATTCTCACCACTGTTCAATGCCGTTGTTGTGCCAGCCCTACAGGCATACTCCCATTGCGCTTCCGTCGGCAGGTCAAAGCATGTTAAACTACTCTTTTTGCGAAGCACTCCCATAAAGCTAACATCGTCAACACCTTTTGAATCAGGCCATAAAAGACCTTTAGTACTACCTCGCACGTTAACATAGGAAATCCGTTCCACAGGCCTTGCTGCATAGTACAATTCATTCGTAAAATAACTCGGCCGATTTCCCATCACCAGTTCCCACTGGCGCTGGGTCACCTCGAATACGCCCATATAGAAATCCTTGGTGAGGGTGACCATGTGGAGGTTGGTGTTCACCGCGCCAGAATAGTCGGTGTTGCGCCCGCCCATGATGAAAGAGCCGGCAGGAATGTGGCGCAGAACCAGTTTCGAGGTCTTATATTCGTCAGTCCAGCCACCATCTGGCACATCGTCAAGGTATTCGATCGGATAGCGCGTGGCCGCCGTACCGCCGCTCAAGTCGAGGGCGATGTACTTCGGCTTCTCCTTCTTCACCGGCCACACCTTCACCACCGCATTCGCACCGCTCAGGGCATTCGTGGCCCATGAGGTCGAATATGTAATCGCCTCCGTCGTAGCCGCCGTCCGCGGATACCAGGTGTCGTTGTGGCGTATCGACAGCCGGACGGCATCGGCTGTCGTCGTCGCCGCGGCGGTGCCTCCCCCACTTCCGCTCTCCACCGGCCCGTAGGTCAGGAAGTTGAGGTTCTTGACCATGTCGTAGTCGGCCTTGATCCGATCCGCCGAGAGCGATCCGCCCCGCATACGGATTTCATCGCATTGGCCATTAATGTCAGCCGCAATCTTAAGAGGCAATCCGTTTTCACCCGCCGCAACAATTTCCCCTGATATAGCGAACACTCCGTTCGTATAGAACGAAACCGACGTTCCATCGTAGGCAAAAGTATAATTCACCCAATTCCCCAAGACAGTTGGTGCAATAGCACCTAGGATGTATTTGCTTTTACTGCTCCCAACGATCGTCACCTTGGTCGGGCTCCCATCTCGCAATTCCGCACCCCAACCACCATCGGCCCAGCCGGTATTATTACGATAGAAAAACTTTGGATACCCCACAACCTGATTGGCGCGATACCATCCACTTGCGACAAATCTTATACCCAACTTCAGCGCATCGTATGAAGGTACTTCATACCAAGCGAACCCATGTTCGTTTGCGCTCACCCTCGCTCTGCCGCAGACACCACTTTCGTATGCCACCATGTGGCTGATACTGGCAAGCGTGTTCGTACCCCTGCTCGGCAGCGCATCAAGCCTATGCGCCGTCGAATCGTAGGCCGTGCCTGAATCCTCGTTCATGTGCCACACGCCAGCGTAATCGCTCCACACCTCCCCTTTTTGGGAAGGCCGCACCCCGTTGCGACCGCCCCACGCCGCCTTGAATTTCGTGCCATTTGTCATTGTCGGCAGCTTCACCCACACGAGCGATTCGCCGCCCACATGCCATTCGTCGATTTCATGCGCATAGATCACGCTCTCGCCCTCGTCGCAGAAGATGAGATCGCCGCCGTTCGCATCGGCGAAGTCAGCATAGTCGAATCCTTCGATTACCGTCGAAAGACGCACAAGTGTCGGCACGTTCGTGAGCGTTTCCGTACCCGTGTAGCCATTCACGATCATCTCCAGCACCTTCTTCGCGCCGATGGTCGCGCCGCCTTCCGCCTTCACGCTCACCGCCACGTTCGGGAAATCCCCATCGCCCGCGATATCGGCGTCGGCGTTCCACGTGAAGCGGTATGTACCAGGCTGCACGAGAAAGATGTTATTTGTAATTGCGCCACCTACCTGCCAAGCGGTTCTTAGCGGAAGATTCGTGCCCCCATCCAGATCCCTCGCCTCAAGCGTGATTGCATAATCGTGCCCCGACTCGCCCCTCACCTCGCAGTCGATATCCACCTTGCCGTTCCACGGATAACGCGGCTTCGCCACCGCATTCACCACCGACATCAGCGAAAACGTGGCCGAAAACTCCTCGCTCGCCATACCGCCATCCGAATACACCACGGCGCGGATCGTCGCCGAATCGTTAAGTGTAATCGGGACCGAGTATTCCGGCGATTCCGCCGTTGGTGCGCTGCCGTTGGTCGTGTAGTGGATCGTCCACCCTGCGCCCGCGCCGCCGATCGCCACATTCACGCCCGGTTTTAGCGCGCCATCGGGCGTGAAGGTGAGCTCGGGCCCAGCCACCGTGAACCACGCGTGCAGCACCTCCGCGGCATTTATGCCGTTAATTTGCGTCTCGTGCGTGAGGTAGTAGGTGCCAGCCTTCGTCGGCGTCCATCCCACATCGCCGGTTCCTGCCGCGTTCACCAATTCCACGCCAGCAGTCGTTTCTGGAATCTCGCCGCCTTGCAGACAGAGGCGGAAGCCGCAGGAGACTGGGTGGTGGGAATAGGCCAAATCACCACCATGTCGGCTGCCAGAAGAAGAAACAAAGGCAGGAAATCGCCAACAGCCACCACAATAAACTCGCTTATTAGATGTTGCTGCTGATGGTCCTACAGGATCAATGGACACTGTCAATAAATTCTCATAGACATCAATTGCAATCTCGCACACATTTCCATCCATATCATACAAATCAAATGGATTGTGGGGATAACTTCCCACCTTTGCCGTCCCCTTCTCTTGCGTACAATTGTATTCGGTCCATGAGTTCCCATTAACAGTAGCCAACGCCCAGCCACTATTGAATGAATATCTTGCCATCTCTGCCAATTCAACAGCATTGCTCATTGAGGAAAGATTCTTTCCATTGCTAAGCGCTGTAGTTGTTCCTGCCCTGCACGAATATTCCCATTGCGCCTCAGTTGGCAGGTCAAACCCTGTCAATCCGCTCTTTTTCCGTAGCACGCCCATGAAGCTATCGTCATCCACTTCTTTCGTTTCCGGCCAAGTGACACCTTTTACCATTCCTCTAATATCTTGATAGCTTACACTTTCCACCGGCCTCGTAGCATAACATGTTTCATTCGTGAACGCACTTGGCCTATTCCCCATCACAAGCTCCCACTGGCGTTGGGTTACTTCGAACACGCCCAAGTAGAAATCTTTGGTGAGCGTGACCATGTGCAAGTTGGTGTTTACGGCGCCAGGGTAGTCGGTAGCACGGCCGCCCATGATGAACGATCCGGCGGGGATGTGGCGCAACACCAGCTTCGTGGTCTTGTATTCGTCGGTCCAACCGCCATCCGGCACATCGTCAAGGTGTTCGATCGGATAGTGCGTGGCCGCCGTGCCGCCACTCAAATCGATAGCGATGTACTTCGGTTTCTCCCTCTTCACCGGCCACACCTTCACCACCGCATTCGCACCGCTCAGGGCATTCGTGGCCCATGCGCTTGAATAGGCGATCGCCTCGCTCGCCGCCGCCGTGCGCATCTCCCACGGCCCCATGCCCCGCAAATCCACCTTGAACTCCGCCGATGTACCCGTGGCGGCATACGCCGACACTCCCCACATGGCAAGCGTTAGCGCCGCCAGTCTGTGCAGTCCGTGGTTAATTCTCATCATCTTCATCCTTTCAACGCCTTCCATGCTCATCCTTTCAAATCCTTTCATGCTGCCTCCTTGAAATCGCCCCAACATGGGCACTCTCCATACGACACCCCACTCTTCGAGCAACGTGCCGTTTTCAAACTTGTCAACATGTCACGATTGTTGAAACCTGCCATTGTATGGAACATAAGACATTTCTCCTCGCCCGCCACTTGCTGGAAACGCTGTAGCCTCCGATAGGGCACGCACCACACACACAATACCCTACGCGACACCCTGCCCGCCATGTGGCGAAACGTAGCACGGCGAGAAAAGCGGCGAGGAGCAGAGATATATGGCGAAATGTGATTCATCGTTATTTCTTCAAAATGCTAAACACGTCAAAGTGTGCCTCAAAATAAGCCACGTCGGCCTCGGTTTTTTTGCCCCGCGCGCGCGAATTTCCAGTGCAACACCCTGATTTTGCGGCGTGATCTGATGTCGGCTTGAAGTTTGTTTCCGCCCCGCGTTTTTATGTTTCGGGCGGGTTGAAGAAGTCAGGCGTCGGCTGTATGCTTTCTTGTAAACCAAAAACAAGGAGGAAGCAATGGCCGCAAAAGACTCGCCGCTGTCGGTGTCATGCCTCGTGTTCCTGCTCCCTCCCAAAGCATTAAATGCAACGACAAACCTATTCCAGTTGATCGTTTCTTCAACATCCATATTCATTACGTTTTTCCTCTCTTTTCTTCTCAATCATTAGATCGGTATCCAGTAACACAACGGAAATAGATTTCCCTTCTTCCCCCGCCAGACTTCGGCGAGTAATCAGGTGACAATCCGTAGGATTCATACCGCCATCAATCATCTTTATATTGATTCTGCAAGAATAGAATCGATATCCAAGTAACTCCAGAAAGACATTTCCCCCTAAAATATTGTGCCGAATAGACAAAAATGAGATCAAGATGAAAAACAACAGAAACTCAAGCAATCCAATCCACTGCCCAAAATCAAAAGCCAGCAAAGGAAGCACATATGACAACAAGACCTCCGCCGTTAACGCTTTCTTTTCTGTTACTGACACAATGGTCCCAGATTCTCCATCTCTGGAATATTCTTCCCGCAACCCCAACCAAACAACAAGAAGTGATATCGCAAAACCACAGAGACATCCAATCGTTCCACACCACTCCGCACCAAGATTGACAGAATCCTCTCGGATGCTGATTACATCACGTACAATCAACACCACCCAAAGCGGCAAAAAACTAAGGAAACACCAACAGAGATAAAACACCTTACTCATCACTTCTCCCATGTTGTTGCATCTGAAACTTCCATAGCAAGATTTGAAAACGGGTCAATCATTCCTCGTCCCGTTATCATCTTAATAATCTTTTCTACGCCTTCCGGTGCTTCTGGAGCAAGTTTTCCACCCTTGAATTCTATCCCAAAAGTCTGTCTTATTTTATCCCCGTTTGGCGTATTGGCAACTAACGCCAAAAGCTTACCCATACCTCCTTCCTTAAACTTCAACAAGCGCCGCGGATTACATTTCGTCCGAGCAAATCTCGCAAATACTTCTTCATCTTGGAACTTTCCTGTTGCCAAGATTTCTTTTACTGTTTCGTCTGAAGATGTTGCGAGCGATCCTGGCAACAAGAAAATGTTACAACCCCGCTTCGTAAAGAAATACAACCGACTATCAATGCGCAAGGTATCAATTTTTAAAGGTAGCACGAGAAAAGGTCCTTCAACTATCCGAAACTTCTTTGCGGAAAATGAAAGTACATGCTTCAACCTTCGGTAAGATGGCAAATCAAGAATAAGAGTCACCATATGCCCCGAGACATGAACCTCAATCAACAACCCCTTAAGATTATTTGAACTACTTTTACATTTCGCGAGATTATCGACCCATTTTTTATCAGCATATCGCTTAGAATTAACCAAACTCTCCCAAACAATAGTTGCCAGTGAAGATTTTACATTCAGCCACTGAAGATGCCCTCCCCCAACATTGCCACTATATTCATCAACTCCCTCATACTCATCTTCAATATTAAGATATTGCTCGGTCAAATCAACAATGTACTCTTTAAGTACCTCAGTTTTAAGATCTAATGCAAATAACGAACTTTCCGCGCCAGTTTCGCGCTTATTGATGCGATACAAATACGCTTTCATCGAAGTCTCGGGATCCCGTAATGACTTTATAACCATCTTAATCGTCTTCAAATCGTTTCTCATTCGTTGTCTCCTGTTGTTATTGCCTCATCAGTTTGATAAGGGTTAAGGCAAGGCGAAAACCGAAGACACCATCGCCGTAGTTGCCAACGGCATCCGAATTCCAACCCGTACACTGGGACGAGTTTAGTCGTCCACATGGCTTTGCCAGCTGTTACCATAGACCTCTCATTGCGCTCCAGACGAAAAACCGCGACATCCCATCACCACAACAACTGAGTTATTTGGTACGGTTCCAAATACTTGTTTAACGCTTCCACACCGCATAAAGATTCACGACAGCACCGCTTGTTTCCGTAAGGTTGGAAACCGTCTGTTTGTCGTTATAAACCTTGCTACCGCCCGCGCTAGTCGCCCAGCCCTGGAACGTGTAACCAGTGCGTTTAAACGCATTGGCCGTGAGCGCCTTCGCCGTCCCATACGTGAACGCTTCGTTCGACATCGTCCCCGTGCCGCCATTGGCGTTAAACTTGACAGAATACGGGAATGCGTAGATAGCCGTCCCTGTCACCGTCACCCTGTCAAAGCACACGTCATCACGCAAATTGGGAAATGTCGCCGTCATGCTACTAACGCCATAACCGACCGCGCCGCCTGATGTGGCAATGCTGTATGCCGTGTACGAGGTGCTGTCAAAATCCGTTCCAAGCGGAAACGTTTCAGCCATGTATCGCGCCCACTTGACATAACCGACGATATCATTCCCAGCCTGCTCCACATGGACACACACACATTTCAAGTACCCGCCGTTGATCACTTGAAACTGGATGGACTTCCCATTCCCATCCGTCTTTATGTTATACGCATTACCATTGGTCGGTTCGCTGATGGTTATGGAAGCCCCTCCAAAAACTATCGAGAAATCCTTGACCGCATTCAATGACCGATTGGCGAATAGCGTTGTACTGGAAGTTGTAAGGAACCCGTCATGCGTGATACTATCGACATTTAAATCCGCCATAGCATCCCACACCCAATGATAATTGCCGGGAAGAAGCTGCTCCTTCGCCACATTCGCCGCCGTGCCATCCGACTTGCGCACAGTCACCATCGTGATGTTCGTGCCACCAACCATATCCCTCGCGGTGAAGGAAGTATCGTACTTCGTGCCACTCGTGCCTGTGATGGTGAAGTTCAAGTCCACCAGCCCGTTCCAGGGATATCTCTGTTTAGCCTGCACTGTAATCGCGGGATCATCGGCAAATCCGAACCAAACGCATAGATGCGCAAGCATCATCGTTATCGCCAATCTTTTTAACATCACGTCTTCCCTTTTCCGCGCCTCCCGTCTGACAGGCAATCCACCCTGGCGCGAAAAAGAAGAGTGGCGTGCCTTAAATCCTCATGTCATCGAGAAGGCATCGCCAAACGCCATTACCAAAACATGATGAGAAGACACGCCACATGGGACTTGCCCACGTAGCGCAACTTCGTATCTCGCTTTGGTTTTACTTTGGCGAAGTTTTCTCGATAGCGACAATACGTTGTTACGTACGTTACCCCTTTCGCCACTTGCGCGGCTACGGAGGACATGCCAGGCTCCTTTTGGGAGTTCCCAGCTCCCCGGCATACCGTTCCAACGGCTTAACCGGGGTTCTTGGCCTTGGCCCGGCACAGCGGCTAAAAGCCGCCGCGGCACAGGTTTCGGCCCGGTGGTGGGCCATCGCTGCACCCACCGAAATTAAAGAGCATCCGAAATCGATACTTTCCCCCAATTACGGTAAGACAATATTACCATATTCCCCTGCTATAAGCAAGAGGGAAAAATGAGTGACGAGTGACGGGTGACGAGTGACGAGTTGGAAATGAAGAATTGCCCCCTGCTCATGCGCTGCGTGAGTGATTCAGATAATTTTTCGTGTGTTTCGTGTATTTCGTGGTTTAAGTTATAGACGAGGGTTGGGGGTTAGAATGAGTGACGGGTGACGAGAGAAAATGAAGTGACGAGTTACGAATTACGAGTGACAAGAAATGCTTCGGAATACCACTTAACCACCGTACCACCTAAACGGCCGCGACGGAGCGCGGCCCTCCCAACCGCCTAACCACCGCATATTATAGGGCCACGGAACCAAACTCCGCAGACTGACATAAAATTGGTAACATAAATTCGACAAAATTGGTAATGAAAAGTCCACAAAATTGGTAATGGTTCTTGACGGAAGTGACCGACACACACTATAATACCCACGTCTTTAATCAAGAAAGGTCTATATGGCGAAGCCGAAATACATCAAGCGAATCTGTGATGAAGAACTTGCCTTCCAATTGGAATGTGCGGGGGCGGTTGTGGTTCAAGGACCAAAGTGGTGCGGGAAGACCCGTACTTCGGAGGAAATGGCGAGAAGCGCAATCAAACTTCAAGACCCGCTGAAAAAGAAAGAGTATCACCAGATCGCGCAGACAATGCCTTCCATATTGCTGGAAGGTGAATCACCGCATCTGATTGACGAATGGCAGGATGAACCGGACCTGTGGAATCTTGTCAGGGCGACGGTTGATGAACGCGGCGGCGCCGGGCATTTCATTCTCACCGGATCAGCCGTACCGCGAAACGAACGGGACGACGACAAGGAACCGCCACGCCATTCGGGAACAGGACGTTTCGCATGGCTCAAGATGCGTCCAATGTCCCTCGCCGAGTCCGGCGAATCGAGCGGAGCCGTTTCGCTTAGCGCACTTTTTGATGGGATGGACGGCGTTGCCGCCACATCGAGAATATCCGTGCCCGACTATGCGCATCTTATCTGCCGCGGCGGATGGCCAGAAGCCGTTCTTGCGAAAAGCCCGCGTACCGCCTACCAGAAATCCATCAACTACGTCGAAGCCGTGATCAACGAGGATGTCCATCGCGTGGATGGCACAGAGAGGAATCCCGCGCTGGTGCGCCTTGTTCTCCGCTCGCTCGCCCGCAACATAACAACGCTTACCGCCACGCAGACGATTCTCGACGACATCAAGAACCACATGCCAACAACGAGCATAAAAACGTTGGATTCGTACTCGAACGCTCTGCGCCGCATATTCGTGATAGAGGATGAGCCCGCATGGTTACCTTCCATCAGATCGAAAACCGCAGTACGGACGAGCCACAAACGGCAATTGGTTGATCCTTCCATTGCTACGGCTGTCCTCGGCGTAAGGCCAGAAAAACTGATGAAGGATTTCAATTTTTTCGGATTTCTCTTCGAGTCCATGTGTGTCCGCGATATGCGTGTTTATGCCCAAGCGAACGACGGAGAGGTGTTCCACTATCGCGATGCGTCAGGACAAGAGGTGGATATGATCGTGTCGTTGCGGGATGGACGCTGGGGAGCGGTGGAGGTCAAACTCGGAGGCGGCCAGATTGACGATGCGGCCAGAAACCTTCTTACGCTCAAGAAAAAGGTCGATGGCGAATCGATGGGAGAGGCTTCGTTTCTCATGGTACTGACGGGCACTGAGTTAGCATACAGGCGCACGGACGGTGTCTTTGTGGTCCCGTTAGGTTGCCTGCGGCAATAGAGAATTGAACCGTGTAGAACGGGTAGAAACGTGTAGAAATCAGAGGGAGTTTGGAAATGAAAAATGAAGAGTGAAGAATGAAGAGTGAAATAGTGGTTAGTCGTTAGTGGTTAGTCGTTAGTGGAGTTTGGAAATGAAAAATGAAGAGTGAAGAATGAAGAGTTGAGGTAGTGACGAGTTACGAATTACGAGTGACAAGAAATGCTTCGGAATACCACTTAACCACCGTACCACCTAAACGGCCGCGACGGAGCGCGGCCCTCCCAACCGCCTAACCACTTACCAACACGACCCGCCACTCTTTGCGAACTTAGCGAACTTTGCGCGAGACATAAACCGGCCGCGACGGAGCCGTAGCAACTGGCTACTGACCGCTAGCGACTATTTCAATTTCATTTGAGATGACGTACTTGGCCGCTGCCCGACACGGTACCGGTAAAACCGCAACCGGGGGCGAAATCTACCGAGGCGTTCTCAAGGTTTATCAGCCCGTCACCACTGACGTTCTCCAAAGTTTCAATGGCGTCTTTTAACGCCAAAACCCCTTTGCCGCAAATCTTAACCGGATACCCCGGCGGCACCACGTCCTTAACCTCCAACGGGAAAACTTTTCCCGCCGGGGTAAAACGTTCCGCAGGCGCGACAAAACCGTTTACGCGGCCAACCGCAGTCCAATAGACGGTGTCTCCGATTTTGTGACCGATTTCCAACGTCCAGCTGTCAGGATCGCGACCGATGGCATCGTTAGCGGTAACAAACGAATATCCGTTGAAAACCGCCTCAGAACCGAATTCCACGGTAAAAGGGTTTCGATAACATTTGGTTTTCAAATCGCCGTCGTACCCTTTGTCAACGCCTTCGTGCACCGCTCCGCCACCCTGCGGGCCGAAAGGCTTGGTACCGGCGGGAATCGCCACCGGTTTGCCGTCCAGAAACAACCGGAACTCGCTGAACTGGGAACCGGATCCCGCCCATTCCGGCGCCCCCGTATTGCCCGGGCGGGTTTTGGTCACGTTCCACCGCAAATACTTGGCCGACACGGTAACTGGGCCTTGGTTTTGAGCCGAAATACGGACCGCGCCCTCGCGGATTTCCAACCCCCGGTTGTTCAACAAGGCTCCGCACAGGTCTAACGTTCCCGGACCGGATTTTACCAGCGCCTCCCCGGAAAAACGCTTTTCCGGCCCATACTTGACGGTTTGACCCGCCGGCACGTCAACGGTTTCCGAAAGGACGGTAACGGAGAACATGGCCACGCCCAAAGCCATAAGATAATTGTTTCGCATAATCATTTGTCCCGAAAGATTATTCATCGCACTCCAGAACCACCCGGAAACCGACATCATAAACCGTCTGCCACGGCTCATATCCCAGCCGGTACGAACTGGTGCCGTCGCGGGGGCGGGAAGCGAACGAACCGCCGCGCACGGTTTTCTTGCGGCCGGAGGTGCCGTCGTTACGCCCGTCAGACTCCAAATACGGGTACGGAACGTAATCGGAACGGGTCCACTCGCTCGCGTTGCCGTGCATATCGTAGAGTCCCCAGCGGTTGACGTTGGCCCGCCCGGTGAAATTGAGACAGAACCAGTCGTCCTGCCAGCGTTCTTCATGCAGCGGGAAATTCTGCTCGATGCGGAAAGGGTGGCGGACGCGAATATTCCCGCCGCCATTAAAGCCCACCACCTGATAACGCACATCCCGGTCGGCGAAGTTGGCATAACGGGAGAAATCGTCGTCCAACCCGCCCCAGGGGAACGGAGTAGCGGTGCCGGATCTGGCCGCCCACTCCCACTGGGCCTCGGTGGGCAGATCCGCCTTTACGTTGCAGGTCTTCGAGAGCCAGGCGCAAAACTCGCGCGCCCGGTTCCAGCTAACCCGCACCACCGGCA
This sequence comes from Kiritimatiellia bacterium, assembly GCA_017454745.1. GTDB lineage: Bacteria > Verrucomicrobiota > Kiritimatiellia > RFP12 > UBA1067 > UBA1200. The sequence continues at coordinate 14,878 of JAFTCL010000071.1, forward strand.
TCCGGCGGTGGTTGCCGACATGGCCGGGGAAGACGTGATCCTTGCCAAACTCGTCCTGATAGCGCGAGTCATGGTTCGGATCGAAAACGTTGTACTGCTGGTTCTGAATCTCCATTTCCGAAATCCAGAACGGTTTGGCGATCGTAACCGCCGACAACGGAAATTCATCGGGATATCCGGAATCGCTTCCCATCACAAACCGCCCGGCCGGGATCCGGCGGAAGGTAATCGATTGCCCGCCGCTGATTACCAGCGTCTTGGCGGTAACGGGAGCGAGTTCGTTGATCGCGCCCAACTGCGCGTCCGCACTTTGCAGCTCGTTCATCGGCCAACCCGCCAACGTCAATTTTTCCGCCGGTTTCACCTGCGACGGAGCGACCGGCTTTATCTCGCGCTTACCCACGACCGCCGCGTAACGGTCATGCTCTGCCTCGGGGTTGTCGTCATTGCCGGCGTAAGCGATCTGAAGTTCCAGCCGACGTTTAACCTGGTCCGGAACCGGAGCCTGAACCCAGTTGTCCGGCTTTGCCAACGACGGCGGATTCCATTTTCCGTAGAACGGGCAGTTCAAGTCGATCCACTCGAAGATTTTGCGGAAATCTTCCGGCGCGACCCTGACCCCGTGATGCCCTTTGCGCAACATCTGGACCAACGGACTGGTGGAAGCGTGGTAATCCATCGGCGGCAGCAGCGTCACTTCCGATTCCGGACCGGGGCGGTGAATGTAGGGATGCAACACCCGGTACGCTTCTTCCGCGCTGCCCATCCAGAGCCGTTTGCCGTTCAACCCATTTGCGGCATAGCCGCCTTGGTCGGCTTTGGCCGCCGGCGATTTTTCCTTGTCGCCATGGCAGGTCATGCAATACTTGCGCACCAGCGGAAACATCTCATTGGCAAATCCCCAAGGGCGGACGCCGTCGGCGTCGGCGGGCGTGATCTTTTGTCCCTGCGGATGTTTTTCGTCCGCGATGGTCCGTTTCGCGTTGGGCAAAGATGTACGGTTGTCTTCATGGCAACCGGTGCACGAAATGCGTTCGCCCGGCATTCCCACGATCCATGACCGCATCAGTTGCACGGCGCAGCCGTCGGCATCGAGCGGCTGCAGCGAAACCGGAGTGTTCGCCGGCATTTCAAAGCAGCAGCTGCCGTCTTCCTCGACATCCACCGTGCCCAAAATGCGTTTTACGTCCCAACTGGACTCCACCCGATCCAATCCGGTCTTGGAGTGCCCGCCGGTTTTGTGGTAGTTGTAATGGTAACTGAACAAACGGAGTTTTTTCACGAAACCGCGGGGTATCCCGGCAAGCCCCGGCCCGTTGTAAATGTCGGCGACATGCACGCTGCAGGTTTTTGCGCCCTTTACGGAACGGTCGGGGATCACCGGCGGGCGTTCTCGCGGCACAAAAGGTATCGCCTCGATATAAATCCCGTCATCCGCCTCGGCGATCAATGTTATGTTGTCGAAGACATCGACCAGATAAATGCCCAGCAACGCGTCATCGGCGCTTTTAACCGTCGCCAGAAAATATTTGGGATCCAGCGGCCAAGGGTGAGAAAAATACGGCTTGCCGCGGGCGAACTGGTTCATGGTGTACGGGTCGGCCATATCACCGGACACGTCCTGGCCGTAACCGGGAAATTCATGCACCAGACCGGTTCTCTCTTTCGGGAAGGTCTTGGCCGGAATGCGCAGCGTGTGCATCGCCGGCCCCCAATCGCGGTCGGGCGGGTCGTAACGGAACGGATAGTTGCGCGCCAACGTGGGGTCGACCAAGAAGAATCTGCCGATTTCCGCGCGGTCGTGGTGTCCGCCGGCAATCATCGTAATCAGATGCGAATCGCCGGGGACGGAACGGGCGCAGTAGAAGAAGGTCGGGACAAAAGAGTTGGAACCCCACATCGCCAGCTGCCCCACCCCGTCGGGGTTCATAGTCATCAGCACGCGCGACCAGTAGTGCGGTTGGTCGGAATACTCCCAACGGGTATAAATGATTCGTCCGTCGTGGGTGACGTTAGGGGTGTAGTCGGAGTCCTGCTCGTAAGTGAGCTGGCGGATTTCGCCGGTCACGCGGTCCTTGCGGTACAGCACCGCCATCGGCATATTGCCGTCCTCGCACGGCAGGAATTGGTAGGCCGCAGTGCCGAGCATCACAAACTGGTCGGGGTTCGGCAGGTAACAGGCATCCCACCATTGGATATCCATGTGTTCCGCCGGCGAAAGCAACTCCGGGGTCTGGTAGGGCGGTTGCGCGGACAATTTTGAAAAATCGGTTTTGATCTCATAAACGCCGAAGAGGTTGTTGGTGCCCCGGTAACCGGTGAAGAGAATCCTCGAAGCGTCAAAGTCCAGATCAATGTCACGCACGACGGAGGTTCTGTCCTCCGGCTTGTAGAGGGGCTTGAACTCCGGTTTGCCGCGCAGATTCGAGAGCACCCCGATCTCGTTTTCAAAACCGGTGCGCGGGGCTACCATGTGGTTCTCGGCGTTTAACCCGGTCATACCCATGCTTCGCCCGCCGAACGCGCCGCGCGGGTTGCCGAGCTTGCGGTGAACGCAAAGGATCCGGTCGAAATCCAGCAGCGGGTTGGCGAGCATCGCCGCACGGTAACCCTCCACCGCCTTAACCGCCCCGGCGCAACGCGCCGGATCGCCGCTCTTCAACGCATTGCGTATCTCGTCCAAATTATCGATGAGCGCCTCTACCGCCTGATGGTGGCGCTCCCATTCGTATTTGGGATTGCGCTTCAAATCCGCCAATGCCCGGCGGGCGGCTTCGGGCTGAAACCAGCGCAACTGTTCCTGCGCACGGCGCACATCCGCAGCGTCAGGCGTGTCAGCGAAAAGACAACTCGATGACAAAGCCAGCAATGTTAACGCAAGAAAGCGCTCAAAATTCCCCTTAAACATACCAACCTCCCCCGTTAATCCGCAATGCGGAACTTAAAACCGTCAATCCCGCAACGCCGGATCAAGCATATCCCTCAATGAATCCGCAAGATGGTTAAACACCAGCACCAGCAGGAAAATCGCCAGCGTAACAAAGGTCATCTCCCACCAGATGCCCTGCCACAGCCGAAGCCGGGCATTGTTGATCATAATCCCCCAGGACGGTTCTCCCTGCACCCCGATTCCCAAGAAGCTGATGAACACCTCGGTGGAGACCGAAGCCGGAAAACGGATTGAGAAAGCGATAAGAATAATATGCGACACATTGGGCAGAATGTGGCGGAACATAATCCGCCGGTCGCTGTAGCCCAGAACTTTTGCCGCCTGAACATAAGCCCGCGAACGGTGCTTGATGACTTCCCCGCGCACATTGCGGCAAACGCTCACCCATGTGGTCAGACCGATGCCGAGGTAAATGCCCAGCAACCCCTGCCCTACCACCATCGCGATGGCGAGAATAAAGAGCAGGCCAGGCATGGAGGCCACCGTAGCGCACAGCCAGACCACCACACTGTCCACTTTGCCGCCGCAATACCCGCCGAGACAACCCAACAGTACACCCAGCGGGATCGCGATAAGCGAGGTCATCACCCCGACGTGAAAAGCGATCCGGGTGCCTTGGACCAGGCATTGCGCAACATCGCGCCCAAGATTGTCACTGCCGAGCAGGTACAGGGGCTGCTCAACGCCGTTGACCGGAGCGGGCCGGGTAAAACCGCGGCAGAACCACGGCGGCAGATAGCGCGACTGCTCGTGGACTTCGTTGTAAGGAGGGGTACGGTCTGCGGCCCGATAACGGCGGTAAACAATTTCCCCGTAAATCGCCGCGCATGTGTACACCGCAATGACAATCAAGCAAAGACGGGTTGACCAGCGTCCCCAAAGTTTTCGCAAAATTTCCATCGATTCCCCGCTACACGTCAATCTTGATGATCTTGCTGATAAAGAACCAGCCCACGCAAATCAGCAGGATGGTGAGACCGATCGCCCCCATGCCCTGGACCGATTTTAAAAACGGCATCATCATGTCGGGCTTAAGCACCGTCATCACGCCGCCCAGCACCGCCGGCATGAGGGCGACGATAATACCCTGAATACGCCCCTGCGCGGTAAGCGTTAGCACGCGCCGCTCGATCCGAAGCCGCTCGCGAATGGTCATGCCGATTTTGTCGAAAATCTCCGTAAGATTGCCGCCCGTCCGGCGGGCGATATCGATGGCGGTCACCACCAGCGTCAGGTCTTCCGAGCCGACGCGCTGGTCCAAACTTTGCAACGCATCGTAAAAATTCATCCCGACGCGCATCTGCTGAAGCATAACGCCGAACTCCTGCGAAATCGGCTTTTCGCCGTTCTGTACCACGGTCTCGAACGCCTGGTTGATGCTGAAGCCCGCCCGAAGCGCGTTGCTCATGCTGCTAAGCGCCTCTACCAGCTGCAAATTGAACGCGCGCCGCCGCCGCACCCGCAAATAAGCCACCAGCCGGCCGGGAACCATCAGCGCAAGAGCACCGAAAAAAATCCCCAGCACCGCGCCCGCAGCGGTTGACACGTAATTGGTCAGCGAAAAAAGCGGGATGAAACACAACAGGAACAGCGCCGCCGCCGCCGCCCGGCCGATATCCGCAATCTTTTTCGCGGGAATGAACAGGAACAGATCTTCAAACTGCCGCGCGGTATTTTCCGACATACTCTCCGAGTACGCGCCGGCGCTGGACTGTATGGTGTGGATGATCTGCCATCCGAACGCGCCGAACGCCAATCCCACCAACAACGTCGCCCCCCATTTCAACAGCATCAACCGGTTAGGATCCATAGCGACCCTCCTGTTTCTCCGGATCGAATATGGACGGATCCAGCTCTAGACCGCGGCTCTTGAGATGCTCAAAGAACGTCGGCATAGAACCGGTAGGCATGAACCTCCCCTGCACCTTGCCGTTCTCGCTAATCCCGCTCTGCCGGAATTCAAACAAATCCTGCATCACAATCTGCTGGCCTTCCAGTCCAACGACTTCCGAAATACAACACACCTTGCGCGACCCGTCGCTCATGCGCGATTCGTGTACGATTATGTCTACCGCCGAGGCGATCTGCTCGCGGATGGCGCGCGACGGCAACTCAATGCCGGACATAAGAACCATCGTTTCCAAACGCGAAATAACATCGCGCGGCGAATTGGCGTGTACCGTGGTCAGCGATCCGTCGTGGCCGGTGTTCATCGCCTGCAACATATCCAGCGATTCTCCGCCGCGGCACTCGCCAACGATAATCCGGTCGGGACGCATACGCAACGAATTTCGCACCAAGTCGCGAATGGTTATCGCGCCGCGGCCCTCGATGTTGGGCGGCCTGGCCTCCAGCCGCACCACGTGCGGCTGCACTAACCGCAGTTCCGCAGCGTCCTCAATGGTGACGATACGGTCGGTGGGCGGAATAAATCCGCTCAACACGTTAAGCAGCGTAGTCTTACCGGAACCGGTACCGCCGGCAACCACAATGTTTTTGCGCATTAGAACGCAAATCCGCAGGAAGTTCGCCGCATCGTACGTCCAGGTGCCGAAATTAACCATGTCCTCGGCGGTCAACGCCCGCTTGGCGAATTTACGGATGGTGATGCACGGACCGATCAGCGACAACGGCGCGATAATCGCGTTGACACGAGAACCGTCGGAAAGGCGGGCGTCAACGTAGGGCTGGCTTTCGTCAATCCGCCGTCCGAGCGGCGAAACGATCCGTTCAATCACCGCCAACACCGATTCGTCGTCAATGAAGGTCTGGTCGGTCAGCTCCAGCTTTCCGTTACGCTCGACATAAACCTGCTGCGGGCCGTTAACCATAATTTCGGTGATTGATTCGTCGGCGATGAAATCCTCCAGCGGCCCCAGCCGCATCGCTTCATCGTAAATCTCTTTTTCCAGCCGATTCGGGTCAATCGACTCCGGAAGCTTGTGGTTACGCCGGACTTCGCTGATAATCGACCGGATGGTGTCGCGGACTTTGGCCTGCATCTCCTCCGTGCCGACCCGCGCCGCGGTCATCCGCTTCAAATCCAACCGCTGCAACAGTTCGCCGTGGATCTGGTTCTTGATTTCCCGGCGCAGCGCTACCATCGGATCTGTAGCCGCCTTGGCCGGGACGGGATCGGGCGTCAATTGCGGACGGGCCGCGCCCTGGCGTTCGGCGGACGGCAAAGCGTTTTCTGGCTCACCGTCATCTTCCGTTTCCCGCGCATCGCCGTATGCGGACGCCGAAACATCCTGCGGTTCAGGCGGGACTACGGCATCAAGTCCGGCAACGCGCATCAGGCACGACCCGACACCGATTACCGAATCCGGACGCACCGCGACCGTTTCCTGAATCGGAACGCCGTTAACGGTGGTGCCGTTGCTCGAACCCAAATCTTCAATCGTCGCCCCGGCATCGCGCAGCGTCAGCAAAGCATGCCGGTCGCTGACGCCGGGATCGCGCAAACGGATCTTGCACGCCGGGCCGCGGCCGATGGTATAGATGCCGCATGGCAATTCGTAACTGTTGGCGGGCTGGCCGGGATAAGCGATATTCAAAGAGTATTTCATCGGCTACTTCCGAAGCAGGTTTTTCTGGCGCTGCGCGTTAAGCGTCTCGATCTCGTCCTGGATCATTTGGAAATCCACTCTGGGCAGTTTTTCTTCGTAATAAATGTCATCCGGGTTGCGCAACGCCAAAGAAATACGGCCCTTGATCTGTTCCGCGAAAACCAGCATCTCCGCCTCGCGTGGCGAAACCTCAAGCGTCACCATGTTGTAGGAGGCGTTTGAACGGTTGCCGGACATGGGCAAGGTTTTGGCAGTCTCCCGCCCGGTCGCCAGCACCAGCACGTTCTGCATCATGGTCAACGTAACCAGCTCCATCTCGCCCTGAACGGTCTTGGACGGGAAAGAAAATGTGCCCAGCACGTCCACATGGTCGTTGGGTTTGACCATTCCGCTAACCGAACCCGAACCGCTGACATTGACCGACAACGCCCGCATCCGGGACTTCACGTCCCGCGCCAGCCCGGAACTGTTGGGGTCGCCGCCCTCCACATCCGCCCAGAAAATCGCGGAACCTTCTTTGACGCCGCGAATGGTTTTACGGCCAACGAGCATCATCACGTCTTCGGCTTTGACGGTGTGTCCCTCATAGCCGTCCTTGATCATTTTGATGCCGCCGATGTCTTGCAGCGTCAACACCGTGCCGGACGGCAGGTCGCGCTTAGCGGCCACCACGTCGTACTTCACATGCTTGGCATCAAAATCGCGTTTCCATTTCGCCACCTCGTCATCCTTTGCGCTCAAGTAGGAATGGGTGATAAACGCGGCCAGCAACCCGATCGCCACCGAAACAATCAAAATCAATTTCTGCTTCATCCGTAACAGCTCCTTTCATCATCCTACAAAATCAATTCGCACCTTCGCGATGCAACAGCCCCATCACGGTGCGTCCGTTTTTCCCATCGGCAAATGCCGATATTATGCACTGTTTTTTGCCCAAAGTAAAGATTGCGCACCCGTTGTTTTCCGGTGACGCGGCTTTCCAGCCGGCGGCTACCAGTCCATCGGCGGCCTGCGCCAACGCCGAAGACTGAGGTTCGGCGCACTCGGTGCTGACAAACGAACAGCGAGTCTGTTCGCATCTGGCGGAAAAACGCAATTCTCCGGGCAACACCTGTGGCACCCGATCCGGCCACGACGGGGCGCCGGCCTCACCGCCCAAGCCCTCAACCGCCACGGCAGAGCAACGGTCGGACCCGTCGGGCGCCGGCAACACCAACACCATCTCCCGCCGTCCGTTCTGCTCGCGACTCAGCATAACCGCCCCGTTTGCGGGCTGCGGCGGGGACAGTTTCAATTTGGCGGCCACCCGCCCGGACAAATCCCGGACCGAAGTCCCTACAAAACTGAACACGGTCAACGATCCGTCAACGCCGTTAACGTTCACATCCGTGGAGTAGGTTTTGTTGCCGCCCAAGCCCTTCAATACCGCCGACGCGGTGGCGGGGAAACGCCAAAAAAAGTCCGCCCTGGCCGCCAAAGCCGCCACCAGCAGAATAATCGCCCACCGCCATCTCAACCGCTTCGTATTCACAGCAAACCGCCCATCAGAGGCATCCAAACCTCTTCTTTGATTTTAACCGTCTCCTTGCCGTACACCGTATCGCGAATCACCGGCTCTACCGGCACCTCCAGCGTCTCGTCGGTATGCACCCCGGTCAACAGCCCGCCCATGCCGCCGTTCTCGCGCAAGACGGACATGGAGACGGACAACCGCGTGTTTGGCGACACATACGACCAGTCGGAATCGTTGTGCCCCGCCGCGGAACAAGAGGTAAGCGTCGAAATGGAAGCGGCCAACCCCACCCCGCTTTTTTGTTTCTGGTCGTCCGCGGTGTAGGCGATGCCGTCCTGCCCCTCCTGCCAGTCTTTGATATACTCCGGGGTGTCGGCCAGCGCGGCGGCGGACATCGCCTTCTCTCCCGCCGTGCCGCGAATCACGGAATGCAAAAACAGCGAGGACCACACCATCTTGTTGATGTGGAGTATCCCGGCAATAACCAACAGCAGCAGCAACACCGCCACCATCAGTTCAATCATCGCCTGTCCATCGCACCCGCGCCGCAACATCCCGCCGTCCTTTAAGCTATCGCCAGCATCGCGTCAATCGCGCGTTTCGCCCGCACCGCAATCTCTTCCGGCACCACCACCCGGGTCTGCATCTCGCGCAGACTGTTCAACACATTATCCAGCGAAATCTTTTTCATGTTCGGACAAATCGTCCGCTCGTCCAACGGGTAAAACCGCTTGGTCGGGTTCTCCTGTTGAAGACGGAACATGATACCGGTTTCGGTGCCGACGATAAATTCCTGAATATCCTGCGATTTGACCCATCTGCACATTCCGCCGGTTGACAGTACCTGGTCGGCGGCATCGCGGAGCGGTTTCGCGCACTCGGGATGCACCATAACCGGAGCGCCGGGATGCGCGGCACGCGCCGATTCCACCAGCTTGGCGGTCAGGCGGGCATGGGTGGGGCAATATCCCGGCCACAGCACGAACTGCTTGCCCATTTGCTCTGCGGTGTAAGAACCCAAATGCCGGTCCGGAACAAAGATTATCTCGTGATCTTTAAACGCCTCGGCAATCTTAAGCGCGTTGGCCGAGGTCACGCAACAGTCGCACTCGGCCTTGACTTCGGCGGTACTGTTCACATAACACAACACCTTGGCGCCGGGATGCTGGCGTTTCAACTCCCGCACCTGTTCGCCGTTGATCATGTCCGCCATCGGGCAGCCGGCGCTCGGATCCGGAATCAGCACCGTCTTGCCGGGATTGAGGATTGCCGCGGTTTCAGCCATGAAATATACGCCGCAAAACACCACCACTTCCGCATCGATGTTGGTGGCCTTACGCGCCAACTCCAGCGAATCCCCGGTAAAATCGGCTATCGCCTGCACCTCGCCCACCTGGTAATTGTGGGCAAGGATAACCGTGTTACGCTCTTTACGGAGTTTCTGGATCTCTTCCTGAATCGTCATGTCATTCCCAAATAACGGAGTTATCGCTGAACGCGGGCGTTACCTTTCCAAATCGCCCAAACCTGATCCTCGTCCGCCGGCTGACCGTAGTCCGTGAGCAGGGTTGTGGCCAACGCGCCGCACGCCCAGCCGAACTGGATCCACTTTTCGCGGGGCCAATCTTTGAGAATGGCGTAAAGCAACCCGCCCACAAAACCGTCGCCGCCGCCGATACGGTCCAACACCGTGATTTCACGCGGCTCGACCAACTGCCACTCGCCCTCGGCGAACAGCAACGCTCCCCAAAGGTGGCGGTTGGTGTCCACCACCTGGCGCAAGGTAGTCCCGAACACCGAAGCGTTGGGATACCGCTTCCTTACGCATTCGATCATCCCCTTAAATCCGTCGATTTTGGCGCCGATGCCCTCGCCGCCGGCTTCCGGTCCCTGCACCCCGAGGCACAACTGGAAATCTTCCTCGTTCCCAACCAGAATATCCGCCAGTCCGGCGATTTCCGAGAAAACCCCGCCCAGTTCCGCCTCCCGCCCTTTCCAGAAAGAGGCGCGATAGTTAAGATCAAACGCGATTTTACTGCCGTTGCGTTTGGCGACTCGGGCGATTTCCAGGCAGAACCGGCTGGTGTCGGGAGAAAGCGCCGCGATCAATCCGGAAAGATGCACCACCTGCACCCCTTCCGACGCGAAGATCCGCTCCAAATCAAAATCAGCCGACTTAAGGGTTCTGCCGACTTCGCCGGAACGGTCGTTCCAAACCCGCGGTCCGCGCGAACCGTAGCCGCTGTCCGCGATATTGATCTGGTGGCGGTATCCCCAAGGCCCGCCCTGCTCGACTTCCGGCCCTTCATAGTCCATGTGGCGCGAGGCCAAATTGTCCTTGATCAGGCGAGAGATCGGGCTGCCCTTGACAAAGGCGGTCAACACTTTAACCGGCAGACCAAGATAGGAAGCCACGCTGGCGACGTTGGTCTCGGCACTGGTGGCCTGCATCTGGAACATCCCGCCGCAATGCACGGGTTGCCCGTTGACCGGCGTTATACGCAATCCCATGCTCGTGGGAACCAGCAATGCGTATTTACAATCAGTTCTCAGTTTCAATCTGCGGCTCCTTTCTTCTAACACTCCCAGACTCCGCCCTTGCCGAACAACCGGTTCAGCAACTCAGGCACCAACCCCAACCGCGAAACCAGATCCAGCGAGAAATAACGGTTGCGCATGTACGGGATTCCGGCGAAGGTGTCGCGGAAACGCTGGCGACTGATGCCGATATGCTCCGGTTCGTAAGGGGCGCCAACCGCCTTCAGCGCCGAACGGATTTCGTCGAACCCCATGATCTGCGCCCGCATCCTGACGGACAACTCCGGCCACATCCGTTTAATCGACTCCAGCTCTCCGCGCAACTGTTCCGGCGCCACATACTTGCCGCGCATCTCGCTCATCGCACGTTCAATGTGCGCCGGGCGGTCGCCGTACACTTGCGGGAAGGTGGCGGCCAATGACTCAAACGTCGGCCACCAACCTTTCACGCAGGCATCCACGTCCAAATTGGCGATATCCCGCTCCAGGAGGAATTCTATCGTGGCGGTGGAAGCCAAAGTCCCGATTCCGACTTTGAATCCGTGCGAAACGTGCTTGCCGCCGTAACACAACCCCTCCATGTCCCAATAATGCGAGAACTGGTGCTCAGTTCCGGACGCCGGCCGCGAAGATCCCATCGCCTGCATGGCGAAACCGCTCATCACCAGCCCCTCGCAAAGCTTTTCGGTTTCGGCGACATCTCCGGCCGCGCAAGCCGCCGGCTTTGACAGCGAATCGCGCAACGGTCCCTGCACAAACTTCCATGCCGCGTCATGAATCCGTTCCGAACCGATTGCGTCCGCCAAAATCCAATCCGCGCCGGCCGGCACTTTTGCCAGCAAATCGGCGTATCCGGCCGCCACCAGCTCCTTTGGGGCTTCCGCCGCTACCTTGCTGTCGACTATGCACCCCAACGGGGCGGGGCAGCTCATCGTCTGCTTAATGCCGTCCTTGGTGATTGACGCGCCATAAGAGGTGTAGCCGTCCATCGACGCCGCCGTCCCGACCACCATGTAACGGCGACCCAACCGGTGCGACACCAGTTTGCACAAGTCGTTAATCACGCCCGAACCGACCGCCACCGCCACCGCGTCCACTTTGGCGAGCGCGGCTTCCAACTGTTCGATATAACTCCATTCCGCGAACAATTCCGGGTCGGAAAATACAAAAGCCGGTTCGGTCGGCACCCCTGCAGAACGCAGTCTGGCATCGACCTCCTGGCCGGCCACCGCCCAAGTGTTGGTATCGGCCACCACCACCGCCCGCTGTTTTGGGAACAGCGAAACAAACATCTCCGCCGCCCGTGCGGTCGCGACGGATCCAATGACACAGGCTTTAGTGTCGGTGGTCTTCGTCAAAGCTTCCTCAATCAACGTCATTGCAATGCACCTCACCTAGGATTTGAAATGCCATTATGATACCCCAAATACGCGTAAAAATCAACCATGCAATCCAAATCTGGGAAAAATATGTTTTTTAACCCAAACACCGCAGTCAGCACAAAGAAGAGGCGGAAAAAAGCGAATGTTATTTTACCGCGGTTCGGATTTTTTTTGGGCTTGCCTTTTTATGCCGCAATAAGCTAAAATTCTTACCAATCAGAGCAAAGGAAGGTTGAAAGGGGTTTTCGCCGGTTTTTGCGCTGATACAAGGAGAACAAACCATGGCTCATAAAATCAATCAGGATCTGTGCGTTGGATGCGGTCTCTGCGCCAGCAACTGCCCGGTGGAAGCGATTGCCGCTGACGGCGACAAGTACAAAATCGATTCCGACAAGTGCGTTGACTGCGGAGCTTGCGCCGGCAACTGCCCGAGCGAAGCGATCGCTCCGGAATGATCAGCCTGAACGCGATGCCCTGGCCTTGAACGGCCGGGGCATTAAGTTTTATAAGCCACTTCTTCCCAACGTTTTTTTATTGGAGACACGCCATGACCTACGAAACCGCTTCGGAACTTCTGTCACAAAACGGGCAATCACAGGTTTTAAAGTTTTGGGACCGGCTCAATGCGGAAGAACGCAATGCGCTGCTGGCCCAGATCGAACGTCTGGATTTCGATTCTCTCTCCCGCATGCAAAACCTGATGGCCAACCCGCCCGCCCCGGAGGGCGGCAACCCCGAAGCCCCAAATGTGGTGGAATGGACGCCCGAACTTTACGCCGAGGCCAAAGCCGTCGGCGAACGGGAACTGCGCGCCGGAAATGTGGCGGTGCTGGTGGTGGCGGGCGGACAGGGTTCCAGGCTGGGTTACGACGGTCCAAAAGGCTGCTACTCCATCGGACCGGTTTCGGGAGCGTCGCTGTTTTACTTCCACGCCCGTAAAATCGTCGCGTTGTCCCGCAAATTCGGCGTCCGGATTCCCTTCTATGTGATGACCAGCGAGGTAAACAACGCCGCCACCGTAAAGCATTTTGAGGAAAACGATTACTTCGGAATCGACAAGCGTGATGTAATCTTTTTCATTCAAGGGCTTTGGCCCGCGCTGGATCAGCAGGGCAAAATCATTCTCGACCGACCGGGACACATTTTCATGAGCCCGGACGGACACGGCGGAACCCTCACCGCGCTGCTTAAAAACGGCTGTCTGGAGGACATGGAGAGCCGCGGCATCCGCGAGGTCTTTTACTTCCAAGTGGACAACCCGATGGTTGAAATCGCCAACCCGGCGTTTATCGGTCTGCACACCCTCCGCAACGCCGACATCTCGCTTAAGCTTTGCGCCAAGCGAGATCCCTACGAAAAGGTCGGCATGGTGGTGGTTCGCGGCGACCGGTTCGGTATGGTGGAATACAGCGAGTTGACCGACGAGCAGGCCAACCGGCGCACCGAAACCGGCGACCTCTATTTCAAGTACGGCAGCGTGGCGATACACATTTTCTCGCTCGAATTCATGAAGCTCGAAGCGAACAAGGCGATGCCGCTCCATATCGCCCGCAAAAAGATCCCGGTATGCCAGGATGACGGGACGGTGGTCAAACCGGACAGCAACAACGGTTGCAAATTCGAGAAATTCATCTTTGACGTACTTCCCGACGCCAAAACCGTGTTGAACGTAGCGTTCGACCGCGACGAAGAGTTTTCGCCGGTAAAGAACGCCGAGGGCGAGGATTCGCCGGAAACCTGCCGACGCGATCTCCAAGCCAAATGGGCGCGCTGGTTCGTGGCCGCCGGCATGGGTACGCCAACCGTCCCGTTGGAGATTGATCCCACCTACGCGATGGACGCCGAAGATCTCGCGGCGAAAGGCATTCTGCTGCGGGATTGACCGGCTCGCGCCGTTATTTAACCGGTGCGCGGCGCAAACGGATTTTGTGGCCGACGGAACGGACGGTATCGGCGTTCACGCCGAAGTGGCCCGCCACGTAAAGCATACCGTCGGCACAAAAGGCGGTGTTCCAAATCTGGAACGAATTGTCCACCGGCGGAAAAACGTTCTTGATTTCGGCAAACCCCGGCGCCGGGCCGCCGGAGGAATTTTCCAACCGGGTGTCGTAAAGCAGCGGCCGGTCGGATACCACCATGGCGAACACCCGCGTTCCCTCGCGTTCAGCCATAATGTCACCGCGATAGTATTCGTCGGTCATATAGGTAACCGCCACGCGGCCGTCCGGCAGTGCCGCGATAAACGGGGCCGAACAGCGCTTTCCGGAGTCAAGGTTATGCGGGGCGGCCACCACCACCGGCGGGGTCCACACCTTGCCGTCTTTGGAGCGGGTCAGCCCCACCACAAACACCGAGTTGTGCCCGCTGTTGACGCGGTTGTAATCGAACGTCTCGATCACCATCGCCCACGAGCCATCCTTGAGCCGCACCACCGAAGGCATCCCGTCCCGCGAACGGCGGGGTTTGCCGTCAACGGCAATCCTGAGCGTGGGATACCATCTGCGGTATTTGACGGTATAAAGAAAATAATTGATGGTCTGGTAGCTGTTCGAAATATGGTCGTCGGAATAATACAGCGCCACGGTGTCCGAATTAAGTTGTACCATGAACGGTTCCCAAAAACCGCGGAAGGTGTCCACCACGGTCTCGACCAGCACCAGCTCATTGGTGAAATTCTTGGCGCCGGCATCGCCGTTCATCACTCGGATTGACGAATAGAACTCATCCCCCGGTTTCGCTGGTTTCCGGTTGCTGTGGGAGCGGTAAGCCAGCAATACCGATCCGTCCGGCAACACAAAAGGCTGCCAATTGGTTCTGGTAAGTTTATGCACCGCCCCGGACGGCAAACGCTGCGTATTGGCGCAACCTCCGTTAATCAGCAACCCGTTGCTCCAACTCGAAGCTTGATTGGTTGAAAAAAACACTCGGCCCATATCCGCCATGATCAGCGTGCGGTCGTTAAGCAACGCTAAACGCGGATAATCCCGCGACGGGATATCAGGGGTGAGCGCGGCGGGGTCGAATTTTAATTCCGCCCCGCCACTGACCATCCCCGCAAGCGTTGCCGCCGCCAAACAAAGGCAAAAGGTCCGCATCTAGCATCCTTTTCGCAAACGGTTATTTGGTGTTGAGCGCATGGCGCAACAACGTCTCGGTGTCTTTTGAATCCGGGAAAGCGTCAATGGCAGATTTAACCATCTTGCAAGCCTGGTCATGCGGGAAACCCAAGGATTCCAACGCCATGACCGTGTCACGCAAAACGGCGTTCTGCGGCTCGGCGGGTTTACCGGACGCGGAACCGGCGATAGCCTCGAACGGGTTAATCTTGTCGCGCAACTCCACCACGATACGCTCGGCGGTTTTCTTCCCGATACCGTGGACCGAACTGATCCGCTTGATGTTACTTTCCGAAATCGCCAGCGACAGCTCGGACACAGTCAGCCCGCTCAACACGCTCAATGCCAGTTTGGGCCCGACCCCGTTGACCTCGATCAACCGGCGGAACATCTCCTTTTCCCCGGGTTGAGCAAAGCCAAACAGCAACTGCGCGTCCTCCCGGATGTGATGGTAGATGTACAGTTTACAAGGCGAACCCGAAGCCGGGAGCCGGTCGTAGGTGCTGAGGGAAATGAACACCTCGTAACCGACCCCGTTAACATCGAGCAACGCCACCGATGGCGTTTTTTCCTCAAGAATGCCCTTCAGGAAGGCTATCATATCACCGCATCCTGTTCCAACCGCGGGGCGTGTTTAAGGATATAGCTCTCCGCTTCCGAACTCCACAACTGGTTGTTGCGGGCGCAAATCTCCGCCAGACCGGCGTAGAACGGATCCGTCTTGCCGAGTTCGGCGAAATCGCTGATCGCGGTCAGCGGCATTGAAACGTGCGTATATATCAGCTTCTTGCCACCGGGAATCTTGGGCAGAATCTTGGTGGCTTCCGCCACCGAATCCAACCCGCCGACATGGGTAATCATCACCGATGGGGTGATCAATCCCTGAGCGGCGTAATCCATCGCGTCCTGCAGATCCTTCGTGTTGCCGCCGGACGAGCCGACCACGTGATGTCCCATGTAATGGACATCGTAAAAATTCATCGTGGCTTTGAAATCGGATTTTGACGGGCCGGCGAAGAAGTTCAGGCAGCCCAGAAAACCGAGCAGCGCGGAAGCCTGTTCAATCAGCGCGGGCACCGGCGCGAACACAAACACATCGTCATAGCCCTTGCCGCCGTTGGCCGCCTTGATGCAAGCCACCGGGTCGTCCGCCTTGCCGGTGTTGAGGTAAACCAAATCCACGCCGTGCGCCTTGGCATCCGCCACCGAAAACAGCTGCTCGGCGCGATCCAAACGGGCCTGGTCGATATCGGTGATCACCAAGCGGCCCGGACGGTTTTCCGGACCGTGCAGGGCAAGGTCAATCGCACTCAACCCCATCGGTCCGGCTCCGGCCAGAATCACCATGCTGCCACCCTGCTTCAGCCCCATCTGGTGCACATACTCGCCGGCTTTGAAATGGTAGGTGCAACGGTAAGCACCGATTATGCATGACACCGGCTCGGCGATAGAAGACTTGTAATACGCGTCGCCTTTGTAGGTCAGAAGGCAATCCTGCTGCATCACCTCTTTAGGAATCACAATCCGCGTGGCCTCGCCGCCAATGAAGGGGAAAGAATAACCGGGGGCTTTGTGCTCCGCGCCCGGCAGGTTCAACTGGGGCTGCACGCCGTATTTCTGCCCGACATGAAACTTGTGCTGCCAATTTTTGCCGACTTTAAGGAGACGCCCGCAAAACTCGTGGCCGATAATAATCGGATTGGTGGCCACATCGTCCGGAACCCGCTTGTGCTTACCGCCCTGAATGGTCGCCTTGTAGTCCGACATACAAATACTGTTGGTGACGATATCCGCCAGACTCTCGTCATCCGTAATCTCCGGCAAGTCAAACCGCTCCAGCCGCAGATCGTTTTCCCCATACAACCGCAACGCAAGTGTCTTCATGGATTTATCCCCTTTGTGGCCACGCCGATACCGGAATATCATTCCAAGGCGAGACCCACCATCACTTTTGTAAAAAACGGTTTAATTTTAGCAGTTTCAACTCATCGGTTCAAGAGCAAAATCACCTTATGGGACGGAGCATTTTTTTGTGTCGGTACACATTTCGAATTGACTAATGAGAGTTAAAAAAGGTAATATGAAACTCTTCTAGGGTTATTGGCACGGAATCATTCGTGCAAAACTTCTAGAAATATTACAATCAGGATTGGAACAGGAGGTTTCGATGATTGAAATCGCCCGAAATATGTCAAAAGGGACAAAACCCTTGCTATTACTGCCATTAGCGGCAGTGATGGTCTCGGCAGTCTGCGCATCTGCGGAAGTGATGGTTCGGCAAGACATCACGCTGAACCGCGGGTGGAACGCAGTCTATGTGGAGGTCTCACCGCCCGCATCCCCCGACGAAATATTCGCCGACTGGCCGGTGAATTCGGTCGGCTTCTACGATCCCGCCGCGTTCCTATCGACACGTCAGTTCTCGCAGGACTGGGATTCGCACGGTCTCTCGATGAATCCGATCGCAAAATGGCACCGTAACTACCCGGAAGCGTCGTCGGTCAAATCGGTTCCCGCCGGAACGGTGTGTCTCGTATTCAACACGAACGACACGGCGACCGTCGTCTCGGTTACCGGTGTCCCCGCCGCGCCGCGCATCACCTGGCACATCACAAACACGAATCTGGTTTACAACTTTGTCGGCGTGTCACTCCAGCAAGGCGCGTTCGTCTCACCGCTCGACTATCTTGACGGTTTTGCGGGAAATTTCCTCAGTGACGGTCTCTATAAGATTTCCGGAAACAACGAGGACAAGACCCAAAGCTACATTCCGCTCTACTCTTATTCAACCGTCAAAGACGGCGACGTGATTCTCGTCGCTTCCGACCTGCAATGCGATTGGTCGGGCGTTCTCAACGTCTCGCCCATGACGGGGATTGACTTCGGGATGGAGTCGTCCAAAGCAACGTTGGCCATCCGCAACGACGGATCGGAGGCTCGTACCGTGGCCGTGGATATGTTAACGAATCCGGCATGGGGCGAGGTTCTCCTTCCGCGTTCGGCCATCCGCATCCGCGACACGGCGGTCGCGCGCACCAACGCGGTCTGGACCGCTCTGGAAGGGGGCGCGGACATAACCTCCGGCCCTGTCGCGACGAAGCGGCTTGAGGCGGACGAGACGTGGAAGATGGAAATCGGGATCGACCGCACCGCGTTCGACACTGGCGTGAAAGGCCGTCCGTTCGGCGCGCTTCTGCGCATCACGGATGTGGACGGGCGGTCGAAGATGCGCGTGGATGTCCCGTTCAAGGGGGAAACGAGCGGCGGCACGGCAGCGGACCGGGCGTGGCCGGGCGGGTTGTGGGTGGCGGATGTCGCATTCAACCGCATTCTCGCGCCGGGCGACAAGGTGACTACCGAGGCCGGAGGAACGGCGACCATAAGGCTGCCGATCCATATCGACGCGAACGGGCAGTTGCGCCTTCTACAGCGTGTCGTCGCGGCGGGAGAGACGACGGACTCCGGTTCGTTCGAATACCGCCTCTACGCGGGTTCCGCATACGTCCCGGCGACAGCCAGACAGGTGATGCGCATCAGCGCGGTGTGTCTCCCGACCGAAACGCCCATCATCCCGGCCACAGGCGGAGCGATGGCGGAATCCAGTAACGGCGTGGTATTCGAGTTCACTGTGGCGGGCAGCGGCGCGACCAGTCTCCTCCGGCATCCGCTCCATCCGCAGCATGACGGACTCCGTTGGGATTTCAAAACGCCGACGCCGAGCGGCGATGACCTCGCGAACTACAAAGGCGATGTGAAACCGGAAACCTTTTCGGTCCGCAACCGGATTGAAATCACGCTCAATCTGAACGGCGGCGAAGCCGCGTGGAACCCGGAGGACAGCAAGCGCGGAACGTGCCGATGGACGTTCTCCAATCTCATGCGGCAAGGCGACATCACGCTGGAGGGCGACATGACCATCAAGCGTGTCTCCCCTCTGACGGAACTGATTTTGGAATAGGCGGTCATCTTCGAGAAAGAAAGAATGACCCGGTTGAAAACGGCAATCTGAAAGTGAAAGGAAAACGGCAATGAAGAAACTTATTACGATGATGATTATCGCGGTTGCGGCCAGTGCGGCGCTCATGACATCTGCGGCGGTCCCAGCATTCTCCTATCAGGGTGTCATCAAAGAGGTGGGCGGCAGTGTCCCCCAAAACAAGAACCGGACGGTAGAGTTCCGCATTTACGACGGACCAACGGCGAAGACACCGCTCTGGGGACGCGCCTACAGCGTACTGCTCGATGAAAACGGCCTTTTCAACATCGCGATCACGGATGCGGCCGGGAGCGGAATCGTTACCGGTACGAGCCTTGAGAAAGTGCTTGCCGACAACGCGGGCAAGACGCTCTACATCGGGCTGACGGTTGACCATTCGTCCGGCGAAATCACGCCGCGCCAAGCGCTGCTCGCCGTACCGTACGCGATCCATGCGGCGGATGCTTCGGCGGCAAGCGGCGACTTCACGGTGGAAGGCGAGACGACGCTGAAGGGTACGCTTGCCGTGCAGGGCGCAATGAACGCGGGATCCATCTCGGCGACAAGTCTCTCCGTGAACGGCAACATCTCCGCCGGGACGAGCGGCACGCTCTCCGGTTACGGATCGATCCCGAAGGGCGGCATCATAATGTGGAGCGGGGCGGCATCCAATATCCCCGACGGCTGGGCGCTCTGCAACGGGCAGAAAGTCAACGGCGTCACCACGCCCGATCTCAGGGACCGTTTCATCGCCGGCGCGGGCAACTTGTACGCGGTTGGCGAGAAGGGCGGGCAAATGTCGGTGACGCTTACGGTCGCGCAGATGCCGCGGCATTCCCACGAGTACGTCGGCGACGACATGCTGGCAGGCATTGAACCGGGATGTTCCACCACGCTTCGCGAGACCACGACAAAATATGACGCGGACTCGACGATAGGCAATGGCCGACACAGCCACGTTTATGCCACAAGCCAGGCCGGCAACAACGTGGCGCACGAAAACCGCCCCCCGTTCTACGCGCTGTGCTTCATCATTCGCGTCAAGTGACGCGAATGATGAAATGAAAAATGAAGAGTGAAGAATGAAAAATTGGGGAAGCACGTGAAAGACGATGACCCACTGAAGACGAAGAGCATGGATTTCGCCGTGCGTATCGTAAAGTTTTCAAGTTGGTTGCGAACCAAGAAGAAAGCATTCTCGATCGCAGACCAAATCTTGAGAAGCGGAACCAGTATCGGCGCGAATCTTGCAGAAGCCCGATTCGCCTCTTCAAAGAAAGACTTCCTCAACAAATGCAAAATAGCCCTTAAGGAATGTTCCGAAACCCTATTTTGGATCGAACTGATTGTAAAAAGCGATTTGATCAATCAGGAACAGGCAGAATCCGTTTTCAAGGACTGTCAGGAGTTGCAACGTATGCTTTCGGCAACATGCGCCACATTTGAGAAAGGTTTGTCCCTACCATGAAAACCACAACCAGAATTTCCCGTTCTTTCCGATTCTTCATTCTTCATTCTTCATTCTTTATTTTGGCCCTTCCGGCTCTCGCCGCCGACACCCAAACCTATGTGTTAGGTGTTCCCCCGGCGCCGACGATTTACATCTCCTCCAACAGCAGCGACAATCCTTGGCTGGTGGAAAACAACGCCTATCCGGCGATGTCCGTCGCCGCGACTACGGGCGGTGTCTCGCGCGTCGAAGTGCTAGACCAGCCCCAAATCACGCTCACCTCCGCCGAAGCCGGTTTCCCCCTTGAGCGCGCCAAGCCCGACTATTACCTCGCAGACATTATCGAGCCGCCGGAGGATGTCGATTGGTCGGCCACCTATACCGCCTTTCTCGCGCTTCCGGATGAAGAACGCGCCGCCTTTATTTTCGACAAGGATAACCATCGTCTCTTCGCCGCCCAAGGCGGTACGGTCAACTTCTCCTGGCATCTCGCCGACGGAACGGTCCGTCTGATGACCTACTCCGTGTCTCTCGCCTGTTCGGGGCGTCCCCGGCGTATCTACTGGACCGATTACCCCTACAACAGTCCCGGAATCAATCTCTCCGGTAAATTTGTCAAATTTTTCGGCAGCGAGGAGATTCTGACGCCGCGTTACGGCAGCGTCACGAACATCGCGGCCGGCATCCAGCAGGTTGTCACCAACAAAATCGTGAGCGGATTGAGCGTCGATCCCGCCACCGATGTGCTTTACGCCTACGGGCAGCTGCAGGGCCAGGTCGTGATGGCCTACTACGACACCGGCACCTTCGAGCGTCTGCTCCATGTGCAGGCCGTCGAGGTTTGCCGCCCCCAGGTTAACCGCCTGACAGGTGAGATCGGGCGCGCTCTCACCCCCAACGGTCGAGCAGGCTACTCCCAGACGGGACTCCGCGCCAGACCCAATTACGTGCAGCCTTCAGACAACCGCGGCGACTGGTACTACCAACATCAGGGACAGTACTCCTACAGCCCCAAACATGGGAATGTCTATCCGCTGCGCCCCACAAAAGACTGTCCCTGGAACATGGCGGTCTATTGGATGGAAACGGACGAGATGGAGGTCGATTGGCCATTCGAGCTTGACCAGTATGAATGCGACTGGCCGGCCGACGCCACGGTCTTCGTGCGCGGTGACGTGGACGGGCAGGAAACCGATGCGACTGCGTCCGCCGGACGGCCAATCTACGTCCCCACGGCTTATACGGCGACCTTGATGGCTTACCAAGAGCCGGAGGGACACGCGCACGCCGTCGCGATGGACGGTACGTTCACGACTTTCGGCGAAGGTTATTCGCTTTTGAAACTGACGGCGGACGACAACGTCTGGTTTCTGCCGATCCAGTCGGTGCTGCGCTCGAACACCAACTACTTCACGCTCGCGGCGGAGGATATCCGCGTAGGTTATGAAGTGAAGATGCGTGGCGGCAGCGTGGCGGGTACTACGCCGGGGTTTTCGCCGAAGTGCGACCCCACCAGCCCCGGATCCATCTACGAGGCAGTCTCCGCGCCGGTATGGAACCCGGACATCTATGTGGCCGCCAAGCCGTACGGCGCGGCGGATGTTTCGACTGATATCCCCGAAACCACTGCCGACACAAACAAATACGAATCGGTCATCTTTGCGGTGAGCGCCCGGAACACATCGGACGGAGAGCGTCCTACCATCGAGGTATGGTGGAACACGACAATTCAGGAAGATGGAATGCAGGAAGCGCTGACGATCCCCACCCTACCCCAGGTCTACGCCATCCGCTGGCCTGATGCGGGCGAGACGCCGCAGATCGTTCTTGCCTCGCAACTCGGCAGCGCATCCGAGTCGATCTTTTCCCACAACATGGGGTTATACCTCTCCGACACGGATTCCAACGTCGAGATTCCCCCACGCAAATATTTTGACGAAAATGACGGCGGCACGGTGATGTTCTGGGTGAAGGCGGATGCGGAGGTCGCGGCGGACGCTCCGGTCGCGGCAATCCTTTCCGACACCCTCGCCCCGCTGGCCAGCGTTAGCGGAGACCTGGTTCCACTCGCCGATCCGGGTGTCTGGCATCACGTCGCGGCCACATTCATGCCTTCCGGATCCTTGTGTGTATATGTGGACGGCGTCCAAAAGAGATTGTCGGGTGCCAGCGTTACGTCCGATGATCTGGCCGGCGATTGGACGGTCGGACTCGGCAGAATCTCGCCAACCGCCGCCGTCACGCCCGGTCTTACCTTCGGCGAGATTCTAATGTGGAACCGGGCACTTTCCGCCGAGGAGGTCGGTATCGAGCGGCTCAAGACCCATACCGGCCCGGAAAACCATCTGACGGGATGTTACTCCTTTATCGACATGAAAGACCTAGCCGTGACCGGCACGGATCGGCGCACCTTTACCGACAAGGTACTGGGCACGGTCTGTTCCGCCTACAAATGCCTGGCAGAAGAGAACGGACCGCCCGCGCTCGGCACGGGTTTGATCGTCCCGGACAGCGGCAGGATCCCGAAAGTCTATGTGCAGAACGACTCCGTCAAGGACGGTTACAACCCGAACGAGGAACATGCCATCGTGCGGACAACCTCCGACGGCGCGTATGAAGCGTGGGCGCTCCGTACCGATCTCAACTCGGATGACTCTTCCGCGCCGGGAGTCCTCGTTGAATACGTCAAAGACGGACGCAAAACGATGCAGTGGTTTGATGTCGTTGTCACCAATTCCGTCTATCCAGAACTGGCGGCGGCGTGTGTTGCCGGGAAGGCGTTTCCCGGACCGCACCCGATCGATTTCTTCGACGATCCCTGGTGTCCCGAAGATTCGTGGGACGAACCCGTGTCCTCCGCGCCCGCATTCCGCGACCGCAAAGGGCAGCTCTGGGCGCGCGCCGCCGGAACGGCCACGATGCGCCTCTACTACAGGATGCAGGACGGTTTTGCCTTCCCATCCATCGATCAGGCCAACTGGCCGTCGATCGGTACGGCCATCCCGTGGCTAGCGCTTCTCGGCGGCGACCCGACCTCCTCCTCGGTCCTCACCGCAAAGCCAGCTCCCTGGGTGTGGCGCGTGACGTGGCCGGATGAAGTGCCCGAGATGGAGATCGGGCGCACGCTCACCTTGTCAAGTTCTGGACTGCCAGAAGTGTGGAACGGGAAATCCGTGGGCGTGGTTTGGCCCGCGACGGATGCCGAACGCGACGCGACGGCGGTCCTTTTCGATCCCACCGTGGCACAGACGAGCGGCTTCCCGAAATCGACTTACCAAACCATCGCCGACGCGATCGCCGACCTTGGCATTAAACAGGGAGCGGGAGGCAACGGAACGCTGCGCAAGGGGCGCTGGACGTTCGACGGTCTGCCGCCGTCCATCTCCAAACGCTTTTACCTCGACACGACGGCGGATATCACGCAGTGCCTGAAACTTGAAGGTGAAATGGAGGACAACTCCGCCGGCGTATCGCTTCTCCATGTGAACGTCCTGAACAAGGAAGAACGAGACATCCTTTCTTCACTTTTGGACAACACCGCCTCCCCAGCGGGCAAGGCGGCGTGGCGCACGGCGATCGCCGCGCTCGCAACGTCGTGCGTGAAGCCGAGTCCGCACACGACGGTCTCCACAGTTGAAGACCGGATTAACTACACGCCGCGCGACCACTACGCGCTCTTCACGATGGGTGCCACCAACTACATCACCCTAATTGAAAACGACACGACCAACGCGCTGATGAATGTGGCGGCGGGCGACCCGATCTCCATGCACCTCGTCAAGGTCGTGCCCAAATACTATACGGGTCCCGTCGTTACGCGGGAAGATCCGATCAACCTCCTTTCGCAACAGCTGTCCGTCATCTACGGCGAGGCGTTCGCCGGCGAACCGGAGCAGTATGTCTTCGAGTGGAAAAAGTGCCGTCCGCACGCCGACGGATCGGTCCCGACCGACTTTGAGGATGAATACACGGCCAAGTTCGATCTGACTGCCGGACTGACACGTTTCGTCATCGGCGGGCAGGGTGATACGCTCGCCAACATGGTGAACACCTATTACGCCGTGCGCTACCGCGCGGCATCGGAGAGTTCGCCCGCCTATGCCGCGATGGGCGACCGGTGGAGCGATTGGAGTGAACCAGCGTTGGCGGAGGGATGGGTGCAGCGCGTCCTGAACAATGTGACGCCCTTCGCGCAGCGGATGCGCGATCTCGTCGAAAACGAAGCTGAAACGCCGGTCTCCATGATCCGTCAGGCCGGAAAGCCCTACGAAGGCGATGTCGCCCTTAATCAGGACAACCTCACGTCGGTCGGGCTTATCCAGCTATATGAGACGATCCTCTCCAAGGCCGAGTCGATGTCCCTCCAGATGGAGATCGACGACCCGGATGCCAACAAGCAGCTCCAGCTCGCCGTCACCCGTCTCGCCGACCTATACAATGTCCTCGGAGACGAGGCGTGGACTGACGCGCTCAACCCGACGATCGGTTTCGGCTCGAATTTTGACAACACCGAGATGACCGGTTTCGAACTCGATTACGGAGCGCTCTCCACCTCGCTTTTCGCCTTCGACAACCAAGTCCCGACGCTGCTCGACGAGGAACTGGCGCTTCTCCGGGGGCGCAGCGGCGACAATGCCCCATCAACCCATATCTCCCCCTACTACAACCGGCTGGTCTGGAACTTCACCAAAGGCCTGACGGCGGGTGAAGTCGCGTATGCCGTCAACTACGACATCTCCGGAAACAACAAGGGAATCATCGATGAAAATGACGCGGCGGACATGTTCCCGCAGGGCCACGGCGACGCATACGGCCACTACCTTAGCGCACTGTCGGGTTACTACCGTCTCCTTCGCAACCCCTACTTCACCTGGGGCGAGCCGGCGATGGGCGAGATGGTGGTGGCCGATGCCGTGCTGAACGTTGACTATTACGACGAGGCGCAATTCGCAAAGGCCGCCTACAATGTCGCCAAGGTCGCCGCCGAAACGGTGGACCGCACCGCCCGCAAGGCCTACCGCGACAACGGCGGCGAAACCGGCGCGGGTTATCTCGACAGCGACAAGACCCGCAACTTCGGCTACGGCGAGTGGGCCTCCCGCGGCGGTTACGGGGCGCTCTGCAACTGGGCGGTCGGAAACGCGCTCCTCTCCGAACAGCCCAAGAGCGGCAAATACTGGCGTTACCGGTTCGCCAATGCCGACGATGGCATTTGGCGGTTTGCTGCCGATACAGACGACGAAGCTTACGCGCGGCTCGATGCGGATGGGAATTGGACGATTGAGTTCCAGCTGGTTCCCGCCGCCGAACGCCCGGAAGATGCCGAAGAGGATGAAAACGCGAATGCGCTGCTGATCATCGGCGAAACCGACGCAATCTCATTCGAGCTTACGGACGGGAACACGCTGGCTTTTTCCCGTATGAATGTGGAGATGGAGACCGTAACGAACACCGTCTATCACTACACCTACACGAATGTCGCGGAATCGGCCGCAAGTGACGCACAGGCGGCGTTGACCGTGACGAACGGGACGAAGATTCTCGAATGTGTCTTCTTCGGCACCAATAATATCCCCACCGCCCTGCCCCTTGGCTACAATATGACGGAGCAGCTTGCAGAGGGAACGGATACGGTACCGGCGGCGCCGGAGTGGGACGGATGGTTGTGTACGAAGTGGCAGGATGTCGAGACTGGCGAGTTCATTCCCTTTGTCTATCAATCCGAAGCGCCGAAGCACGGAACGTCGGATGACGGGATAGAAACGTTCGAGATCGGACAGGTCGCCGCCAACGGGAACACGCTCGTCGCGTTGCGTTCCAACGGCGGGGTGCCGACCGTCACGTTGTTCGACGCCTCTGGTGCGAAGATCGCGGAGAAAGCAGTGGGCGGTGCGCTGGAACTTGAAACCTGGTATGTCCAATTGGGCGGCAATTACGCGGGCGAAATCGGTGAGTTTCGCGTTTGGGACAGTGTGCTGCGGACGGATGCCGAACTCCTCGCCAAGCGAGACTTCGTGTCGCCGCTCACAAGCGGTCTCGCGTTCTATCTCCGTCCGATCTACGATTCCGAAGCCGCGCCGGAACAACTTATCGATGAAACGAACTCACTGACCGTATGGGAAATCGATGGAGGTGAATGGATCGTCGCAAACGAGAGTGGCATGTCCATAGAATTCGAAGACGAGGGGTTGAAACGGATCGACCGCTCGACCGTGACGGAACTTTCCTCGCTCGCCTCGATGATTCCCGACATCCAGAAACGGGTGGATCGGATGGACGCAGGGTTGAGTCCGCTCGGACTCTCCTCCGGAGCGATCCCGTTTGACCTGACGCCTATCGCGCCCGGCGAGGATGGGCTCTCGCACTACGAGCAAATCCGCGAACGCGCCGGAACGGCACTGGCAAACGCCAAGAAACTTCTCGACAAGGCCCAGATCGAGGGAGGGCGCATAAGGATGATCCAGGAGTCGCAGTTCTCCCGCGAAAACCAGCTTGAAACGATGGAGCTGGAGACGAAGAACCGGCTGATTGAATACTTCGGCTATCCCTACGAGGGGGACATCGGTCCGGGCGGAACCTATCCGCAGGGCTATGACGGCCCCGATCTTCTCAACTACGCATGGATGGAGCCACAGCGTTACGGGCTTTCTGCCAACGAGGACATCCAGTCGGTCGCCACGAACATCTACGTCCGTGACGGATCGAAATTCCGCGATGGCGGCACGATTTTGATCGGCAACTTCGGGTTGACAAACGATTTCATGACCATCTCGTACGAGAAGTCCGCGACCGGCATCATCCTGAAACCCGCCAACATCACCGGACGTCGCCGCGCGCAGGGGCAGATTCAGGAGAAGATGGGAGATCTTCTCAACGCCTACCGGAACTTGAAGAGCAGAATCATGCTCTGGGAGCTCGCGAACTCCAACTTCGAGTATCAATATACCGTGGTCAACCGGAGCGCCGCCATCTACGCGGTCAAAAAAGCTCTCGACACGGTCAAATACGGTTACGATATGTACGCGTCCGCCATGGAGTCCGTCCTCAAAATCGGCATCAACAGCATGGAACACCTGCTGTCGATGGAGGCAGGCATGAAGCAGGGTATTCTGGAAGCGGCCCCGGAGATAATCGGCGCGGGCATGACCGTCAATACCGATCCAAGCGCCATGGTCTCCGCAGCGATCGAACCGGTCTCACAGGCAACGCGAAATACCCTCGCCGGCACCCTCCTCGCCGCCAAGAACGAACTCGTCGCCCAGGACGCGATCGCGCAAACCCTCGATATAGCCGGCGAACTCCTTGACATCACAACGGATTTCATCGACACCTACGCGGGTTACTACGACACCATCATCGGTGCGGCTGGCGAAGTTTTCGACGCCGCACGCGAGTGCAAGGACGCGTACGTAGAACTGATGGCCGCCGAAGCGGCGCTTGAGACGGTAGTCGCGGAAGCGGAGCGCATTATCGACGAGCGCACCCTAGCGCGGCAGCAGGCGGTGGACAACCTTACTAAGGCGCGTTACAACGAAATGTTCTTCCGCCTGGCCCGCAACAACGCGCTCTCGCGCTATAACGCGCAATTCGAGCTTGCCCAGAAGTACACCTATCTCGCCGCGCAGGCGTATGACTACGAGACAGGGCTTCTCTCCATCGACCGGGTGTCCGGAGAGCAATTCATGGCCCGTATCGTCGGCGCCAGAACAATCGGTGAGTTCGATGACGACGGCGAGCCGATCGTCGCCTCCGACGCCGCGAAAGGCGACGGCGGCCTTGCGGCGATTCTCGCGGAGCTGGACGCCAACTGGCTCGTGCTCAAGCCTCGCCTCGGCATCAACAACCCGCAGCCATACGCAACATGGTTCTCGCTCCGGCATGATCTCTTCCGCATCTATGACGACGAAGCTGGCGACAAGGCGTGGCGGACGGAACTGCGCAAGTATCTGGTCGAAGATCTGAATGCAGTCCCGGAGTTCCGGCACTACTGCCAGCCGCTTGCCGGTTCGACGGCGGAAAAAGAACCCGGACTGGTGATTCCGTTTGGATCCGTAATCGCGCACGGTTACAACTTCTTCGGGCAAGAGCTGGTCGGCGGCGATTCCTCGTTGGACCCGACCTACTACGCGACACACATCTCATCGGCCGGAATCCATTTCGAAGGATTTGATGACAGTGTCCTCGCCAAAACACCGAGCGTTTATCTCGTCCCCGTGGGCGAGGACCGGATGCGCGCCGTCGGCGATCCAGAAACGGTGATATCGTGGAAGGTTGTCGATCAGACCATTCCCGCGCCCTACGCCATCGGCTCCGCAAAGCTGGATGATCCTGATTGGACACCGCTTTACGACGGCAATACGGGCGGGAACGACCTTGGCGCACGGATACGCAAGCACCCCTCGTTCCGCGTTTACTACGATGACGAGGGGAAGGAGCCGAGCGATGACGCGCTCGACTGCACCCGCCTTGTCGGGCGTTCGGCATGGAACACCCGCTGGCTGCTGATCATCCCGGCCGGGACACTCGGCGCAGACCGCGAAGAGGCCCTCTCCGCATTCATCAACGGCATCGACTCGGACCGCGACGGATGTCTGGACTTCCAAGGCGTGAGCGACATCAAGATCGGGTTGAAAACCTACTCGACTAGCGGGAACTAGAAATGAAGAACGAAAATGATTAATGTGGCAGTAACGAAAAAAGGAGCGTACAGAATGAGACACTATAACCAGACCACTTGTAAGAACGTACGGGAGATGGGAAATGCAAGACATGAGACACGGTGTTCATGCCTTATTGTCACTTTCCTCATCTCTTCATTTTTCGTTTTCCACTCTTCATTCTCATCAGCCACGACTCCTGCGGCCGTCACTCCCTACACCTTCCTTGGACGAGTGATGGACGCACGGCATGTCGGATTCGACACCAATCGCGTTGCAAAGATCGCGGCGGCCGACGCGGCGGGGAAACTGCTTGCAGAAACAAAAACCTTCTACCGGCCAAACGCGAGAATGAATTACGTACTCGACATTCCAATGGCTACAAGCGCGGCGGAAGGCTTCGCGGTACAAAACACCCTTTTACAGGTATGGGCGACTGACGACGTCGGGAAAGTCTGGAGCGGCGTGATCGCCAACGCCTACGCCGGTGCGCCCGGTGCGGTGCGTGAGGTCGATATCGTACTTGGCGTCGATGACAACGGCGACGGGATCGACGACACGCTCTATCTTCAGCTCATGGCCCAGTGGGAGGCAAGCGATTACTGGAAACGCGGCGAGACTTTCGATCCGAACAAGGATTATGACGGTGACGGCGTATCGACAATAAACGAAGCACTGGCGGGAACCGATCCGTTCAATGCCAGGGATGTGCTGACTATAACCGCCATCACCCAGCTTGGTTCTGTCGGTACGAAGAACGAAACGGCGGACGAGACCAAACCGGTCGCCTTATCGTTCACCGCGTTCGGCGGCCACACCTACACGGTGGAAGAGGCGACCGATCTGATGAAAAAGGACTGGAAGGTGCGCGAATTCCAAATCGAATCCGGGGAATTGGTTGACACCGTATCCCTTCCTTCCAACGCGCGGCGGACCACCTACACTGTTTATCTGCTTCCCGCCACGTCCACCAACGCCTTTTTCCGCATCAAGTCAAAGTAAGCGCATATCAAGACGCACCGCGCTCGAAACGCACGTCAAGAAACGCCCCGCTCGCATTGATGTCAGTGCAAAGCTGAACGACACCGTTCTCTTCCGCCTGCATTGGGCAATGCACATGCCCGGCAAAAACCCCGACCATATTCGGGGCCGAAAAAACCGCGTCCCTAAATGCGCGAGTTATTTCCGTATGTCCGGTTTTGGGCCACCGCGGGCGGCGTTCGACTTGCCAACCGTGATCACTGTCCCAGCCCCAGCTTGGATCGCCCACTTCAGCCACCCCGGGCGGATACCCGCAGACGTACAGCGGGATATGCATGAATAAGGCGAGAGGCTCTCCGGAAGCGATCTGTTCCCGCAAGAAGGCGAGTTGTTCAGGAAGAATTTCCCAAGTAGAATCGTCAATCATTACCATCCGCACCCCTTTAACCTTCCGCATCGCGTAAAGCGGGTTTGCGCCTTGATATAACGGGCCGAGCCTTTTGGGAGCCCATTCATCGCGGAGATCCTTTAGCGAGCCCGGCAATCCCTCGTAATGCCAATCGTGGTTTCCCGAAATATACATCCAATTCAATCCTGACTTTTTCAGTTTGTCAGTCACATAATCCACCCCGGCCTCGCTCGGAAAACTCACGATATCACCGACCAACGCCAGAAAATCAACCTTGGCTTTCTGCGCGGTCTCCAGCGCCTCATCGAAACCGGCCGGGGAAATAATCTCTTTACCCGTCCGCCAATGCCGCATCTTACGGTAAGGTGTGCTCATCCGACCGGAATAGCTTTTCCACGTCTCGCCCCGCTCATCATCCAACGTAAGATGAGCATCTCCGATTACCATCATGCGGACAGATTCTTGAACGAGCGAATGGGTAAACGCGTACCGGTTTCTCGTTCCGGCAAAAGTCCGTTTTACGCGAACATCCGGCTTTGTCTGGCCTTCTCCCCGTGCGCAAAACGCCATTCCCCCGAATCCGGCCGCCGCCGTTCCAAGCAACCAATTCCGGCGAGTCATTCCAGCATCGCTTTCTCGCTTCATGGCAAATTCCTTTCCGTTGAATTATTTAAGACGCAGCAACACGCCTGTGCCGCGGTTAAGCTCAAGATTGAAGGTCTTTCCAACCGGAGTCCATTCGCGGGTTAACGGATTGAACCGTTCGGTTTCCGTTGGCGACGTCACCTTAAGCGAACGCTCGTTACGATAATCCATGTTCACCACCATCAGATGGGTCGAGGCTCCGCTCTTCTCAAACCGAGAAACCATCACCGTGTCGGTAAGCTCCTTGCCCGGCTGAAGTTCGGTAATTGGCGCTTCCGGCGTGATTTTCAGTAACGCCTGTTCGCACCAAGGGGTTGACCCGGGCGCATGCGCCCCCTGAAGATACGCCCCGACGAACCGCATCGGCGCAAGCTCTTTGGCAATCGCGACAAATTCGCGGTTAAGCGTCTTCAGCACCTCAAACTTGGCATCCGGCTCGCCTTCCAAAGAAACGATGGATCCGCTATGCCCTTGACGGCAATACACGTAGTAGTATATGCCGCGAGCTCCATAGGCGGCCGTAGTATAGACGAGATACCGCATCTCATCCGGACCGGGTATCCGGGGCGCACTGGGCGACGCCGCCGCCCCCGGCCGCCATGTGCATGCCTGTACTCCATTCCAAAACGGCACCCCTTGGGCACTGGCGCTCTGGCGGATAATACCGAGATTCAGCAGGTAATTCGGCGAGTCGCCGCCATTCTGCAGCTGATAGTGGTCATAGGTAATAAACTCGGGTCGGAACACCTCCCCGAAGAGGCGCACATGCTCCCAATAAGCGCGGATGATCTCCCCCTCGACGCCGAGCTGTTTGTTGTTGGCATAGGTCGGCAGCAGGTTGACCCAAACCGCGTGGTTGGGATCGCGTCTCCCGATCCATTCTTTGATATGCGCCAGCTCGGCAAACTTTTCCGCCGGCGGCTCGTCGAAGAGCGAATAGACATAAAGCGCGGGATGGTTCTTTACCCGGTCAACCAATTCCCCGACCACTTTCGCCACCTCGGCATCGTCAATCTGGCTTAACTTCCCATGCAAACTCCCCCACGGCCGATAAATCACGCGCATTCCGTATTTGGCCGCGATATCCAGCTCTTCTGGAGTTGTCGCCCAAACGGTGTTGAACCCGCCATCTTTCATCTGGGCGAGCCAAGTCTCGGTTAACGCGCAATTGCCCGGATATCCCGGTCCGGCCCAGTAAGTCGTTACCGGTTCGCCCGGATCCCACGCCGCAAAAAGCTTGAGCGACAAAAGACCGCTCACTGCTAATAATCCCAGTCGACTGCCGATGAAAGTCCCATGTCCAAGACTTACCAATTTTGCTGTTCTCATAGCATCCTTTCTGTGTGATTTGGTTAAACGCGTACCGCTACTTTGCGTCCGGTGAGGCGGCTCTCCTCACATGCGAACCCAATCAGATGACTCTCAAGGCTCGCCTCCAAAGTAGAGGTGAGCGCCGATGGGTCACGAGTATCGACCGCGACCAGAAAATCGCGCATCAAACGCAGGTCTCCGCCGCCGTGACCAGACAACTCATAGCCCGGCACATCCTGCACCTTCATGTTCCAGTCCCAATACTTGCCGGTCGCAAGTTCGGTGAAACGGAATCCGATCCCGCCGCCCTCAAGCATCCCTTTTGTGCCGATCACCCGCGTCCGGCGCTGTCCGACCGGAGACAACGCCTCATAGGAAAAGGCCACCGAGACACCGTTTTCAAAACGAAGCGCGGCCGCGTATTGTTCCGGCTGATCGTTGTCGCAAGCGAACACGCAACGGCAATAGGGCGATGCGCGGAGTTTTTCCATCATCTGCTCTTCCGTCGCATTTGGCGGCGGGTCAAGCGGTGCCGTCCATGACCGGTTTTTCACATAGATGCGGATTGATGAATACGGGCAGTTCTTCTCGTGCGGACAGCCATCGGTGCAACGCGCGGGTGCGCCTTCAGGATGATTCTTTGCAATGAAGTAGCGTTGTTCCCCCTCGGCACTGGCATGGGTGCAGCGTTTGCCGATGAACCACCGAATGATGTCCAAGTCATGGCAGCACTTCGAAAGAATCATCGGCGTAGCGATCTTAGAGTTGCGCCAATTGCCGCGCACGTAAGAATGGGAAGTGTGTATCTTGTCCACTAGCTCCGTGTGCTGGATGGACATGATTTCGCCGATGAGCCCACGGTCGATCGCTGACTTCATCGCCACATAGTACGGCGCATAGCGAAGCACATGGCCCAGTCCGACGATCCGCCCGGTCTCACGCTGCTTCGCGAGCAAATCGCGGCACTCCTTCTCCGTTTGCGCCATCGGCTTTTCAACCAGCATGTCATATCCCTGATCCATCCCCTTCATCGCCGCGTCGTAGTGGAGGTGATCAGGAAGAGTCACCAGCAGAATATCCGCCAGTTTCCCATTCTCGCCAGCCTTCAGCAGGTCACGGTAATCGTTGAACCGGCGCTCGGCGGGAATACCCCACTGGTCGCCCATCCGGTCACGCCGATATGGATTGATATCGGCGACCGCGACCACCTTCATCGTTCCAGGGAACTTCTTGCCGTAAGCAGGATAGACATTGCCGCGCGATCCCGCGCCAACCACCGCAACCGTCAGCTCGCGCGATGTCTTAATCGCCAGCGGCTTGACCGGATACCGAAGCGGATTGTCATCCGGCGGTACGGGCGGCTTGTTCGCGGTCGCGGTCTGCTGCGCCGCCGCCACCGTAGGCATCGCCGCCCAAAAGGCGGTATTCATCATAAATTCACGTCTGTTCATCACTCACTCTCCTTGCCTATAACTTGCAGTCAAACCACAAGACTTCGGACTTCAGACATCAGACTTCCGTACTCCGCTTCCCAACCCTCAACAGCCTCCGCCCCACGTTACCCTCATTTACATTCCCGTGCGAAGCGCGGCCACTCGTCACTCGTATATCGTCACTCATTTTAACGGCGCGCAATTAATATGCGATCTGATCAGCCGCCGACGGTACTCCGCCGCACGGTCGGAAAATTCCGAAAAGTCGCGTTTCGCGGGATTGGGATATGTCCACAACACCTCCGCGAGCGCAAAACCGCGCGGCCACAATTTCCACTCCATGTCATAGCGGTTCCAGGTGTGCGATGTCCAGTTGCAGCACTGCCCGCCAATGACATTATCCCGCGCCGATTCCTCCACACCCGTCAACGGATCGAACTGATAGACGCGGACAAGCGGCAAGTTTCCGCCAATGTAGATATAGGGGTCCTCGGACAACCCCTGCCGATAGTCGAAGTAGCAGTGCGAGGTTGGACAACGGACGATCTCATACCCTTTGTTTGCCGCCAACGCGCCCGCGCCGTGATTACGCCAACACATACCCATCGTTGTCTTGGGAAGCATGGCGGTGAATGCGTTGCCTTGCGCGTTTTGGTTGGCGGAATCCACGAAAATCTCGTCCCAACCGATCGTGCGGCGGCCTTTCTTCGCAAGGTACTCCACAAAGTGCCGCGTCAGCCACGGTTGGATTTCTTCCACTCCCCGCAGCCCCTCCCGCTCTATAAAAGCTTGGCATTTCGGACAAGTCTTCCACATCTTTCGCGGGCACTCGTCCCCTCCGATGTGTATAACCTCGGATGGGAAGAGTTCGCAAACGTAGTCAAGAACCTTCTCAACGAACCGAATCGCCTCGGGATTGCCAACGCACATCACTTCGTTCAGCACCCCGCGTGACACGGGCTGGCGATTGCGTTTGTATATCTCCTCCGGATGGCAAGCGAACTCGGGATAGGCGCAGAGCACGCAAAGAAAATGACCGGGAAACTCAATCTCCGGAACAACCGTAATATGCCGCGCTTTGGCGTAGGCCAGAATTTCTTTCACATCATTTGCGGTGTAGTAGAACGGCCCCACCTTCTCGCCGAAGGTGCGCGGCTTCTGGTCGTTGCGGGTGATCCATTCGTCGCCGGATTTAACCAATTCCGGAAATTCGGGAATCTCCAATGTCCAGGACTGGTCATCGGTAAGATGCCAATGAAACACATTAAACTTGAACCATGACATTTGCTCAAGGGTTCGCTTGACAACCTCTTTACCAAAAAAGTGCCGAGCGTCATCGAAGTGGACACCCCGCCATCTGAATTTAGGAGAGTCTTTAATTTCCAGGCAAGGATAAACCTTGCACTTTTCTTTAGCGTCGTAACGCCCGCAATGGAACAGCGTCATATTCGCGTAGTACGCGCCCGCATCATCCGAATGGCGGATCGTCACGCCGTTGGTGGTGACAGAAAGCTCGTACCCTTCGGGCGGGATGGACGAAAACCTCACAAGCTTAGGCGGTTTACGCGCCCAGCACTCACCTCCCGTGACGGTCATTTCCCGTGGCGCGGGGATAATGGTAGCCGTTGGGGGCGGAGCTGCAAAAACCGTAACCACCGCCAGCGCAACCGCGAAGGAAACGAGACAACGAACGCGGTTCAGTTTATCATGCGTTTTCCCTGTTGCCATGGAATCATCCTTTCCCGAAAAACAATGAAAACGCCATAACTAGCGGGCATATTCAATACAGCGGGTCTCGCGGACGACGATTACCTTAATCTGTCCGGGGTACTGCATCGAAGTTTCAATCTTCCGGCTTATGTCGCGCGCCATCAGCATGGCGTCATTGTCGCTGACCTGACCGGGATCGACAATCACCCTGACTTCGCGACCCGCCTGAACGGCATAAGTTTTCTTTACCCCGCGGAAACTGTTGGCAATTCCCTCAAGATCCTGCAAACGCTGGATGTAGATTCCGGTGGTCGCCATGCGAGCTCCGGGGCGGGAACTGGAGATGGCGTCCGCCGCCGAACATAGCACGGCATACAACGACTCGGCGGGCACGTCTTCATGGTGCGCCGCCACCGCGTTAACCACCAGATCGTTCTCGCCCTGCCGCTTCAGGAAGTCCGCTCCGATGGAAGCGTGGCCACCCTGGAATTCGTGATCAAGCGCCTTGCCGATGTCGTGGAAAAGGCCGATCCGACGGGCAACCGCCGGATCGATTCCCAACTCGCCCGCCATCATCCCCATCAGATTTGCCACTTCAATCGAATGCCGCAGCACGTTTTGTGTGTAGCTGGTACGGAAACGCAACCGACCCAAAGTACGAAGAATCTCCGATGGGACATTTTGCACCTGAGCCTCAAACGCCGCGCTTTCACCCGCCTCGAAAAGCGTCTTTTCCATCGCGTCGGTAACTTCTTTAACCACCTCCTCGATACGGCCGGGATGAATTCTGCCGTCAGCAATAAGCTGCTCCAAAGCCTGCTTGGCGATTTCCCGGCGGATGGGGTCAAATGACGAGATGACTACCGCCTCAGGCGTCTCGTCAATAAGCATATTGACCCCGGTAAGCGATTCCAGCGCCCGGATGTTGCGCCCTTCGCGTCCGATAATCCGCCCTTTCACGTCATCGCTGGGGATGTTTACGGTACTGGTCATCACCTCGTAAGCGTGCGACACGGAATAACGCTGGATGGCGGCGGTGACAATCCGCTTGGCCTCGCGGTCCGCGGTGTCGCGGGCATATTCCTGCGCCCGCTTAATAAGAATCCCGGCTTCCGAGCGTACTTCCGCTTCCGCACGATCGTACAATTCCTGGCGCGCCTCGTCTCGCGTCATCTCGGCGAGTTGCTGCAAGCGAGTCTCCGCATCGGCAAGCAGTTGCTTGGTTTTGCCCTGCATCGCGGCGAGGTCTTCCGACTTCTGCTGGTTCTCTTCGCGCTTTTTCGTGGCGGCGGCGTCTTTCTGTTCAACCTGCTCGGCACGCTTATCAAGGTTTTCCTCGCGCTGGGTCAACCGGGCCTCGATGTCGTCCAATTCCTTGCGCCGCGCCTTGGTACTGCGCTCAAACTCTTCCTTGGCCTTAACCACCTCGGCACGGGCGAGAATGTCGGCTTCCTTAAGCCGGTTTTTTACCTCGCTTTCCGCCTCCTCAAGTTTCCATTTAGCCTGTTTTTCAATAGCATCGGCCTGCCATCGCCCGATCAGCCCGCGCAACGCATAACCGCCCAACACGCCGGCCAAACCGAAAAGCAGCCCGACCGTCGCGTCGCTAACATCGTACCAAGTGAAACTCGTCATAACGCCGCCCTAAAAATCAATATGTCTGCCGCAAATGTTTCACCTGCAACGCCGCCTTGAACTGATCGAACGTGCAATCACCCTTCGGCGTAAAAGTGAGCGTAACAGGCGCCCCGGGATAAAGCGTGAAACTGTTGTCGCTAAACTCGCCGCGGATGCCGGCGACATTCGCCCACACGAAAAACGCCGGCTTGTCGGTGGTGAGGGTAACCGTCCATTTCCCGTTACGGTCGGCAACCGACGCGTCCACCCGCGCCGTTTCAATCGGGCAGCGCTTGTAGTAGTTGAACATATACTCGTTGCGGTATTTGGTCTTAACGCCGTTGACCGTGGCGTTGATTTCCAGACCAAGGAACCGGTCAACCCGCTCGCCAACGTTGCCGAACTCGCTGCTTTGGCAAGTCCGCAACAACGTGGCCGAACGCGGCGGCAGCTGGTAGGCGTAATTGCGGACCGCCGCCTTTTTCCCGCCAAAGGTCCAAACCGTGCACTGAATGTCGGACAGCACCGCCTGATTGGCATCGTTGACGGCCCAAATCTCGATTTCATCGTCATCACCCAACTCGCCGTCCGGTACGGTTTTCGGCTTCTTGTCGCCCTTGCGTCCCGAAGGAACCGCCATCACCGCCAGCGGGGCATAAAAACGTTTGGCGTGGTATTGCAAATGTTTCCATTTGCCGCCGTATTCAATGCTTGACCAAGAAGCGACCGGCCAGTTGTCATCCAACTGCCAAAACAGGGTGCCCATGCAACGGGGTTGCAGATGCCGCCAGGCTTCAACCGCCGTCTTAATCGCCATCGCCTGCTGAACCTGGGAAAGATACAGGATATTCTCGGTGCCCTGCGGGAACCGGAAGTACCTTGACATGGTTTCGAGAATACGGGTGTTACCGCCCACGTTTTTCTGGTGGTATTCGAAATCCGGCGCGGTTGGATTTAGCTGGTCTGGACTGCAGAAGGTGGCTGCCACCTCCGGCGAGGACAGCGACTGGTATCCAAACTCCGAACAGAAACGCGGCTTGATGTTGTAGTAGGCCGAGAAATTTTTGTTCTCGTGCCAGACTGTCCAATAATGCATATCACCCTTGGCGTCATTGTGCCAGCCGTCGCTGAAATCCCCCGGGCCGGCGCAGGGCGACGACGGCCAGAAGATGCGGGAGGGATCAAGCTCCGCCACAATCTCGGACATCATGTTATTCAGACGGTCGTATGCAATCAGGTACATATCGCGGTTGCGCCGGCTGGAATCAAACCAGCCGAGTGCGCCGATACACTCGTTATCGCCGCACCAAATGGCGATAGAGGCATGGTCGCGCAAGCGGCGCAGCTGGTGGTTAAGCTCGGCCTTGACCTCGCCCAAGAATTCTTTGTCAGCCGGATACAGGGAACAGGAGAACATGAAGTCATGCCAAATCAACAGCCCTTTTTCATCGCACAGCTCGTAGAAACAGTCGTTTTCAAACTGTCCCCCGCCCCACAACCGGACCATGTTCATGTTCGCATCGGCGGCGGAGCTAAGCAAGTCGTTATAACGCTCAAAGGTCTGACGGTTTTGGAAGGCGTCGCACGGAATCCAGTTGGCCCCTTTGCAAAAAACGTCAACCCCGTTAACGCGGAAGATCATGCTCATGCCGTCCTTGTCATCGTACCGGTCTTTTTTATTGACGACCTCCAGGGAACGCAAACCTATCTTGCGCTGCAAAAACGATTCCCCTACCCGAACCCGCAACGGGTAAAGCGCGGATTCGCCGTAACCGTTCGGCCACCAGAGTTTGGGATTCTGGACCGGCAGGGTAACCGAAACACAGTTTTTGCCGGGCGTCAAAGTTACCGGGCGTTCTCGTTTCAACTCACCCAGCTCAACGGCCAATGTGGTTTCGCCGCCAGCCGGAGAGGTAACCTCAACATTTACGACCACCATGCACAGACCCGGAGTATGCTGTTGGTCGCAAGTAACATAATCAATACAAGCGGTGTCATAGGCTATAATTTCGGTCTTACCGCAAAAGCCGGTAATCATTTGCGACAATCCCCAATCCCAGCCGCCGTGGCACGTGGGTTTGCGGATAAGGTTTATGTTCGGCACCAAACCGTTGTCGCAAAGCGGAATCTCGTGGGACAGCAGCTCCGCCCGGCGCTTGCTTTCCTCCTCGGAGGAACGGAACACGGCGGTAATGCGATTGTTGCCGACCCGCAACTCCGGTTTTAGATCAAACTCATAGCGACGGAAACGGTTGCCGGTTTTACCGACCAACTTGCCGTTCACGCTGATTTCGCAAAAAGTGTCAACATCCTCCAGCCGCAAAACCACCGCCTTGTGCCGCAACAACGCCTCCGGCACATCAAAGGTCCGCTCAACGACCCAATCTTTTTGCCCCACCCACTGGGTCTTCAGCTCGTTTTGCCCGAAAAACGGATCCGGAATGCGGCCGGCCTTGAACAGGGCCGAATGTACCCCGCCGGGAATATCCATCGTAACCGCGGGACTGGCGGAATCATCCGCTTGGCGCAGCGTCCATTCTCCGGCCAGATTAATCCGGTCAGCGGTGGTACACACTTCCGCCCGGACGCAAATACCGAACATAACGATCAAAGCAGCGACTAGTGTCAATTTCTTCATAACGACTCCTTCGATAAAAAATCACTGGCCCGAGAACTCCGTGTGACCAAACCCAAAGATGTGTCGGTAGTTTAAATCAGCCTTAAGCGTGCCCTGCGGGCTGAAAACCAAGTCAAACG
Source organism: Kiritimatiellia bacterium (assembly GCA_017454745.1). Lineage (GTDB taxonomy): Bacteria > Verrucomicrobiota > Kiritimatiellia > RFP12 > UBA1067 > UBA1200. The sequence continues at coordinate 54,892 of JAFTCL010000071.1, forward strand.
TCGCGCTACCGGGATGCGCGATAAAGAAAACGCGGGTAGGGAAATGATTGCCGTTGGTCCACGCCCCGGAGGCGTCGTATAGCTGTTTTCCGCAATGGTAAGTATGGCGGTCGCGCGGGTTATCCGGCTCAAGCTGTATCTCGCCATCGACCCAGCAACCGTGGACAATGTTCAATTTCTGCAAACCAAACGGCGTGTCGATTTCCAGCGTCCAACCCTGCTCCGCAGGACGAATAGTCAACGATGCGGAACGCTTGTTCAGTTCCTCGTCTGCTGCCGGATCGGCTGGCAGCGCGGTGTCGCGCATTTCCGGCAACAGTATCCGACAACGCAGAACCGCACGGGCGGACAACCCCTGCGCCTCAGGGGCGGACGATTCCATTTCCGCGAAACCGACCGCCGCCGCTAAAACAACCGTTAACCCTAAAACCGTTTTCATAACCGCACCTTCAAAACAGCCAAACCACAAATAACAACATAATCATACCACATTTTAATCCAGAATGTCAAAGCGGATGACAAAGTTGCTATCTGCGGTTTTGGAGCAGAATGAAATGGAGGTTGCGATTACCAAAGGAACATCATCGTCCCGCTGGGATAAACCAACAGCAAATCATTCCCGTTTATCACCAGCTGCCAAGGTTCTCCTTCCGGCAACCCCTCAAGCGTAACTTTGTCGAGGGAACCTTCAACGCCTTGGGCGGTGCTGGCGATAACGAATCGACCGCTTTTGCCAAACAGCGCGTTGTTACTGACCGAAATCTTCAGCCCGGCGCCTATGATCAGCTTGCCGTTGCTGACCGTAAGGTGATCTCCGTCCAATAGATTCTGCGCGTCAACGTGCATCGTTCCAGACAGTGAGATGCTACCGTTGCCGATTTCGCCGGTCGCGTCAAGGTTCTTGAAGCTGGCGGTCGTGACGCCGAAGAAATTGACGCTAGCGCCTTTAGCGATGCTCACGCGGGTGTCATCGAGCACAAAAGCGGAATCCTTCGGATCGAGCGAAGTGGTAAAGAGCGAACCGTCACCCGGATCAGACGGAACGGTGAAATATTCGGCGTTGTTTATCCCGCGCCCTTGGAAGTCAATCGCGAAGCCGTGGTTGCCGAACGCCCCGGCCGGTCCCGCGCCGCCGCCGCCCTGCCCGAAACGAGCCTCAAAAGCGTGTGCGCCGGGCGACAGCGTAACATTCTTCATGCTGACGTCATTCCAAGTGCTGTTGTTAAGCACGGTTTCCCCATCGATCTTTAACAGGACATTATCGTCAAAACACTCGGCGAAAGTCCACGTCACATCGGAATCCTCGCGATTCCAAATGTAACCGTTGTATATGGCGGTAGTGTTATCCGTCCAACCGCTGGTGGTGTTCGCTTTAAACGTGGACAGCACCACTCCCTGCTGCGGATTGACGTCCGTCACATTGAACGATCCGGATAGCACCCCCTCATAAAGCCCGGCGCCGCTGTTAAGCACATTCAATATACCGGACTTAATCTCAACCGTGCCGGATTCCTCCACGCCAACGGTGGTAAACAATGTATCAAGATTTTCGTAATCCTCCAGTTTCGTGAAATTCGCCAGCGTTTTCTCACCGCGCCCCTGGAAGTCAATCGCGAATCCCAATCCGGCGGCTTTCCACTCCACGCCGTCCGGATCCCCGGTAGAAGTGGAAGGCCCGGCACCGCCGCTGCCCTGCCCGAACCGCACTTCAAAAGTATGGGCGCCAGGACTCAATGTAACATTTTTCAACACCATGGAAGACCACACGGTGTCACGAAGCACCGTCTCGCCGTCGATGTCAACCCGCACACTGTCGTCGAACCACTCGGCGAAAGTCCACGTCACATCTTCCTCACTGCGGTTCCAGATGTAACCGGTGTATATCCAGGTGGTGTTGTCCGTCCAACCGTCATTGCTGTTGCCCATCGCCGGGGAAGCGGTTATCGCGACTGCAGGGTTCGGGTCAGTCTCGTTGAACGCACCGGAGACCAATCCGGCGTAAAGGCCGGAAACGGGTTTCGGTTTTACGGCCATAACGGTATTGTTCAACGATGCCACGTCATCGCCATCCTTCACAAACCCGCCGCAAATCAGGTTCAGGTTGTTGATCGAGCCGGAGGTGACATTAACCACGCCGGCCGTAACGGAAAGGTTGTTGCCCTGCAGCACTCCGCCTTCCACCGCGATGTCGTTGCCGCCGGGGAATGCGCCCGCCGCCGCCAGCGATAACGTGCCGGCCTTAGTCCTGACCTCGCCGCCAAAAGTGTTGGCGGCGGTCAATGCTAAAGTGCCATCGCCGATTTTAGTGATGCCGCCCGACGTGCCGTTAACGCCGATTGCGGCAGTACCGGTATATACGTTAGTCCAACCGCCATTAGCCATGGTGATCGTCGGGACACCGGTGTATCCGGTGCCGGGCGAAGTGATCTTAACCCCGGTAATCTTACGGGTTGAGGAATCGAAAAGTGCCACCGCACTGGCGCCGACACCGCCGCCGCCGGAGATGGTTATGTCAGGGGGACCGAGATAATCGCCCATTCCGTCCGGGATGGTAAGCATCATTATCCCGTTACCCTCGGGCTTCAACAACGGCACCGCCGCAGTGCAATTCACGCCGGACGGAACATCAAACGTCGCGCCGCCATTGTAGATGGTCACCGCATTCGGCGCGTTAACGCCGGTTTTGAACAAATCGGTGGTGTCAGTCTTGGCACGGTAAGTGCCGCCGCCGAAGTTTACGTAAGCCACCGCAGTCTCGCTGTTATCACCGCTGCAACTCGGACGCGCCGTAATCGTTTTTGCCTCAAACACGCCCTGATTGAGATTCAGGATCGCGGTGTGATTGGTGCGGTTGGCGATATTGAAATCATCGCGGACATACGTGTATGCGTCCGGCCCGTCAATCGTCCAAAACGTGGTGCCGCCGCGGGTGTTGTCCCATTCGCCCATCTGGACATTGGTAAGCACGCGGAAAACGCCGCCGTCCTGATAGATTATGCCCTTGCCGCCGCCCGCGCCGCGGCAAAGCGCCAACCGCCCGGTGTGTTCGGTGTTCTGCTCAAACTCGCCGCCGTGCTGCACCAGATAACCGACGGACGACGCCCCGGTGCCGCCGACTTGCGAATACCCCATGTATTCCAGCCTGCCGCCGTTCAACTCATGGTATCCGTAACCGTTAAGACCGAGCCGGATGTCATTTCCGGCACCGCCGCTGTTTACCAAGTTTCCACCGTTCTGGTAGATCGCGCCCTGGGAATAATTGCCGCCCGCCACCGTAACCTTATTGCTGATCAGCGAATCGCCGGAAACCTTCATGATGGCGCGGGAATTGGCCGCACTCGCTACGCACAGCCACCCTGAGGCCACACTGGCTTCCAATTGCTCGGTGGTGACCAGTGTTGCATTGTCAACATTAATGAATGCGGTACTGTTAGCCACATCACCCACCGTAAAGTCGTGGCCGGAAGCATATCCCATCAGGATTTTCGTTCCGTTGCCGATGTTAAACGTTCCCAGGCGGAAGTAGGTCTTCTGGAAATTGTACGTGTTGCCGGACAACAAGTTGATCGTGCCGTCATAGATGTAAAAACGCCCATCCGGCAAATTAAACCTACCGGTCACATCAACACTGCTTCCGGGAGCAATAAAGCCGAACGAACCGACATCGAGATCGAAAGAACCGGCAAACTCCAAAGAATCGGCCTTAACGTCAAGTATCAGATGCGAACCGTTGGCCTGAAGCGATCCCTGATTCAAAATCGACAGCGCATCGTCTTGCACCCATTCGCCATTACCGCACGGCAGAATCAGCGAACCGCCGGTGACCGCCAGGGTGTTCACGCTTTGGTAGCCGGGCAGATCGCCCTTGGTGGTGGCATAAAGTTCGCCGCCGGTAATCAGTGTTCCGCCGGAATAGGTGTTGTCGCCGCTGGACAAAACTATCCGGTTTGCCGAGGATTTCAATTTGCCCGTGCCGGAAATCTTGCCGCTGACAATGGTGTTGGCCCCGCTTATTGTAGCCTCGTTGCCGATCAGGTTGACCGGACCGCTGATCACGTTCTGCCCTGCGGCACCGTTTCGGATATTGACGGTGGCGGCATCGGCAAGATTAAGCGTCCAACTGAACGGGACGGTCATGGAGTACATATCAAACAAGGCGCCGCTTGCCACGTTCATCGAATGCTGCGGACCTCCGGAATAGGTGGTGGTGGTTTCCGACGACCACGTTCCCTCGTTAACGTTGATCGACACCGGGGCATCACCCTCATCCAGCGCGATACCGGTGAGACAGAACATATTGGGGCCGACCTTGGTAATGCTGTGGCCGTTCATCTTGAAGGTGTTGTACGCACCGTCGGCACGGAAATCCAAACGGGACTCACCGCCAAATACCGCGTCTCCCGCCAGTTCGCCACAGTTCATTGCCCAATACTGGCTGGTTGGAGAGTTGTTAACCAACGCGCCGTTACCTTCAACGCCGCTGCCGCTTACCACCACCGTGGCATGGCCAAGCTTGGCGGCATTCGCGGCCGCAGTATCGTCGCCGACATCCAACGTAGCCCCGGATTTAACCACCACGCGGGTCTGAGCATTGTTAAACGGCGAAACCATTCCAAGTTTTAGCGTACCCTCGCGCGCAACAATTTCTCCGGCGAAATCGGGACTCGCCGCCTTTACCGTGGCGGTACCGGTACCGGTCTTGATCAGCTTTCCCGAACCGGTCAACACGGTGGTAAAATCGACATCAGAATTCACGGGGAAAGTCCCCGAGCCTTCGCCTATGCCCAAAAAGCCCACATTAACCAAACCGGTGCGGAAATCGACAAGACCAAGTCCTAAAATGCCGACCGACAACCCTCCATCGCCACCAGCCGACAGATTAGCGTTTAAGGTAAGGGTGGAATCGGCGTCCTCAACCCGCAAGGTCATAGAATCGTTAACACCTGAAATCGCCCCCTGCCCCACAGTGTCGCCAATTGTCAGATCCGCCGCGCCGGAATAGATGCCGATTGCTCCGGTCGTGAATGTCTGGCCGCTTCCCAGCGCCAAGGTGGATGGGGCGGCGGCGTTTTGCATCAACATATTTACCGCTACAGCATCACCGCCGAGCGCGTTAAGCGGGTCACCCGCATTACCAACGGTCTGAATGCGCAGTTTGGCGGAACTGTCGCTGTTGATGGTCGCGCCGCGGGTCGGGACGTCAGTGAAATCGGAATCCGACGGCCCGGCATAGGAAACCACATCGGAAACTGCGGTACCGACGCCGTTGGAAGCCACCACGCGGTAATGCTGCGGCATGGCGGCATCGTACGCGTAGTCAATCGCAGCCGAAGTAACGCCGGGATAATATTCGCCGATGTCACTCCACGGGCCGTTGGCCGAGACCGCCTTCTGGACGTAATAGCGCAACACGTTGGGACTCTCGGTCCAACTCACGTTAACCGTGGATAAATTCTTGGAGGCCGAAAAACCGCCGGGCGAGGACGGAGCTTCGGTACCCCAAATCGAGATGCCGGAAAAATGCCCGTTTTCGACCTCTTTGACAATCTTAACCGTGACCTTGCCGGTGCTGTCTGCCGTGGTGACAAATTGTTTGCATACCGCGATATACTGTCCGCCGGCCGTCGCAAAAATGTCGAACGACGACAAAACCATCGTGTCGTTGATCGACACGCCAAACACGCGGATACCGGAGCCGTTGAAATAGTTTTCGGTAAAATGCAACTCAACCACGTAGCTGGCATTAGGTGTAAGGTTGCGGAAAACCGCCGAACCGGTACCATAATACTCTTGCTGGTACACCAATTCCGGAGCCCAACAGTTCTCGCCGCTGCGGTTAATTGCGGCCGTCGACGCGCCACCCACCGCACCGCCGGATACAACGGATGTGTCGCAACGGAACGGGAACGCGCCAACCAATTCCGTACTACCGCCGATCACAGCGTCAACCAAACCGTAACCCGCGGTAAGGTTAGCCGCGGCAATAGACAATGCGTTCAATCCAACCGCACCAAAAAACAACAACTTACCCATTTTTACACTCCTTAACGGCAGCAAACAATCAAACTTTGCACATTACGCAATAACGCAGTAATAAACTCAACATTGAATAATGTGCAACATTTCAAACCAAAAAGCAAGAGCAAAATACCGTTTTCGCGTTTTTTGTCGCATTGTTATGAAAAACCGCCATGCCTAGACCTTACGGCTTGCATCCGGAGGCCTAACTATGGTAAAATGTTTGCATTCAATTCAAGGAACAGAAGAGTGTGTAGTCATGGTGGAATTTTTTGAGCGAGAATACACAGCGAAAGAAGCGTACGGCAGACTGTTAAAGTACGCAAAAAAATACCGGACGCGGCTGATTATCGGTCTTTTGGCCGGGGCCACGACCGCTGGGTCTTGGGTGCCGATATTCCAAGTAATACAACCCATCCTTAAGCAAATCCAGACCACCGAGCAGTACAATATGATCAACGCCGAGGTTGACCAGGCGGAAAAATCATATACGGTTTCTGAAGACCCCGACAGCGGAGGCAAGAAATCCAAAGCGGAAGTATCCGACAGTTTCCACGCCGACCTGAAACATCTGGCAAGGCACGTCAGCAGCGAAGGTTCCGCCCAGGCACACACCAAACTGCCGTCGTGGTTCAAAGACGCGGAACGCTACGCGCACAAACTTGGTATCGATTTCCAAGATCAGGAGGGGCGAATGACCGCCGACCTGCTGTTGATCGTGCTGTTCGTGGTGCCGCTGGTCATGGCGGTCAAGGTGGTGACCATGTACATGAACCACTACTTCCTGCGCTGGGCCGGCGCCAAAGTGGTGCAAGACCTGCGGTTGGACCTGTTCGACCATCTCCAGAAGCAATCGCTGGAGTTTTTCGGACAAACCGACGTGGGGCAAATCATCAGCCGCAGTACCAGCGACCCGCAACAGGTCTCCACCGTTATTTCGCAGACGCTGGCCGATTTGTGCCGCGCTCCGTTCGAGGTGCTGTTCTCGGTCGGCTTTGTGGTATGGTTCGCCATCAAGAACCACATGATGGAGACGCTGGTGCTGGTGCTGGTGGGCGGACCGATCTTCATCCTGCCGATGGCTCTGTTGGGATCGATGGTGCGGCGGTGGTCGAAGCAGGCGCTTCAACGGATCTCCGTCATAGTCTCTCGAATGCATGAAAATCTGACCTGCATCCGGGTGGTCAAAGCCTATCACACCGAACAGTACGAAAGCGAGAGTTACCGCAAGGTGAACGGACGCTACGTGAAAAGCCTGTTGCGGGCCTTGCGGGTCGAACTGCTGATAACCCCTTCGGTAGAGGCGGTCGGAGTCTGCCTGCTCTTCGCGTTCATCATTTACTGCTTCATGCGCAAGTTGGCCATAAGCGAAATCGTGCCGCTATTCGTGCCATTCATCGTGGCTTACCGTCCCATCAAACAGCTGGGCAAAGTTCAAGCGCAGATCGAAAAAGGCCGCGCCGCGCTGTCAAGAATCCTGTCGCTGCTGGATGTGGACATGAGTCTGCCGCTCGCCGCCAACCCGGTGCGCAAGCAGGACTTTAAAGACAGCATCTGTTTCGAACACGTTGACTTCAAGTACAGTTCCGCTAACGACCTGACTCTCAAGGACGCCAACTTTACCATCCCCCGCGGATCGCTGGTGGCGGTTGTCGGCGGAACCGGTTCAGGAAAGACCACCACCGCCAATCTCTTGGCCCGGTTTTACGACCCTTGCGGCGGCAGGATCACTCTGGACGGGATTGACCTGCGCGACATCGAGATCGGCGATTTGCGAAACCTTATCGGCGTGGTTACCCAAGAAACGGTGCTGTTCAACGACACCATCGCCGCCAACATCGCCTACGGATCGCCGAACGCCACGCATGACCAAATCGTCGCCGCCGCCAAAATGGCCAACGCCCACGATTTCATCACCGCCCAGCCGGAAGGTTACGACCGCGTGGTCGGCGAAAAAGGTTTTGCGTTAAGCGGAGGTGAACGCCAGCGCGTGGCAATCGCCCGGGCGATTCTCAAAAACCCGCCCATCCTGATTCTTGACGAAGCCACCAGCGCGTTGGACACTGTAACCGAAAGACTGGTCCAGGACGCGATCAACAAGCTGATGAACAACCGCACCACCTTTGCGATCGCCCACCGCCTAAGCACGGTCCGTAACGCGGACATGATTTTGGTGATGGAGAAAGGGGTGATCATCGAGCGCGGTAACCACGAGCAGTTGTACGCCGCAAACGGGGCCTACCGCAAACTCTGCGATATGCAAAATTCGCATTAATCCATACCCGCAGAGAAGGAGTGACATGGAGAACAACGAGATTGTTGGCGGAAGCGAGACGGAAAGCTCTGAATCGACGCGGAACCGCATTTTACACGCGGCGACCCAAGTTTTTGCCGAACGCGGCTTCCGTGACGCCACCACCAGAATGATTTGCAATCAGGCCGGGGTAAACGTGGCGTTGGTTAATTACCACTTTCACTCCAAAAGCAATCTGTACCGTGAATGCGTGCTGAACATCTTCCGCCAAAACGCCTCCTCCCTCAAAAGCGCGCCGCAGCCCGTGACGGACTCCGCGTCATGGAAAGACGCGATTCGCCGGTGGGTTCATTGGGTGCTAAAATTGTGCGCGGCAGAGGAGCCGCCGTTGTCGTATTTGGCGCGATTATTGGGCCACGAAGCCAGTATGCCGCCAGAATTGGGCGAGGAATTCCACCAAAAGGTCGAGTTGCCGTTCAAAGACCGGATGATGAGTTTGCTGAAAATGGCGTTGCCCGACCCGTCCCCCGCCCTGCTCAACCTCTGGTTCAGTTCCATCCTCTCCCAATGCGTGATTTACGCTTTGGAAAAACCGGGATGGCGATTAAAATACTGTCCGGATGTGATTTCGCTGCCGGAATGGCTTGACATGGTTTCCGACCACATCTGCGAATCGGTTTTTTCGCGGCTCGATTACCGGGGAACGCAACCATGAGCGAATTGCGGTTGAATTTCACCAAACCCCGGACAATCCCCATCGACACCCGCTGTTTAAATCGGCTCGCTACCGTTATCGCCCGCCGCGCCGAAGCGTTCCACGGCGCCAAATGGCGGGAGGTAGTAATCCACCTGCTGTCAGACCGGGAAATGGAACCCATAAACCTCGCGATTGTCGGCCACACCGGGGCCACGGATGTGATCACCCAACGCTACGACACGCTTCCGGGCGAACCTGACGGACTGATCGGCGAACTGTTCGTGGACGTCGAATGGGCATTGAGCCATTGCCCGCGCCGCGACAACTGGAGTCGCGCCCACGAAGTGCTGCTGTACATCGCGCACGGTTTCGACCATCTCACCGGGGCGGACGATCTGACACCGGAGGACCGCCGCCGCATGCGGCAGCGCGAGATGCGCTGGCTGCGCAAACTGGAACGCGAATATCCTGATTTTGGCTTTTTCACCGACTGCACTTCCGTTCAGGAGAAGAAAGGAAAATGACTTACACTTGCGCACTTGATCGGTCATCGGTCAACCCAGGCATGGCAATTTTCGCCGACGGCGAATGCGTCTCTTCTTACCAGTGGGTAAACGCGCCTTCTCGCGACTCCGGCTGGTTATTGGAATTAAACAGCCAACTGGCGGAACAGAACATCACCCCCGCATTGGTGTCCAACTGGGTGTGCGGTATCGGGCCGGGTTCATTCTCCGGCATCCGCGCTGCACTGTCCGCCGTGCAGGGCATGGCACTGCCCACCAAATCGCCTATAGTCGGAATCGCCAGTTCCGCCGCGATCGCCAGCGAACTAGCCCGCGAAACCGGCAAAAAAATCGCCGTCGTCGGTGACGCCCGGCGAAACCAGCTTTGGTGCGTATGCTACCAGATTGACCGCGTTGACGGCACGCTGCGGTTGAGTAATGGCGGACTCCCGGCCCACACTTCTGACGATTTCAGACTGGTCCAGGCCGACCGGCTTGCCGACGCGATTGACGACGACGCCTTAGTGTCATCCCCGGATTGGATCCGGTTGGAAAACTTGTTGCGCGACACCTTCCCGGAGAACCGCCTTATCGCGCGGACGGCGGTTCCGCTTGCCGCCGAACTCGGCAGACTTGCCCCGCAGGCGCCGCGATACTGCAACGGCCAAGTCGCAACGCCCATCTACCTGCATCCGGCGGTTGCCACCCCACCGAAATACTAATCATGAGAACACCAGTTTTAATCCTGCTGGCGACCGCAACCTTGGTTTGCGCCGCCGCCAATGAAAAACAGATTTACCGCCGGTCGCTGGACCGTGTCGCCAGTATGGATCCCGCTCTATCGTCCTCCATCTACTCCTCGCGGGCGGTCAATATGGTTTACGAGCCGCTGCTGGACGTTGATTACTATGCCCGCCCCTACCGGCTAATCCCCAATCTGGCCCGCGAACTGCCGACGTTAAGCCCCGACCGCAAAACCTACACCATACGGTTGATTGACAATGCTCGGTTCCAGCCCGACCCGTGTTTCGGTATGGATTCCGACGGTAAACCCCAAGGACGCCCATTGCGCGCCGAGGATGTGGTGTTCTCGCTCAAACGGCTGGCGGACGCCAAAATCGCCTCGCCCGGATCTTGGCTGGTGGAAGACAGCATCGAAGGGATGCGGTTATTCTACGAAAAATCCAAATCGGCCGAACCTACCGATTATTCGCTCGAAGTGTCCGGCTTGACCGCCGTTGATCCGCTTACCGTGCGTATCCGGCTCACCCGCCCGATGCACCAGTTCATTTGGTACTTGGCCATGATCTACTCCGCCGTCGTGCCGCCCGAAGCAGTCCAGCATTATGGCCTTGAGTTCGGTTCACACGCGGTGGGAACCGGCCCGTTCCGTCTTACCACCTGGGAACGCAACCACCGTATGGTATATACCCGGGACCCGGAATGGCGGGGCTGGAGTAACGGCCCGCACGCTTTGACCGGGAAAAGCGACGGACGCCCGTTCGACCAAGTGGTGTTCAACGTGATGGACGATGTTTCCACCCAATGGCTCTGTTTTCTGGCCGGCGAGATTGACTTTCTCGGAGAAATCTCCCGCGACAACTGGGACGTGGTGATTGACAGCTCGGGGAAACTGTCCAACGAGCTGGCCCAACGCGGTTTTAGGCTTTACGGCGTTCCGACGATGGAGGTGGCGTACATCGGCATCAATCAGGAAGATCCGGTGCTGGGCAAGAACAAAAAGTTGCGCCAGGCTCTAAACTGCGCTTTCGACGCGGAGGCTTGGATACGGTTTTTCAACCAACGCGTCACCCCGTGCGACGGGCCGGTTCCTCCCGGCATCCCCGGAAGATTGGAAACCCCCTTCCCGTACGCGTCAAACCTCGATAAAGCCAGGCAGCTGCTTAAAGAAGCCGGTTATCCCGGCGGGATCGATCCCGCCACCGGTCGGCGGCTTGAGTTGATTATCGACTTGGGGCGGACTTCCCAGGACGTACGCGAATCGACTGAATTGCTGGTCGCGTTCTACAACCGTATCGGGATCTCGCTGGTTCCGCAGTACCACAACTGGCCGACCTTCCTGCGCCGCATTGCGCAACGGCAAAGCCAGATGTACCGCATCGGGTGGATCGGCGACTATCCCGACGCAGAAAACTTCCTCCAGCTGTTTCACAGTAAGAACGTGTCGCCCGGTCCCAACCGCACCAATTACGTCAACCCGGATTTCGACCGCGAGTATGACGCCGCATGCGCCGCCACCGACGAGGACGAACGCAACCGACACTGGATGGTTGCGCAAGAAATCATCCGCGAAGACTGCCCGTGGATTTTCCTCAACTTCCGCAAGGAATACACCATCTGCGGCCCGAGGGTTAAAAATTACATTCCATCCGATTTCTCCCACGGTTCCGAACGGTACCTTCGGGTGGCACAATAAGCGCTAGCAGAAGGAGTCAAATAATGGGAAATGTGGTGCATATCGCAGGCATCGGCGGCGTGGGGATGAGCGCGCTGGCGCAAACCCTTTTGGATCAGGGGCGCACTGTTACCGGTTCGGACCGGCTTTTAGACCACGGCGACCTCACATCGACGCTTAGCCGCCTGAAAGCGCAGGGCGTGAGACTCTTCCCGCAAGACGGCAGCGGGATTGGCCGTGACACCGCGCGGCTTGTGGTCAGCAGTGCCATAGAATCCGATAATCCCGACAAACTCAAAGCCGAAACGCTCGGCATCCCGGTGGTGCACCGCGCCGACGAATTGGCGGCCGCGCTTTCCGGACGCACATTAGTGGCCGTTGCGGGAACCTGCGGAAAAAGCAGCGTCACCGCGATGCTCGGCCATCTGCTGGTCGCGGCGGGATTCGATCCGCTGGTGGTCAACGGGGCGGAAGTCGGCGGTTGGGATGACAACGGCCGGCGTATCGGATCGGTCCATTTCGGAACCGGAAAGTGGGCGGTGGCGGAAGTTGACGAATCGGACAAATCGCTAATGGCTTTTTCCCCAGACCACGCCATCATCACCAACGCTTCCGCAGACCATTTCGGCATGGATGAAACGCAAGAGCTGTTCAGTTCGTTCCGCGCCAAAATCCCCGGTGTGGTGATTGACGGGCGAAGCGAAACCGGGCTTCCTCAAGACGTGGAGCTGTCCGGTTGGGCGGGATCGTTTACCCTCGACGGAACGCGTTACACGGTACCGATGCCGGGAATGCACAACGTGATGAACAGCTGGCACGCGGTGCGCATGGCTTTGGCACTGGGAGCCGATCCGCATACGCTTCAAGCGGCGTTGCCGGAATTCAAAGGCATCTCTAGACGGCTCCAGCGCGTGGGACAGTGCGACGGCGCGATGGTGGTGGATGATTACGCGCACAATCCCGAAAAGCTGGCTGCGGCATGGAAAACACTGTCGGCGGTGGCGCCAAACGGCATTTGCGCGGTGTGGCGGCCGCACGGCTACGCCCCGCTGAGGAAGATGCTTAACGCGCTGACCGATATGTTCGCCGAAGTGTGCCGCCCCCAGGACCGGTTAATCCTGCTGCCGGTGTACGATGCCGGAGGTACGGCAAACCGCAGCGTGTGCAGCGGAGATTTGGCCGAACAACTGCACTTGCGCGGTGTAAACGTTCAACTGGCGAACGGGATGCCGGAAGCGGAAGCCATTATGCGCGCGGCGGCAAACCAAGCCGGGGTGTTGGCCACTTTCGGCGCCCGCGACCCGGATTTGCCCAGACTGGCCCAGCGGCTAGCCAACGTATGATCGGTTATTTTTGTTGCACCGGGTGCAGTGACGGATAAAGCGCCAGCCAATAGCCTAGCCCCACGAACACCGCGCCGCCGACGATGTTGCCCAGAGTCACCGCCGCGATGTTGTGCAGACAGCCGGCAATGGTCAGGCTTTTTGCCGCGATGCCGTATTCAGATGCGGTGAACAGGCCCGCCGGCAGATAGTAGAGATTCGCGACACAGTGTTCGTAACCGCACATCACGAACAGCATGATCGGCATGAAGATGCAGGCGATTTTCCCGGAAACCTTTTTAGACGAGGCTGTCATCCACACCGCTACGCACACCAGAAAATTGCAAAGCACGCCGCGCAAAAAAGCGTCGCCGAAACTCAAACCGGCCTTTGCCGTCGCGATGCCGACAATCGAGGCGCTCAACTTGGAATCTATTATCCCAGGGGTGTGCCCGTAAACAATCATCGCCGCCACCGCGATACCTCCCACCGCGTTGCCGAGATACACCACCACCCAATTGCGCAACAGCGAGAGAACCGAAATCTGTCGGCGGATCAACGCGATCGACATGAGATTGTTGCCGGTGAAAAGTTCCGCCCCCGCGATCACCACCATCATCAGTCCGGCCGAGAAAATGCAGCCTGATACCAGTTTGGCAACCGAAGGGTTGGCAATGGTGCAAGACCCGACCGTGGCCCCGACCCCTGCCAAAGCAATGTACATTCCGGCGAAAACCGCCAGCGCCACCATTTGCCGCAGCGGAAGCGTCGCTTTGTTCTTTGCCACGTTTTCAAAATTGATGGCGATCTCTTTTGGATTGCGCATGATAACCTCCTAGCCGTTTTGCGGCCAACATTCGGCGGTAAAACCGGGAACGGCCTTAAAAAACTCCGCCGGGATTTCTGTGTCAAACGTCATCCGCGCCCCGTTGTGCGGATGGAATAAACTGATTGATTTGGCGTGCAGCATCAACCTTGACGCCCTCGCCCCGGGACCGTACTTGCGGTCGCCCAACACGGGATGCCCGGCCTCCGAGAAATGCACCCGGATCTGGTTCTTGCGTCCGGTCAGCAACCTGACCATCACCGCGCTGGCATTCGCCGACTCGAACAGTAACCGGTATTCTGTGCAGGCAAACTTCCCGCCTTCCGGTACGGAGTGGACAAAATAGTCGTCATCTTCCGCCAAAAGGCTTTTATACACCCCGCTGGACGCAATCTTGCCGCCACCGACTACTGCCAAATAAAGCTTCTCGTTCTCGTGCCAGCGGTCTTTGAGTTTTTGCTGAGCCGCCTCGCTCTTGGCGAAAACCATCACCCCTGAAGTCTCCCGGTCCAGCCGATGCACCAGCCAGGCACAAAGCCGCGATCGGGAATTGCCCTTACGCAAATAATCGCCCACCACCGCCTCGGCGGAGATGGCGTTCGAACCGCGCAGGGAGTTGGTCAAAAGCCCGACCGGCTTGTTTACAACCACCAGATCGCGGTCTTCGTAAAGGAACTCCAGACCGTGGTTCTTGAACTTGGCGGGCAGTTTGATCATCAAACGTTTCCGGTTGCGAAGGCGTAGGCGTTGCGGAACATCCGCATCCAAGGCCCGGCCTCGGCGGTGAAGAGATCCGACGGACGGTAAGAAAGCTGGACCGAACGGAATCCGCGTTCCGGATGCGGCATCATAATCGTGGCCCGGCCGTCTTCGGAAGTGAACGACGTCAAGCCGCCTTTAGAACCGTTGGGATTCCAAGGATACCGCTCGGTAGCCGCCCCGCGCCCGTCGACAAAACGCAACGCCGGAATCGCCAGCGCGGCATCTTCGGGACGGTCGAACTCCACCCGGCCCTCACCGTGGGCAACGGCGATGGGAATCCGCGAACCGGCCATACCCTTCAAAAGCACCGAGGGGGAATCCAAAACCTCCAACGTGGCGAAACGGGCCTCGAACTGTTCAGAGAGGTTGCGCCGGAAAGCCGGCCAATGCGCCGCGCCGGGAATGATATCCTTCAGCTGGGAAACCATCTGGCAGCCGTTGCAAACGCCCAAGGTGAAAGTGTCGGGACGCGCAAAGAAGCGGCGGAACATCTCCAACAGCCGGTCGTTATACAAAATACTCCTGGCCCAACCGCTTCCCGCGCCCAAAACGTCTCCGTATGAAAATCCGCCGCAGGCAACCAGCCCACTGAAACCGTCCAGCGTAACCCGTCCGCTAAGCAGATCGGTCATGTGCACATCGACCGACTCAAAGCCCGCCAGCGCAAAGGCCGCCGCCATCTCGACCTGACCGTTAATGCCCTGTTCGCGCAAAATCGCCATCCTGGGTTTATCCGGGGTTCGTCCAGCCGGCACCGGCGCGAAGTCCGGGTCATAAGTAAGCTTAAAGCTCAAACCGGGGTCGGACTCGTCAAGCGCGTTGTCGTACTCCTGACGCGCGCATTCGGGGTTGTCGCGGCGCGACTGCATCGCGCAGGTCAATCCTGACCACAACCGGCGAATCTTGGTGATGTCGGTGTCGAGCTGCACCGTACCGCCGACCTTGACCGTGAACGAACGTCCGTCGGTTGGGACACCGATATCGCGCACCAGCGCCGACAAACCGTAGCCGCCCAACACCGCCAGCACCGCGTCACGGTCGGCATCGGCAACCTGCAACACCGCGCCCGGCTCTTCGCTGAACAGCAGCGACAGCGGATCGCCTTCGCCCAAGTCAGCCTCCACGCCGCGTCCGCCGCTGATCGCCATCTCCGCCAGCGTGACCGCCACGCCGCCGTCGGAACGGTCGTGATACGCCAACAGCAACCCGCGGTCAACCAATTCCTGCACCGCCTCAAAGAACCGGCGCAAAAGCCGCGGATCATCCATGTCCGCCGGCACATCGCCCACTTGGTTCCACACTTGGGAGAGCGCGCTTGCGCCCAACCGGTTGCGCCCCTGCCCCAAATCCGCCAACAGCAGCGAAGACTTGCCGGGCTTCAAATCCGGCGTAACGGTTTTGCGCACGTCAGACACCGGAGAGAACGCGCTGACAATCAGGCTCAACGGAGCCACCTGACGGTGCGACGCGCCTTTTGAGTCATCCCAAACCGTGCGCATCGAAAGCGAATCCTTGCCCACCGGAATGGACACTCCAAGCTCTGGGCAAAACTCCATTCCAACCGCCTTTACGGTGTCGAAAAGCTCCGCGTCTTCGCCGGGTTCGCCGCAAGCGCACATCCAGTTGGCGGACAGCTTGATGTTGCCGATTTTTCCAATCGCCGCCGAAGCGATATTGGTGATCGCCTCCGCCACCGCCAGACGTCCGGAGGCCGGGCCGCCGATCAACGCCACCGGGGTGCGCTCGCCGGTAGCCATCGCCTCGCCGGTATAACCGACGTAATCCGTGATAGTCACCGCGTTATCCGCCACCGGCAACTGGTAACGGCCCACCATCTGGTCGCGGTGAACTTGTCCGGTAACGGTTCGGTCGGTAATGGTGATCAGGAAGGTTTTGTCCGCCACTGTCGGCAACTGCAAAATCCGCTCGAAAGATTCGGCCGGCGAAACGCCGGACAAATCCAACTTCGGCGGCAGATGGTTTTCATGGGTGACATCGCGCAGCATCCGCGGCGGCTTTCCTAACAGCACCCGGATGTCCATATCGATCGGTTTGTCGTTGAAATGGGTGTCGTTAAGCACCAGCCGCCCGTCATCGCGGGCTTCGCCGATGAACGCGACCGGGCAACGCTCGCGCTCGCA
Organism: Kiritimatiellia bacterium; assembly: GCA_017454745.1. GTDB lineage: Bacteria > Verrucomicrobiota > Kiritimatiellia > RFP12 > UBA1067 > UBA1200. The sequence continues at coordinate 71,831 of JAFTCL010000071.1, forward strand.
CAACCGTTCGAACAACGTCCGGTGCTCGGGCCGGATTGCCAGCACATAACGCTCCTGCGCCTCGCAGCACCAGATTTCCATCGGGCTCATCGAAGGCTCCTCATTGTGTACGGTACGCAAATCGAAAGTGCCGCCGGTGGCCTCGATCAACTCCGGGCAACCGTTGGAAAGCCCGCCGGCCCCGATATCGTGAATGCTCAAAATCGGATTCTGGTCCCCCATCGCCACGCAAGCGTCAATCACCTCTTGGCAACGGCGCTCCATTTCGGCATTGCCGCGCTGAACCGAGTTAAAATCCAAAGCCTCGTCGTTGCTGCCGGTAACCATCGAGCTGGCGGCGCCGCCGCCAAGCCCGATCCGTAGCGCCGGGCCGCCGATCTGCACAATCAGCGAACCGGCGGTGACCTCGCGCTTGTGGACCAACCCGTGGCGGATGTTGCCCATACCGCCGGCCAGCATGATCGGTTTGTGGTAACCGCGGTAACGTCCCGCCACCTCTTCCTCGTAAGTGCGGAAAAAGCCGCAAAGCTGGGGACGTCCGAACTCGTTGCCGAACGCAGCGCCGCCGATCGGCCCGTCAATCATAATCTGCAGCGGCGTAGCCAGACGTTTCGGGAACTCCGCGTAGTCTTTCTCCCACTTCATCCGGAAATCGGGCAGATTCAGATTGGACACCATAAATCCGGCAATGCCCGCCTTGGTTTTTGACCCCGTTCCGGTTGCGGACTCGTCGCGGATTTCGCCCCCCACCCCGGTGGCCGCGCCCGGAAACGGAGAGATGGCGGTGGGATGGTTGTGGGTCTCCACCTTCATCAGCATGTCGATGCGGTCGGGAATGAACCCGTAGGCGCGGGTACTGCCGTCAACGGCAAAACGCTGGGCGTCAAACCCCTCCACCACGCCGGAGTTGTCTTTGTAGGCCACCAACGTGCCCTCCGGATGACTCCGGTAGGTGTTTTTAATCATCTGGAACAGCGAGCTGTCCTGCTTTACGCCGTCGATAATCCACTCGGTGTTGAAAATCTTGTGGCGGCAATGCTCGGAATTGACCTGGCCGAACATCACCAGTTCCGTGTCGGTCGGATTGCGCCCGGCCTTGGTGTAGTTGTCGCAAAGGTAGCGCATCTCGTCGGCGCTCAAAGCCAATCCGCTCTCGACATTCGCCTGCTCCAGCGCGGCAATGCCTTTGCCAAGCACATCGTAAACTCGTCCGGGCGCGGGCGGCAGCTGGTCGAAGAAATCGTCCAGCGAATCGTAAATACCCTCGGTCATGCGGTCGTACAAAACGGTGGCCGCGTCACCCAAATCCGCGATGCCCAGCACCTTGCCGCCCGACTCGATGCGGAACCGCACCCCGCGCTCAACCCGCGCCACGGAGTCGATGCCGCAGTTGCGGAAAATATCGGTGGCCTTCGAAGACCATGGCGAGATGGTGCCCTTGCGCGGGGTCGCAAAAAAGCCGTCGCAGCCGGCGGCTTCCCCCGTCGCGCCCAAAAGCGACATCGCGCGTTCCAGCACCTGGCCGTCCAACGGCGCCGGGGCGTTGATCAGGTAAATGAACTTGGCGTCAATCGCGGTTCCGTCCGCGCCGGGCAACCGTTCCGCCAGCTGCGATTTAATGGCATCCAGACGGAATGCGGAAAATGCGTCGGTTCCTGAAAGCAAAATCGGTCTCATCTCTAATTATCCTCTTCGGCGTGTTTCAAGAGCGTATCAATCACTTGATCGGGAGCGGTGGCGGCCAGAATCTCGTTGCGCACCGCGGGCTCCAGCAGCGAACGGCTCAGTCTTGTCAACAGCTGCACGTGCACGCAAGGAGCCTCCTGCGGCACCAGCATCAGCACAAAAATCGTGGTCGGGGCGCCATTGGAGGCGCCGAACGGAATGCCCTTCGGGTGCACCCCGATCACGCAGCACAGCTTATCGATGTACAATGACCGGCAATGCGGGAACGCCACCCCCTCCGGAGTGGCGGTTGAGGCGCTGCGCTCGCGGTTCAGAACCGCCCGCAACACCTTCGGCAAGACCTCCGGGTTGAACAAACCCCGGTCGGCGGCCTGCTCCAGCATGGTCGCGATCACCTCAACCCCGGTGGCATCGTCCAAACCCAGGCAAACCTCGCCAGACCGGATAATCTCCAAAACCTGCGATTGGTCACTCACGGCAAACCCCTCACAACTATCTGCCCGGCCACAACCAGGTCACCAGCGTCGCCACCAGCGTTCCGGTGGCCATACCAGCGAAGACCTCTTTTCTGGTGTGTCCCAGCAACTCCTTAAGATGCACATGGCGAAGCTTGTGGTGCTCGAAAAGCTCGTTGATCATGATGTTCAGCACCCGGGCCTGGTGCCCGGCGGAACGCCGCACGCTGGCAGCGTCGAACATCGTGATGGAGGCGAAGCCAACCGCCAGCATCACCACCGGGCTGTTCCAACCCAAAGCCAGCCCCAAAGAAACAAACAACCCGCAGACCATCGACGAATGGGCGCTCGGCATGCCGCCGGTACTCACCAAATACTGGAAATCGATGCGCTTGGTCTTGATAAACCCGGTCGTCATCTTAATCGTCTGGGCGATAACCCAGCTCAAAAACGCCGACCAGAACCAGGGTGTGGTACACAAATTCAACGGATTGGGGTCAACTATCACCTTGCAACCTGCCTTCGCTTACAACTTCGGTTTCAAACGTGCGTAATTATCCTATTTTCTAGCCTGTAAGTCAAAATCAAAATTTGTCATTCCGAAAAATCAATTTTTCTATTCTTCTTGTTCCAATATCGGCTTGACCTAACATCAATGTTTATGTAAGATTATTTTTATCATGTTCTTTCTATTGGCAAAGACAAAAAGTTTTTCAGTTTCAAGTATAGTTGGGTGCATTATCCTCCCACTGATTATTTCTTTTTCCTATGCTGAAATCGCGTACGGCGCCGCCGACAACGCACCCCCTGGCGTTGCCGACGAGCCGACCGAGAAAGTCAAGCCCGACGTGACCACCGGCGACCCGGTGTCGGTGACCACCGGGGCGGTGGCGTTCGAGTGCGCCGACGTGCTGGTGCGCTGCCCCGGAGTCGACCTGGCCTTCCGGCGCTACTACAACAGCCGCTTCCCGCATGCCGAGGGCCTGCCGCTGGGCGAGGGCTGGCGCGACAACTGGGACCTCCGGCTGGTCTGCCTCACCAGGGGCGTCACGGTCACCGGGGTGTCCGGCCCGGTGACGGTCACGCCGGACGGCGCGGCGGTCACCAACCGGCCCGTCCACGCCGAGGTGGCGCTTTCCCGCTCGGTCCTGCTCTACCTTCCCGACGGGGACGTGGCCGAGTTCTCCGGGCGCAAC
>JAFTCL010000072.1 GCA_017454745.1 Kiritimatiellia bacterium
GGATCTGGCCAGAAGCGCCCCTCGTCGTATGCCGCCTGGACTTTGCTTGCGATGTCCGTGGATCGCGGAGACGCGAAACTCGTCGAGAACTTCTTGTAGTTCTCGACAAGCCCATTCCTGAACTCGAATATGTCGTTCATCCCGCTTGATCTCCCTTATCCCTCATGCATATACCCACAGGAGAATGCTTTATGGATTCTGCGTTTCCATGTTGTTCAATCCAGAACATCTTCTGTGCCTCGATTTCCGCGCGAAGTTCTTCTTCAGAAGGAAGGAGAAGCTTGTATTTCGAGGCAAAGAGCTGTTCGCTGCCATGTAGCATCGAATAGCGGGCGATGTCGGAATCGGTATCGGCACAAAGGATTATGCCGAGCGTCGGATTATCGCTTTCCACCTGTAGCAATTTCCTGTAGTGGGTCCACGAAAGCAACCCGCCAGATTGTGGACTCAGCGAGTCCACAATTGGGAAACGCCGGACGGGCTTATCGGCAGCAGTGCTCATGACCGCATCTCCATCTCTTCAAGATACAGGCCGAATATGAAAAGCGCCGACTGACCGTAAAGACCGTTCTCCTCGTCTGCAAGGTTCTGCGCCGTTGCCGATTTGTAGAAACGTGACAATGCCTCGCTTTCGGAGGTTCCGAAACGTTTGGCAATCAGTCTTGCCACTTCCGGGATAATCAAAGCACGTATCTGATGATGTTCACATTTAGGTGACTTCGCTCCATTAGCTTTGAGATATTCGTCAAACATCTGCATCAAAGCCTCCATGCCCATGCCGTGCAGGTCTTCATAGTCGTCATCCAGTTCTTTGAGCAATCCTGACTTCTCAAACTCTGCATAAACCTCCGGACCTGTCTTGCCAGTGTGGTTCGCATAGAATTCCACGCAAAATGCCTTGAACGACGTCTTGCTCATGTGTGCACCTCCGGGACACTATCCACGATGTCATGAATGCTACACCCGAGCGCGTCGCAAATCCTGACGAGGATGGAGGTGTTCACGTCCTCGCCCTTGGAAAGCTTCGCAAGGGTAGTGGTGGATATACCGGCGGCAAGACGCATTTGCGTACGCGTCATCCCCCGGTCAATGAGCAGCTTCCAAAGCCGATTGTAGCATAGTGCCATATCGCAAGCCTTTTCAACGTAAATTGTGGCGCGTATTATATCATTTCCCTATCAGCGAAGTCAAACAAACGATTGACAAAGACAAATCAACAAATCAACGGGAGCATCTGCGGTTGAAGTCAATCGAAAACGGGCGTGAAACATGCATTTGCAGATTTCACGCCCGCTATAAGTATAATCTTTCCCATCTCACCGTGCTTAACTTTTCCTTCCTTACCGCCATCTTTAAAGTTCACGGGGCACATCCCTGTCAGTACATGAACTCGAGCTCGCTCTTCGGACCGCCGCATCCGAACCGAAAGACGTGCACGGCACGCTTCGCGGGCTTCACCGCCACGAGATCGATCATCATGTCGCGCGACTGGTTGAACTTGAGCTCGATCTTCGGACAGCGCGCACCCATCACGATGCAGTCGCGCGGCGTGGTACCGTAGCCGGGGCGCGTGGTCCAGTTCACACCGTCGATGTTCATGTGTTGTTCCAGGTGCGTGTGACCGAAAAATGCGCCCACGAACAATGCCTTGGCACCGGAGAAATCCCATTTGATCTTGTCGTACTCGCCCGTGATCGGCGGATTGTGGAATCCCTGCACGAGATCGCCGCGGTGGTGCGCGAAGTCGTCCACGATTTGCATGAAGATCATCTCGCGATTCATCGACGACGGCTCTAGGAAACGGCGCCAGCAGCCGAGGATGTGCGGCACCTGGATGTGCTGCATCACGGCCACGTGCCATCCCTCCGGCGCGGCGAGGAAGGTGTCCGCCAGGAACTGGAGCTGTTCGCGCGACATGCCGCCGTATCCCTCGTCCGAGGTGTTGAGGAACACCATGCGGAACTTCTTCGCGGGAATGTCGTAGTAGCCCCACGTGCCGCAGGCGGACAGCACGATGTTGTGCCCCTTCCCTTTGTTGATGCCGCGGTTGAAGGTGTCGCCGAACTGCTGGGAGGTATAGCGGCCCTTGGCGTGGTCGTGGTTACCCATGCTGAAGAGCGTCGGAAGCGGTTCTTTCTCGTACACCTTCACGAATCCGTCGATGACCGCCTGCACCTTGGGCCATTCCGGGGCGGCGTCGAGAATGTTCACGTCGAAGTCCATGTCGCCAAGGTTGGCGAGGAAGTCGGAGCCCGTCGCGTGAGCGATCGCCCGCTGGAAGATGACATGGCTCTTGGGGTCGCCCCAGTTCGGCGCCTCGGCGTTGAAGCCGGGGGCGTGTGAGTGGATGTCCGTGATGAGCGAAAACGCCACCGTCTCGTCGGCACCCTTCCACGCCCTGTACCGTGCGGTCCCCTCGCGGATCGCCGTCACCGCCCATTCGGGCAGCGAGATGCCGTCGACCGTCCAAGCGGGGACGGATGCGGCGTGGAGGCGTGTGGCCGCAGTTGCGGCGGTCATGCCGAGGAATGAGCGTCTAGAGAACTTCATTTGTCAATCCTTTCTTCCAAAAGAGCGCCTTTGACTCACGCTGAACGCTATCCACTATGTGGGTTCTCCTTCTTCGCGCACTCGGGCGTTGGCGGGTAGGACGGCAACGCCCGTGCGCTTCACCTTGAAGTCCGCAGACTTCAGTGTGTCCGCGAACGCGCTACGAAACGGAGCGTGCCGCCCTTCATTACGTCTACGTGATTTATCTTGACACCTTCAAGCTTGCGCCCGTTCAGCTCGACAGCGCGAGACGCCGCAGCAGGAACGTCCGACACGACGCGAAATGTCTTGCCGCCGCCAACATCGATGGAAACACTCGGCAGTTGCGCCTCGCCAAGCACGTACTCGCCTCCGCACGGATCGAACGGGTAGAAGCCGAGCGAGGCGAAGATGCACCAGGCGCTCATCTGTCCGCAGTCGTCGTTGCCGCATAGACCGTCGGGTTCGACGCCGTACTGCGTGTCCATCACCTCCTTGATGTACTTCGCGGCTAGGTCACGGCTGCCGAGAAGCGAGAAGAAGTAGATCACGTGGTGGCTCGGCTCGTTGCCGTGGCAATACTGCCCGATGAGGCCGGTCACGTCCGGCGGCGCCTCGGAGAGCTTGGAGGGGTCTTCTTCGAAGAGCGCCGTCAGGCGCTTGAGCGCGGCATCCCTACCGCCGAGCTTGCGGACGAGAAGCCTGGGATCCTGCATGACATGCCAGTTCCAGTGGAAGGCATTGCCCTCAGTGTAGTTGTGGTGGCCCTTGCCATGCACCCTGTAGGGATCGAATGGGGTGCGCCACGCGCCCTTCGAGTCCTTAGCGCGCATGAACCCCGTCGCGGAGTCGAACAAGTTGGTCCAGTTCAGCGAGCGGTCGCGGAAGAACCTGGCCTCGTCCGCCTTGCCGAGCGCATCCGCGAAGCGGTACGCGCAGTACTGGTCATAGCAGTCCTCAAGGAGGCGCGAGACGCTTTCATCGTTGATGATGTCGCAGGGATAATATCCGTACTTTTCGATAAGCTCGTACCTCGCGATGCCGCGGTTACGGTTCTCCGTAAGCGTGGCCTTAACGTCACGCCAGGCGCGCTCCCAGTCCACGCTGCTGCCCGTTCCCGGTTTGCCGTTCCCCAATCCCTTCAGGTACGCATCCACGATCATCGGCACGGAATGGACGCCGACCATGCACTGGTTGTCACGCCCCCAAAGCGTCCACACGGGGAGGTATCCGTTCTGGTCGAAATGCCACAGCATCGAGTCGACGAACGCCGGCACGTATTCCGGCGCAAGGATCGTGTAGAGCGGCCCCGCCGCGCGGTATATATCCCAGCAGGAGAACGTCGAATACACCGGCTTCTCCCCGACGTCCGAAAGGCGGTTCGGCTGGAAGCAGAGGTGGTAGATCGATGTGTAGAGGGTCTTAAGCTGCTCGACCGCGCCCTTCGCCTCCACGCGGGAAAGGATCGAGCGCCACTTGTCCCTGTTCGACGCGAGGACACCGTCAAAGTCCCAGCCTGGGACCTCGACATCGATGTTGTGCCGTGCACCCTCAGCCGAGGAGCGCGAAAGCGAGACCTTGAGGTACAAAACCCCGCTGTTCCCCAAATTCTCGAACGAATAGACGGTCTTCGGGAGATTGCTCTTCTTGTCGCGCTCGACGACGCTTGCAGAGGAAGGCTCGGACGAGACCTCCCACGCGAAATAGTAGTCGCGGTTCGGCCAGCCCCTGCGGTCGCTGACGTGGCCAGAGACGCGGCGGCCCTCCATCGGGCCGATCGTCGCGGCGGCGACGCGTCCATGCCCCCACGTGGGGTCGTACAGGAGCCTTGCCGCCGCGTCCCGGAACGTGAAGCGGTACAGCGCGACGTGCTCGGTGCAGGTCGCCTCGACCTTCACCCCGCTCTTGAGCTCGACGGCGTAGTATCCTGGCGACGCCTTTTCGGTGGACTTGTCGAAGCCGTAACGGAACTTGGCGGCGTACGCCGTTTTGACATCGCCGGTAAAGGGCATGAACGCGACGTCCGAAAAGTCGGCACAGCCCGTTCCGCTCAGGTGGGTCTGCGAGAAGCGCTCGATGCGGCTGTCGCCGTACTGGTAACTGGAACAGCGTTCCCAGCCGCCCAGACCGGTGTCGGGGCCAGGCTGCACCATGCCGAAGGGATACGCCGCGGCTGGGGTCGTGTGGCCAGTCCCGGCGGAGCCTATGAACGGATCGGCCCAGTCGAGGACGTCCTTCGCGTCTGCCGACGAGACAACTTTGGACGAGCGGCGCTTGAGGCCCTTGAGCGACCTCTTCCACTCCTCTTCAAGCTCCGCGCGGGTCATGCCGGTCAGAGACTTCCACACGTCCTCGCCGTAGCGCCCGTCGCGGCACGTCTTGTTGAGTTTCGCCACGAAATCCCTGTCGTATGACCTTACGATGTAGTCGAGGAACGATGCCGTGATCCCGTAGCCCGCGTCGAGCTTCGGGTTCTTTTTTGCGTCTTCGGTCGCGCGCTTGACGCCCGCCGCGCCCTCCATGTTGAACCAGCGTACCCAGTCGACGATTCCCTCGCATAGCCAGCCGGGCCCGGAATGGTAGGGGGTCGCCCGCCCTTCAAGCGGACGGTAGTCCTGGACGAGATGGCCGAACTCGTGGAGGCACGCGCCTACGACCTCGTCGGGGCTTGTCCTCGCGAAGTCGTTGCAAAGCCAGATCTTGCCGCCTCCGGCGCTGGTCCACGCCGCGCCTTTTTCGTCCGTGGGGATGATCGTGATTTCGCCGCCCGTCCATTTCGCGCCCGCGCCGTCGAGGAGCGACACCACATTCGGGGCCATCGCCTCAATCTGCTGCCTGAAGTTTTTCTCAACCGTTTTAGCGATGTCCGGAAACTTCGTCGCATCTACCTTGAAGCGGTAAAGCGGAATGTCAGCAAACCGCCTCCTAAACGCCAGCGACTTGAACTTGTCAGCGCATCTGTACCCCTTCACCGTGTCAAGCGCGATCCAGTTCCTGCCGTCGTTCGAGGCTAGAAACCTCCAGGCGGACGGATTGCGGTCCGGCGAGTCGTTGGCCGTGAACCACGCATATCCGGATAGCTTCTTCGGCGTCGTGAACCTGAATTCGAGATAGACGGCCGACCTCTGCTCTTCGGTGGCAGAGCGGCCGCCGCGCCAGTCGAGCCATTTCGTGCTTGGGTCGTCGTCGACGGCGTTTTCGGGGCCTTCCCCGTCGGGGCTCGTGGCGGAAACGCCCTTCAGCCCGTGAAGGCTGTTATCGAACGAAAGCCCGAACGCCGAGGACGGGATCGCCGCGCCCGATTCGTCGTAAAGCGCAACGTCCGAAAGCTGCATGCAGTTTCCGCTTCCGCTCGCCGCGTCGACGGCGAACCTGTAGCGTGTGTACGCGCTTTCCCACGCATTGCCTTCAGCCCGCACCTGCGCGAACGCCGCGCCAGCAAAGGCGAGCGCCCCCGCGAATGCGAAAAATGAGGCGAGACGATAAGTAATTGTGGTTCTCATGTTTTTTCTCCTTTCGTTTTTCAATGCCCAATCTGTCTGGAAATGAGAGGTCCCCATTGTTTTCCTTGGTCATTTCGCAGCCGCGCTGACCATCAGCACAATCGTCTTCGAGTCCGCGGAGAAACTGATCTTGTATTTGCCTCGCTTGGTGACAGCGCCGGTGACGAAGCCCGTTGACGCGTCGAGCTTCGCGCCTGCGTGAATGCCGGACGCCGAAAAGCGCATCGGACGCTCGCCCGACACCGGAACGCGCCAGAGAATCGGATGTCCCGGTCTCACGCCGAAAAAGCGCGCGTTGTTGATGCGCGGCGCGGCTGACGGCGGTGGCGTGAGGATGCCGAGCTGCTCAGCTACCGCCTTCGCGGGACGCGCCCCGTCCTTCATCGTGAAATAGGCGTTGGCCCAGTCGGCATGGTCTTTCGAGATGCCATTGCCTGCAGCAGCAAAGAACATGTCTATCCATGGGCGGTTCATATCCGTGAGAACATGTGTTAGTTTGCAAAAGCCCGACCCACTCCAGATTTAAAGTACTGCTCAAGATGTGACGCGACATTCTTGTCGCGGATGGCTATTGCGGCATCAATCATCCAAGGTGCAAACTCCGATGTATGCGGAACTTGACGCGAATTGTGCTTCTCAAGTCTCGCTTCAAGGTCACTTGTCATGCCCACATAGTGGTGACCATGTGTTGCAATGTCAGACAGCATGTAAACATAATGATACCCTACCACTGCCCGTTCCTTTCTCTTTGTCCGCCGCCGCGTGTTACGCTTCGGCGCGACAGCCTTCCCCTGCGGGTTCGGCTCGCCGAGCCGAAGCTCAGCTCCGCTGAGCGAAGGCTGGTGGGCGATGAGGGACTCGAACCCCCGACACCCTGGGTGTAAACCAGGTTCTCTAACCAACTGAGATAATCGCCCCAGAAATATGCGCAATATGTTAGAAAAATATCCGATCAGAGTCAATCCAAAGTTTTGGGGTACTGACGTTTTTCCTAAGGCCGGAAACGCTGACGCAATTCGTGCGCCAAAATGGCGAACGCACTTCCCACATTTAAAGAGTTTTTCCGGCCATACAACGGAATCCGCACCGCCTGGTCGCAAAGTTTCACGGTTTCCGCGGTAAGTCCGAACCGCTCGTTCCCCAACACCACCGCGCAGGGAAACCGCCACTGGAAATCCTCCATCGGTGCCGCCCCGGAAACCGTTTCAAAGGCGTAACAAACCACACCATGCCGCCGCAACGCCGCTATTTCGTCGGCAATCTTTCCGCCGGCCCGCCATTTCAGCAATTTTTCGCTCCCGAGCGCCGCTCTGGCCACGGCAGGTGTTTCCGGAAGCGGGGTGTAGCCGCATAGCACCAACTCGTCGAACCCGAAACATTCGGCGGTTCGGAAAATACCGCCTACATTAAACGCGGAGCGGAGAGAATCCAACAACGCCGTGACCGGCAACGTGGGGAAAGCGGGGACGGCTTCCGGCGGCAGGTCCCGGTCGAGAATATCCACATCCGTGATCTTCACCTTGGCGACTTCCCGTTCCGCCGGAACCAAGGCGCACCAGAAACGGCGGCGGCTGATGCCGGGCACCAGCTGGTCGGCCAACTTGGCAATCCTCGGCGGTTCTTGCGCAGCCAGCCAATCGCGGCACTCCGCCAACGCCGCCTCATGCGCGGCCAGTTCCTCCGGCCCGGCCCCGTCGGACGGCCAAGCGGCATCCACCTCCCGCAACCGTTCCAAAGCGTCTTTCCACAGCCACTTTTCCGGAATCACTGCGAATCCCCCGGCTTGGCCTCAAAACGCAAACACAATCCTGTCGCCTCGACCGGTTGGTTGGTCAGCCCGCATCGCTGGGTAAAGGGATTCACCACGAAATTCCTGCACCAGCCGCAACTGTGGCGCCGCTCTTCTTCGGAAAAAATGTTGATCGCCACCGGACGGTCGTCATCAGAAAAAATCCTGGGGCGCGATTCCTGAGGTTCGGCAAAAGGAACCTCGGCCCCCGGTTCGTAACGGAAACCGCACGCGGTGCAGATTACGGTTTCGCCAACCTTGCGGAATCCCTCGTAAACCGGCTCGACGCGAACCAACGCGGTCTGGCCGCAATTGGCGCAAACTATCTCCCTCGGTCTGGCTGCGCCCACGCTGCCGCCGGTGTTCGATGATCCAACCTTTCCCGCCATAACCAAAGCCTTTCCTAAAAACAACAAATCCGCAATGACAGGTAGTGTACCAAAACCATCCAAAAACCGTCAAAACAATTCACGGTCTCCGCGATTACGCGCACATCGTTTGGCAATCCGAAGCCCGGCCAACCGATTTTTGCCCTTGTCAAGAACAGGGAGGTAGGTTATACTTCCCGACCATGCGCATTTCTGGAGGAATATGGTGCGGGCGTAAACTTAAGGTTCCGCCCGGAGATAAAGTACGCCCGACCCAAGACCGGGTGCGCGAAGCGTTGTTTTCAATGTTGGCCGACATTGTGCCCGGATCGGTGTGGATCGACCTTTTTGCCGGGTCGGGATCGGTGGGGCTGGAAGCGTTGAGCCGCGGGGCAATGCGGGTGGTCTGGGTTGAAAAAGACCCGCGCAACCTGGCCCTGCTCAAGGAAAATCAGGCGGTTCTGGGAGCAGACGGCGGAGAGGCGGTGCGCGCTGACGCCTTCAGCTGGATTGGGCGTGGCGCGGCGGAACTGGCCGCCGATTTCGCGTTCGCCGACCCGCCTTACATCATCGGACGGGAACAGGGGTTCGGTCGACTGATGTCCGCCGCAGCTGCCGGAAACGCGGTTAAGACCGGCGGGGTGTTCATCGCCGAAATGCCGGTGGCAAAATCTGCCGAGGAAGTTACGGGATGGACGCTGTTCAAGAACCGCGAATACGGTCACACCAGAGTTGCCCTGTACAGGAGAGAAGCATGAGAGAAGCGATTTATCCGGGGACTTTCGACCCGTTGACGATGGGACATTTCGACCTGCTTCAGCGCAGTGCCCGGCTGTTTGGGCGGGTGACAGTGGTGGTAGCCGGCGTTTCCATGAAACCCACCAGCATGTTCGACATTGAAGAACGGATGGAGATGATCCGCGAAAGTGTCGCCGAGGCGGGGATTAAAAACGTAGCGATCGACCGGCTGGACTGCCTGCTGGTTGAATATTGCCGCCGGCACAATGTTGACGTGGTGGTGCGCGGGCTGCGGGTTTACTCCGACTTCGAATACGAATTCCAGATGGCGCTCACCAACCGCAAACTGGAACCGGAGGTGGAAACGCTGTTCATGATGCCCAACGAAAACCACAGCTATGTTACCGCCAGCACCGTCCGCGAGATTACCCGGTACGGCGGCGACACCAGCGCCTTTGTGCCTGCCGCGGTACAGCGGCATATTGAAAATTTCATGCGCCGGCATCCGGAACAGCGCATCCGCGCATCCGGCGTAGATAACACGGGAGCGTTCGACCGATGAACGACCGGCTGATAATCGACGTGCCGCGCCTCAAAAAAAACGGCGAGAACTTCCGGGGGGAACTTCCGGTAGAGGCGTTAGACTGGGGTCAAGACGAATACTCCAACCCGACGGGTGGGTTGGGTTATGATCTGTTCGTGCAGGAACTCGGAGACGAACTACTGGTGCGCGGGCGCGTCTGGCAGGGTTTCCAATGCGTTTGTTCCCGGTGCGCAAAAACCTTTGAAATGACCGTCGAGGAGCCGGATTTGCTCTTTTCGCTGGATTTAAACGAGTGTTTAATAGAAATTAATGGAATAAATGGCTTTGCTGACTTGACCAATGAGGTAAGAGAAGCTATTATATTGACTTTCCCTGGGTATCCGGTTTGTCGTGAGGACTGCAAAGGGTTATGTCCCAAATGCGGCAAAGACCTTAATGACGGCCCCTGCGGCTGCCGCAAAGAAGCGGACGACCGTTGGGCGGCCCTGGACGGCCTAGGGTAATTGAACCCGCTGGTGGGCTTAGCCGAGCCCGACCTGCGGAGTAAAGGAGAGAGAAATGGCTGTACCAAAAAGGAAAAAGTCCAAAATGCGTGTGCGCCAGCGCCGCGGCCAGGTGAAGGCAGAGCTTGCCCAGGTGCAGGCGTGCCCGAACTGTGGGGCGATGCGCCGTGACCATCGCGTTTGCCCGGCATGCGGGATGTACAACGGTCGTCAGGTTCTGACCGTTACCGCCGAGTAGGCAGAGCGAGCATGGACTGGTCAAAAGGTTTCCGCCCCCCGGCGGAAACCTTTTGTGTGATTTAACCCCACGAAAGGATCGTAATGAAGATTGCGCTGGATGTCATGGGCGGCGACCACGCTCCCGAAGAGATAGTCAAGGGCGCGGTGGAAGCCGTAGCCAAACTTAAGGGGCTTGATACGATTTATCTGGTTGGGGACGAACAGGCAACCAAAGCCGAGCTGGCGAAATACCGGCAGGCGGACATGACAAAGCTGGAGATCGTCCACGCGCCGGAATCCATCGGTATGGACGAATCCCCGGCGGACGCCGTGCGGAAGAAGAAAAACTGCTCGATCAACGTCGCGATGGGGCTGGTCAAGCGCGGCGCAGCGGACGCTTTCGTCTCCGCCGGGAACTCCGGGGCGGTATCGGCCTCGGCGCTCTTCACCCTGAGCCGAATCAAAGGCGTGTTGCGCCCGGCCATCGCCACGGTGCTTCCCTCGCGGCTGTCCGACCATCCGGTGCTGGTGCTCGACGCCGGCGCCAACACCGACTGCCACGAGGATTGGTTGGTGCAGTTTGCGGTGATGGGCAGCGCCTATTCCCGCTGTATCCTTAAACGCCCCAACCCGCTGGTAGGGCTTCTGAGCATCGGTACCGAGGACTGCAAAGGCAACGAGATGACGAAAAAGGCGTTCCCGCTGCTTCAGGTCGCCCCGGGGCTGAATTTCCACGGCAACATCGAAGGCCACGACATTTTCCAAGGCGAAATCGACGTTGTGGTTTGCGACGGGTTCGTGGGGAACGTGGTGCTGAAGACCACCGAGAGCGTGGCGCACGCAGTGGGAGACTGGATGAAAAACGAGTTTACCCGCACCACGCTGCGAAAGATGGCAACGCTGCTGCTCAAGTTTTGTGGGGCGTTCAAATCGCTCAAAAAGAAAATGGATCCCGAAATGTACGGTGGTGCCCCGCTGTTGGGCGTGAACGGTCCGGTGATTATCACCCACGGAGCCTCAACCTCACGGGCGATCTACCACGCCGTCCGAATCGGTATACATGCCGCCAAGACCGACCTGACGGGGGAAATCGCCGCTAGAATTGCAGACCTCAACAACAGCAAGGCGGCGGAGTAGCAAAACAAGGAGGAATTTTTCATGGAATCCCGTAAAATCATCGTTACCTCGGCCCTGCCGTACGCCAACGGCGATATCCATCTAGGGCATCTGGTGGAGTATGTTCAGACCGACTTTTGGGTCCGCTTCCAAAAAATGCGCGGCCACCGCTGCGTTTACGTTTGCGCGGACGACACCCACGGCACCCCGATCATGGTCCGCGCCCGTAAGGAGGGTATCACCCCGGAGGAGTTGATTGCCCGCAGCTACGAACAGCACACCCGCGACTTCGCCGGTTTTGAAATTAATTTTGACAACTATTACTCCACCAACTCGCCCGAAAACTACGAGTTCTGCAAAGACATCTTCGCGCGGCTAGAGTCCGCCGGAGCCTACCTGACCAATTCGATCAAGCAGCTCTACTGCCCCAATTGCAAGATGTTCCTGCCGGACCGTTTTGTAAAAGGCGTCTGCCCCAAATGCGGCGCCGGAGAACAATACGGTGACTCTTGCGACGCATGCGGATCCACCTACACCACCGCCGACCTCAAAGACGCCCATTGCGCCACCTGCGGTTGCCGCGATCTTGAATTGCGCGAATCAAAGCACATTCTCTTTGACCTGGCCAAGTACAAAGAGTATCTGCGCGGCTGGCTTGACGGCCACACTCCGCAGGATGTAGCCAAAAAACTGCGCGAATGGTTCGGGGATGACCAAGAGTTGCTTCCCTGGGATGTGTCGCGTGACGCACCCTACTTCGGTTTTGAGATTCCCGGCCACCCCGGCAAGTATTTCTACGTTTGGCTGGACGCGCCGGTGGGATATCTCGCTTCGCTCAAGAACTGGTGCGACCGTAACGGCGAGAAATTCGAAGACTGGTGGGGCAATCCTTCCGCCGAGCGCTACCATTTTATCGGCAAGGATATAGTGCGATTCCATTGTCTTTTCTGGCCGGCCGAGCTTCACGCGGCGGGTTACGAGGGGCCGACCAAGGTGTTCGTGCATGGATTCCTCACCGTCAACGGCGAAAAGATGAGCAAATCCAAGGGCACCTTCATCAAGGCCGCCACCTACCTTAAGTATCTCAAGGCGCAGGATTTGCGTTTCTACTACGCCTGCAAGCTGAACGGGTCCACCGACGACATTGACTTGAATCTTGACGATTTTGCCAACCGCGTCAACTCCGACCTGGTGGGGAAAATCACCAACCTCGCCTCTCGCGGCGCCCAAATGCTCCACAAAAATCTCGACGGCCAATTGGGAGAAATGGACGAGGCGGGACGCAAGCTGTGGCAAGACGCCCTGGCGCGTTCCGAAGAAATCGCAGCCGACTACGAAGCCCGCGATTTCTCCAAAGTTATGACCGAAGTGCGCGCGTTGGCGGATGCCGCCAACCAATACTTCGATTCGATGTCCCCGTGGAAACTGGTCAAAACAGACCCCGAAGCCGCCCGCAAGGTGCTTACCTCCATTTTAAACGTCTTCCGGGTACTGACCGTATATCTCACACCGGTGCTGCCGTCGTATTCGCTCAAGGTTTCCAAACTGTTCGGCGAAGGCCCCTACCAGTGGGCGGATGCCGCCAAGGCAATGGAAAACCGGCCCGTGGAAAAATACGAATACCTTGCCACCCGCATCGACAAAGCCGCCATCGACAGTCTGGTCGAGGCCAGCAAGGATACGCTCGCAGCGGCCGAAGCCGCCCCCAAGCCCTTAATCGATCCGGTTAAGCCGACCATCGATTTCGACACCTTCGCCAAGGCAGACCTCCGTGTCGCCAAGGTAGTGTCCGCCGAAGCGGTGGAGGGATCCGACAAGCTTATCCGCCTGATGCTTGACATCGGTGAAGCGAAGCCCCGCCAGGTTTTTGCCGGTATCCGCAAGGCTTACGACCCCGCATTGCTGGTCGGCCGCAGCTTAGTGATGGTGGCCAATCTGGCCCCCCGCAAAATGCGTTTCGGCATCTCCGAAGGCATGGTGTTGGCCGCCGGAAATCCGGACGGATCGCTTTTTGTTTCTTCCCCCGATTCTGGTGCCATTCCCGGTGCCAGCGTTAGATAAGAGAAGGTACCATGAACGACGCGATTCCTCCCAAGCACAAGCCCTCCACCGAACCACCGCCCGACTCCGGAAGCAATATGCTATCCGTTTATCAAGCGGCGCAAACCGGCGGCGGCTCTTTCCCGGTACTTGAGGCGTTCCAAAAATTCATTGAGCAGGAACGAGCGCAGGCGCGAAAAAAGATGTTCCAGCTCTATATCATCTTCGCAGTGCTGCTGGTAGCGGTGATCGGTATCTTTTTCGCCGTCGGCATTGTCATGATGAACAACATGAACCAAGTGCAGGGCAAGTTGCTGGAGGCGGCTCTGAACAAGCCGGAACCCGCCCCGCAACCGGTGGTGGCCCAGACTTCCCCGGCGTTGGAAGCGTCAATGCAGCAGATCGCCCAAAGCACCGCAGCGATGCAAAACAGCGTGAACCAACGGCTGGAGCAAGCGGCGGTAGCCAATGCCCGCGCCCAGGAACGGATGGCGGCGCAAAACGGCGAACTGGAAAAATTCCGGGCCGAGTTGGAAAAAGTCCGGCAGGAAAACGCCACGCTTAAGAGCGAATCCGCCACCGCCCGCAACAATGATTTAGAAAAATTCCGGGCCGAACTTGAAAAGATGCGGCAAGAGATAGCGGCCAAAAAGGCCGCAGAAAAACCGGCCCCCGCTCCGGCGGCTCAACCGACGCAACCCGCCCCGGCAAAGACCGTGCCGCCTCCGGCGGCAAAACCGGCACCGGCGGCAAAACCTGCCGCGACGACACCGCCCCCGGCGCCCGCAAAGCCCGCGCTCGTTCCGGCCGCCGCCACACCGCCGCCACCTCCCAAAACTGCCGTAACCGTGCCGCCAGCGGAACGGCCGGCAGAAAAACCGGCGGCGGTGAAACCTCCGGAGAAGAAACCGGAGGAAAAACCGCAGCCCCCGGTTTACCCGAAAGCCACCAAAGAACCGCCGGCCGTAATCCAGGGTATCAAACCGCCAGCCCCTCCGCTGGGAACCGTCGAAACGACGCTCCCCATCAACACCAAGGGTTCAGGCAAGATCAACTGGCGCGCGGTAGTGCCGGAATAAAGGAGTCGCCATGATTGTTGACACGCTGGAAAACGCCGACCGCTATCTAGGGATTCATCCGCTGTTCAAGGCCGCATTCGATTTCTTGCGCGGTTCCGACCTCGCCGCACTGCCGGACGGAAGCATTTCCCTGGTCGAACCGAAAAAACTCTACGCCAATGTCAACACCTACCTGACTAAACCGGTGGAAGAGGGGCAAATGGAAGCGCACCGCCGCTATATCGACATCCAGTGCGTCGCCGCCGGCGAAGAACAAATCGGCTGGGTCCCGTTGACAGACCAACCCGAAACCGGTACGTTTGACACCGACAGCGACATCGGATTCTACGACGGTGAGACTTCGCTGGTGGCAATGCGTCCGGGACAGTTTATGATTCTTTTCCCCGGCGAAGGCCACCTACCCTGCCGAGCTATCGGCATGCCGTCCCATGTGAAAAAGATTGTGATAAAGGTACTGGTTTAACTGCGGGGCAAACGGTTCAATCCGAAGTCCACGTAATTTGCAACGAAAGGATGACAAATGAACAAAGAAGAGCTTTTCCAATTGATCGACACCTTGAAAAACGCGCTGGGCGACAAAATCCCCTCCGACATCAACTCGCTGATTTCGAAAATCCAAAACGGCGAAATTGAGGTTTCAGACGCAATCCAGAAAGTCCGTCAGGCCATCAGTGCTTTCACCGGCAATTCTGCCGACGGCGGCGACAATCAAACTGATCTGGCCGCGCTGGCAGGCAAACTTTTGGGCGGCCAAGGTGACAATTCCGGTACGCTGGACAAAATCGGCCAAACGGTTGACTCCATTAAAAACGCGCTGGGCAGCGATCTCGGCGGTCTGTTTGGCAAGCAATAGCCTGGATCTGACCCTAACCTGGGTTTCTTAAAAATAACAGCGGGATCAACGCTCGCTGTTATTTTCTGTTTGCGCCAAACCGCCGAGCGTAACGGAATAACGCACATAATCCCGTATGCGGCTAATCTCGGTTGTCGCGGGGTTGAACGTGCCTTCCGGTCCTACGGTATAAACCATACGCTTTGCCGAATCGTATTTTAACGCCATCCCACGGTTGAACGGATCAAGCGGTACGGCGGGCAGATAGTCCGGCACCAACGCCGCCAATCCATCGGGATTTTTTCCTGTCCGTAGCCGCATACGTTCCGCCGCGATAACAATTTCCGCAAAAGCCATACGAGTTTTCAAAAGCGTGATTTTTTCAACGATATTACCATAATCGGGTGTTAAAGCTTGCGCCATAGCCCTTCCCATTATATTCGGAACCAACAAGTTACGGGTTATCGGCATAGCCTGCTCTTGTCTAGTTTCAAAGGCTTTCCATTCTTCCCGGCTGAAATCATTTTCCGATATCGTGATTGCCTCTTGCATCTCTTTAATGTATAAAGCTTTGGTCCGATTGGGTTTAAACGCATACCGTTGAAAGTTTTTTCTACGGAAACTTCCGCGCCGGCTTTTATTCAAAACTATATCCACCCCAGGAGAAAAAATTTTTGAGTACGTTCGGCAGCTTACTTGTTTGAAGGATGGTATCAGTATGGGTGGGACGTTGCGTACAGACTCCAACAGCTGAAGCATATCTTCTTCTGTTGCCTTCTCAGATGAGGCGGCCTTCATCGCGAGCAAAGAAGTGGAGTCACACATATTAAGAGTAACAGAGAAAACCGTTAATTCATCGGCACCTGACATGATTGTCGACAAAAAACGAATTGTGTCTTTGATATCTTCCGTCGCCGCATGGATATCGCCTTTCGCGATCAACTCCTCGATTTTTAGCCTCTGCAACCGCATTATCCAGACGAAAGGTGTAAACGGCACAGATATCTTCGTGACATCAGTCTTGGGATTTTCAAACCACACCGGCCGCATCGCTATCGTATGGAAGAGGCCAAGTGCATCCGCATTCGCCGTTAGAAGTTCATGTACCCTTTCTGGGGTGAGCTTGCCGGGATATTCATTCTTTTCCGGCCATTGCTTCAACGCTTGAGTCATGGCAATCAAACCAAGGTAGGCATTGTCTTCGTCCGATGGTTTGACGCGGATGTCACGGAATTCGATATCGTCCGTCGGTTTGTCATCGCCGGAGTTTAACGCAATGTAAAGAGTTGAAACGATTCCGATAACAACGATGCCCCTCACGATCCAACGAATAACCATCGAGAATATCTGCATAACGTTTTTCCCTTTAGGCATCTGGCATAAGATTCTCCCAAAAAGCAGTCGGTGATGTGTGGGTGGCGTATGCGGCATTCTTTAGGATACGGCAGGGCGAGGATGTGTTGAGGGCGACCGCGTCAAATCCGAGTCGGAAAGCATATTCCACGGCGGGCGCGGCAGGGTCGATACCGAATTCGCGGCAAAGCGCGAGATATCGGTCGCGGAACGCGAAAGCTGCCGCCTGTTCGACCGGATCGGCCTTACGGTAATCAAGCATCTCGCCGCCCGTCAAGAAACCTCCATTGAAAACCGCCGAATCGATAAGCGTCACTCCCGCGTCTTTCAACCTGGCCACAAAGTCCAGCAGTTCCGGCGGATGCGACAGCAGAGTCGGAGCACAGGCGAACATCGCCCAGTCGAAACGGATACCGTGTTCCCACAGTTCCCGGATGACACGCCAGTCTTTCACGCCGATGCCGACCGACTCCACGCCCATTCCGGTGGCTTTCAACTCAAAAAGCGTTTCGTACGCGCCGGTAATGTCTGCGAAGGCTCCGCCGCCTGCTATAAACTCATCGGGGTCGTGGACGCTCACCATCCCGATACCATAACCGTCCAACAGCCGCGCCGCCTCTTCGAAACAACGCCGTATGCCTTCCCGCGAGATATCCTGCACCGCGTCCCATGTCAAACCTTTCCATGCGTCAGGCTCAAAGGTCGGTTCTTCGCCCTCTAAAAGCGGGCGCGACCGACGCCAGCCCAGCTTGACGCTGATCGTAAGATCGCCATCCCGCTTGCCGAGCGCCTTGAGCGCCTGACCGATACAAGCCAGCGCGAGTCCCGCGCCATATTTCCCGGCCGAGTCAATGACGGGATGGTCAAACGCCTTGAACCACTCCGCTGCTATCGCGGTCTTCGTCTCAAACGGAATCTCACGATAAAGGTTACCGAGACAAGATGTTCCAAAGATGATCGGGGGCAACCTATTCATTTTTGAAGAATTCCTGTACCGAGACTTCCGGATACTCCTGATCGTGCAGTAACGCCTTGCCCAGCCGCGCCGCATTAACCGGCTTGAAAGTGGGCCGTTGCGCCTCTTCCGGTGGCGTTATGGTACATTTGCCGGTCGCGTCATCCACCGTCCAACACGTCACCGGCACCATCCAGTTGTCCTCGTAGCGGCTAGGGTGAGCCTCTTTGTCCCAGCGGGGATCGGCTGCGAGAATGTTGTTGATGAAAATCATCGCGCCGTTACCGCACTCCACCTTATCAAGAGAATCGAGCGTGACGGAATGGGGTCTGAAAATCGGAGTGCACCGCTTGTCGTTATGGTAGTGATAGGTGCCGCGTATGCGGTTCCCCACGAAAGCCATGCTCTGCGAACATGCGTGAAGGGATTCTTTCGACAGCAGGTCATTGCCCTCCACTAGAATTGGCCCGTGATCGACCTCGAAGAAGAGATCCCAATTATTGGCCCACAGGGTGTTGCCGACCACCCGAGCCCCTTGCCCCATCCAGTCGAACCAGATTCCGGCGACGCTCCCGCAGTGGTGAATGCGGCACCGCGCAATGGTGAAATCGACGGCCGCGTGAATTTTAATGCCGCCCATCTCCGCCCCGCCGAAGGGTTTCTTCCAGTGACAGTAGGAGATTTCGCAATCCTCGATGGCAGAGAACACCGCACCAAGCGAACCGCAGATACCGGCCTGCCCGCAGTCTGTTATCCGGCAACGGCGCACAAGGTGATGTCCTACGCGGTCAAGTCCGTTGCTCACGCAGCGCATGATGGTGTTGTGGTAATTCTGCGCGGTGGAACCGATATTGTCGAACTCGTCGCCGTACTTGCCAAGCGTGATGCCGCTGCATTCCGTGCCGTACACCTCGCAGTCCTCGATTATCCATCCCCTGCTCCAATTGGTACCCACGATGGCAGTCTGCTCGCTGGTGGGCGGTGCCCAGTTGGGACCGGCGTCTTTGAAGACGATACCGCGAAGGGTAATGTAATCACGATGTTCAACGGCGGGATAAAAACAGGCGGGACGCACAATCAGTTCCGGCACGGATACCGTGGGGTCTTTCTCAAAGGCGGCGACGATCGTGCCGTACACCATGCCGGGAATCAGCGCGGCGTGGCCCTTCGTGAGCGTGCCGCCCTTTACGGAGCGGAAACGCAACAGCAGATTCTTCACCCCGGCGGCGGAGTCCGGCAGTGTCACCTTCACGGTCGTGTAGGTTCGCCAATTCCCGGTGACTGGCGTCTTAACCGCCGCGAGCGTCCGTTCGGGCGCGGCGACATCGCATAAGAGGACTTCCGCTTCGTTGACCTGACTGGAGAGGTGGAGGGCGAGTTCCCGAGCCTCCTTCTTAGATAGGTCCAAATCCTCATAGACGCACGTTGCGCCAGACTGGATCCACCCCAGTTCAAGACCCCATTGTGTCTCGTAACCCTCTTTCGGAACGAACCCGCCCTTGGGGCCCTTGCGCCGCACGGCCTTGCTGCCGGGGATGGTCCGTGCGCCGGTAGTGATACCCGCAACGTTCAAAAGGCACCCCTCTGTCTCGCTGGTCGCCTCTCCGGTGAGCGTCTCCCGACCGTGGAGTGTTAACGGCTTGCCGTCCTGAATAAGACGGGTACGGAAACGCGGTTTCCCTCCGTCACCGAACCAGTCGCCATTGATGAAATCAGAGAAGGGGTTCAACCCGCCAAAGGTATCGTAGCGCACCCGGACGGACCAGAGTCCGTCCGGACGTTTCGTCCATCCCGCCACTGGATCGGCACCGGTGACCACTACCCGCTCCCCCTTCGCGGCCTGATAGACAATCGGCGCGTCTCCGCGCCCGGCGTTCGCGGGCTTCACCCATTCGCGGTAGATCCCCTCCCGGATCGTCACCGTGTCGCCCGCCACGGCGATATCCGCCGCCCGCTGGACGGTGCGGAACGGCCTCGCCGCCGATCCGTCATTCCCATCGTCACCGTTCTGCGCCACCACATAGTCCATAGCCGCCGCCTTCATCGCGCAACCCAGCGCGACCGCCATCACCATCATCCGTTTCATGCCGTTTTCCCCTTTCTGTCCCGTTTGCCCTGTTCGTTCCGTCTGTCCCATCCCCAAGTCGAACCACCCCACTACCTAACTAAAAGAACCGTCCCCTCCGGCGGCGGGATATCCAGTTCGAAATGGTCAAACTCGAACGAGACCAACCGCGCCTCGGTATAGGAACAAGCCTCAACGCCAACAAGGATCGGACGGGTCGATGTGAGTTCGTTCGTGCAGCACACCTTCCATGAGGCAGCGTCAACATCGAGCGAATAGGCAAACTCGGCGTAGTTTTTGCCATCCGCGTCCCGCCATTTGCGGACGCGCTGCCAGATCGGCAACTTCAAATCCCAGTCCACGTTGTTGTTGATGAAGGGGTTCTCAACCGAGAAGTCCGCACCCTGCGGCCCCGTGTGCCAGCGGGTGTTCGCTCCGGGAGTCGTCACGCCGCTGATCATCTGCCACACGTAGTCTCCGCCGAATGGCGTCAGTTCCGTCCTGAGCGTCAACCCGAAGGTGGAATCCCGCGAACGGTCTGGAATGTTGCGCAGCCGCACCCGCGCCTCGAAGGCGGGCGATTTGATTGCGCGGTAGATGAAGTGCGACCGGTCATTCCGCCCGAAAAATCCGAGCGAGGAAGAGGTCATGCGCCAGATTTCAGAACCATCTTCGGCCTGCTGATCGATCTTGTAGAAGTCGCCAGTGTGCGCCGTGCCGATCTCGGCCGTCAGCCAATCGTCCTGAGAAAGATCGGCGGTGCGCGACGCCGAAAGCGCCTCCGGCGCAATCGTCTGACGCGCGAATCCAGGTCCCGTCCATGTCAACGCCACCGCCGCCGCGCCGTTTCCCTGCGCATAACGCGCCCGGAGATGGTGGTCGCCCATCGCCAGCCTCAAAGTGGCGGACATCGACGCGCCGTTTCTCGCTTCCCCGACAACCCCGTCATCCAGCCAAAGCGCGTACTCGCCACCCTGCGCCACATCGAAGGTGTATTCGCCGTCCGCCGGAACGGTCAGCATCGTGTCCCAGATGAAGGTGTTGCCCGTCGCGGGAACGCCGTCCGGGACGCCGGTGAGGTCCAGTGCCGGGACGGCGATCTGCGACCAGACGGGTTTATCCGCTGTTCCGCTCCGCACCGCCATCGACGCGCCATGTCCGGACGAGCCGTCGAGCAGGAAAAGCTCGACCGTCGCGAAGTCGATGTTGTCCTTTTGCTGCGTCGTGAAGAAATTGATCCTCCCGTTCGGCGAAGCCTTCACCACCGCCTCGATCGGGAAGACACCCTTGCCCACCTCGCGGTAGGCGTCAAACGCACCGTAGATCTGCGCGTTGTTCGCATAGACGCCTGATGTCACCCGCCTGCCTGTGGCGGTGTAATAGCTCTCGATGGCCTGCAGGCGCAACCGGTAACTAGCCGAGGGATAGAGATTGGTGAAGATGAATTCGGCGCTCCCCCACCAAACGATGCGGGAATAGAGCTGCGCGGGGGCGGGATCAAGGACGATCTCATGGCTGTAGCCTTGCGAAGCTTCATTGAGGCCCATGTCTTCCCGCAGATAAAGGGGGTACGGAACGTATACCCCGTTTTCATTTGAGAAAGAGACATTCCTTTGCGGGGAGATGCCGACGAAGGTCTGCGGGCCTTCGCCCGCGGGCGTGATGGCCACATCCCCGCTCCATGCCCCCGCCGTGCCGTCCGCGTCCACGGCGCGGACGGAATAGACGTAACCCGCCGTCACGCCCGTGTCGATCCAGCCGTAGTCCGAGAGTCCCGTCGCGCAGGTTTCGTATTCGCCGCCGGCGGCGAGTCTGCGGCGGATGTCGTAGGTGAGCTCGCCAGTTCCGGAGCCGATGGCGATGTGAACGCCGTTGTTCCGCGCGAACGCGCCATGCACGACCGGCACGAGCGGCACTCGGGAAGACGCGTTCTCGACGATTTCGATTCCCGAAAGGTCCACCTGATCCTGGTGCGGGATGAAGGTGAGGGTCAGGACGCCGTCGGCATCCGGCGAGGCATCCGGGCAGACAAATTCCGTCAGGACGAACCGTTCGCCGGTTTGAGCGAACGCATCCATCTCGGCCAGAACCTCTCCGCCATTGATCTGGACCGATGCGACCCGCTTGCCCCCCGCCGTGAAATAGGTCTCCTGGCAGTAGATGCGGACATCGTAGGTCCGTTCGGGATTCAGGTTCCTGAACCGGTATTCGACCGGACGTTTGTTGTGCATGAACGTTCCGGTACGGGCAATCGCGTCGGGAACTGAATCGGCATTGTCCGGGGAAACGCCCGGCTTGGCGGTCAGAAGATTGTGGTCCCGGACCGGGAAGAAGCCCGGGGCGAGATGGTCGTCCGGCGCGAACCGACCGTACCGGTTGATATCGAATCCGCAATTGATGGCATAGACGGTGTATTGCCCGCGCCGGTTGTGTCGCGCCGCGCTGGCGACCGTGCCGACCCCATTCGAGGCGACCACGCGGTAGTAGGTCTCTGCCGCGCCGGGCGAGACGGTCATCGTCTTGGCCGTCTGGTCCAGCAGGATCGTCGTCCACGGTCCCTCGGACGACGGTGCCGACTGCACGTGGTAGGCGAGCGCGTCCTTCGCGTCCCAGGCGAGAGTGCCGGTCAATCCGTCGGCGGCGAACGCGGTCGTAAACGTCAGTCTGCTCGGTACCTCGCGCCCCCACACGGCGAGACCGCTGTAAAGCGGATTTTCAACCACTCGCTCAAACGAAAAGGTAATCTGCCCCGCACCCGTTGCGGTCGTGTCATAACGCTCCGCGAAAGCCGCGCGCAATCCGTACTCGTCGAAGATGTCCAGATCGTCATGCATCACCGTGTCGTTCACCAACACATCGAACACGCGCTTGCCGGTCTGGCCGTAGTAATTCTCGATGGCGTGGAATTCGGCCTGATAGGCCTCGCCGGGCGTGAGGTTCGAGAAGGTACTGGTCATCGGGACGGCGGTAGACCAGGTGACTTTTTTGTAGATGGCGGGATCGGCCCAGCAGGCGGCGGGATCCGGGATGGTGATTGCCTGGCCAATGGCCGCCACATTGTGCTTGCTCGTCTGCGTCGCGTCGCTGCGCCAAGGGAAAAGAACGGTGTGCGAGACGCAATCGACCAGCCCCCAGTTCGCGGAACGGATGACATGGAGAAGATCCTCCTCGTCCGTCACGGTCAAGATCAGCAGCGCCAGACCGTCCGGCGAGACCGCCATACACGAGGGTTTACCGACATCTTGAAACGTCGACAGGTCTACGGCGGCAACGGGTTCCGCCAACGCGAGGGAAAGTCCGTCCGCCGCCAGCGGATATATATGAACGGCACCCGACGCGAACAGAACATGGAGATAGGGCATCCCTTCCGCCGCGCAGGCCACCTGCGTCTGGATGACAGGTGAATCCACCCCGGAAAGATCAAGCAGTTCCGTTCCGTCTCCTTGATCGATGACATAGACCTTACCATCCATGCGTACCTCGTAGGAGAGGCTCCGCCCTCCTATGAGATAACGGTCCGGGGTGGCTACCGCATTGAAAGCCGCCGTGCCGAGCGACACCAAACCGCCGTTGCGCCGGATCAGTTGAGGCAAGGCATAGAGGGTGACAACACTTTCGGCGGTCGTGGTCACAATCAGGCGTTTGCCGTCCGCCTCGCAGGCAAGGCCGAGAGTTTCTCCTGCGGAGCGGTCAAGCGCCACACTCCTGACTTTCTCTGGATTTTCCCACCAGTGGATGGCGGACCATGCCGGTCGCACCGCAACAAATAATAATAATAATAACGCAACTCTGGTTAGTTTAGCATTTTTCGTCATAATGTTCATAATTTAAACCTCCTCCTTCACATCCCGCCAGCAAATTTCCAGTGCAACACTCGCTGGAGGTAATTGCAAAACCCCCACCCCACCACCTAAAGACACCATGCCTTTAGCGTGACGAGATAAATCTACCAAACATTCCGGGAAAAAGCAAGCCGTTTTTATGGGGGGGGGGGGGGTATTTTTTATAAGTCATTAATTTACAATGATTTACGCTTGACATTCTTCGCCATCCCGCATTATAATGTGCGGCACAAGGGGAGGTTAAGATGGCAAACGGCACGGATAACCACAGTTTCGCGGAACACTGGCTGACGATACAGCCGCGCCTGTTCGACTTTCTTGAGGACGAGGTGGGGGAGCTCGACGAGGAGCAGAAGCTGTTCGTCCGCGTCGCGGAATCGCTTGAACTCAGGCGGATCGCGGCAAGGTACGGGTGGTGCGGAAACGGGAGAAAGCCGTCGAGCCGCCTCGCCATCTTCAAACTGCTGCTCATGAAGCACGTCTGGAACTGGCCGGAGACCAAGGACGCGCTCGGCGAGGTGCGCAGATCACCGGCGCTGCGCAGGCTTTGCGGGTGGGAGTCCCGATCGGACATCCCGTCCGAATCGACGGTGTCAAGGGCGTTCGCCGACTTCGCGCGCGACGGGACGGCCGACGACCTTCTCGCGAGGTTCGCCAAGACGATATTCAAGGGCCGCGCCGTCCTCCACCGCAGCATAGACTCGACCGAGATAGACGCCCGCGAACGCCCCGCCACGAAGGACGAAATGGCGGATGCCGCGAAGAGCGCCGCGATCAAGGCGCGGATCGACGCGAACGCGGAAGACTTCAGCGCGCTTGCGGCCCAGAAGGACAGAGACCCCGGCACGAACCTCTCGCTCCTCCCGACGCTCTGCGACTGGGGCTGCAAGCGCAACAGCAAGGGCAGGACGCAGTTCTGGCGCGGCTACAAGCTCCACATCGCCGTAGCAGACGGCGACATCCCGATAGCCGCGTGCCTCACGTCCGCGAGCGTCCACGACTCCAGGGCCGCGATCCCGCTCATGCAGAAGGCCGATGCCCTCGCGCTCTCCCTGTACGACCTTGAGGACGCCGCCTACGACGCAAGGGAGATACGCGAATTCTCGGAGGCGAACGGCCATGTCGCCATCATCGACTCGAATCCGAGGCGCGGCGAGCCGAAGCCCGACGGCAGGGGCGAAAGATTCGTGCGCATCATCCCCGCCGAGAAGGTCCGCCTCCGCAACCGCTCCGGCGTCGAGCGCGTCAACGGGCATCTCCACGACGCGCACGGCGGCCGGCATGTGAGGGTTCGCGGCCACGCGAAGGTGTTCCTGCATCTCCTGCTCGGACTCCTCGTCATCGCGGTTGAGCAGGCTTCCGCCGCGATGCTCTGCTGACGCGCCCGGCCTCCCGCGCCGCGGCGGCTTCCGCCCCGCGCTTCTCCAGCTCTTCAAGATCCCGGCGCTCCATTTCTCTCTCCCATTCCGGAAAGAGACTCGGCTGGATTGTCAGCCAGTGGCTCGCAAACCGCGTTCTCGCCCCGTTTTCGCCCTCGTCGGCCATGTTTCAGCTCCTTGCATGCCGTGTTTTGAACTCTTGTCCCCCGCCGCCCGCACCACCAAACCTCGGAATCTCACGCCTGCGAGGTTTTGCAATTACCTCA
>JAFTCL010000073.1 GCA_017454745.1 Kiritimatiellia bacterium
AAGGCTCGTTCTACATTATACCTTTGCGGCCGAAAACAAACGGATCTGTTCGTGACTAACGCCGCTCACGGGAACGTTGCGGGGCAACCGATTGGTGTGGATTCGTGTCACCTTGCGGTTCACAGCGGACGCGATGGGGTGCGTCCCTCCTTTTAGGTCAAACCATATTCTACACGATTTGCATTGATAACTAGGCCGCAATCGGTTAAAATACTCTGCATCTTTCATTATCAAAGGGACATTCTCATGAGAAACGCGGTTGGTTTGTTTTTGGTATTTTTCATCGGTGCAGGGGTGGGTTTGGTTAAGGGTGAAATGGCGGACGAGTTTAAGAATCCGCCGAAAGACCAACACCCGGAAACCTGGTTCCATTTCATTGGCGGCAATGTGGCAGAAAAGGGTATTGTCGCCGATTTGGACGCGATTTCCTCGGCAGGTATTTCCGGTGTCCAGTTTTTCCACGGCCAGTTCGGCGGGCCGTGGCCGGGGGTTCAGCCGCAGATTAAGTGCCTGAGCGAATCTTGGGACGGTTTGGTCGGCCGGTTGGCTGACGAATGCAAATCGCGCGGGCTGCGGTTTACGATGCAGAACTGCCCGGGCTGGGCGATGTCGGGCGGACCGTGGATTGCCCCCAGCAATGCGATGCGCCATCTGGTTTACAGCCGCACCGAGGTCAAGGGCGGACAGCGCGTCTCCAAAAATCTGCCGTTCGCGCCGAACACGTCCGCTGATTGGCGCGATTACCGTGATGTCGCGGTTATCGCTTTCCGGAAGCCGCTGGGCGATACGGCGGAATATCTTAAACCGCAGTCGGTTTCCAGCAACCTCAAGGAGTTTAACCTGCCGAAATGGCTGGAGGGCAAAGACCCGCTGAACGTCCGTGCCGACTCCCCGGTCCCGACTTGGTTCGAGTTTAAATTTGACCATCCGGTCACTGTGCGCACTGTTGATTTCCCCAGTATCAATTCGTTGGGACACGGCTGGTGCTATGTTCCAGAAACCACGGTGCGGGTTGAGGCGGTGGACGCGGGAAGAACGATTCCTTTGGCTGAATTGCCGTTGCCGTCCGGAAACTGGCAGGAGGAGAATTACCCGTTTTCAATTGCCTGTTCCGAGGCTACCGCCACGGCGTTTCGGGTGACGGTGGACAACCGCCATCCCATTAACTTGGGGCTGATCCGGTTCAGTAGCGCGGCCCGCAAGGAGGATTGGCAGGGCGAGGCCGGATGGACGCTGCGCGGGCAGGTGTACCGCCAACCGCCGTCCCAGAATTGCAGTTCGTGGATCTCCTCGTCAACCGTGACCAACCTGACCGGGTGCATGAATGCCGACGGTTCGTTGGAATGGGATGCGCCGTCCGGCGAATGGGTGGTGCTTCGGGTGGGCCATGTCAACACCGGAGCCAAGAACGGTCCCGCGCCGGCCGAAGGTACCGGTTTCGAATGCGACAAGCTTTCCGAGAAGGGCGCGGATGCCCAATTCGCCGGTTATGTCGGGCGGTTGACCGCCAAAGGCGGTGCGCTAAACAAAAAACTGGACTCGATGCTGATGGACAGCTGGGAGTGTCGGCGGCAAACTTGGACGGAAGGCTTTGACAAAGAATTTTTTAAGCGTTGCGGATATGATGTCTTCACCTATATGCCGGCGTTGTTCGGGTATGTGGTTGACAGTCCGGAGACCACCACGCGTTTTCTCTGCGACTGGCGCGGTCTGATCAGCGATTGCATCGCCAACCGTTTTTACGGCAGAATGGCCAAGCTGGCGCACCAGCAGGGGCTGCAAATCCAATTTGAGACATCGTTTGGCGATGTGGTTCCGGGCGACATCATGGAATATTACAAGCACGCCGACATTCCGATGTGCGAATTCTGGCAGCCCCACCAGGGCAGAAGCTACGTGGGTTCCAGAAATTTCAAGCCAGTGCGTCCCACGGTTTCGGCGGCGCATTTGTACGGCAAGCCGCGGGTGGCGGCAGAGGCGTTCACCTCGTTCGCGCTTACATGGGACGAGAAACTCCGTTACCTCAAGTATGTCGCGAATCTTCACATGGCGGATGGGGTGACGCACATGATTTTCCACACCTACACCCACAACCCCCGTACCGACTGGTTGCCGCCTGGCACTTCTTTCGGTTCCGGCATCGGTACTCCGTTCTTGCGCGGCCAGACCTGGTGGAAGCACATGCCGGAGTTTACCGCCTATCTCGCCCGTTGCGGTTATATGCTGGAGAAAGGCAACCCGGTTTCCGATGTGCTGTGGTATTTGGGCGATATGTTGGACCATAAGCCGCTGGAGGATGCCCCGTTCCCGGACGGCTACCGTTTTGATTATTGCAACCCCGACGCGCTTTTGAACCGGGTAAAAGTGGTGGATGGAATGTGGCGAACCCCGGACGGGATTAGTTACCGGGTACTTTGGATTCCCGAATGCCGGTTGATGTTGCCGGATACGCTGGAAAAGATTTTGGACGGCTTAAAGCGCGGCGGAACCGTGGCGGTTGCCGCCATGCCGTTCGGGATGGCGACATTATCCGGCGGTAACCGTGCCAAACGCCGTTTCCTTAATTTGGTTGAGACGTTGTGGGGCAAGGCGGATCCGGAATCCGTCGGCACACGTAAGGTCGGTAAGGGGCGCTTGTTTGTCGGATGGAATCTGGAAAAGGTTTTGGCCGCGAACGGGATCGCCCCCGATGTTTCGCAGACCGGGCGCAATCGCGTGGTGTGGAACCATCGTTCCGATAAGGATTCCGAGTGGTACTTCGTCACCCCGGACAACCCGGGCGGATTCAGCGGGTCGGTCGGATTCCGTTGCACCGGCGATGTCGAGGTGCTGGATCCGACAACCGGTGCGGCGGTGAAAACCGCCGCCATGTCGGCCCGTTCCGACCGCACGTGGTTGTCGTTCGACCTTGAGCCGTCGGAATCCCGTTTTGTCGTTTTCCGCCGTCGCGAACAACCCCCGGTTCATGTGAACCGGGTTAACCTGGACGGAAAACTGGTTGCCGATGCCACGGATATGTCCGTTAACGCGTCGTGTTACAGAGTGGTGTCCGCACGTTATGGCGATCTTGCCACCGAAGGAAGATGGGTTTCGGTCGCGGAACAGCTGCAGCGGGCGTTGGACCGCGGTGAGATGACCTTTGCCGCCAACAACGAGATGGCGGGGAGGGATCCGGCTTATCGAACCGTAAAGTATTTTGATGCCGTTCTTTCGGCGCCTGACGGCAGGGAGATTAAACTCAGCGGTAAGGAAAACGAGACGGTGGGTTTGCCGCAGTTTGAGCGCGTTTTCCCGGCGTGTACCGTGGAAGGTCGTGGAGTGGTGGCTTGGTTGAACGGCAAATACAGCGTTCAGTTGTCAAATGGCGTGACGGAGGAACGCTCGGTTTCAAATGCCGGCGTCATCCCGTTCGACGGTACGTGGAACGTCAGGTTTCCGGACGGTTGGGGCGTTGAGACGGAACAGCGCATTTCCGAGCTGAAACCGTGGAAAGATTTCAACGGCACCACCGAAGCGCGTTCGTTCTCCGGGACCGCCACCTATTCGATGGATTTTGTTCTAAACCAGGTCACTCCGGAAGACCGGATGTTGCTGGATTTAGGTCGGGTGGAGTCAATTGCCGTGGTGAAAGTCAACGGTCGCTTGCTGGGCACGTTGTGGTCGATGCCGTACCGGGTTGATATCACCGACGCGGTTAAACCCGGTGTCAACCGTTTGGAGTTGGAGGTTACCGACACTTGGTTTAACCGTTTGGTTTATGATGCCGGACAGCCGGAAGCGAACCGTAAAACATGGGTGATCCGCGGGCCTTCCGGCAATAAACCGTTGCACGATTCCGGATGTTTGGGGCCGGTTTGCCTCCGTATCGGTTCTAAGCTGGACTTTTAGGGCGATTTTCCAATGAGAATGACCTTCGCATTTTTCGCGGCATTGTTGGCCGGTAGCGCAGTCGCATCGGAACCGCAACCTTATCGGGTGGTGCCGGAAGCGCGCCAGTTGAAATGGCATGAGACCGAATGCTTTGCGCTGGTGTGTTTCGGGCTGAATACCTTTACCGGCCGTGAATGGGGATATGGCGAGACTGATCCGTCGGTTTTTAATCCGCAGAAATTTGACGCCGGACAAGTGGCGGCGGCCATTAAATCCGGGGGGATGCGCGGTTTGATATTGGTGGCGAAGCATCATGACGGTTTTTGCCTGTGGCCAAGCGCGACCACCGGTTACAACATTTCAAAATCCCCTTGGCGCGGCGGCAAGGGTGATTTGGTTCGCGAATTTGCCGACGCGGCCCGCAGGCACGGTCTGAAGTTCGGCATCTACTGTTCGCCTTGGGATCGCAATAACGAACATTACGGGAAACCGGAATATTTGACGGTTTACCATGGCCAGTTGCGAGAATTGCTGTCCAACTACGGCACGGTTTTTGAGATGTGGTTTGACGGTGCCAACGGAGGTGACGGCTATTACGGCGGTGCGCGCGAGAAACGCAATATCGATGCCGCTACCTACTATGATTGGCCAAAGACTTGGGGAATCGTCCGCGAGTTGCAGCCGATGGCGTGTATCTTTGGCGATGTCGGGCCGGATTGCCGCTGGGTCGGCAACGAGCGGGGGTATGCCGCCGCCGAGTGTTGGGCCACTTTCACCCCGAAGGGCAAACGTGACGTGAACCGTCCCGCCAACGGCGATACGCTTAATTCCGCGGAAAGTCCCGCCGGGCACCGCGATGGGAAAATCTGGGCGGCGCCGGAATGCGATGTGCCGCTGCGCCGGGGCTGGTTCTGGCATCCTGACCAGAACGGTACCGTAAAAAAAACGAAGCAGCTAATGGATATTTATTTCAACAGCGTGGGGCGGGGGGGATGCATGAACCTCGGCATCGCGCCGGACCGCGATGGTCTGGTTTGCCCGGCTGACGCTGAATCGCTGCAAGTTTTCGGCAATGCCTTGCGGTCGCTGTTCGAAAGGAATCTTGCCGATAACGCCAAGGTCGAGGCGGATTCGGTCCGCAAGTCTGACGAAAAAGAGGCGGGGCGTTTCGCGCCTGAAAACGTTCTGGACGGGGACCGTTACACCTACTGGGCGACTGATGACGGGGTTTTGCAGGGCTCGCTTACGCTCTTGCTGCCGGAAGTGCGTGAGTTCGATGTGGTCCGGATTCGGGAAAATATCCGGCTGGGGCAACGGGTGGAAGGTTTTGCGGTGGATGTTTGGGAAAACAACGGATGGCGCGAATACGCCAAAGGCGAAAGCGTCGGCGCTTGCCGCTTAATCCATGGCGGCAAGGTCGGCACGGACAAAGTCCGTTTGCGCATCACCGCGGCGGCGGCCTGCCCGTGCATAAGCGAGTTTAGCCTTTACGCCCAAAATCCTGCGCTGTGACTTTTCCGCCGCCGCATTTGCGCGGCAGCGGAAAAGTGCGGTTGCGCTCTGCCGCTATTTCATCGTGGCGGTTTTGACCGTGCGGATGGCGACCGGACCGAAAAGCCCGGACGGCAGCGGTTCGTCCGAAGCCCGCCAGTGGTGCCAGGTGGTGAAAGTGTAGCGGCCGGTCGGGCTGGGCTTGCCTTCCAGCACCCATTTGGGCCATTCTTTCAGGCGGATGCCGTTCCATTCGCGGTCATCCGGCAATAGCTCGTCGCCAATCAGCCGGTTCGGCCACAGGTTGGTGACCTTAACCACCAGTTGGTTTTCCCCATTCTTGAGGGCATCGGTAATGTCCGTGCGGAACGGCGGTTTCCAAAGCGTCGGAAGCGCTTTTCCGTTCACTTCCACCTCGGCGATGTTTTTAAGGTTGCCCAGATCGAGCACATAGCGTTCGTCAGAAGCTTTGCCGCCGGTCCAGTTAAAACTCTTACGGTAGGTGGCGGTACCGGAGAAGTACTTAATGTCCTTGTGCTGGTGTTCGGTCCAGGAAATCAGTTTGTCCAGCTGTACCGAATCCGGCGCACCCCAGCCGCTGGGGAAGTTTAACGTCCACGGCCCGGTGATCGGCAACGGTTCGCGCACCGATTTGAC
This sequence comes from Kiritimatiellia bacterium, assembly GCA_017454745.1. GTDB lineage: Bacteria > Verrucomicrobiota > Kiritimatiellia > RFP12 > UBA1067 > UBA1200. The sequence goes on from JAFTCL010000073.1 coordinate 6,019, forward strand.
CTCGGCCTTGATTTGTTTTCCGTTGGCGGTTTCCGCTTTGGCGGTTAGCGGTTCCCACGCTTCAACGGTCAAACGGCCTTTGGCGTCAATCTTGAATTCATGGGTGGGGACTTTCGGTTCGTCGTTCTTCACCACCGGAAGTTGGAGAATCGAGTTTTCTCCAACTTTGATGTGTTTCTCTTTACCGTCCAGCCGGTAGTCGATGCGGGCCTCCTTGACCGTGTTGACGATGGGGTCGCCACCCGCCAAGGTGTTGTTGACGCTGACGGACAACCGGTTGTCCTTAATCTGTTCGGCAAGCCGCTGGGTGAAATCAATTACGGCGTTTTTGGGGGCTTCCTCAGTCTCCGGCAGTATGCCATAACGTGCCCGCACCAGCGTGGCGCCTTCGGGAACCGTAATCGATTTGTGCTCGGCGACGATTTCCCTTTTGGTTTCGCCGTTGATTTGATAGACGATTTCCAGCTCTTTCGGGACCATCGACGCCGGATCTCCTGCCAGCGTGTTCTCGGCGGGAATGGTGCGTTTGCCCTTGGAGAGGAAGTCGTTCTTAACCAGCTTGGTAAGGTCGAGATAACCTTCCGCTTCCTCAGACCCGAAATAACCGTATTCGGCCTTGACGATTTCCAGTTTAGGCGCCGGCGGTGCGGCCTTCGGGGCGGTGGTTACGGTCGCTTCCGCCGTTACCGTGTGATTGCGCGATTCGGGGGAGCTGAAAAACACGAATGCCGATCCCGACGGCTCGAAGTGCATCGTGAAGGTGGTCATGCCGTCGGCCACGGTGTAAACCGGCACCGGGGCGCGGCGGCCGGTTTCCGGATCCCAAATCTCCGGCCGACGCCCGGTGACCCGGAATGAACAGGTGTAATCATTGGCCGATTCGCTTGGGCTGGCAACGAAGTAATAGTCGCAATCATCGGCGCGGCGGTGAATGTAGGTCAGGTGCGATTCTGCGGCTGACATAAAGTCCGGCGTCAGTCGCAACTCCTCAATCGCCTTTTCAACCGGGATATTCCGGATGGCTTGCGATTCCCAAAGTTGGTCGGCGAGTTTCTGGACCGTCCGGTCCGATTCGGGATAGCCACGCAAACCGGGGGCGCGGAGCGGTTTGGGACCGATTACCAACGCGCCGGCCTTGGCGAGTGCGGCGACGGTGTTCAGCACTTCGATCGACATAGTGGGGCGGTTGGGCAGCACCAGCATGCGATAGCGCATACCGCTCGGCAGGGTGAGCATACCGTCCTTTACCCGTAGCGAGCTTAATGCGGCGGTGTCGCAACCGTCGAAGTCATACCCGCGCGGCATGCCGCCCCTAAGCCCGTTCGGTGCGTCTTCGCCGCAATAGAACAGCGCGTCCGCGACAAACTGGCCTTCCTGCAGCAGGTATTGGCAGCGGGCCTGGTATTTCAGCCAATCCGCGCTCTGGTTCCACCAGGTGACGGTGCGTTCGAAGTGCGTTCCCCACTGGCCCATTGTCATGCCGGGCAGATAGGTAGGCTTGGTCCAAGGCTGGTGCGCGTAACGGTGGTAGATCATCCGGTTCACGCCGCCGCAGTAAACCGCGTCGCCTTGGGCTTTGATGGAATAAGGGTCTTTAATCCACTTGCCGGCGTCCGGCGCGGCGGTGAATGCCTCGGCGCCAACGATGCGGTGACCGTAAACGTGGGCCACGGAGGAGGCGATTTTCGCATTGCCGGGATTGGTGTTGTAACCGCTGGCCGGCCAGAATTCGCTCATGGTGATGTCGCACATCGAACCGTACTGGAGATCGTCCGAAGGACAGTTGCCGTAGGCTTCGCAGGAGAATAGCAGCCCGGCATTGTGCGCCATTTCCCGGAATTTGCCGGCGTAATTTTCGGCGAAAAGATCGGCAATGACACGCCGCAGATCCCAAGTGAAACGATCGGTTAGTTCGACCGAACCGACCACCCGTCCGCTGAAAACGGGCAGGAACTTGGTCAGGTCGTAACCGCAGCGTTTTTTGAATTCCTTCTCGAAGCCCTGCGTCCAGTTTTGGGTGCCGACTTCGTAGCTGTCGATCAGCACATTGTTGAATCCGGTTTTGCGGTTGCCGCCTGAGATTCCGGGACCGAGTTTTTCCAGCACTTTGCCGATGTGTCCGTCCCAGTGGGCTTGGGCCGCCTCGCGGCTCAACTTGTCGCACTCCAGCCCGGTGCCGCTTGTCGGTGCCGGATGGTTGTTGCGGCCGTTCGCGGTGTAACCGACGCGCAGTATTGTCCAATCGCCGGCTGGCACCTGCCAAGATAGCTGTCCGTCCGGTTTCATTGCGGCGGTTAAATCCACGGTTTTGGAGGTTTGAACCACCTCTTCCGGGTTAACGTCGGTGCCGTTGTCATCGGCGATGCCGTTGCGTTCATAAAACAGCTTTCCGCTAGCGTTTGCGATTCTTCCGCAGTCCAACGAGAGTTTCAGCTCGGTAATGCAGATTCGCGCGGCCTTGTACCGGTTGCTGATTGAGGTAAAGGTGATCCGGAATGCTTTTGCCTTGGTTCTTTTAAACCGGAAGGTTAGCGCCTTGTTGTTGCGGGTGTCAAAATTAAACGCGGAGACCTTTTTGAAATCGGTGCCGTTTTCTGCCGCAGACAACTCGAAGGTGCCGCTAGAGACCATCGGTAGGTTGATGTCGAGGGTTTGCGCGTCGAACGCTTCGGGGAATGTCAGTTGTACCCACGGTTTGTCATTGCCTTTCGGAGTCGGCAGCATTAGCACCGTGCCAACATTCCCGTCAATCACATCGGTCGCGTTTGCGCCGGCTTGGGAACAGGTGGCGGTCGGTTTTGCCTTGGCCATGTCGATCTTTTCACCCAGCGGGGTGGGGAATGCCAGCACTGCGATATCGCGGTAAAACCCTAAATTCGATTTGGGTTTGGGCAGGGTGCTGTTGAACACCGCTGGACCGGTCACTTTGGTCTCGGCGGTGGTGACGATCTTCATACCGTTTTCCGGCTTGTTCCACGGGCCGCCGCTGGATGACCATCCGGCGCAATTGTGCATGCACATTTCTAAGCCCAGCCGGTCGGCTTCGCTGGCGGCATGTTTCACCATTTCTAGCCATTCGGGGGAATTGAAGTCAACCGGGCCCAACGGGATACCCTCGCCGGCGTTAAAGATTTGGAATCCTCCGATGCCGACTTTGGCCATCGCTTCCAGATCGGCGGTGATGCCTTCTTTGGAGATGTTGCCGTTCATCCAATGCCACCAAGTGTGCGGCTTTGCTGAATCGGGCGGGTTGGCGAATCCCTTTTCGAGTTCGCCGACGGTCGCCCCAAATCCGAAACTTGCGGCAAGCATGGCTGCCAGCAAAACTTTTGTTCTGTCGTTCGAGTTCATGAATATCCCCTCCATGGTTTAAAAGCAGGTGGCAATTTTATACTCAATCGCCGTGATTTTCAAGCCGGTATTGCCGTCGCGTTTTTTTCAGAATATCGCCTTGAAATCCAATTCCTCGGCCGCGCAGGCGAAAATCGCCTGCGGCAGCGGTTCGGTCTTGTCACGGACAACGTTGAAGTAAACCGCGTAATCCTCAGGGCTCTCTTTCTCGTCCGGCGGGCGCAAGCCGATAAGCGCGACCGAGGATTGGGCGGAAATCCCGGCGAGACATTCAAAAGCGTTCTTGCCTTCGGGATCAGAGATCACGATTTCGGCGCTTATCCGCGATGAAGTCAAGAACTCCTGCAACAATTTGCGGACAATCTCGGGGTTCTCGTCGGGCGCCATCAGGTGGCACAACCTGATCTTTGCATCGGTGGCGCTGGAGTGTTTTAGCAGAAACGCGAGCGCCAGCATAAACGAGGCGTTGGAACTTTTACCGCGCCACCAGACATCGATTTGCGCCGGCTTGTCGGCGGTGAACAGTTCTCCGCTGTCGGTGCGCAGCACCACCACGTTTTTCCGATTTGAAATCGCCAGTTTGATCGCGTCCGCCAGTTCATAGCCGCCGGAGTCCCCGATCATCATGGTGTTGGGTTCCAGCGGCCCGTAACCGTAAACGCGGATAAGCTCTTTGATGCCGTCCCACAGCGAGGCCGATGAAAGCACTTTTGCTTGGGCGTCGATGCCGCGTTTTGACAAATGCTGTTGCATCGATTGTTCCAGTTCCGCCACCCGTTGCGGGGTCCAGGAGCTGTCCACCACGGATGCGTAGGTCGCCAACCCGCTACGTCCGGATAAAGCGGCGGCAAAATCGACCAGACGCGGCCGATGTCCGGGGGCCCCGGAAAACACCAGCAGGTTCGGGCGCCAGGTATGGGTGTCGGCAGTGTGTCGGCGCAAACCGCGCAGCGAAGTATGGGCCAAATGCACCAGCAGTCCGGTGCGCATGTCGCCCCAGCGGGCGGAAAGTTCGCGTCGCGTGGTCAGCCACCAGATGAGGAAACCGCAAAACGCCGCGATAAACGTGGCTCCGGGACTGATCATGAACATCATTCCGGCGCAACCGGCGAAGCCAAGGAATGACAGCGACGAGTGGACCCGGAACGACGGCCGCCATGCCGGGCTGCCGAGCATCTCCTCCAGCCCGGACGAAAGGTTGAGGAATGCGTAGGCGGTAAGGTTGAAGATGGTCAGGATCGGGGCCAGACCGTTGATGTCGCCCAGCCAGATGCCGGCGGCGGCGATCAGGAATGTCAGGAACGCGGAGATCCGGGGATCGTGTGACGAGCCGTAACCGCGGCCGATGAATCTCGGCATCACCCCGTCTTTGGCGAGTGATTGCAGGGTGCGCGGGGCTGCCAGCAAGCCGCCCAGCGCGCTTGACAGCGAGGCTGACCATACCCCGGCAATAATCAGCCAGGGGATTCGCGCACATTTCTGCATGATCAGCGGGTCGGTTAGCAGCGCCGAGGTGTCGGAGACAAAACGGTTAAGAAATACCGGGACGGCCATGTAAACCGCCCATCCGGTAAGTACGGCGGCGATGGTGCCGCGGGGTATGGATTTTGACGGGTCTTTTAGGTCGCCCGACATGCCGACCCCGGACAGAATGCCGGTCACTGCCGGGAAGAACACGGCTAAAACGTGCCAAAAACCGTGCGGGGCGGGGGGCGGAGTGGCGGCAGCCGCCATTTCAGAGGGCGAGGTTCCGATGAAAAAGGAGACCAGCGACAGAACGATCGCCGCCATGATTAGGTACTGGCTTTTCAACGCCCAGTCGGCGGAGAAGGTTGCCACCATGGACATCAATCCGAGCGTGACCAAGCCTACGATGCGCGGGTCCCAATTGGCTGCCGCCGGTATGGCGTGGGTGAACGCTTCGGTGAAACCCACCACGTAAAAGGCGATGCACACCGCTTGGGAAAGGTACAGCGGTATGCCAACCGCCGCGCCGAATTCAATTCCCAGCGAACGCGAGATCATATAATAGGCCCCGCCCCCGCCCATCTTCATATTGGTGGCGAGCGCGGAGATGGATAGTCCGGTCAGGAAAGTTATTATGCTGGAGATGGTTACAATAACCAGCGTTTTGGTGAGTCCCATCGATCCCAGCACCCACCCGAAACGCAGATACATCACCACGCCGATGATGGTGAGTATGCTCGGAGTGAACACCCCTTGGAAAGTCCCAAATCCGTACCCTGCCGTACCGTTCTCGTTTTTCTTCATAATCACACCTTTCGAGATGCATTTTACTAAAAAGAGTATTCAATTGTCAATACATTAGCCGCTAAGTATGGGATTTGTTGGCAATAAAAAAGCCCCGGCGTTTTGCCGGGGCTTTTTGTCGCGGTTTACGAAAGGTTCGTCACCACCGCTTTGATACGGCGCACTCCCGCGGATGAGGATTGCTCCTTCAGGATTTTGAAACCGCCCAACTCGCTGGTGTTCGCCACGTGCGGGCCGCCGCAGATTTCCTTGGAGAAGTCCCCGATGGTGTACATGGAGACCTGCTCACCGTATTTCGATCCGAACAGCGCCATCGCGCCTTGGGCTTTAGCCTCTTCGACCGTGGTCATGGTCTTTTCAACCGGAATCGCTGCCTTGATCTTCTCGTTGACCAGATCTTCTACCTGCTTGATTTGCTCGTCGGTCATCTTTTCCGGCCAGGTGAAGTCAAAGCGCAACCGTTCGGGCGTGATGTTCGATCCCTTCTGGTTGGCGTCCGGACCTAGTACCTGGTGTAACGCCGCATGCAGCAAATGCGTGGCGGTATGCATCCGGGTGACCACCTCGGAATGATCTTGCAATCCGGCCTTAAACGTTCCGGCGGAGACGGTACGCGAAAGTTCCTGATGCTTGCGGTTGGCCTCCTCAAAACCTTCCTTGTCCACTTCCAGCCCTTGTTCCGCAGCCAGTTCCAACGTCATCTCAAACGGGAACCCGAAGGTGTCGTAGAGTTTGAACGCGGTCTTGCCGGAGATGCGGTTCTGGTTGTGCAGCTTGAGCTGTTCGGCGACTTTGGCGAACATCTGCGCCCCTTTGTCGAGGGTCTGGTTGAACCGGTTCTCCTCGGCGGTGAGATCGGCGATACAGGTTTGGAGATTGTGCTCCAGTTCCGGGTAAACGTGCCGGTATTTGGCGCTGATGACCTCGGCGATTTTCGCGGTGAATCCGGGCGCGATGCCCAAGAAACGGGAGTAGCGGACCGCCCGGCGGATCAGACGGCGCAGAACATAGTTCGCGCCGATATTGCCGGGCTTAACGCCGCCTTTCGGATCGCATAAGATGAACGTGGCGGTACGCATGTGGTCGGCAATGATGCGCTTCGATTTGATCGCCAGTTCCGGGTTGTCCGGGGTGACGGTGGAAAGCGCGTCGATAGCCTCGATAATCGGCTGGAAGATTTCGGTCTCGAAAACCGTCGGTTTGCCGGTAAGCATGCACACCGTGCGTTCGACACCCATACCGGTGTCAACGTTTTTCTGCTTCAACGGCTCGAAAGTGCCTTCGGCCGTTTTGTTGTACTGCATGAAAACGTTGTTCCAGATTTCGATGTATTTGCCGCAATGGCAGCCGGGACGGCAATCCGGGCCGCACTTGGGCTTGCCGGTGTCGATGAACATCTCGGTGTCCGGACCGCAAGGCCCGGTCTCGCCCGCCGGTCCCCACCAGTTGTCCTCGCGGGGCAGGGGGAAGATGTGGTCATCCGGCAAACCCTGCGCCTTCCAAAGCGCTATCGCTTCGTCATCGCGGGGAATCGAGCCTTCGCCCTCGAAAACCGTCACGTATAGATCCTTGGGATCGAACTCTAGGTGTTTGGTGAGGAATTCGTACGACCAGGCGATCGCCTCCGGCTTGAAATAGTCGCCGAGCGACCAGTTGCCGAGCATCTCGAAGAACGTCAGGTGCGCGGGGTCGCCGACGGCGTCGATGTCGCCGGTGCGCACGCACTTCTGGACGTCGGTCAGCCGTTTCCCGGCTGGGTGGGGCTGGCCGAGCAGATACGGCACCAACGGGTGCATGCCGGCGGTGGTGAAGAGCACGGTGGGGTCGTTTTCCGGAATCAGAGAAGCACCGGAAATGATCTGGTGCTGCTTGGATGCGAAGAACGACAGGTACTCTTCGCGGAGTTCGTCAGCGGTAAGTTGTTTCATAAAAATTAAACCTCGAAACACCAGTTGTGGGTGTCGGGCAACGTGCCGTACTGAATGCCCTGAACGGTGTTGTAGAGCTTTTGCAGCGTCAGGCCGCAGGAGTCCGGGTCGCTGATCTTGATCACGCGGTCGCCGCGGGTGATTTCCCAGACCGGGGTGATCACCACGGCGGTGCCGCAGGCCGCGACCTCGGCGAACTCGCTGATTTCGTCGAACGGCACCGGGCGGCATTCAACCTTGATGCCCAAATCGGCGGCCAATTGTTTCAAGGACATGTTGGTGACGCTCGGCAGCACGGAACAGGAATCCGGGGTGACGTAGGTGCCGTCCTTTTTGATGCCGAGGAAGTTGGAAGTGGCGAATTCCTCGATGTAGGTGTGGGACTTCGCGTCCAGATACAGCTCCACCGGCCAGCCGTCGTGCTTCGCCTTTTCGTGCGCGAAAAGCGACGCGGCGTAGTTGCCGCCGACCTTGACGTCGCCCATGCCGTGCGGTGCGGCGCGGTCCCAATCGTCAAACACCACGGCGCGGACGGGTTTAAGCCCGCCCTTGTAATAGGCGCCGACCGGCATGACCATCATGATGAACGTGTATTCCTTGGCCGGGGCGACGCCGATTTGCGGGCCGGTGCCGATCAGGAGCGGGCGGATATACATTGAACCGCCGGTTCCGAATGGCGGCACGTATTCTTCGTTGGCCTTTACGACGCGCTTGGCGGCATCGATAAACATTTCAACCGGCACGGGCGGCATCACGGTGCGGATAGCGGTGCGATACATGCGCTTGGCGTTTTCGTCGGCGCGGAAAATGACGATCTTGCCGTTCTGTTGTCGGAACGCCTTCATGCCCTCGAAACACTCCTGGCCATAGTGGAGGCAGGATGCGCCAATGTGCATTGTGATGTACGGGTCTTTTACGAACTCGCCCTTGTCCCACGCTCCGTCTTTCCACGTGAAGCGGATGTGGCAATTGACATCAGAAAACCCGAAACCAAGTTTGTCCCATTCGATTTGTTTCATAGCCGAATCCTTTCAAAAAATGAATCAAATTATTTTATCTTTTCAGAGTGTAAAAAACAAGTTGGAATGTAGCAAACGCCGAAAATTTTATTGGCGATGCCATTGTCGGCAAATTATCACGATACAAGCATTGCAATCTGCCTCAAAATGATGTATAGTATTGCCGTTGTTTTTGAGAGTGTGCAACACGATTTGCCATGTTCGGCAGCTGAACGTGACGCCAAAGGGTCTCTGATGCCGCGCCATTCCACGCATTTTAATAATCTTTTTCTTGCCGCGCTTCGCCGCCGGCTCAGCTGGGAAACCGCCCTGCTGGCGGCGGCGGCGCTGTGCGCCGTGCAGGTCGGCGGCACCAAAGG
>JAFTCL010000074.1 GCA_017454745.1 Kiritimatiellia bacterium
ACGGCCCAGTACGACCGCCTGAAGGAAGTGATCGCCGAAATCCACCGCTTCGACCGGGACTACATGCGTTTCCGCCGCGTGCAGACCCATTTCACCGGCTTCGCGGGCGCGGCCGCGAAATGGATCGAGCCGGATCCGAAGACTGGAATTCCGCGTGTCAACTTCAATACGCCGCATCACGTGTCTACGGCGTTCTTCGATGACATCCGGGGTACCGACGGTCTGCCGCTCGTGGTGGGCGAGTTCGTGCCGCGGAACGGAAAGGGACGCGAACGCGCGATTCTCGTGTTCGCTGCGGACGATCCCTGGGACGAGCATCCTGCGGATCGGGTCGTCAGCTTCCGCACGGCCTATCGGGTCCGCGTGGTCGGACCCGACGGGGAGGTGAAGAGTACGCAGAGCGCGGACGGACGCTATGAGATTCCCCTGCGGTCCTCGAAGTGCGCATTTGTGATGGGCGTCCCGCCGACGCCATGACTGGTGGCGCTGGTGTTAGGTGCCGGGGGAACTATGGGGGCTGACCCCATAGTTCCCTACCTTGCTTTCCGTTCAAGGGTACAATTCCCCCAACGAAAGGAGAATATTTTACCATGTTTCTGACAAAGCATGTCGCAAGAATCAACGAAAACAAAATTTAACAATTAATTGTAGATTTCTCGCCGTCGTTGCGGAGCAACAGAAGGATCGGGTCGAGGTCGAGCGGCAATAATCCGGAACGGAATTGCGTTTATGTGTATGGGTTAACAAAAACGGAGAAGCCATGAAGAATCTTATTGTCGTTGCATCAATCGGGGCGTGTGTTTGCCTGAACGCGCAATCGAATCGGGTTTCCTGCGACGGAAACACCTGCATGATCGAACCTGCTGGAAAAGAGAGCGGCTATACTGTCGTGTCGCCCGTGGGACGCGTCTCGATCAAGCCGATTGAGCAGGCGCCTCGGCTTGATACGCTTGCCGGCAAGACCATTGCCGTGGTGGGGCAGAACTTCATGGCAAGGGTGACGCATCCCGAGATCAAGCGGCTCATTCTTGAGAAATACCCGACCGCAAAAGTCATTCTGCAGGACGATATTGGCAGCGCCGGCATATATCCTGCGCCGGGATTGGTACGCCGCGACAAGGAGGAATTCCAGCGGAAGCTGAAGGAGATGAAGGTCGATGCCGTCATTTCCGGAAACGGCGGCTGCGGACTTTGCACGCCGAAGGAAACCGGATCGTGCATCGCGGCGGAATATGTCGGGGTTCCGTCCGTCATTATCGCGGGGCCGGGATTCGTCGATCAAGCGCGGCATACGGCACGCAATAACGGCATTGCCGTGATGAGGTGCGCCGAGTATCCCGGCGCGTTCGCCCTGCACACGGAGACGGAACTGTTGCGAAACACGCGGGAAATCCTTTGGCCGCAGATTGTCGAGGCGTTGACGAAACCGCTGACGGCGGAGGAGATGGCGGCAGGGGAGAAAGGCGAAAAAGGCGACATCCGCGACGATGTTTTCCACGGCACGTTCGACGAGGTTCAGACGTTCTTCAAGGAGATGAACTGGTCGGACGGGCTACCCGTCGTACCGCCGACCTTAGCCAAGGTTAACGAATTCATGAGATACACTCCGCGCAAGTGGGACGAGACCATCGTAGTGCCGCCGCCGGCCAATCGCGAAGTCAAGGCTTGGCACGTCGCCGTGAATGCCGTGATGGCGGGGTGCAAGCCGGAATACATGCCCATTCTCGTCGCCATGGCCAAGGGGATGGGCGTCAACAGATTCTATCGGACACTTTCCAGCACTCATGCGTGGATGCCGTTCTGCTGGCTGAACGGACCCGTAGCGCGGCAGCTGGGCGTGGATTGCGGACAGGGGCAGATCAACGAAGAGGCGAACATGGCGATTGGACGTTTCATGAGTCTCGCTATGATGAACCTCTGCGGCTACTATGTCAAGCAGGACCGCATGGGGACGTTCGGATATCCGATGCCGTGGTGTCTTGCCGAGGACGAGGCAGCGTGTCGGCGCGTGGGGTGGGAGCCGTTTCACGTCCGCGCCGGCTACGGCATGGACGAGAGCACGATCACGCTGTCGTCGGTGCTTGTCTGGGGGAACAACATGACACCCTCGACCACCAATCCCCAGAAAATAACCGAGCTGATGGCATGGGACATCACGGAGCGCGGGCAGTTCGCGCTCGGGAGCGGAAACCAGTTTGTCAACCGCACCGTCCTGATGACGGAACCCGTGGCTTCGATTCTGGCCAAGAAATACAAGTCGGTAGAAGGGTTGGAATCCGACCTTATCAGACTCGTGCGCAGACCGGTCAGGGAGCGGGCGTTCGCCAAATACTACGCTTCTCCCGGTAGCGCGAAAGACGGAGTGGGGCATACCTTCCGCGAATTCTCCGGTTACATCCGCCGAACCGAAGGAGCCGAGTACACGCCTACCGCGCCGTGGCGAGACTTCCCCGAGACCGAGCAGCTGACGATTCCCATGATGAAGGCGGGAATGACCGATTTCCTGATTACCGGGGACGCCGCCCGCAACAAGATACAGATCATGCCCGGCGCCGGAATCGGCGGAGGGCATGCGACGGTGAAGGTTGAGATTCCCGAAAATTGGGACAACTTGATGGCCGAACGCGGCTACAAGCCACTTGCCGATTTCAAGTTGGGCATTTAGAAGCATCGTTTTCCCGTTGACTTTTGATTATCAATTTTGGTAGCATACAAGCCATAAGGCAATGAGTAAGATTTTGAAAAAGCGTTTGTTATTGGGGCGTAAGTGATGTGTTTGAATTTAATTTAGCGGAGTGGGCATAAAGACAATATGCAATGGATTGCCCTTGCCGGAATCGCTCTGGTTGAGCTTGTCGCAGGGACGATTTGGATTTCGGATAGACTATGCCGGCATAGATATTGTCTGGACAGGTCTTAGTATTGTGATGGGCGTTAAGGATCAGTATGGGGTTTAAAACGAAAGGAACGATTGAAATGAACATCATTATTCTTCAAGGTTCGCCGAGAGCGAACGGAAACACGGCTTGGATGGCGGAAGAGTACCGCAATGCGGCAGAGGCGGCCGGGCACAAGGTGACGCTCGTCGATGTGGCGCACAAGAAGATTGCAGGCTGCATGGCTTGCGAATACTGCCACGGCAAGGGAAACGGAGCTTGCGTACAGAAAGACGACATGCAGGAAATCTATCCGTTACTGGCGGAAGCGGAAGGACTCGTCCTTGCGGCACCGATTTACTACTTCACGTTGTCCGCGCAGATTCAGGCGCCGATCCAGCGCATTTACTGCATGAACAAGCCGGACAAGCTGAAGAAGATGGCGCTTCTAATGTCTTCTTATTCTCCCGATGTGTACGATGGCGCAATCGGCGAATACCGCGGCATCTGCAACTATTGGGGAACCGAGGACACGGGAATCGTCACCGCCAAGATCGATGAGCAAAAGACGGAAACAATTCGTGACCGGATCATTGAACTTGTGAGGAAAATGTGAAGCCGAACATGAAAACTCAAGCACTTATAGGAGTTATCGCCATGACGGTATGCATCGCAACCACAAGTTCCGCCGCGGCGGAATTTCAGACGGACTCCTTCAAGACCAAAGGAGGCAAGGAGATTGTGATAACGGCCATCAAGCACGCCAGCTTGCGCATCCAGTATGACGGACTCGAAATCCAGGTTGATCCCGTCGGTAACTACAAGCCAGAGACCGACTACTCATCGTTTCCGAAGGCCGACATCATCCTCGTGACCCACGAGCATTTCGACCACTTCGACCGTGACACAATAGCCGCGCTAAAGAAGGACGGAACACAGGTGATCGCCAATCCGGCGGTGCAGAAGATGCTCGGTTACGGAGTGTCGATGGCGAACGGGGAAAGTCGCGAAATCGGTAAAGCCATCACGCTTGATGCCGTACCCGCCTACAACATGATGGAGGGGCGGACGAAGTTCCACCCCAAAGGGCGTGACAACGGTTATGTTTTGACAATGGATGGTTTCCGCATTTACATTGCGGGCGATACGGAGGATATCCCGGAAATGGGGAAACTCAAAGATGTCGACGTCGCTTTCCTGCCCTGCAACCAGCCTTACACGATGACCCCGGAACAGGTCGCCAAGGCGGCGCGGACAATCAAGCCGAAAGTCCTCTTCCCGTACCACTATTCGGAAACTCCGGTCAAGCGCGTCACGGAACTCCTCTCCGACACATCCATTGATGTCCGCATTCGAAACTATCAGTAGCGGAGGGGCGAACCGCCGTCTTATGAAGCGGTGCGCCATGGAGAATGCGCGTTTATGGCATCCGGAATAATCATTCCCCTGTCGTTCGCTATGAATTGTCTGTCCGCTGGCCGTATCCCGGATGTGATTAGCGCCTTTCCCGGTGAATCCTTTTTAAGAATGAGCGCAAGCATAGAAAGAGAGAGACTATGAATGCTGCGATTGCGATTTTAGCGGCCGCGATGAGCCTGCCGCCGTTCGGGGACGTTAAGGTGGTTGACGAGATTGACTGCGCTAAAACCGACCACGGATTTGAGGACTACCCAAAGGGCGAGAGTCGCGTAGAGACCGTTCTCGATGTGCCATGCCGCGTGCTTGACGTGCAGGACGGTCGCCCGTCCTATCTGGCTTGGCGTCTTGGTGAAGAGAAGAGACTCAAGCCAAACGGTGCCTATGTTGTCGTGATTGAGTATCCGGATGACGTGCCGCGCTCCTTTTTCGTGCGCAACTACGGGAACAACTCCCGCCGGTCATTTTATACCGGGGCTGCGACCGGTGACGCTTACGAGGGGCCGATTGTCCACCACAAACCCGAGTCGTTAAAGATTCCGCAAAGCGGCCAATATCAACGATGGACATCGCTGACGTTCCTTGGCGAGAAGGCATCCAATCTCCGCGACCTTGACAAGAAGAAGGCCGATGAGCAGGGGGTGAAGTACCAGCTCGACATCGTAAAGGACGGGTTTAACATCGCGGTCGGACAATACTGCCGGAAATGGAACCCCGGTTCCGTTGGGGTGGCGGTGTCGAAGATTCTCCTTTGCGAGATTATCGACGAGAAAGCATCATGGGTTAAGTTAAATCTCCCGCCCGCACCGCTTCCACGCCGCCATGTGTTTTGGCGCGAGGAGATGAGCGACGGCGTGATGGGTAAGGACAATCTTTGCCCTGGGAACGGCGGTCTCGACTGGATAGAGCAAAAATTCCGCGCGATGAAATTCTTCGGGCAGAACACCTACTGCAAGGATCTTTTGGAGTTTGGACACAACCAGCATTGGGACTGTAACTGGAAGCATGGGCAGCCGGGCGGCAAGTCGTGGAAGTGGATGTGGGGTAGTGACGCGCATTACGCAAACCTTTGGACGAAAGCCGTACCGCTCGCCGCCGATAAGTACGGATTTGACATTCTCCCTTATTATGAGTACGGCGGGGCGGCGGGCGATCCCGCAGTCGCGCTCGGTCCGCAGAAACGCGCCGAACCGCTTGACATGGACAACAAACCGGACCGCGAAACGCGCGGCGCGAACTACACGCACATCTGGTGGTCCGAAGGCAAGCTTCGCGTCGATATCACGGATCCCGACACGCTTGAGGAGCTAAAGTACATTCTTGAAGGGACGATCCTCCGATTTCGGGAACAGGTTGATAAAGGTGCCTTTGTCGGCGCGTTGATGCGTCCGCGTCCCGGGCAGTGGGCGATCAGCTTCGCCGACAAGACGCGCGAACGTTTCGCGCAAGAGGAGAACGGCGGCGAGGCCGTCACGCGGGACGACCTCAAGAAAGACAAGGCACTCTACGGCCGGTATATCGCGTGGTACGGCAAGCGCCGCGCCAAGTTTATGGATGACATCCGCCGTTACCTTGAGGACAATGGCGTGAAGAACGCGACAACCATACTGGAGAACGACGATTCGGAGACGGGACGCCCTCTTGCGGATGTAAAAGGTATGGTGACGGACGATCCGACCGGCTGGGAGAAGAAGTTGCCGGGTAAGGCGTTCGCCGACATCAATGACCAAAAGGTTGTCGGACAACATCTTTTTCTCAAGTCGCTCACGACACCGGCGGGTACTTGGGGCAAATGGGAGTGGCAGCATGCCTCGCCCGCGTGCGATCCCGACCACTACGCGAATCTCAAGAACGTGTGGATCGCGTTTCCGTTCCATGCGCTCTTTACCGTGACCGATCCGGAGTGCTTTGCCGCTTTCCGCAACGGCAACGGTACCGATACGTTGATCCGTCACTATGATCTGAACGAAGGAACGCTTGACGACGGCAAGGACAACCATGTCCTTGGCTACGCGATGGCGGACTGGGAGCGGGCGGGGCGCGCATGCATGCTCTCCGAGATTAACGCGATGGCGAACGGAGATCCCGTGAATCTTGGCTACTTGATGGGTTCAAATTACACTCGTGGTTTCCCGGAGCCGGTCCGGGAATTCAACCGTAACTTTCTCTCACTGCCAGCACTGCCGTCGATAGTAGTTAAAGGTGCGTGTTCCGATCCTGAGGTCATACTCAGGGAGATTGACTGCTCGAAGTATGGAGTTAAGGCAAAGTATTACGCGCTTGTCCATGTTGGATGGAAGGAAAAGCGCGATGTCGCGGTAAAGATTCCGGAAGCAAACGGGGAAATAGTTCTTCCGGCGTACGGCAATACTTTGCCCGTTAAAAACGGCGTTATCTTATTCAAGAAGCTAAAGCCATTGCAGCTCATTGCCATGCGTCTCGAAAGCACAGATTAGGGCGTCAGAGCTGCCGAACATCTTTGTGATTATCTTAAAACCCGTGAACCAAGGTTACGTCGGCCTGCGCCACGTTGCCGTTGGACAGGGCCTCCGCGAGGCTGTCGGCGAGGGACGCGTACTCGTAGAACACGCGCTGGTCGCCGATCTGCAAAGCTACCCGCTCCTCCGACGTGACGGATTTCTGCGACCCGGACCTGACGTTGGACGCAAGGGCGCGGAGGCGGGCCGGGTCGTCCGCGATGGCGCGGGCGGCTTCCATCACCTTGGCGTCGCCGACGGTGGTGTGTCCCAGAGGCTCCATCCCTGCGACCAGGCGGCGGAGGTCAACGTCGGCGTTGCGGGAGGACTCCGCGCCGCGGCTGAACCAGAAGATGTCGGGGTCCGGGGAGAAGCCGCCGCTGTTGCCCGTCGCGCTCTTGACCTGGTTCGGATCGAAAACGGCCCACTCACGGTTCAGATCGCCGTTCCAGAACACACCGTCGTGGCCGTCTTCGAGCACCTCGTCCGAGAAATCGTTCGACACGTCGGGGTCGTCGGCCTCCACAAGGCACCCGTGCTCTTCGTCCGAAATGAAGTACGGATCCCTGACGTTGAGGAAACACTCCATGATGTTGCGCCCGTACTGGCCGTCGAGCGACCGGTCGCCGAAGAAATAGAAGCCCGCGCCGAGCCACCCAGCGTCATTCTTCTGCTTGTCGCGGAACACGGTGAAATCCGCGTTCGTGCTGTGGGAGACCACCAGTGGCTCGCCGTTCTCGTCAACGACCTTGGAAAAGTCGTCGAGGATAAGTTTGCCCTTGCTATTCCGGACGCCCTGTAGTAGGATATCCCCCGTAATCGAGGTGCTGGCTCTGGGGTCTGGACCGGTTTCCGGCTGGACTAACGTTCCAGTCAGCACCTCGATTTCGCTTACTTCGTAGGCGTACGCCTTGGTCTTCGCATCAGCCTGCGCAAAGCGTTTCAGCGTTGTCTTGACGCGGTACGCCTCCCCGCCAAATCTCAAGGCCCCGTAAAGGACGTCGATCGTCACGCCGGGGTTGACGCCGTTCTCCGGAGAGCGCCTTCCGTCCTTGCCCTTCACGTAGTCGGGGTGGCGGTCCGCCAGCTCGCTCTCGCGGATGATGTCGCGCAGTTTCGCGAGGGCCGCGTAGTGCGCCGAGTCGCTGACGCTCTTTCCCCTTTGGCTGGGGTTGAGCATTTCGCGCACGGACGATGCGGAGATGCTGATCTCGCCCTTGCCGTTTGTCTCGTCGGCCCCCATCAGCCCGACGACGCCGTTCGCCTCCGCCCATTCGAGGGCTCCTTGCGTGCTGTTGAACGGGGCGGCCTCCGCCTGCACTATGGAAAACTCGTGCTTCGGGAGGTTGTAGAACCCGAAGAAGTTCGCGCGGAAATTCGGCGTGTTGGCCTGCACCCACTGGCGCTCGGTGAGGTTGGTGGGCCTGCCGTTGGGGGCCCTCATCCAGCCGGGCTTCTTCGTGCCGTCGGGGTTGGCGTAGCGCGCCACGACCGCATCGTACTGGCGCTCCCCCTCCGGGGAAAGGCCGCCGGACGAAAGGCTGACTGCGGGTGCGCCGGCGTTCTGGAAGCGGACGAGGAGCGGGGCGCGGATCTCCGGGTCGGAGCCGCCGAGAGGGAAGTTCTCGCGGCGCTCCGCGCGGGTGAGGTTGGTGCGGTTAGCGACGCGCCTCGCCTCCGCCTCGCCCGCGAGGTGCAGGTAGGCGTCCTGGGCGCTGCCGTACACGGAGCCGTCGTCCATCACCACGGTGCCGTCCTTGAGGATTTCCCTGACGCCGTTCCTGCCCGCCACGGAGAACTCGGCGGGGGAGCCGCCGCGGGCCATCCCAGCGACGTCCTGCACGGCGTGCTGGATTTCGTGTTTCAAGCGGCGGCAAGGGCATGATTTTCGCCGAATGTTATAATTTTCACGGTCAAATAAATTATGATAGCAGGGTATTTTGTGAAAAATTCACAAAATACCCTTGATGGTGACATGGGATTATGGTATTATATGAACCATCAACCAAGAAAGGGTACATAGATGCTAATAAGGTTCTCTGTAGAAAATTTTCGGTCTTTTAAAGATCGCCAGTCGCTATATCTTAATGCTGTCAAAACCTGCAAGGAGTGGAACGAAGAAAATACGGCTGTAGATGTGGGCATAAGAGCGGTACATTCTGCGATTGTTTACGGCGCGAACGCAAGCGGCAAGTCGAATCTTTTTATTGCGATGCAGCGCATGAAGTCGTTCATGCTGTCGTCGGTTGACATTGACAAGAAGCCAAATTCGCTTTTTGGCGAGCCATTCTTGCTTACGGCCAGTTCGATTACTGCGCCAGAGACATTTGAAATCGAGTTCACTGTTGACGGCCGGCATTTTGTCTATGGATTCAGTTTAATGCTGAAAGGCAAGTCGCTTGAGGATTATGAAATCGTAAAGGAGTGGCTGTTAGAGGCCGTCAAGAATAAGATGCAGCCGTGCTTCTTTCGTGAGCGGCGCTTGTTGGATGACGGTACCTCGTCCAATGTCATTGATATTGATGAAAAGAGAATGCCGCAGGGGAAAGGTTTGGAGCAACGTACAAGGCCTGACGTTCTTTTCTTTACGGTCGCCGCCCAATTTGCGGAGCCTACATGCCAGATGATCTCCGAATACATGAGGCTTTCGTTTAATGTCATTTCCGCTGTCAACCGCCAAGGCTTGCCAGAGTTCAGCAAGTCGAAACTGCTTTTAGATGCGGAGATGGCATCACGCATAAAGAAGTTGATTGCGGATGCTGATACTGGCGTTAAGGATTTGACGGTCGGTGACAACGGAATGATGATGTCCTTCCATGACCAGTATGACGACGCGGGAGCGGTTGTCGGTAGGACCAACTTTGTTTTCATTTATGCCGAATCGATTGGAACGCAGAAGTTGTTCGACTTGTCAGGTACGCTCATAGATACTTTGCATAATGGTCGTGTATTGGTGATTGACGAGCTGGATGCCCAGTTGCACCCGATACTTGTGAGGCATTTGATAGAGCTTTTCAACAACCCCAAGACCAACCCCAAGAAAGCCCAGCTGATTTTCAACGCGCAAAGCCCCGACCTGCTTGGCTACAAAGTTTTCAACGAGGCCAAGGGCAAGAAGATCACCCGCTTGCGGCGCGACCAGATATATTTTGTCGAGAAAGACAATATGGAGACATCGAAGGTGTTCTCGCTCATCGAGTTCAAGAAGAGCGATGGCGGGCGCATGCGCAATGACGCTTCCTACGACAAGGACTATCTTTCTGGCGTGTATGGCGGCATTCCGATCCCTGGCGAACTCATAAGCAGGGAGGAGGGCAATGCCGATGTCTAGTCAGGCAACAGCAGGTAAGATTTCGCGCAGTGGACGAACTCGCCTTCTTGCTAAAACCATGGTGTATATTACGAGAAGAGGAGGTTTTTCTATGACTGATGAGCAACTAAAAATGGTTGGACGGGAGTTTCGGCATTTCAAGGGTAACCACTACCGGCTTGAGGGTTTTGCCAAGGACTCCGAGACGCTGGAGGAGTTGGTCGTTTATCGTGCGCTGTATGGCGACGGAGGTCTGTGGGTGCGCCCGGCAGAGATGTTCTTCGAGACTATCGAGCGCGACGGGCAGACGATCAAACGATTTGAACTTGTTGAGGAGTAAGGGAGTCTGCGGTTCGAACGGAAAAAACCATAATTGCGATAACCTCGTATTGAAAAGATGATTTGCATTAATCCGATTTTGGCGGCGATAGCCGCGCCTGGAACTCTCATAAGCGTCTTATTGGGAGTCGTAATGTTTGGAATGGGGCTTACCATCAGTCTGGACGATTTCAAAGTCGTGTTCAGTCGCCCTAAAGATGTCATTATCGGCTGTGCTGCGCAATTCACCGTCATGCCGGCGCTTGCCTGGGTGTTGGCCCGGATATTCGGACTTGATGAAGCGTTGACGATTGGCGTTGTCTTAGTCGGGTGCTGTCCGGGCGGGACCGCCTCCAATGTGATGACATACCTTGCGCAGGGAGATTTGGCACTTTCCGTCGGCATGACTGGCGTATCGACCATTCTTGCCCCGTTCCTCACCCCCGCGCTGACATGGCTTCTTGCCGGTAAGTCGGTTGAAGTGGATACCGTCGGAATGTTCGTTGACATTCTTTGGGTGGTGATTTTACCAATCTGCCTCGGATTTGCCGCGAAACGTTTCTTCCCTCGTGCGACTGAGCGCGTTGTCCGCTTCATGCCTACCGTTTCATCCGTCGCTATCGCGGCAATTATTGCATTGGTTGTGGCGGCGAATGCGAAGCGGCTTGCCACAGGCGGGTTCGCCGTTGTTCTTGTCGTTATCCTGCACAACCTTTGCGGACTCGTTCTGGGTTACTTTATTGCCGCCGTTCTGCGCCTTGCCGAGTCGAAGCGCAGGGCATTATGCATAGAGGTGGGAATGCAGAACTCTGGGCTTGCCGCGAGCCTCGCAGCGACACATTTCGCGGCCTATCCAATGGCCGCCATTCCCGGAGTGATTTTCAGCGTCTGGCACAACATCAGCGGCGCGGTCGTTGCCCGATTTTTCTCGAAACGGGATGTGATGCCGATTTCTAATACGGAAAGGAATAAAAAATGAAAGTGCTGTTAATCAATGGAAGCCCTCGTGTTAACGGTAACACTGCGCGGGCCATAAAAGAGGAATTTACCGCTTCCATGCCGATAGTGTCCAGTCGGAGGTGGCCATTCCGTAGATGATGTATGCCAATCCGATCAAATTGAGCGCGACCATCACGAAAAATTCGATTTGGTAAGAGGTCTTGCTGCATTTGTGATGCAGTTGCTTCTGCGCAAGCCATGCTCCCGGCCAGCCGCCCAGAAGTTCGATTATGTGCAGTGTTGATTCCGGGGTGCGCCAGGCGCCACGTTTTGCGGCGCGTTTGTCCACCACATAGTAGAGGTACGCGACCATACTCATGAAAAAATATACGGTCGGAATCAATGCCCAAGTATGCGCTTGGTACCATGAATATAGTTTATCCATCTTTAGTTCCTTGCAGAAGCGCCTTCAGGTATCCGTTGGCGAAAAGCCGCCCGAGCGTGAAATAACCGGGCGTTCCGTCCGGCGTCAAAACGCGATCGTAGGCCATTTCCGGCACATGGTCGCCGCGCACGGGCACATCGAGACCCAGTTTGCGGTAAGTGCGCATCAGCGCGAACTGGTCGGTCGTTCCCTGGTCGTGGAACAGCTCGGTGAAGTCAGACTTGTCGCCCTTCACGTCGCGCACATGGATAAACGCGATCCGTTTGCCGAAATGGCGGGCGGTTTCTTCGAGATCGGCCCCCGTCAGCTTGAAATTCGCCTGGCAGAAGGTAACGGCGTTATACGGCGATGGATAAAGCGTGTATGCGCGGTCGAAGGCTTCGATACTGCCGAAGATGCGGGCGTAACCGCCAAGAGAGGGAAGGCACGGGTCATCCGGGTGAAGCGCCATCTTCACTCCGCACTTCTCGGCTGCCGGCAAGACGGCTTTGATGAAGTGTTCGTAATTTACCCACACCTGATCTGCGGTAAGGCGGAGATCGCGTGGTTCTGCTTTTTGACACCGGGCTTCTGCCAATGAGAAGCAGGTTGCCTTGGCACCGCCGCGTCCCTCGCGAACCCCGGTCCGCGTCCAACCTGCGCCGACCATGAAGTTGTAGCAGAGAAGTTTTATCCCAAGCCGCCCCATCGACTCCAACAGCTCGCGATAATGGCCCAATGCCGTTTCCCGCGTTGCGTAATTTGCGGCGGAAGAATCAAACTCTTTGATCGGCGACATGTCAAACGGGTCGCCTTCAAGACCGACAACGGTCAGGCCGGCGGACTTGAGGCGGGAGACGATAGCCGAAAGCGTTTCATACCACCACGGATCGGGAAGTCCCGTCAAAGCGGGGTTCACCTTCACCACAACATCCGTGATTCCCATTTGAGGACACAACTCCCACAACGGATGCGGCGTCGGTGGAACAAACTCGACAAGCGTCATGGAATTGTGCCTCACAGGTAACGGTACAACAGCTCCGGTGTCTTCCGGTCAATGGGGCAATTTGTTTTTACTGCCTAACCATTACACCTTGTAGTACTGTTCCCAGCCTTTACGCGGCGGCGGCCCCTTGAGCATCGCGTCGGCGACCTTGTCGCCGGTGATGACTCCCTTGGCGGTGTCGAGCGTAATCTTGCGGTTAAGCTTTTGGGCGATGCAGCCCAAAGTAAGCACCTGGCTGAGCGTACCCGCCACGGCGAAACGTGAACGGCAGGTTTCCTGGCCCTTGACGCCAAGCAGGAAGTTCTTGAAATGGTTGGACGGGCTCTTCGGGAATTTCGGCAATTCGCGTCCGCCGCCGACCACCGAGAGGGTACTGCCGTGCGACGCGCCCTTGAAAATGGTGCCGTCTTTCTGGTAAATCTCTTTACCGGGGTTAAGGTCCGCCACCGCGGTTGCGCCGCCGCCAACGGTCGGAATATCGGCCGCCGCTTTAGACTTACCGAAGTTTTTCGGCAGTTCCGGGAAATTCTTCTGGCCTTCCCACCACTGGACCTCGCAGGCGGGCATATTGCCGCGAGCCGAGAAACGGAACGCGAGGGTACAGGTCATCGGGAAAACGAAATCAGTGTGCCCGGTCATCTTCAGCACGTCTACCTCGTATGGCAGGCCAAGCTGGAGAAACTCGTGGGCAGTGTCGATGATGTGAGCGCCCCAATCGCCCAGCGCGCCATTGCCGAAATCGTACCAGCAGCGCCAATCACCGTGCACATAATCGCGATGGTAGTCATGCCACTGGGCCTGGCTTAGCCAAACGTCCCATTCCAGCCCTTCCGGGAGATCCTGTTTGGGCCGCAGCGAGGTGACGTTGCCGTTCCACTTATGCCAGCGCCGGACTCCGTTCATGTGCGCGACAATCTTGGTGACGTCTTTAATCACGCCCTGTTCGACCAAGGTTTTGAACTGGAAGTAGTTTCCTTCCGAGTGGCCCTGATTGCCCATCTGGGTGGCGACTTTGTTTTTAGCTTCGGCGGCCATCATCAGCGCACACTCCTGAAAGGTGTGCGCCATGGGCTTCTCGACGTAAATTCCCTTGCCCATGCCCATTGCCATCATGGCGATGGGGAAGTGCGCGTGGTCCGGCACACCGGCGGTTACCGCGTCAATCTGGTTGCCCATTTCATCGAGCATCTTGCGGAAATCCTTATACCGCTTGGCGTTCGGGAATTTTTTGAGAATGTTCTGCGTGTGCTTCGCGCCGAGGTCGGTGTCGCAAACGGCGATGATGTTGCAAAGCCCGGTACCGAAAAGGCCGTTTACCACATCCGCGCCGCGGTTGCCGATACCGCAACATGCCACGTTAACTTTTTCGTTGGGGGAGACTTGTCCGGCAACCCGCAGAAACGGGAACGCGGACGAAGCGGTTAGTACTGCGCCGGTGCGCAAGAATGAACGACGGGAGATACAGTTGGTTTTACTCATGATGGCATCCTCTTGATGGTGGTTTATTCTTCGGTTTTCGGTTCTTCGGGTTTCTTTTCCCAAAGCCGTTCGATCGCGTAGTACTCACGCGCTTCAGGCGAGAACACGTGAATGACTACATCAACATAATCGACAATAACCCAGCCGCTGGCGGGGTCGCCTGACATCCGGTAACTTTGGTAACCCTGCTCGCGCAGCTGCTTTTGCACTTCGGCGATCAGGCCACGCAGGTGGGGCGCGGAGGTACCGGTGGCAGCCACCGTAAAGTCCGTGATGGCCGAGATGCCGCGCACGTCGTAGATTCTGATATCCTCGCCTTTTTTGTCGTCAAGCGCCTTGGCGGCGGCGTTGGCCAAAACTTCTGGGTTGTTTTTCATGGTGGTTGACCTCGTTTGGTTTTGAAAGTTTTATGGTTGGACTATCGCTTTAAGCCGCTTTTCAACAGCCGGCGGCACGAGATAGCGTATTTCCTGGCGTTTGGCAACCCTGCTCCGGATCTCGGAGGAAGAAATGTCGCACAACCGCCCCTGAATGATACCGTTCACCAGCCGCCGACCGGTTTCCGCGTCGAATCCGAGTTCATCGGCGTCCGGCAGCGCAACCCCCGGTCGCGCCACGGTGATTATGTCGCACATTGTAAGCAGGCGGCGGACATCGCGCCAATGGCAAAGCCCGTGGAGCGAATCCATGCCGATGATGAAAAAAAGCTCATCGCCCGGATATTCGCTTTTGATTTCAGCCACGCTGTCCACGGCGTAAGAAACCCCGCCCCGGCGTAACTCAAGGTCGGTCACCCCGAAACGCTGATCGTCGCCCACGCTGTCGCGAAGCATGGCCAAACGATCTTCGCCGCTCAACTGCCAAGGCTCATCATTAGTCTTAAAGGGCGACACATTACAAGGCATAAGCAACACCTTGTCCAGCCGGCAACTCTCCAAAGCAGCGGTGGCAACGAAATAATGTCCCACATGGAAGGGATTGAAACTGCCTCCAAAAATGCCGACGCGCACCGCTGTGCCCTCCGTCCGGATTAAAATCCGGTAAGCATTCCGGCGGCGACTTTCCGGGCGTTTTCTTCGTTGGTAAAGTGCTTGACCAGCACTAATGCGAAGAGCAGCGCCGTTCCCGGACCTTGGCTGGTGATGAGGTTGCCGTCGGCGATAACCGGGGCGTCCTCGTAGAAACCGTTGATGGATGAGGCGCACGAAGGATAACAGGTAACTTTACGCCCCAGAATCACTCCGGCGGCGGCCAAAACCATCGGCGCGGCGCAAATGGCGCAAATCCATTTGCCTTCCGCGTTGTAATTCCGCAACGTATCGCGGATCCGTTTGTCGGCGATCAGGTTGTCGGTGCCGGCCCCGCCGCCGGGAAGCACAATCGCGTCAAAATTTTCCGGAACCACGGTATCCCACGCGGTGTCCGCCGCAATGCTTACCCCACGCGAACCGGCCACTTCGTTTTTCCCGCTAATGGCGGCAGAGGTGACATTCACTCCGCCGCGACGCAGCACGTCGATTATGGTTACCGCCTCAAGTTCTTCTACTCCGTCAGCCAATGGTACCAGCACATTCATTTGCGTTCCTTTCCTTGGGGTGGGGGTTAAGCGTCCGGCCACAATTGCGCGGCCAACTCGCGGAGCTTGTACTTCTGAATCTTCTGGCTCGCCGTCATCGGGAACTCGTCCATGAAATGGATGTACTTGGGGATCTTGAACCAGGAGATCTTGTTGCGGCAGTAGTCTTGCACGTCCTCCTCGCTGAGGTCGCTGCCCACCTGACGGATGATGAACGCCGCAGGCTGTTCGCCGTATTTCTTGCTGGGACAGCCTACCACCTGCACATCCTGAACGCCCTCAAGGTGCGTCAGGAAATCTTCTACCTCGCGCGGCGAGATGTTTTCTCCGCCTCGGATAATCAGATCTTTCAGTCGGGAGGTGATGTAATAATAGCCGTCGGCATCCATGTGTCCGATATCTCCGGAATGCAGCCAACCCCGCTCGTCAATGCATTTGGCGGTCTGTTCTGGCATATTGTAATACCCTTTCATGGTATTGAATCCGCGGCAGCAAATCTCGCCATCCTCGCCGATCGCGCAGAGTTCCTGAGTTTCGGGATTGATAATGGCAACCTCGACACCGGGCAGGGCCTGACCGATGGTTTGACATTTGCGCTCGATGCTGGTCTCGAAATAACGGGTCATGGTCATCACCGGTCCGGACTCCGTGAGACCGTATGGATTGGTGATTTCGCGCATATTCATCCGGTCAACGGTTTGCTGCATACGGAGAACGGGGCAGGTCGAACCAGACATGATGCCGGTCCGCAGCGTCGAAAAGTTGAACCGGTTGAAGAGCGGGTGGTCGAGAATGGCGATGTACATGGTCGGGACGCCATAAACGGCGGTACAATGCTCCTGCTCGATCGACATCATCACATTAACGGGGTCGTATTTCTCCAGCATCACCATCGTCGAGCCGTGGTTGACGCATGACATCACGCCCAGCACGCATCCAAAACAGTGGAATAGCGGTACCGGGATGCAGACGCGGTCACGGCAGGAAAAATTCTGGCAGGCCCCGATCCAAAAACCGTCGTTGCCGATGTTGCGGTGGGTGAGTTGCACGCCTTTCGGAAAACCGGTGGTGCCGGACGTGTACTGCATGTTCACCACATCGTTGACATCGCATTCAGCCTGCCGTTGCAGATATTCCTCCTGCGAAACCTCCACCGACAGCGCCATTACCTCGTTCAGGGAATACATTCCGCGATGCTTTTCCGGACCCAAGAACATCACCCGCTTCAAGTGGGGATATCTGGCGCTTTTAAGCTCGCCGCGGGGTTGCTGACGAAGCTCCGGGATGAGGTCGTTCAAAATCTGGACATAATCGGTGTCGCGGTAACCGTTGATCACAAAGATGTTTTCCGTGTCCGACTGGCTGAGCGCGAAATCTATCTCCGCGGTTTTGTAATTCGTGTTCAGAGGCAACAGAATCGCCCCGATTTTGGCGGCGGCGAACATCAGCACAATCCAGTGCGGGACGTTGGTCGCCCAAAGCGCGATTTTTTCGCCCCGTTTAATCCCCAGCGCCATCAACCCGCGCGCCAGGCGATCCACCTCAATGCCGAACTCGTACCAGGTTAACCGGAATCCGCGGTCGGCGTACACCACCGCGTCCTGCGGACCGCATCGCGCTATGGTTTGGTCCAGCAACTGGCCCAAAGTGTACTCGCGGGTAATCGGCAGGTTGTTCCACGGCACTCCGGTGGAGACCGACTGGATGAACGGCGGTTTGCTCGGGGCGGTACCGAAAGGATCTGTTAGCTTAAACATGTTTTTATCCGGTTTTGGGGGCGCAACGCCTGACGGCCGCGCCGCGCGATCAGAACGGCATGAAAATCACCGCGTAAATGGTGGCGGGTTTGCCGCCGTGGGAACGGACCACGTGTTGGACTACAGAGTTGTAGTACATGGAATCGCCGGCTTTCAGCACATAGCTTTCCCGTCCGTAAACCAGCTCAACCTCGCCGGAAACCACAATGATGAACTCTTCCCCTTCGTGGGAGGATGGCGCCGCGTCGCAATCGGCGGCAATCTCAATGTAAAACGGTTCGATGTGCCGATCGGTTTTCCCGCTGCCTAGCGGGAAATACGAGAACCCGCCGTTGGTTTCCGGACGGTGGGTGACTACGCCGATCCCGTTCTGGCGGTCTTCGGCGCGGGTAATGATCGGGTCGGAGGAGAACTGGTCGTCCATGAACGTGCCCAGCCGCTGTCCCATCGCGCGCGATAGCCTTACCAACACGCCCAACGCGGGATAGGTCTCGTCCGCTTCAATCGCCCTGATCGCGTCGGTAGAAACCCCGGAACGCTCAGCGAGCGTTTCCACCGACATTTCCAACCGTTCGCGGTATTTCTTGATCCGTTCCGACAATTTCAATTTCTCGCCCATTTCCGGCACCTCTTCCTTAGCGCCGCCACTCGGGCGGCGGTAACAAATCCTCTATTCCTCGTCCGGGACATTGGTATCGGCAATCCCGTCTTTGTCATCCGGCGGCACGTCAATTTGGTTCAGCAACGCCAGCACGTGGTCGCCTTTGGCCAGTGAATCGTCCAGCTTGAAATGCAGCCGCGGGGTGTATTTCATCACCATATCGCGGTTTATCAGCCGCTGGAATTCTCCCGCTTTGGATGTCAATTTGTGCAGATACGTTCCGCGTTCGTGGTCGTGCCCGAAAATCGAGACGCACACCGTGGCGTTGCGCAAATTGTGCGCCACCCGCACCGAAGTGACGGTTATCGCGCCGGGGTCGAGATCTTCCCCGGCAAGTACACGGAACATTGCTTCGCCCAGTTCCCGCCGCAGCAGCGCGTTCAACCGCTCAAGCCGATCGACTCCCATAGCAAAACCTCTTTCAGGTTACAGGGTGCGCGGCAGCTCTTCGAGCACGTAGCACTCGATGGTGTCGCCGGCCTGAAACTCTTCGTACCCCGCAAAGTGGATGCCGCACTCCTGTGCGCCGGTCACTTCCGAGACTTCGTTCTGGAAGTGCTTCAGCGAGGAGAGCTTGCCGGTCCAAAGCAGTTCCTTCTTGCGGAAAATGCGGTAGAAGCCCTTAGCAAGCAACATACCGTCGGTCAGCTGGCAGCCTGCCACCCGGCCGGTTTTGCCGATATCGAAAATTGCCTTGATTTCCGCGTGACCCTTGACCACCTCTTTGTATTCCGGCGGCAGCAGGTCGAGCATGCACTTTTTGACGTGTTCCAGCAACTCGTATATGATGCGGAAGTTGTTGATTCGCACCCCGTCGTGGCGGGCCTGCTGCTGCACCCCGGATTCGCATCCGGTGTTGAACCCGACGATAATCGCTTTGCTAGCGGCCGCAGCGCTGACATCGGTCGCGGAAACGTTGCCGATGGATTCTGACACGATTTCCAGCGACACCTTTTCGCTAGCGATGGCGCGGAGTTCATCGCAGACGGCTTCGGACGACCCTTGGGTGTCCGCCTTGACAATAACCGAAAGCGAGCGTTTGTCGCTGTCGGACATCTGCCGCATCAATGCGTCCAGCGAGGTCGCTTTGGCGGTGGAAAGCTGCGCCAACTTGCGGTTGTCCGCCTCGCGCGCGGCCAGCTCGCGGGCGCGCTTTTCGTTAAGCATCACGCGGAACCTGGCTCCGGCTTCCGGCACACCCGACAGTCCCATGCAGCGCACCGCTGCGGACGGGCCGGCGGACTTTACGCGGCAGCCGCGATCGTCGATTAACCCGCGGATTTTGCCGAAATGCTCTCCGCAGAGGATAATGTCGCCGACTTTCAGCGTGCCTCCGGTGACCAGCACCGTCGCGGTGGGGCCAAGACCCTGTTCCAATTGGGCCTCAATAACGTAACCGTCGGCGCGGCGGTTCGGATTGGCCCGCAGTTCCAGCATCTCCGCCTGTACAAGAATGTTCTCCAGCAAGTCTTCAACGCCTTGACCGGTATGCGCCGAAACATTGCAGCAAATGATGTCGCCGCCCCAGTCTTCCGTGGTAAGGCCCTCGCGCTGCAACATCTGGCGAACCCGGTCCGGATTTGCGGTGGGCAGATCGCACTTGTTCACCGCCACCATGATTTGTACACCCGCCTGACGGGCCGCGGCGATCGCCTCGCGGGTCTGCGGCATAACGCCGTCGTCCGCGGCGATGATAATCACCGCGATGTCGGTCAGCTGTGCGCCGCGGACACGCATCGCCGAGAAAGCGGCGTGGCCCGGGGTGTCCAGAAAGGTAATCTTGTTGCCGTTGATGTCCACCGAGTAGGCCGCGATATGCTGGGTGATTCCACCTGCCTCGCCGGCCGCGACCTTCGTCTTGCGGATGTAGTCCATCAAAGAAGTCTTGCCGTGGTCAACATGGCCGAGGAAGGTCACCACCGGCGGACGCGCTACCAAATCTTCGGGCTTGTCTTCCGGGATCTCGTCGTCGGCGTCTTCGCTCTTCAAAATCGGTTTGCGTTCGGTACTGCGCTTGGCCTTTTCCAATTCTACGGTGAAACCGTATTTACCGGCGATTTTGGTCGCCACGTCCAGTTCCACGTGCTGGTTAATCGAGGCCAGGATATTGAGCTGCATCAGATCCGCAATCAGCCGGTTCGGGCGCAAACCGAGTTTTTCCGCCAAGTCTTTAACCACAATCGCGCCTCGCAGCGTGATCGTGTTACCGGAAGCGGACGGTTCTCCAGTCGCCGCGGCCGGAGCGCCGCGATTCGGCATGCGACCGTCGTCCTCCCGTCCGCCGATGGAACGCTGGAAGCGTTTATCGTTGCGGTCATTACGGTCGTTACGGTCATTGCGGTCGCCGCGCTGACCGTTGCGCCCGGTGTTTTGGCTGCCGCGATCCCGGGTCTGCGCATTGGCCCGGTTTTGAGTTTTGGGCGTGGAACGCAGGTTTTCCCGGTCGGAGGGACGGAGCCGGATGTTGTTAAGCTCCTCTTCGTCTTCGTCCTCGTCCTCGTAATGCGCGCGCGCCGGTTTGGCCGGAACGCGATCCTTGCCGGACGTCTTGGGCGCGCCGGGAGTTTTCTCCGCCGGTTTGGCCTTTTGCTGGGCGGCGGGCGCTTTTTCGGCCCGACGCGGTTTTTCGGCCTTCGTCTCGGCCGGAGGTGCGACGACCGCCGGCTGCTCCGCCGGTTTCGGGGGCGGCGGGGGCGGGGGCTCAACGGTTGCCGTCGGCGGCGCGGGCGGGGTGGGGGCGGCGGGTGCTTCGACTTCGACCGGGGCCGGTTTGCGATGCGCGTCCTCGTGCATCTTCAGCGCCCGTTGACGCGTGGCTTCCAGCTCCTCGCGACTGCCGGACAACTCTTGTTCCCTTGCCGCCTTGACCTTTGCCGCCTTTCTGGCCCGTGATTGCGCCAAGGCCTCGTTCTCTTTGGCAATCTGCTCCGGAGTCCGCTTTTGCAAAGCCTTGGTCAGCTCGTACTCTTCGGCAACTTCCAGCGAAGAAATGGCCGAGTACACCTCGATGTCCATTTCGCCCGCCCGCCTCAATAGCTCGCTGCTGGTGGTTTGCAGCTTTTTCGCAAGTTCATACACTCTCATAAGTCATCTCGCTTCCGGTGCTATTCCACATCTTCGTCCGAACGCAAGGCGGCGTTCCAAACCAATTCTACGGTCGCGTCGTCAAGCTGCGTCACTTCCTTAAGATAAGCGGGGTCTTTCGCCGCGATGATTCCCTCGACAGTCAGGAATCCCTTGTTAACCAACGTGCGGGCCACATCCTCGCCCACGTTCAGCGACTGCGCCAGTTCGGCAATCTGCTGTTTCACCTGCGTCTCAAACGTGACCTCCTCGCGCTTCTCTACCAGAATCTTCCATCCGGTGAGCTTGCTGGCCAGTTTGACGTTCTGTCCCCGCTTGCCGATTGCCAGCGAAAGGTTCTTCGCCTCGACGGTGCAACGCACGGTCCGCGGCTTCTGGGGATCGATCTCAATCGAATCCAAAATGGCGGGGGCCAACGCTTTGGCCACATATTTGCGGATGTCGTCGCTCCAGTTGATCACGTCCATCCGCTCGCCGTTCAGCTCGCGGATAACATTGCGCACCCGCTGCCCGCCCTTACCGACGCAAGCCCACACCGGGTCGATCTTGTCGTCAAGCGACTTTACCGCCAGTTTGGTGCGGAACCCCGCCTCGCGGGCGATGGAGACAATCTCGACAATGCCGTCCGCAATCTCCGACACTTCCATCCGGAAGAGCTTTTTGACGAATTCCGGGCAGGCGCGGGAAAGCATCACCGAGGGACCGTTGGCACCGTTCTGCACCCGGTATACGTAGGCGCGGATGGGGTCGCCAACCGAATAATCCTCGCCTGGGATGGCATCCTTGGACTGCAAAATCGCCTCGGCCTTGTCCAAATCGACAATCAAATCGCGGTGGATAACCTGGCGGACGGTACCGGTTACCAGTTCCCCGATGCGGTTTTTGTACTCGTCATAGACGTTTTTACGTTCGGCCTCGCGGATTTTCTGAACGATGATCTGTTTGGCGGATGCCGCCGCGATGCGGCCAAGCTTGCTTTTGGGCATCGCCACCTCAAGGATGTCGCCCACATTGATGTCGGGGGAATTGCGGCGGGCCCGTTTCAACGACACGCAACCCGCCGGCGCCGGGTCGGCTTCAACCACCCGGTACAGGTAGAACGCGTTGATTGCCAGGGTTTTGCGGTCAACGGAAACGCGAATTTCCGCGTCAGCGGTACGTTTCGCCGCCTGCAGAATCGCCGATTCGATAGCCTGAACGATAATCTCGCGGTCAATGCCGCGGTCACGCTCCAAAAAACTCACAATCGCCATCATCTCGTTCATTTGAACCGCCTTTCAGGCTCCACGCCCCGTTAATCGTCCGTCAACCAATGAAAAAAGAGCGGAGGAAACCTCCACTCCTTTCCACGCCACTAAAAAAGATTGTCCGTATTGTATTATAGGTTAAGGTATATAGTCAAGACCGAAATGCGGAAAATTTTCGTTCTCTTGCTATAATAAATTAAAAGTGGCGGTAAAAAATTGATTTCTAGACATTTCGGGTTGGGTTGTGGTAATATATTGGTGTTTCTGGAAGGAAAGGTTTTTTTATGTTTAAGATTGCTGTTTTTTGGTTGACCGTTAGTGTGTTGGCGGTATTTGGGGATGATCCCGTCATGCCGGAACCGGGACCGCAACGGCGGACCGCCAACGATTTGATGGCGCAGCGCGCCGAGAAGATTAACGAGGCGATTAAGCTCAAGCGCACCCTTCCAATGCTGTGGCTTAATCCGGAGTACACTTCGGAGGAGATTGAGGTTCTGCGCAAACGCCGCGAAGAGTTGAAACTCCGGTTGGAGCAGACGGAGCGGGAGATTATGCTCAAGGTGGCGGAGCTGCCCAAGACGGCGGAGCTTAAGGCGAAGATCGCCAAGTTGGAGAAGGAGGGTGAGGAATTGCAGCGCGAAGCCCAGAAGCAGCTGGTTGCGCCCGCCGGCGGGGAGGGACAGGCGAAATGAAAGGCAAGACACCGAGAATATTGATCGTCACGCCGGAAATCACCTATCTGCCGGCGGGAATGGGTAACATGGCCTGTAAGATGCACGCCAAGGCGGGCGGGTTGGCCGATGTCTCCGCGTCGCTGACGGCGGCGTTGTTTAAGTTGGGCGCGGATGTGCATGTGGCGTTGCCGCATTACCGCCGGATGTTCCACATCGAATCCAGCAAGCTGATCAGCAGCGAACTGCTGATTTACAAGAGCCACCTGCCGGATTCGCGAATCCACTTGGCCGAAGACCGTTGTTTCTACTACCGCAATTCGGTGTACAGCGCCGGTGACGAGAACCCGAAGCTGGCGTTGGCCTTTTCCCGTGAGGTGATTAACAACATCATCCCCACCGTGCAGCCGGACTTGATCCATTGCAACGACTGGATGACCGGGTTGATTCCGGCGGCGGCGCGCCGGATGGGTATTCCTTGCTTGTTCACCGTGCACAACATCCACACCCACAACCTTACGTTGGCGAATATCGAGGATGCGGGGATCGATGCGGCGGAATTTTGGGGCAACCTTTATTACACCAGGATGCCGGTGAATTACGAGGAGTCGCGTAGCAGCAACTTCATCGATATGCAGGCCAGCGGGGTGTTCGCGTCGCATTTCATCAACACGGTCAGCCCGACCTTCCTTCGCGAAATCGTTGACGGCTGGTTCGACTTCATCCCCTCCAGCCTCCGGCAGGAGATTCGCAACAAGTTTGCCGCCGGTTGCGCCGAGGGTATCCTTAACGCACCCGACAATTCTGACAACCCCGCCGTTGACACCAACATCGATTTCAACTACACCCCCGATTCCTTTGCGGAAGGCAAGCGGCAGAACAAACTCGCTTTGCAGCGTAAGGTGGGGTTGGATGAGGACCCTGACGCCCCGTTGTTCTTCTGGCCGTCGCGGCTGGACCCGGTGCAGAAGGGGCCGCAATTGCTTACCGACATTCTGTACCGCTTCATGAACCGCTATTGGCGGGAGCGGGCGCAGGTTGTGGTGGTGGCCAACGGTTCGTACCAGCGGCATTTCAGTGACATTCTCCAGTTCCACGACCTTCACGGTCGGCTGGCGGTGTGCGATTTTGACCAAGCATTGTCGCAACAGGGGTTTGCCGCCTCCGATTTCACGCTGGTGCCGTCGCTGTTCGAGCCGTGCGGGTTGCCGCAGATGGTCGGCCAGATTTACGGGTCTCTCCCGATTGTACACGATACCGGAGGGTTGCACGACACCGTGGAGCACTTGAATGTCGATAAATCCGCCGGCAGCGGTTTTGTGTTCAAGGTTTACGACAGCCGCGGTTTGGAATGGGCGATGAATCAGGCAATGGATTTTTACAAGTTGCCCGCCGAGGTTAAAAACGCCCAGATCGGGCGCATTATGCGGCAGGGGCTGGCCAGATTCAACCACGAGACCTGCGCTAAGGCGTACATCGACATCTACGAGAAAATGTTGCACCGCCCGTTGGTGAGGTCGTTTAAATAGTTCTGCGGTTTGGAGATTTTGACATGGCTGCGAATGACGTGCGTACCCGATTGCTTCAAGACCCCTATCTTGAACCTTATGAGCCAATCATCCGCAGTCGCGCCGAACGCGCCTCCCAGCTGGCGGACCGGCTGGCCGAAGGTCCGGGTTCGCTGACGGAGTTCGCCTGCGCCCACGAGTATTACGGTTTGCACCGTACCGTTGACGGTTGGGTGTTCCGCGAATGGGCGCCCAACGCCACCGGCATTTGGCTTGTCGGCGATTTCTCGTCGTGGTGGGTGGATGACCGTTTCAAGTTAAACCGTCTGGAAGGCCGGGACGTGTGGGAGTTGCGGCTGCCGCCGGATGCCTTGCGCCATGGTCAGTTCTACCGGTTGGAGGTTACGTGGGACGGCGGTCGCGGCGAGCGTATCCCGGCCTATGCCCGTCGGGTGGTGCAGGACCCCGACACCTTGATTTTCACCGCGCAGGTTTGGTGTCCGGAGCAACCGTACCGCTGGCAGAACGAGTTTAGCGTCCCCGACCGCGTACCCTTGATTTACGAAGCCCATATCGGCATGGCACAAGAGAAAGAGGCGGTCGGTACCTACAGCGAATTCCGCGAGACTGTGCTGCCGCGTATTGCCAAGGCCGGTTACAACACCATCCAGCTGATGGCGGTGATGGAACATCCCTACTACGGGTCGTTTGGGTACCATGTCTCCAGTTTCTTCGCTAGTTCGTCCCGTTTTGGCACCCCTGAGGAGTTGAAAGCGCTGGTGGACGCGGCGCACGGAATGGGCATTGCGGTAATTATGGACCTTGTCCATTCCCATGCGGTAAAGAACGAACGCGACGGGCTTTCGTGTTTCGACGGCACCACCTACCAGTATTTCCACGCCGGGCTGCGCGGTTGGCACGATGCGTGGGATTCCCGCTGTTTTGACTATGGCAAAACCGATGTGTTGCATTTCCTGTTGTCCAACTGCCGTTACTGGCTCGATGAGTTCCGTTTCGACGGTTTCCGTTTTGACGGCGTGACCAGCATGCTTTATCTGCACCACGGGTTGGGGGTGGATTTCGTTGACTACAGCCAGTATTTCGACTCCACCGTGGATGAGGATGCGTGGATTTACTGCAATCTCGCGAATCGCGTGGTGCATTCTTTGCGGCCGGACGCGATCACCATTGCCGAGGATGTAAGCGGGATGCCCGGCGTGGCCGCGCCGCTGGATGATTTCGGGCTGGGGTTCGACTACCGCATGGCGATGGGGGTGCCGGAATGCTGGTTTAAGTTGGCGCGCGACGTGCGCGACGAGGATTGGAACATCGGGTATCTGTGGCATGAGTTGACCAACCGCCGTTCGGACGAGCGTACTGTTAATTATGTCGAGAGCCACGATCAGGCACTGGTGGGCGGTAAAACGTTTTTCTTCCAGTTGGTCGATTCGGCGGTTTACGACAATATGTCCCGTTTTCGTCCGAATTTGCAGGCTGAACGCGGGGTGGCGTTGCACAAGCTGGCGCGTCTGGCGACCGCCGCAGCCTGCGGCCACGCCTATCTGAACTTTATGGGCAACGAGTTCGGCCATCCGGAGTGGATCGACTTTCCTCGCGAGGGCAACGGTTTTTCCTTCCATTACGCCCGCCGGCAGTGGTCGCTGCGCGATAACCGCGATTTGTATTATTGGAATCTGGGCGAGTTTGACGAGGCGATGATTCATCTGTTGGGCGATCGTCGCGTTCTGGAGCATACTGTTCCGCGCCGGTTGTTCGCTGATGATGTCGCCAAGCTGTTGGTGTTTGAGCGCGGCACCCTTATTTTCATGTTCAATTTCCACACCAGCGAGTCGGTGGCCGATTTCCCCGTGGTGGTGCCGCCGTCGGCTTACGGTTACCGGTTGGTGTTAAGTTCGGACGACGAAAAGTTCGGCGGGCAGGGTCGAGTCCG
Source organism: Kiritimatiellia bacterium (assembly GCA_017454745.1). Classification (GTDB taxonomy): domain Bacteria; phylum Verrucomicrobiota; class Kiritimatiellia; order RFP12; family UBA1067; genus UBA1200. Next base: position 26,701 of record JAFTCL010000074.1, read on the forward strand.
TCCCGGCCAGCATTTCGATTTGCTGCCGGAACGTCGCGGTAATGAGCTTTGCCAAGTGGTAAAGGTTTATCTGCCGTGCCGGACTGCTATCGTTCTGGCTCCGGAATGTCTGGACGGTGAGTAGCAGCGTGGCGCAGAAGGGTTTGTTTTAGATGATTGAGTTTAAGGGAATCGGCGTTCGCTACGGTACCCAGGTCGTTTTGGAAAATGTCAGTTTCCGTATCGTCAAAGGCGAGCGGGTCGGTATCGTCGGCCCGAACGGTTCGGGTAAGTCCACGCTGTTTCGGCTGATTTTGGACGAGACCATTCCCGACAGCGGCGACGTGGTGGTGGAGGGCAACCCCAAGATCGGGCACATCCGCCAGCACCTGAAGGCGGATTCCGACATCGAGACGCTGTTGGAATACGCTTTGCGCGGAATCTCCGGGGTGTCGGCGCTGGCGGAGCAGATCCATGCGCTGGAGGAGGCGATTTCCCATACGCCCGAAGGCGATGAGCGAATCAGGTTGTTGCGCCGATTGGGGGAGGCGCAAACCGAGTTTGAGCATCTGGGCGGTTACGACATCGAAACGCGGGTAAAGGCTTCGCTCAGCGGTTTGGGTTTTTCGGTTACTTCGTTTAACGAGCCTTTCAACAACTTCAGCGGCGGATGGCAGATGCGCGCCGAGTTGTCCCGCGTGTTGGCCTCGCATCCGGACCTGTTGTTGCTGGACGAGCCGTCGAACTATTTGGATCTGCCCGCCGTGGAGTGGTTGCAGCGGTTCCTGAAGAATTACGATGGAACCTTGGTGCTGATTTCCCACGACCGTTACCTGTTGCGCAGTCTTACCCGGGTCACGGTGGAGGTGGACGCCAAGACCGCGACCCGATACAACGGCGATTTGGATTTTTATCTGCGCGAGCGCGAGGTGCGTTACCGCAACCTGCTGGCGGCCAAGGAAAACCAGGATCGCCGGATCGAGCAGTTGGAGCGTTTTGTCGAGCGTTTCAAGGCTCAGGCGACTAAAGCCGCCCAAGCTCAGAGCCGGGTAAAGATGATCGAGAAAATCGAGCAGAACGCGGTGACGTTGCCTAAACGCAGTATGGCGGCGAGCTGCCTGCGGTTGCCGGAGGCTCCGCATTCGGGTGTCGAGACCGTGCGGCTGGAAGATGTGGCGTTTTCCTACGACGGCATCCACGAGGTGCTGCACGGGGTTAATCTCAATATCACCCGTGGCAGCAAGGTGGCGATAATCGGGTTTAACGGTTTGGGCAAGACCACTTTGCTCCGGATTATGGCGGGAGTGCGCCAACCCACTTCAGGGACGTGCGTGCTGGGCCATAAAGTTCTTCCCGGATATTTGTCGCAGGAGTTCGCCGAAACCATTTCCCCGGATATTACGGTTTACGAATGCGCCAAACGATGCCGCCAGTCTGCCACCGACCGGGAATTGCGTTCGTTTTTGGCGTCGTTCGGTTTCACCGCCGACGACATCGGCAAACAGACCGGGGTGTTGAGCGGCGGCGAGAAAATCCGGTTGGCTTTCTTGCGGCTGTTTCTAGACCCGCCGAATTTTATGCTGTTAGACGAGCCGACCACCCATCTTGATTTGGAGGGGCGCGAAGCGTTGGAAAAGGCGGTCCGGAAATACGCCGGTACTGTGTGCCTAGTTAGCCATGACGTAGAATTCGTCCGCAACACCGCCACCTCGATTATCGAGATTACTCCGGCCGGTGTCCGGACTTTCCCCGGCGATTACGATTATTATCTGGAAAAAACCTCGGCGGGAAATTCGTTTTCCGCTGAATCGGTTGGCTCCGCCGCCATTACGGACGCTCCCGGCAGCAGTGCGCCGCTTTCCGCCAAGGATCAACGCCGGGCGCGGGCTCAGGAACGCGCCAAATGGCAACCGCAGATCCGCGAGTTGAAGAAAAAGGTCGAGCAGGCCGAAGCCAAGGTGACCGAGTTGGAAGCGGAACTGGAAGAGCTGTCGGCGGTGTTGTTCAATCCCACCCCCGAAACCGATTTCGCCACCACCAATAAGAATCTCAAGTGGGTTCAGGATCAGCTGGACTTTTACAACGAAGAGTGGGAAAAATACGCCACCGAGTTGGACGCGCTTCAAAAAGCGCAATCCGCCGCGGTGGAGTGATTTTTACGTGTCCGGGCGGCTTTTGTCCGCCGCCCGGATTGCGCTGTTGATTACGCGAACTCCTTCAGGGAGAAATTGCCGCGTGAAGGCGCTTTCAGGAAGGCGTTCGCCGCTTCGCAATTCGTGAACCGTTCGGTTGCGGGGTCGAACTTCAGCTCCTGCCCCGGGAACCGCAGGGCGATGGCGCCGATCAGCAACGCCTGCGTGAAGGGCGCGGCGTATGACATCCGGCTTCCGCAATCCTCCGGCTTGCCGTCCTTGATCGCTTGAATGAACTGCGAGTAATGGTTGTGGTACTGAAGATCGCGCAGTTTTTTAGTCCATTCGGTCTGGACGTCCTTTGATTCCGCGTTCCAGTCGTGGCCGCCGTACGAAATGATAGACGGGTTGTTCTGGTAGATGATTCCGTTGAATGCGCCGTTGTCTCCTTCGAAAAGCAGACCGTTGGATTCGAACTGGTAATTCGGGTGCAGCCCTGCGATTTGCTCGCGGGCCGGCGGTTTGCTGTTGTTTGTCCATGTCAGCGTCACACCGTCCGGGCATTTCGGGGTCGGGCCGAACTTCAACTCGATTTTACCGTTTTGGGGATAGGCCACGGTAACGGGCGTATCGCTGGTGGCGGATACCGCGATCGGCAACCCCAGTTCAAGGGTTTCGAAAGCGGGGTCGGCGTTGTGGATCGCCATGTCGCCGATCGCTCCGCATCCATAGTCCCACCAGCCGCGCCATTTGAACGGGGCCAGCGCGGGGTTGCACGGATGAAAGGCGGATGGACCAATCCAGATGTCCCAAGTCTCTTTCGTGTATCCCGGCAGCATCTTTTCCTCGGGATAGCTCGACATTCCCTGCGGCCACCAGCCGCCCGGACGGTCCGTCCAGCAGTAAACCTTAGTGACCTTGCCGATCACGTTTGCGTCGATCAGCGTTTTATAAGCCTTGCCGCGCGGATGATGCTGATTGCCCATCTGGGCGACCACCCCGGTGCGCTTTTGCTCGGCCATCAGCATCTTACACTCTTCGAAGGAGTGCGCCAACGGCTTTTGGATGTAAACATGTTTGCCGAGCCGCATCGCGTTCAAGCCGATGATCGCGTGGGTGTGGTCCGGGGTGGAGACCGCCACCATGTCGAAATCCTTTTCGTGCTTGAACATCTCCCGCCAGTCGGTGTAGGTCGGGATGCCGGGGAAAGCTTTCGCCTGCGCGGCGAGTCGGTCTCGGTCCACGTCGCAAAGCGCCGCCACCGTCGCGCCGGCTTTTTTAAGTTCGTTCCGAGTCATCACTCCGATGCCGCCCGCGCCGACCACGGCCATGCGGATCTGCTGTTTAGGCAACTCCTGCCCGAACAGTTGAATCGGCTTGATGAAAAACACGCCTGCGCCGGCCTTTAGAAAGTTTCTGCGTTTCATACTCATCATACCTCCTTTTTAAGCCTTACCGTGGCTTGAGCCATTTTCGGCGGGGTGGTCGAATTTCGCCACCTCGCACGGCATTTTTCTTGAAAGCATGCCTTGGGCGAACCGAACGCCGTAGGCAAGATGGGTGGCCATCACCCCCAACCAAGAAGTCAACCAAAGCAGCGGATGCAGCGGGGAACAGGTGGAAAGCAGCGTAACCAGCAGGTATAAAACCAGCACCGCTAGATATGCCAATTTCAACCATTGCAACGGCTGGTTTTCGGGAAAACAGCGGCTGATGCCGCATATAGCTATTCCGACAAGATTGCCCAATACGAAAAAGGTCGGAACCATGTAGCTGAAACGGAACGAGGTGGCGGGGAACCGTTTGGCGAAATGCCCCCGGTGCAGAGCGTAACGTCCCACTTGCCGCAGATGGGCGCCAAACAGCGGTCTGCGGTGGTGGTAAACCTGCGCCCACGGATCGTAAACAATGCGCTTTTTACGGTCGCGCACAATGTTTAGGCACAGTATGGTGTCTTCGCCGGGCCAAAAGTCCGTACGGTATCCGCCAATGTCATCCAACAGCGTTTTGCGGACAAACAGGTTGCAACTGGGGAAATCGTCGACCGAACGACGTACCCGGTCGGCGGCATACCGGTAACGGTAATTGCCGGAGACGAACCGGTTTTCGTAAACCCGTCCCCCGGCTTGCGCCATAAACGGGTCGCCGGGCGGGGTGATGCCCGGTCCGCCGACGCCGCCCACATCGTCAAGCGTAAAGTACTTTACCGCGCTTTCCAGCCAGTTCGGCACCGGGTAGGCGTCGTCATCCAGAAACGCCACGATCTCGCCGTGCGATTTCTGGATGCCGAGGTTGCGCTTCTCCGCCGGACGCACTTTGCCGGTGGCGATAATTTGGAGCGGGTACGCGGTTGCCGGGGTATCAAACGGCGCGTCCGGCAGAACAATCACCTCGAAGTTGCGGTAGGTTTGGGTTCCCAACGCCGTTAGGGCTTCGGTCAGGTATTCGCTGGGGGCGGGGCAGGCGATAACCACCGACACCAACGGCGGATTGTCCGCCGCGGGGGCGACTTCGACGCTGTCGTAATATCGCAACAGGCGCAACCGGTAGAATATCGCCAGCGTGTCGTTCATGGTCTGTTTGACGTTCTTCCAGGAGAGGCAACCGACCTTTTTACCGAAGTGCATTTCAATCGGGGCTTCCGCTACGGAAAAACCTTTGGCGTTGGCGATGGAAAGCACTTCCAAATCGAAAGCGAAATGTTTGACCAGCATCCGGTCGAAAGACCATTTTAGAGCCTCGCGGGTGAACAGCTTCATGCCGACCTGGGTGTCTGACACCGGCAATCCCACCAGCATTCGGACCAAGGTGTAATAAACCGCGCTGGCCAGCCGGCGGTGCCACGGATAGTCAATCTTGGAGTCGGGATGGCGTTTTGACCCGATCACTATTGCCGCCCGCTTTTCGTCCATGATCCGGAAGAAGGTGCTGATGCGGTCGGGGGAGAGGTCAAGATCGCCGTCCAACAGTAAAATGTGGGAACCGGTCGAACTTTCAAAACCCCGCTTGAGAGCGTTGCCTTTCCCGGAGTTGACTTTTACGAAAACCGGGCGGACGTGCTCCGGGTCGCGTTCCGCAGCCAGACGGATCTGCGCAGCGGTTTTGTCGTGGCTGCCGTCATCTACGGGCAGGATTTCAAAGGGAATGTTGCCGTCAAGCAGAGCTGCGACGGTCTGGATGTTTTTGGCGATTACCGCCTCCAAGCCGTAAGCGGGCATGATTACGCTCAGCAAACCCGATTCACCTAGGACTTTCCGGGCTTCGGCCCAGATTCCTTTTGCTTTCTCCATGCCCGCTTCGCTCCAGTTCATGCGTCGGCGTCGTTTCGGAACGAATGCGCCAACGAGAGCATAAACACAAGCGGAATGCCGATTCCGCGCACCAGCAACGGGTGCCAGATGCAAGTGCCCGCAAAAGCCAGCAACGAGGCGGCGGTGCCGGCCGCTATCCAGTCGGTCTGGGCCAGGATCGAGCGTTTATGCTGGATTACGCCGGTAATCGGATCCTCCTTTTCATAGGTAACTGGCGCGGTCGGTAACAGGGCCGGGCGGCAGGCGGCTTGGCTGGCGCAACCGACCGCCGAGCTGATGATCGCCAGATACGAGACCAGCGCGGTTAAGCCGCAGGAGGCTAGCAGCACCAGATAGAGGTTCTGCGTGTCCGGTTCGGAGGGACCGGTCCGGCGCGGAACTTTGTCGTAGTACTTGCCGATGTTTTTTTGGTAATTGCCGAGGCCGACTCCCATATCCGGTTTGGAGAGCGCCATATTGTAGGCGGCTTGCCAATCCGGGTAACGACGGTCGAATTCGCCTTCCTCATCGACCAGCGACATGGAGTAGAAATGCGCCAAATCGTTCACGCGGGGCAGTTCTGGCAACACCCACACTTGGATGTAAATCAGCGTAACAGCGGTGGGCAGGAAGACTTTCCATCCCCCGCGCAACGCCAGTGCCAGTACCGTGAAGAAAATCGCCCAGTACGCGGCGCCGGAGAGAACCACCCCAAACGCCAGCAGGGCGATAATTATTAACGGCACTCTTACGAGCCAGCTTTTGGCCGCAAGGATTCCGGCGAAGAGCATCGGCAACGCCAATGCCATGTAGCCGCCGAGCACGTTGCGGTTGCCGAAGGTTCCGCGCACGGTGAGCGGGGTGTCGCTGGACATATTGTATTGCACAAGCGCGGTGATGGTGATGGCTAGAAACACCACCCCGGACAACGAAAGCGCCCAATTCCGGGCGGATTTTCCACCCTCGCGCAAAAAGGCGTCGAACATCATCGCCCCGACCAGAAAGTACTCGACGTATTGCACCAGATCCTTTACGGCAAGGGAAACGTCTTCCGCCTCGCAGATTGATATGGCCGCAAAAGCTATGAACGCCAGATGCGACCAGTGCGGGATTCGCAGCATCCGGCGGAAATCGCGCCGGATGAGATTGTCCAGAAACCACACCAACGCAGTTAACGCCAATGTCAGGTCGGCGGGGGAGAGATAACTTTTAGGACGGTATTCGATGGCCCATTGGGTCGGGGCGATTGCCAGCGTGATCAGCACCCCGATTTTAAAAATTATACGCAGCCAGCCGTCGGAACGGGTTTCCTCTGCCATTACCGCACCCCCGTTTTCTCGATGTCCACCGGCACAAAGCGCTTGTCGGAGCTGAGCAGGATCTGGTCAATCCGGACACCGTCTTCACGGTTGAGCAGAACGAGCGAGTGGTCGCCGGCGGTGAGGTCGATAGGCTTGGCGGTCCGCGAGACCGGGTAACGCACCCAGTGCCAAGTCTTGTAGGTCGCGTCCTCGCCGAACAGGAACGGCGGCTGGTCGTCGATCTTAACCGTGAACGAATTGCTGCATTCGCCGTTCCACCATACCCGGCACCACAGCACATAAGCCCCGTCTTTCGGGATGTTAACCTGATATTCGGCTTTGCCGGCGTTAAGTTTCGGCGGGTTCCCGGCCCCTTCTGGAATTTCCAGATACGCGCCGGACGCGCCTTCGCAACCGTTGGTGTACACCGCCATCGGCAGCTCGGTCGTTTTGGCGGTTTCTGCCTCGAAGCAAATTTTCACCCCGGCGGCGGATGCGGTTACAGCTGCGATCCCGGACAGCGCTGCGGCTAGGAAAATCGATTTCATCGTTACTGCTCCTTTCTCAAAAGAACTACTTCAGGTAAGCGGCCAAAACTTTCTCGTCCACCAACTCCGCGCCGGTTTCGGCTTGGATTTTGGCTAGATCCAAGTTGTGCTCTTTAGCCAGGCGACGAGCTTTTGGCGTGGCCCGCACTCTGGCCCCGCGCTCGCGCTTGACCGTAACGGCGGCGATCGGTCCGGCGTAATCAGCCATCAGCTTTTCGTTTTCCGGCAGCGATTCCGGGGCGGTCTCGTCCGCCGCGCCCACCATGCCGACCGTGTAACCGGTGGGCACCACGCTTTTTTCTTGCGCATAGATGGCGATCAAAGTCCCGTCGGCGGGGCATTCCAATTCGTAAACCGCTTTGTCGGTGGTAAGCTCTCCGATAATTTCTCCCTTTGCCACCGGATCACCGATTTTTTTGCTCCACTTGGTAACGGTGACGTCAACCAGATTGGCGTCAAGTTGGGGAATGGTGATTTTCGTCATAATCAGTACTCCACTTTTTCAAAAGGCTTAAGCGTGGCGTTGTCCGCTTTGGAACCCGGCGGCAACGGGATAGTTAGCGTGTTGCTCATGTTCCCGCTGCGGTCGGCGAAACGGAAACGAAAAGCGTACGCGGTTCCCGGCGATGCCGTGAGATAGGCGGGTCTTACTCCGGTGAGCTGGGTTTCGCCGCCGTCCCAGACCAGACCGCGCATTCCGCTGATGTCGTAAGGGCGGAAAGCGAACAGGCTGTTAGAGCTCCAGGGCGACATTAGCGCGATCGAACGCAGTTGGACGCTGCGTTTGACGAGATCGGGGTTGAAGAAGATGGTGATGTACGCCACATCCGGCGCGTCTTTCTTTTCGGAGGATTCCGATGCCAAGAAGTCGTGCACATTAAGCAACAGGTCGATCCATTCGCCGGTTTTCCACTCCGAGCGCGGTTTGCTCGCCAAGAACTTTTGGCATGCGCTGTCGGAAGGATCGAGCGAGTGTACGTCCTTGATGCCGCCTGGTCTCCGTTTGCCGGGATGGAAGTTGACGGTGAACGGCGCAGTGGCCGGGAACTCTCCTTCGGATATCCGGAAAGAGATTGCCATCCACGGGAATTTGTCGGGGTCGTAGGTGTTCGGCGCGGTAAACGCCTTTTGCACGTAAGGTTTTTCCTTGGCCGCGGTAATCGCTAGATTCAACACGTTCCCGTCCGGGGTCGCCATGGTCGAACCACTGACGTTCCGGTAGCCGGTGAAGGCAGCGTCATAAGTGTAGAATGCCGGCAAGTACCAGAAAAGGTTGGTCGGCACGGCATACGTCGGTACTGTCGGGGGACGTTTGTCTTTGGACAAATCGAGCTTGAGGTTGACCAGTTCCGGCGGGCGCAGATTGCCAGATACGTCGGTCACCCCGCTGATTTGCAGCGGTAGTACGTCGCCGTCTTTGGCGTTGGCTAGCTCTTTGCGCAACATCCATACCCAGTCGATGGTGTAGGTGATGGTCCCTTCGCCGATGCTCATCGTTCCAAAGTCTTCGGCTAGGTTCAACACTCTGCCAAGCACTGCGAATTGCACTGTGTTGGGCGTAGGCGGTGCCACGGGATCGGTGATGGTCACCGTCAGCTTGCGCCCGTTGAAGCCGGAGTCTTCCGCATCTTGCGCGGTTAACTGCGGCGCGGCACGATCCATGAAGAACGGGACGTCGGATGGTATCGACCATGCGCCTTTGCTGTCTTGGGCGCGGGAAAGCAGATGATGGATGCCATCCGGAATTTTGTCCATGTCGGGTTGGGTGACCTCTCCGTTTTTACAGACGATCCAAACGGTCTTGGCTTGTTCGTCGGCGGGACGCTGTTCGTAAGGTGTCGGGCCGGATACGATGGCGTACTGCACTTGTGCGATTCCATCAGGGTCGGAGTAGTCGGCTTTGAAGGCCAACACCCGGTTCGGACCAACCGCCGGACCAAAGGCAAGGTCATCGATCATCATGAAACTGTGCAGACCGGTTTGGTCGGCGCTGCCGCGGGACCCGATGCGCAGCGCGGCGGTCGGAACTTTGGTCCGGGCGGCGAGCGGTTTCGACCCGCCGTTATCGGTCGGGATCCCGATCCAGGTGTGCCATTGGTTGTCGACCGGGGCAAGTTTGCTTTGGGTGTAACGCACATGGGTGCGGTAGGCCTCGGTGAATGAAAACGCGTCGGCGTCCCCGCCGATGGATATCGCGGCATGCGCCATTGGGTCGCCCCGGTAGCGGAATTGCAGCAACGGGGTTGCAACGGGATCGTAGGAATGTCTCAGGTAACCGCGCAACCGACGCCCATAGGTGCCGTTGTTGCATATTTTAAGCGTTCCGCCGCGATCAGGATTGGAGTAATCGATTGAAGCGATTGCCGATTCTTGGTACGGTTTGGGATCGGTCGGCCGCTTCTCAAAGGTCTCAATCCCGCCTTCGGGCATTTCAAAGCCCAGCAAAACCGGCGGCCGGTTGGTGGCGGTTTCCGTGTCTTGCTGCATCGGTACCACTTGACGGAAATACCTGCCGTCGTTGAGCTGCAACGCCAGCGTCATGCGATCCGGACGCAGCACCTCCAGCGGCACCAGCACCCGGATTCCGTTGTCTTCGGTAATGAACGAGGCCGGTTTGGTGTCCACGGTGATCTGTTTCGGCGGCAGCAGCGGCGACGGCCACGGATGGGTCGGGGCGACCACAATCGACCCCGGAATGGCGGCATCCGCCACCGCGTGCAGGCCAAAGTTCGCTTGTTCCGGCACCGCCCATTCCAACACCGGCTGGTGCGGGTCGAGCGTTTCCGGCACTTCGAGCATTTGCAGTTCACCCGGTTTTAGGGAGTGGATTATCTTGGTCAGTTCGGCCACTTCATTGCGTTTTTCGGCCGGACCGGTCACCACGGGCACACCTCGTGCGATTTCGCGGAAATTGCGTACCGCGAACCAGGCATGGGGCGGGTTGCCTTCGATTCCTTGCACCACATCGCTCGGTTGCAAGTTGCCGAATCCTTCGATCAACACCGGCAGACTGGCGCTGATTATCTCCGCCGGCACCCAGATTTCTACCTTTGTCCAAACCGGTTCCGCGCCATTCTCGGTGGCTGGCAGTTCTTCGGCCTTGCCGATGATCTTGCGCGGGCCGCGGGTTTCGTCCGATCCGGTCAGCACGTATGAGTATCCGACGGACGGGACGAGCTTGCCGCTCTTGTCAGGTACGCAGGATGAAAACTCGAAGTTTACCCGCGCCTTGGGATGGTGGGCGAACTCAAACCTCCAGCCTAGCACCTTGTTGGTCTCGGCCGGCGGCATGGTGCAGCGGGTCAGGAATGTTCCGCCGCCCAGAATCGAGGTCACCCGCATTTCGGGATGGGCGGTGTCCAAACCGGAGAACTTGACCGCCGGATGGCTGACCGTGTCGAAAGATTCCCAGTGCAACGGCGAAAGCAACTGGACGGTACGCCCGTTGACGCGCAACCCGCTGTCCGGCGGCGGCGTAGGTTCGGGGGCGGGGGGAACACCCGGTTCAATGGCGTGGAAATTGAACGGCCTCGGCTTGATGGATTCGGCGGCGATCTTGATTCGGGCCACCATCATCGAGTTTTTGAATGTCCAGATGCCGAGCGATCCGCCGTTGAGCGGTTCTTCGTCGTCAACATTGAACACCTCTTCGTTGTCGTAAATGTATTTGAGATGTTTTCCGATGCGGCGCAGCTGCATTCCGTACCAAGCGCCGTGAATGTCGCGGCCTTTGGCGACCAGCGGCTGGTACCCGTGGCGGACCAGGCCCTCGCGTGAGCGCGGCACCAGATACTTGGTACTGATGTCCATCGGTTTGCCGTTACGCAGCAACCGGGAGTAAAGTTGCGAATGGTCGGGGTCCCATCCGGTCGCGATGGCGGTGTAACCGTCGCCGGTGCTCTGCTGCTTGCTCATTACGGTTAGGTTAAGGTCACCTGGACGCCCGTACCACCCCATGCGCATTCCGGCGTAAAACTCGATGCTGAAGTCGCCGCTGAAGACATATTTCGACCACAACGCGGCCAAAGAGTCCTGGCTTTCGCCGTTCATGTGCGACCAGGTCGGTTCGCAGTAGAAGCGGTTGATGACCTCCCAGCGCCCGCCGTTGATGGTCCAGTTGAACAGCGATTCGGTGAACAGGGTGTCGAACACGTTGTCGCGTTTGACCAGGGTGCGGGCCAAATTTTCCAGTGCCATGCCGGTGATGCGGATGCGCCGTCCGGCTGGCGGCTCGTTGAGATGGGTCATCCCCAGCAGAATCTCTTCGCCGCCCAGCCACAGCACCGAGCCGTTGATGCCGATGGTGTAGAGACGCAGGTTGGCCTTATCCACCGTCACTTCCGGGATGCTTCCCACCGGCACGGAGAACGCCGGGTTATCCCCGGAGTCGGGCGTGAACACGTTAACCTTGTCGGTTTCAACGCTTACCCGGCAAAGCCCGTTGGACCCGGTTTCCGGAACGCAAAGGTGCAGCACCATCTTGTCCACCACCGGCAGACGGATGGTCATCGGGCCGATAACATCGCCCTTGAACCAGGTCAAGCCGTCGGGGAAGGTTACCCACTGCCCTTCCGGCGATGCCCAGTGCCGCATGAATGGGTCATTCACGTAAAGCGGATTTTTCTCAAACCGTTCGCCAAGCGCGCTTTCATGGGATTTGATTTCCGGCACTTGCGCGAACACGCCGTCTTCGGCCGCCGCCAGAATCCCCTGCAACCCGCCGGGCTGGTTCTTCGGTCTGGCGAAACACACCGTCCGACCATCCGCAATCGCCCGCAATTCGTGGGGACGCAACGCGTCCAGCGAAAGCGTGACCTCGCGATTGGTGGCATCCACCTCATAACGGTCCTGCCGGAAGGCGAATCCGCGCCGGGACACTTCGTCGAGAGTAAAGATGCGCCGCCCGTCCTGTTGCTCGCAGGTGAAACGGTAGTAGGGGGAGGTGTCGTTGGTGGCGCCGGAAGTCAACCCCACCATAAAGTTCGGCGACGGGCTGACGAAATGGGCTTCGATCCGTTTGGGACTGCCGTTGGGCGCACCGGTGGTCCAGCATTCCGGTTTGCCGATGTCGGGGTTTCCCGGGAAGTAAAGCCAACTCTTGTTACGGTGGTAGAAGGTGCTGATGCCGTTCAATTCTGAGTGGGACGCGGCTAGCACGTCTTCCGGCGTCTCTAACGAGGAATCCTCATGCGAATACGCCACCACGTCATCGAAACGGGTGGTTTCCCCGTCCGGCGTGTTGGCGAACAGCCCGAAGCGGCCGCCGGGGGGCAGCGGGGACTTGCGCCGGATAACCTCGATGTTGTCCGCGAGGCAGACCACCCGGTCGTCAAACAACCGCACTTCCAATGCCAGCCACTGTCCGGCGGGCAGCTCGGTCTGGACCGCGTCCAGATATTCCGGGGGACTGTCTTTCTGCGGCGGCTGCCGCCACAGTTCCAGAATCAGCCGGTCGGACATTTGGTCCGTCTGGGCGGTGAAACAGTAGTATCCGCCGCGTTCTCCGGCCAAAAACGCCAGCCCGTTGGTGCCGCAGTTGTGCTGAACCGCCGCCCGGTAGGCATAGTGGCTGTAGAAAGGTTCTCCGGCCAGCACCAGGGCGTTGGTGCCGCCGCCTTCCATTGTGTAGAAGTTCGGGCTTTTTTCCGGCCGCGGCTGGCGGGCGAGCTGGTAGCCGCCGGAAGCGCCGCTGATCGATCCGGTCACCGAGTGAAGTTTCCAGATGCCGGACATCTTTTCCCAGGTTGCGGGGAATTCCGACCCTGCCGGGACCAAAAAGTTGTCCGCAAAGTCGATCCGCCCCAGTTTTTGCGTGTAATCGTCCGCCGCATCCTCCGCCGGCGATTCTGCTTTGGGATGGCTGATCTTCATCGGGCCTTCCCAAAGTTCGGGCATTCTGGCTACCGGGATGTCGTTCAGGTAAACCGTCCAGCATTCGGCGGTGCGTTTTACCGTGACCCAAGACGGCTGGTCGGCGGGGAATTCGGGCGCGGCGGTTTTTGAGAATTGCCGGAGCCGGAAATCGGAGAACAAATCACGAGGGACCGGGAGGCACTGCGTGTTGCCCGGTTGCAACGCGAAATCCAACCGGCGGTGCTCCGCCGGGTCGGACAGGGAGAATGCCAGCGTACCGTTGGCCGGCATCAGGTTTAATGCCGCCAGCATGTCACGGTCCGTAACCTCCAGCCGTTCAACGTCTGCCGGTTCCGCATCACCGTCCGCTTTTACAATTCCCCCGAAAAGTGTAAGCCCTGCTAAAAGTAAAGATAATGTTTTCACAACCTTTAAATATATCATAATTTCGGGTGCGTTTGCAATGGAAACCTAACCCGGTTAAAAATTTTTTGTAGTGGGGTAGTTTGCAGAAGTAATCGCACCCGATATGGTGCGATAAGTTCCGCAACGGGTGGTGGGTGGCGGTTGGACGGCGGGAACAAGGGAGCCCGCCCCGCTTCCCATGGGAAGATGGGGCGTTTACTTTTGTTGTTCCTTTCTCTTAATTACAGCCCGTGTGAAGTTTAGTCCCCATAAAGGATACCGATGAAAAATGATATCGCCAGTCGAGGAAAATCGTTCCGTTGCCCTGCTCGTTGAACTCAACCCTGCCGATCATATCATCTTCCGTCCCCGCAATACCGTCTTCTCCAAGGGAAATTAATTCAATACTCTTCTCGTCACATTTATAGAGGATTGTCCTTTGCCAAGCGTCGCATTGCCGCAACCGCCCTTCACTTTCAATAGAATCTTCGCACCCCGGAATAGCAAAGCATTCACCTAAAACCGAAGATGTAAAAGGAGGAACAAAACATTTCGCCCGCACATCAGACAAGATTCGTAAAAAATCCTTTCCGTAGATTCATATCGCTTCAGAGAACGACAGTATTTTAGTTGCCATTTGAAAAGTGCTGCACAAAGAATGGCAATCCCCACATAAAACTTAATCTTGAGTCTGCTGTTCATTTCCATACACCCCACCTTGATTCCGCTGCGCATCATCATATAACGATGAACGTCTCACAATCACTTGCTTCAATCTCAATAACATCTCCGCCATCTCCGACGGCGACCTTATCATATCCTAATATTTTATGTGAGAATACTCTTTTCAGAATGGCGAACAAATCCCAGCCACAGATGGTAACCACGAGCCACATGAAGTATATAATAAATAGATTTAAGTTTCATAACTGTACGCTGATGAGTATTGACGGACTGGGAGTCAATGGAGGATTACCATAATTCAATAACCTCATGTTCCTTTTCTGGCAAAAAGTCAACCACCGTTTTTCCGTTTGCATAGATGATTCGTTCGCAAAAAATCAGCAGGTTCGATTGTAACACTGGCGCAACAAACGGAACACCATTCAAAAAATCAGGCTTTTCTCCCATGCAATATGATACATTACCTGATGTATCAAACAGTACGTGTCTTCTAGTTTTATGAGAACCGATAGGCTGCTCCAAAACTTCTGACAATTTGCCGGTTTCATGCATCCAGACAATTCTTCTGCGGATTGCGTCACCGCCATCCGGTAACCTTTCGGTTACTTCCAGCATTTTAAGGCATTTTGTGACATCTCCGCCGGATATGGTCTGTTCAGAATAGCTGAACACAATATTTGTTGATTGTCATAGTTCACTCCGATGTTATAGATAATTCCCTATTTCCTTTTAGTAACATCCGCTGTGTTTCCTCGAGAAGCGGTGGCGGAAGAAGGCGGCGAGCGGGCCGGATTGGGAAATGAGCTTACCAAAGGCGTCGTATGTGTACTGCGCTATTGTGTTGCCGTTCCCGTCGAGATAGCGGGTGATGTTGCCGTTGTTGTCGTAGCACGGAATGTAGATCGAGCCATCGACCGTGAGGCAGAGCAGTCCGCCGACGCCGCCCGCGCCCTGCAACGTGCCGGAGAGGTCTTTGCCCCAGTAATAATGGATTGTGGAAGTTGTGCCGTTTGTGCAGGAAACACGCTCTTCGACGAGGTTCCAGCCGTCGTAGAAGAACGTTGTTGTCGCTTCCGCTGTCACCTTCTTCACGCGGCGTGACTTCGCATCGTAGAAGTTCGTGGCGAGCATGACACCGTTCGAGGAAACGGTCTTGAGTCGATTCCCCGCATCGTAGGCGTATGCGAACACACCGTCGGAAAGCATATTGCCGTCGAGGTCGTGGATTATTTCACGCGGAGACGCGGAGGGGAGGAGGATTGAGTTGTACTGGTTGAGGCTGTTGGCGGTGTAGGTGTTCGTCGCGGCGTTGAACGCGGAAAGCATGAGATTCCCTATGCCGTCATACGAGTATGCATCCTCTGCGTTCTCTGCGCCCCTGCGTGAGAAAATCACCTCGCTGCGATTGTTGTAGCCGAAGGTGTCGGCAAGAAAAAGATTATTAAAATGTGTGGAATGGCGCGG
>JAFTCL010000075.1 GCA_017454745.1 Kiritimatiellia bacterium
AGACCGGTGTCCGAGTGCGTTATCCCGCAAAACGTCAGCGCGTCAAAGCTGCCAGGCGCGGCGTTAGTCGATCCCCCGGAATTGGCGGGCGGGCTGGCCTGCCCCGGGCCGGGGTTGGTCTGGTAAACCTTGTTGGTGGCAGAGTTGCACAGCACTGCCACCATTGCAATGGCGGCAACGGCAGTGGTGATTCTGATTTTTATGGAATATGCCATCATTACCCTTCTTCAACATAAGACAATCAGGAAAAGCGCAAAGCCAATAGGACGATAAAACCATCAGCCAACACGCAATAAAATTAACATTATCGTAAATTAAAAACAAGCCAAAATATTGAATATTCGAATAAAAATGTCGTATGGACGCAAGACAAAAATGTCATTATAAATTCGCTTGTCCATTTGCGGCGGTTATCATATAATATGCGTCCAAATGAGTGAAGAATTGACAAACAAAAAACGGGTCGTCGCGATTGTCGGGCGGCCCAACGTAGGAAAATCCGCCGTTTTCAACCGCATCGCCGGCAGACGCATCGCCATTGTGCACGACGAAAGCGGGGTGACCCGCGACCGGCTGGTGCGCGAGGTGGAATGGGACGACCAGCGTTTCAGTCTGGTTGACACCGGGGGCGTGGCGATTTTCGACGCAAAATCCGAAAGCAACCCCATCGAGGCCGGTATCCGCAGTCAGGTAGATTCGGCGATCGGCGATGCGGCCGTCGCCATTTTGGTGGTGGACGTTCAGACCGGAATCCATCCCATGGACGAAGAGGTCGCCGACATGGTGCGTAAAGCCAACCTGCCCTGCGTGGTGGCGGTGAACAAATGCGACCTGCCGGAACACGAGACGGGCGTGGAGGAGTTTTCCAAATTCGGCTTCCCGTGCTTTGCGGTGGCCGCCCAGCACAACCGCGGGTTCGGGGATTTGATGGACGCGGTACTGCCGCTTTTGCCGCCAGCGGAGAACGACACGGTGGGCCATCCACTGCGGGTGGCGGTGGTTGGGAGACCGAACGCCGGCAAATCATCGTACATCAACCGGCTGCTGCACGCCGACCGGGTAATAGTGTCCGACGTGGCGGGAACCACCCGCGATTCGATTGACGTGCCGTTCACCATCGGCAAAGGCGATCAGGCTCGTCACTACATACTGGTGGACACCGCCGGGATGCGCAACCGCCACCGGGTGGACAGCGCGGTGGAGCGCTTCAGCCTTTTCCGCGCCGAAGAGAGCGTCAAGCAGGCAGACATCGTGGTGCTGGTGATGGATCCGGAAATCGGCCCGACCACGCAGGACAAGCACATCGCCGGACTGATCCAGAAAGAGCGCAAAGGGTGCGTGATTCTGATGAACAAATGGGATTTGGCGATGGAAAAAGGCATTACGCAAACCCAGGCCGAACCCGTGTTGCGCCAAATGATGCCCTTTATGAGCTACTGCCCGGTGCTGTTCATCTCCGCCAAGAGCGGGTTGAACGTGCGCAAGAGCATCGAAGTCATCGACGCCGTGGCGGCGCAAACCCGGGCGGTATTGCCGACCGGAATGCTCAACCGCACCATTATCGAGGCCACCGAACGGGTGGTGGCGCCGTCGAAATTCGGCAAACGGCTCCGGATCTATTACGCGGTGCAGGTGTGCACCTCGCCGGTAACCGTCCGCCTGTTCGTGAACGACGCAAAACTCGCCACCAACAACTACACCGAATTCATCATCCGCTCGCTTCGGGAGCGGTTTGGCCTGGAAGGCGCGCCGGTGGTGGTTTTCTACCGCACCCGATCCCGTCCGGAAGAGGTGGAGAAACGTGACGAGGCTTTACGTGCCGCCCGCGAGGGCAACGGCGCTAAGCGTCCCGGCAATTCCCCCAAACGTTCCGGCAATCCTGCCAAACGGCGCAAATCCAAGCCGCGCGACAAGAAGTAACCTTACGCCGCGAAAAAATGTCTAGAAAATTATCGGTTAGAATGTGGCGGTTTTGGATGGCCGGAGAAGGGTTGTCTTTCAAAACCGGACGGGCCTTGGCCCTGAGCGCGATAACCGGGGCGATCGTAGGCTTGGCGGCGGTGGGTTTCTACTGGCTGCTGGAAACCGCCAAACACCTGCTGCTTGAGGGGTTGGGCAACTACACCCCGCCGCTGGCGGCCGGCGAGGCCCACATCTACGGGAAATCCGGATCCGAAGGCGGGCCGGTGTTGTGGATTCTGGCGTTGCTGCCCATGCTCGGCGCTCTGGCCAGCGCGCTGGTGGTGAAATTGGCTCCGTCCGCCGCCGGGCACGGCACCGACGCCGTGATTCTATCCTACCACCGCCTCTTCGGTTACATCCCGCCCAAGGCGGTCCCGGTAAAAGCGATCTCATCCGCGCTGATAATCGGTTCCGGAGGATCCGCCGGCGCGGAGGGTCCGATCACCCAAATCGGCGCGGGGTGCGGATCAATGCTGACCTCGCTGCTCAACCTAACCCACACCGAACGCCGGACCCTGATGGCCGCCGGGATGGCGGCCGGTGTCGGAGCGTTGTTCCGCTCGCCCCTGGCAGGAGCGATTTTCGCCGCCGAGGTGTTGTACAGCGGGATGGATCTGGAATTCGAAGTCATGGTGCCGTCTATGGTGGCATCGGCCGTCTCATACACCATTTTTTCGCTGTTTTTCGGGTGGCAACCGTTATTTGAAATGACCTCCGTGCCCTTCAACGCTCCGCTGCTGCTGGTGCCGTTCACGGTTTTGGCGCTGGTGGTGGCGTTTGGGGCGAAATTCTACATTCTGGTATTCCGCCATACCGAATCCTTTTTCCACCGCCACGCGCTTCCGGCTTGGGTGCAACCCAGCGTGGGCGGCTTGCTGACCGGCATCATCGGACTTTTTCTCCCGCAGGTTATGGGGGCGGGTTACGGCATTATCCAGCAAACCCTCGTGGCCGGCACCCCGCTGGCGGAGAAATTCGGGGAACTCTCGCTGCCGCTGCTGTTCTTCATATTCCTCGGGAAAATCTTCGCCACCTCTTTCAGCGTCGGCAGCGGCGGCAGCGGCGGACTTTTTGGCCCGGCACTGGTTTCCGGCTCCGCCCTGGGGGCGTTCACCGGGCTACTGTTATCCCGGCTTTTCCCGTCCATCGGCATCAATCCGGGAGTGTTCGCGATGGTTGGCATGGCGGGATTTCTGGCCGCCTCGGTACGCACCCCGATCGCCGCCATCCTGATGGTGAGCGAAATCACCGGTAACCACGCCTTGCTGATTCCCACCATGTGGGTGTGCGGAATAACCTACCTGTTGGGCAACGGGTGGACCATCTACCGCAGCCAGGTCCAAACCCGGGACTGCTCCCCCGCCCATCTGCGCCCGTGATACCATTTAGAGGGGGAAGGTTTAGCGTCTCGCCAACCCGATTCTTCCGGATCATTGCGACGGGGCCGGTGCAAGGTAAGATTTGTGAAGCGCCGGGGAATCTGGCGCTTCACAAGCCATCTTAGTAATTATGATGACTAAATTCGCGATTTTTGCTTGCTGTTTTCGGTAAAAATGGGGTAATATTTAAAAGTTGTTGTCACATAAGCTTTGAAAGGTACGAGATAATGGAGAAAGACGAACTGATTCCTGATTCCACAACGAAGCTTGACTGGTTGCTCTCCGGAATTTTCGGCATTTTTGCGGCGGTGGTGTACCTCTGCACCGTTTCCACCAGCGTGTTTCCCGGCGAATCGGCCTGGCTGGTTGCCACTTATTCCGGGCTGACCCCGGAGACGCTGCCAATGCGGCCGATGTTTGGGGCGATAGTGGCGTTTCTTGCCAGACTGAACTTTCTGACAATGCCGTTGCGGCTCAATCTCTTCAGCGTATTCTGCACCGTGGCATCGACAATAATGGTTTACCGTATTGCGGCCTTCTTTGTACGCGACACTATCCGTGAAGAACACGCCGTGCAACGCTCCGGCCGGGCGTCGGCCTGGGCCGGTTCGGTGGCAGCCATCTGCTATGCGTTTTCGGCCCCGGTCTGGCAAGCCGCCACGCGCCTGCAACACCAGAGTTTCTACATGTTTCTTGCCTTGGCCACCGCGTCCGCCATCGTCGCATTCATGAAAACCAAGCAGCGCTGGATTCTGGCGGTGTTTGCCGTCCTTTGGGGAATCGGGGCGGCCGAAGCCCCCTCCTTCCTGCCGCTCTCACTGGTTTTCCTGCCCTTGCTGGTTTATGCCACCTCACGGCGCGAAAAAGTGTCGTTGGCCAACGTATCATGGGTGCTGGCGCTGGCCGCCGCCGTATTGCTTGTTTCGCACATACTCCCCGCCCAGACGTTCTATAACGCCCACAAGGACGCGCTGCCCAACCTCCATTCCGCATCGGACGTAATGTTCGCGGTAATTAAAAACCAGTTGAAGACTCTGGCCGGCGGAATGCCGCAATACAAATGGGCGGTACTGTTGATTTTCGGTATCGTGCCGTGGGTTTCCTGCGTTGTGAGCGCCCGCCGTTCGCTGAACAACGAACGCTCGTGGAGCATTTACATTTTCCATGTAACCATGCTTATCATGGAAATTATGGTTTTGGCCAACGCATCCTTTTCCCCATGGGGGATTTTTAAGGAAACCGCGCAGTTGCCGCTTGCCACCTCCATACTCACCGCGTTCACCTCCGGTTACCTGATGGCATTCTTCTATCTGCTGTACAAAAATCAGCGGATGAGGCACGGGCAGGCGGTATCGCACATGGTTCGCGTCACCGGTGATTGGCTCGGTCTGGTGGTAACCTACCTCTTCCTCGGCATTACGGTTTTGGCGGCTATCGCCAACTCTTTCGGCAGTTCCGGACGCCGCGGCGCCTTTGCCGACATTTGCGCCAACGAGATCCTTGACCGCATGAACGGTCGCACCTGGTTCATAACCGACGGCACTCTCGACCCGCATCTCATGGTGATGGCCAAAGAACGCGGGCAAGAACTTAATCTGATCTGCCTGCAAAACGACGACAACACCGAATACCGGCGGCAGCTTTCCAAAACGCTCGTGGAAAAGAAGGCCATCCCCAATGCGTCAGAACAGCGGCTCCAGCACACGCTTGAACTTGGCGTGTTGCCGTTAGTGCAGGACTGGCTGGCCGTTGACCCGGACATCGCCAAGAAGCTCGCCGTATTCGGCATACCCGACTTCTGGTACTCCGCAAACCTCAACCCGATGCCAGAGCTGTTTTTCTTCGGCGGGGCAAAAGACGCCGCCAAATTTTACGAGGGCAAGGACATCCTGGGCGAAAGCATGCAATTCTGGCAGCGGATGGAAAAGATTCTGGCCCCGCTGGAAGGATCCGACCTCACCCCGCTCGATTTCGTCCGGGCCAACCTCCGCCGCCACCTCGGCTTTGTGGCCAACAACATCGGCGTGGTATTGGAAGACCTCAACCGTCCGGATGACGCTTTCAAGGCATACACGTTTGTCCACGACCATATCGACCCGCAAAACGTGTCGGCCCTGTTCAACCGGTTCGAAATGGCCAGAAAAGGAATCGGCGGAGCGTCCAAATACAAGGACAAAATCGAAAAGGAGCTCAAGGATTTTGTGTCCAACATCAAGCAGGCTTATCCGCTGTGGTCGATCTCCCGTTTCTTCGGCTACATCCGCGAGCCGCAGATTTTCGCCAAGTTGGGAATGAGCTGGGCGCTTTCAGGCCAAACCGGAGCCGCGCTTCAGGGTGTGGAACGCGCCGCCAACTTGGTTCAGGACGAAGACCGGGTCAACCTGCTCCAAACCGTCGCGACTATCTATAATATGTCCGGAGACGAGAATAAGACCAAAGAGTCTCTCGAAAAAATCCTCAACGAAGACCGCAAAAACCGGGAAGCGATGTTAGGGTTGGCGCGGATAGCCATTCAAAACAACAAGCTCAAGGAAGCCGAAGAATGGCTGCGCAAGGCCGAGGCCGCCGCACCGCAAAACGCCCGAGAGGCGTTGGGGGCGGCAGAATGGGCGGTAATCAACCTGATTCGGGGCGATGTCGACAAGGCTCGCCTGCTGTTGCAAAAAACCACCGATCTTCAGCCCAACAACCTTCAGGCTTGGACCATGTTGGCGGTCATCCAGATGCAACAGGGAGAATTGGACGAAGTGGAAAAGGTCACGATCCCCAAGATTACCACGATTGCCGACACTCCGAGCAACTATTTTGTGCAAACGGTTAAAGCGCACTACGCAAACTTACAGGCCGAGAAACTGC
Organism: Kiritimatiellia bacterium; assembly: GCA_017454745.1. GTDB lineage: Bacteria > Verrucomicrobiota > Kiritimatiellia > RFP12 > UBA1067 > UBA1200. Next base: position 6,198 of record JAFTCL010000075.1, read on the forward strand.
TCGCCACCGTCAAAGATTCGTTCAACGAATCCTCCCCGGTCGGCAAGAAAATCCGCAGTTACCAGTCTCAGGCCCGCGAGGCGTTCATTACGGCCGCCAAGCTGCGCCCCGACCTGCCGGATATCAAAAACCGGATTCTGCAGCTGGATGTGGTGATGAACGACCGCGAGTCGGCGGAACTCCACGCCCGACAGGCATTGCGGCAGAACCGCAAGCATCCTCTGGCCAACTACATCATGGGTTCCTGCCGCCTGCAGGAGGGCGAATACGACAGCGCCGAAAGTTTCTTGCGCGACAGCATCTCCGAACAGCCCACCCCGGCCGCGCTTAACGATTTGGCCGAGGTGCTTCGCCGACAGAAAAAGTATGAGGAGGCAATGCATTTCGCCCGCGAAGCGCTTAAGCTTAACGACAAGCTTTACGCCACTTGGGAAACCCTCGGTTCAATCATTTGCGAAATGGATGGCGACCTCAACCAGGCGGAAGAGTACGTGCGCAAATCGATCGACCTCTTTGACGGCGACCTCCGGGTCAAGATTTCGCTGGCCAAGATTCTGATCAAGAAAGGCGAACTCGAACGCGCCCGGATTTTGATCGGCCAAATTAAGAACCGTATCAACGAACTGCCGCCGTATGACGTTGAAGTTCTTAAAATCCTTGAACAGGCAACCGCTAAAGGCAAGTAATAAAAAATGATGACGTTTTTAAAGTTACGGAAATTGCGCAAAGCGTTAAAGGCCACCATTCGTTCCGCACGCACCTTAAGGGCGTCGCGACTCGATTTGCTGAACGAGGGGGAATTGGCATATCTTAAGGAACACCTCGACCATGCGATTGAAACTTATAAATCTGCCACGGCCGGTGTCGGCGAACTTGAAACCGCCGTTAACGAGCTGGAAGGATGCGTTGACCGTTTGAATCCGACCCGTCCCTTCCCGGTATGCCGCGAATATTATGACATGTTCGTGGTGGCCATTGCCGTGGCAATGGCTTTCCGCGCCTATTTTTTCCAGCCGTTCAAGATCCCTACCGGTTCCATGCAGCCCACGCTGTACGGTATCCATACCGTGGCGGAATCTTACGATCAGGCCAGCCTAATGGATATCCAGCCGTTCCGCTTTTTCAAATGGCTGGTCACCGGGACCACCTTCAACGTGATACGGGCAAAAAAGACCGGCACCGTTACCATCAACGGCAACGCCAACAGCAAAAAGCCCGGCTACACCCCCGTAATCGTTGCCGGTGTCCCCCACTACGTTCCCAACGAGGTGGTAGGCGTCAACAACGAGCGCCACCTGCCCGGCATAATCTCCACCGGCATCGTCTCCGGCGACCGGGTAAAGGCGGGCGACGTGCTATGGTCCGGCAAAATCATTTCCGGCGATTTTGTATTCGTCAACCGCTGGCGCTGGAACTTCTTCCACCCGAAACGCGGCGAAGTTATGGTTTTTTCCACCAACGGCATCCGTATGCTGCAGCAAGGAACCCACTACATCAAACGCATGATGGGATTGCCGCTCGAAACCCTTCAGGTCGCCGCGCCGAATCTGCTGGTCAACGGACAGCCGGTTTTTGAACCGCTGCGGGTCGGGCAGATCGCCCGTATGGAAAAACTCGCCCCTTGGGCTCCGGATTACGCCGGCTTCAACCCCAGCGGCGTGCCCGGGCAAAACGCGGACGGTACGCTCTCCTCACCGCAAAGCAAGGTTACATTGGGACCTGACCAATACTATGCGATGGGAGACAACTCCTTCAACAGTTTTGACAGCCGTTATTGGGGACCGGTTCCGGAACGCAACCTTCTTGGTCCTGCCTCGGTGGTCTATTGGCCATTCACGTCTCCACGTTTCGGTTTAATACGCTAAACGATTGGGTTAGCAAACCGACCAAAGAAAGAGACGAGGAATGTTGGATTTTCTCAATTTCCTTAAAGCTCGCAAAGCTTTAAAAGTGATCGTCAAAACCGCACGCACGTTAATGGTATCGAAGTTGGATTTATTCAACAATGAGGAGTTGACATATCTCAAAGGACAGCTCGACCGGGCGGAAATGGCGTATAAATCCAATACCATCGGACTTGAAGACTTAAAGCGGGCCACAGTTGAGCTTGAAGACTGCGTCAACCGCCTCGACCCGCCAAAATCTTTTCCGGCATTTCGAGAAAATTATTATTTGGTGGTGGTCTGCATTGCCGTGGTAATGGCTTTCCGCGCCTACTTTTTCCAGCCGTTCAAAATCCCGACCGGTTCCATGCAGCCCACACTGTACGGCATCCACACCGTGGCGAAATCTTACGATCAGGCCGGATTGATGGATATCCAACCGTTCCGCTTTTTCAAATGGCTGGTCACCGGCACCACCTTCAACGTGATAAGGGCCAAAAAGTCCGGCACCGTCTCAATTATCGGCAACGCCAACAGCAAGAAGCCCGGCTATACCCCGATATTTGTGGCCGGCATACCCCACTACGTTCCCAACGAGGTAGTGGAAATCAATCAAGAACGCCGTCTGCCCAGCATAAAATCCACCGGCATTATGTCCGGCGACCAGATAAAGGAGGGCGACGTGCTGTGGTCCGGTAAAATAATTTCCGGCGATTTCGTCTTCGTCAACCGCTGGCGCTGGAACTTCTTCCACCCGAAACGCGGCGAAGTTATGGTATTTTCCACCAACGGGATCAAACCGGTACAACAGGGAATTTTTTTCATAAAACGAATGATGGGACTGCCGCTTGAAACCCTCCAAATTGCGGCCCCTAACCTGTTAGTTAACGGCGAGCCGGTCACGGAACCGCTGCGGGTTGGACAGATTTCACGCCAGGAAAAATTCGCCCCTTGGGCCCCAAATTACGCCGGTTTCAACCCCGGCGGAAAATCGTATCCATACATGTCCGGTACCCTGCCCTCACCGCAAAGCAAAGTTACCCTAGGCGCCGATCAGTATTACGCGATTGGGGACAACTCGTTCGGCAGTGAGGACAGCCGACATTGGGGACCGGTTCCCGAAAGGAACCTTATCGGCAACGCCTCGGTGGTTTATTGGCCGTTCACTTCTCCACGTTTAGGGTTGGTACACTGAACACTAACAGCAATTTATGAATGGACTGAATTCATTTTATGCATAGCAATTTAACACTAGAATCATTATTATGAGTCTAAAGTGCCGTTTAAACAACGTTTTGACAATTGGTATGATTAATGCATAGCATAATCAGTTCGGCATTGGAAAAGCGGATTCCATGAAGGAGGATGTGCAATGACAGATTTCTGGTTTCATCTTATCATACCGGTGGTTGTGATAATCATCGCGGTAAAGCTTTTCAGCAAATTCATGTTTAACCATAACGAGAAGTATGACCGCCTAGACGACACTCTTAAAAACATCCGCGTGTCATTAGACAAAATAAACAAAACTTTGACAACTTTGTCCGAATCATATTCCGTCAAAGTGGAGTCGGAAAAGGATACCGATGCCGTAAAGGAAAATGTTGATGCGCCAACGGGTGACACAATCGTTCATGAAGACACAGCCGTTACTCCGACGAACGTCGAACTGCCACTAATACCTATAACCCCGAATGCGATTCCCGAAACAATTGATGAACCGGTCATTCAGGAACTGCCAGAAACCGACGTTAAATCGATCTTCTCATCTGCGGAAGAGGTAGAATCCGCAGAACCTGCGGTAACTGAACCGGCGGAAGACGCCAAGTTTCAGGATTTCCCCCAGCCACCCGTTACCGAGCAAACGGAGCCGAAACTTTTCGCCCAAAAGAGAGAACCCGGTTGGATGGCCAAGTTGTTCGGACTCATTGGCGATTGGGTGATGATGCGCGGCAAATTCACCCAGCCAAACGTAACCTGGGAATACGCAATGGCCACCAACTGGCTACTGCGCTTCGGCATCGGATTGGTGCTGATCGGCGTGGCGTACTTCTTGAAGTGGTCCATCAGCAATGGTCTGATGGCCCCGTCCGTGCGGGTCACGCTTACCCTTGTCTGCGGAATTTCGCTGGTAGTCGCCGGAGCGCGGATGCTGGGGAAACGTTACGACCTGCTGGCACAGGGAATGTGCGCCACCGGTTTCACCCTCATGTACTTCGGTTTTTTTGCCGCATACGGAATGTACCATCTGATGTCCGCGCAAAGCGCCGCAATCATGTGGGTCTGCATTACTATCGGCATCGGATTCTTCTCCATCCGGACGAAATCGATATTCATCGCGTTGCTGGGGCTGGTCGGCGGGTATCTCACCCCGGTGCTGCTCGGCGCAAACAACGACTCCTACCTAATGTTTTACTTCTATCTAACGTTACTGGCGTTAGGCGTTCTGGCGGTGTCAATTATCCGAACCTGGCCATCACTGAATTTCATTTCCATGCTGGCAGGCTACGCTTTAGCCATTGGCTATACGTTAAAGCAGCCTAACGCGGGCAAGGCGTTTCTGTACGCCGGAACGGTGTTTTTCACCATACAGCATCTGGTTTATCTGGCCGGAACCTGTGTCTGCTCCGCCGGTAAAGCGCCCCCGGTAAACAAGGTCGCCGTGCAATGGCTAAACTCGATCGGGATGTGCGCCAACGCCGCCGTTTACGCGATTTGGCTGATGGTTTACTTCCGGCAGGCCGCCGGCATGGAACCGGTGGGCCTGATTTTCCTTGGCGTGGTGGCGCTTTACATCTTGCTGCTGCGGGCCAATCTGAAATACCGCTGTTTCGAGCCGGCCCAAGCCAACATCGTTATGGTGCACACTATCGCTTTCCTCGCCCTTTCCCCGGTGATGATCCTCGGTTGGTCGTGGCTCACGTTCGCGTGGTGCGTGCAGATCATGGCGATGGAATGGCTGTCTAAAAAACTACGCATCCCGTTGCTGCATTACCTCGCGGCGGGTTTGCTGCTAGTGGTGTGCTGCCGAGTTATTATGGCCGATATTTACCAGCTTTATCTCGCTGTCCGCCCGTGGACCATTCCGGCGGCCGACAAATTCTTGGCCGAACTCGCGTTGCGCATGGTAAAACTAGGGATTGTACCGATCACCTTCATATTCATGATGAAAAATGCCGATAAGGGTGAAACCAGAAACGTGCTTTACATTATTTCGGTGGCATTGTCGATGATCTACTCCATTGCCGAAGGATGCGTAATCGCCGAACGGTTCACCCCCGGTTTCACCTTCGGTTCCGTTACCCTGGTGCTAACCTTCTACGCTATTGGTTTCATGTGGTACGGCATTGCCAAAGCCCGGGTTAAATGCCGCAGATTCAGCCTAATCCTGTTCGCGGTGGTCACCGCCAAACTGTTGCTGCTAGATCTGCACGGACTGGATACCGGATACCGGATTGTCGCATCAACCCTAGTCGGCTTGCTGTTGGTATGCGGCTCGGCGTTATACTTGAAATACCGCGCAAAATTCGAACGGGAGGATTGAACCGATGAATAAAACATCGCTAATGCTGATGGCGTGGCTGATCGGGTTCTCCGCCGCCGGAAAAAACGCCTGGCAAGTGGCCCGTCCGGTTATCGCCAAAGTAGACGAGACCTCGGTGGTGGCGGTGCAGTTGGATTACGGCGTTTACGCCGCCTCGTTACCCGGACTGACCGACCTTAGAATCCGCGACAACCGCGGCAACGATGTTCCCTACATCATTCAAAAGGGCAAAAAACCGGTAACTTCCGGCTCCCAACTCCATTACACGTTAGAAGTCAAATCCAAAACGGAAGACGACGGGGTTTTGGTTTTGGACACATCAATGAAATATAATTCCGCCGGCACCTTCGTAACCGAACATATTACGTTTACAAGCAAATACGACCTTACCGACCGGCAAGTGGAGGTGTTGTCTCCCGATGGCGTCTCGCTGGCAAAAGCGAAATTGGTGCGCACGGAGCCAGGCAGGTTTAGGGTTCAAATCCCTCCGTCCAGCCACAAACGCTATATAATTCGCGTCGATAAAGTTGAGGAAAAACAACGATCGGCAACCGTGCAAGTCGAAGACACCGTGGTCAACGGCGAAGTAAAATCCCAAGTCAAGCGTTACACCGTAACCGACCGTCCCTTCGATTTTCACTACATTATTGCAGAGGGCACCTTAACTACCACTTCGTTTGTGCAGGTGCAGCCAACGCTGGTACGTTTGCCGTTGGCTGCGGCGTCGAAAGACAACCGTTTCACCTTAGCTTCGAAACAAGCACCGATTTCGGGATTAAAGATTCTGGCCAGCGACCAGAATTTCGACCGTGCGGTAAAAATCTCCGCAGACCGGCAGCTGATTGCCTCGTCACACATCAGCGCGATAAACCTGCCCGGCAAGAAATCCGACAACCGGGCGGTCATGTTCCGTGAAACCCGTGCCGAAAACCTTGAGGTGGAAATCGATTCAAACGGACACTCGCCACTGAACATCGACCCCGACCACCCGGCAGACGCCTACATGGATTCGTATTTTGTTTGTTTTATCGCCGAGCCAGGAGCCAGCTACGAACTGCAAACCTGCAACCCGTATGCCACAGGCAAAGTGAAGTACGAACGGCTGATCGAGCAGTACTTAAACGAAGGCCATTGCGCGGTTCAAGGCGAGTTGGCGCCCGCCACCGGGATCACTTTCGCGCCAAGGCCGTGGAGTATGCCGAATTTCTGGAGCCGCAACGGGATTACCGCCATCTCATTGGTAATCATGGCTATTCTTGCGGCGGCCTGTTTCTCCATCTTCAAAAAGTTCGGCGCCGTGCAGAACAATGATTAACCCTGCGGATTTTTCCTAAAGGCGTACGCCAGAATCCAAACCACGAAGGAAATGATTACTGCCTTTTGGATGATTGGCACCGTCGGGGAGAAGGCGATGAAACCGAGTTCATGTATCACCACAGCCACAAACAGCGCGAACGCCACAACACTCAGGTAAACCGCCCAGCAGATTTCCGGAATCTTCTCGCATAGCGCCAAAACTACTGTCGCGCCGCCTAATACTGCCAGCCAGCAACCTAAATTATGAGCAGGATTGCAAACGTTTTCCGGAACCAGCAGAATCGTTAGAAGCCCGGCAACATTGACCGCGCCGCCCCAATACACCGCCAGTTTGCGCTTTTGAGACTCCACGAACCGGGCGAAATATGGATAAAAATACGCGGCACTGAACGCCCCGGCGGCAAGCCCGGCCATAAATAGGAAATGGCTGGCCGGATAAGTTTCCCCGGCGATTTTAGTCCGCCCGAAATAGCTCAGCATTTTCACAAAAGGATTGTGTGCGACCGGGCATTTAACCACCGCCGCGGCAAACATAGACAAGGATAAGGTTCCCCCGGCAATTACCGTCCATTTCGGATCGCCGCGCCCGTAAGAAAAATAATGACACCCGGAAAACGCTATCGCCAGCGCCATGAACAACAATGCCGCCAAATAGGAGATGCCTATCAGCGGCGCAACCGCTCTAATGTGCAGGATGTCGCGGAAAGAAATCATCATGTCGGAAAACATCAACAGCGCGACGGCTATGACCGGCAACCACCGACGTGTACCGAACGCCGCCGCCAGGGAAAAGGCGGAAAGCAGCGAATAAATCGTGACTGCGGAAAAGGTCGGATACAGCAACGGACGATTCGACTTAACCATCTCCGGCCATAATCGCGATATGGCAAAACAGGCCAGCGGAACCGCCAACGCGGTGAAAACCTTAAGATTTGGTTTGGCCTCACGGCTGAATCCGGAGATCCACAGCGACTGTGCCAAAGAGAATCCGGCCACTCCGCCGATAAAACCCCAAGTGCCGAGCCGCGAATTGCACAACACCAGAAAATAATCACCGACCATGGTGGCCGCCAACCCCAACCACAGCAACCGATCGCCGCGACGTACCCCATGACGCAGCATCATTATCCCGGACGCAATCAGCAATGAAGGCGTTATCAAAACCAGCGGATTCATAACGGTCAACCTAACCGTCAAAGATTGAAATTATGAATGAAGAATTAAGAACGAAGAATTGTGGCATTAATCGAGGTCAAGGCCGTCAGATATCCCTGCGGATTCCCGATGTCGTGGCGTTTTCCGGAATAACGGAAACCGAACACCCCGGTTATTTCAAGCGATCTCATGATTGCGTCGGTGAGTTGGATCTCGCCGCCCTTACCCGGAATCTGGGTCGATAGGTAATCGAAAATAACCGGTTGCAGCAGATACCGTCCGGCAATCGCCAGATCAGACGGGGCTTCTTCCGGTGCCGGTTTCTCAACCAATCCGGAGACGCGGTACACAAGCCCATTAGCGCCGACCTGGTCACCCTTGATAACGCCATAGCGGGAAACACGCTCCGTCGGAACGCGCTCCAAGCCTACCCATGAAGCGTCAGGCGCAACCTCGTCGGCGGTTCGCGCCAACTCGCAGGCGCAAGGTTCGGAGCCATCCACCAGCGCATCGCCGAGCAACACCAGAAACGGCGTTTTGTCACCGCGCAACGCCGGTTCCGCCTGCAACACCGCATGCCCCAGCCCCCGCTGCTGCAACTGATCGACAAAATTTATCCGTTTGGCCAGTTCCTCGATCCGGAACATCTCCGCATCGGCTTCCGGCTTGTTCTTAAGCCGCTCGTGCCATACCGCGTCCGGTTCAAAATGACGGCGCAAAGCCGGTTTGTCCGGAGACGTCACGATCACCACCCGTTCCGCGCCAGCCGCCACGGCTTCCTCGACGATCAGCTGGATGGCGGGTTTGTTGCCGACGGGCAACATCTCTTTAGGCACCGCTTTGGTGGCGGGCAAGAATCGGGTTCCATATCCAGCCGCCGGAATAACCGCATTCATACTTGGCAAACTCCTTGCAACTTCCCGTCACTTGTAAAAGACGTATGTCCCGGCGGGAATCTTGGAATCGTCCACCTTGTTTCCCGGAACCAACTCGGTGTAAATGAGGAAAAACGTATCCTTCGAACGCCATTTGCCGCCGCAGATCGCCGACGCGGGCCGCGATGCGGAAATCGGTCCGCCTTTTTTGTAACCGACCAACACTTTGGTGTTGTATGGCAGCTTTAACACCTTCTCGGCGTTAAGCTGGCTGCCCTGGTAAATCCTGCCGTTAGGATAAACGTAAATCGTCTCGGCACTAAGCGCCTCGTCACCGGCGATGTCACGGGCTCTACCGTTCACGCCAATCACCTGATAGGTATCGGGATGGTTCTCCTGCGGGGAGTTAACCTCAACCTTCGTTCCGGTCGGTATAAGTCGGAAATCCGCAATCTGGTTTCCGCGCTTCACCGTTCCATTGGGAAAACGGTAAATGGTGGTCGGATCATTGTAGGCATCGCGGGCGATATACCACGCGCTGTGCTGCGGGGAAATCACGTTGCTTTCCTCCGCCAACTGCACCCCAACCTCCGGCGGTTTGCCAGGAGTCGCGATTTTACTTACCACCGGGAGCGCCTTGCCGTACAAGACCTGGTTGAGGTACTGGTCTCCCACCACCAACCGTCCGGCACTGACATCCGGGTCGAACGCCGGACGTTTTTTAAGGTTCAGCCGCTTGCGGATCGCGGGCTGGGCGAAAAGCATCCCGCAGCGTTTCCGACCGCGGTGGCTGCGTTTATGCCACTTGTTTGGGGTTCCGTACGCCACATGCGCATGCGAAACCACGTTCTGGTCGGGAATCCGGTAGATGTTTTTCAACTCGCCCACCAGATCCGCCACCGCCCGATACTGCGCGGCGGTGAGCGGTTTGTTATGGTAACCGCAAATTTCGATACCGACCGAAAAGCTGTCCACGTTCGTCCGCCCGTTCCACATGCTACGTCCGGCGTGGTAAGCCTCGCGTCGGTGATCGATAATCCGGTAAACCCGCCCCGACTCGGTCACGCAATAATTGCATTCGCCAAGGTCGCGCAATTTGCGCAACGCGCTGTTGGACGGGGCTTCGGTAGTGTGCAAAACGATGAGGGTGGTGCTTTTGCGCACCGACCGCTCCTTGTTGCGCGGGCTGTAGTAAGAGTTGTCAAACTGCAACACGGCGCAACCGGTCTGGACCATCAGCATAACGGTGCCGACAATCAAGGCTAAACATTTTCCAGTCATGCGAATCCAGCTCCTCGGTGTTCCCCCATCGTTCCGCCACACCATCGCCTACTCCCATTCCGGGCGAGAAACGATCAGGTTGGATGCCGTCATCTCCTTAGGAATCTCGATGCCGAGCAACGCCAACACGGTCGGGGCGATATCGCAAAGTTTACCCTGCGGCAACAGTTTGGTTCCTGGCGCGTCACTGGCGACGTAGATCAATTCAACGTCATTCAGGGTGTGGCTGGTCTTGACCATGCCGGTGGCGTAATCCTTCATCTGCTCGGAATTGCCGTGGTCGGCGGTAATCAGCACCTGCGCGTCCAGCTCCATCAGCCGCGGCAACAGCTTGCCGATGCACTCGTCAACAATCTCCACCGCCCTTTTGGCGGCGTTGAAATCGCCGGTGTGGCCTACCATGTCGCCGTTCGCGTAATTGACCACCACAAACGTGTAAGGATTGTTTTCCAACCGTTTGAGCAACGCTTCGGTGACATTATAAGCCTCCATTTCCGGATGGCTGGCAAACGTCGCGGGATCAAAACGGCTGGGAATGTCCACCTGTTCCTCGCCCTCGGACGGTTTCGTGGATTTGCCGTTGAAGAAACTGGTGACATGACGGAATTTCTGGGTCTCGGCAATGCGGAGCTGACGGCACCCCTGCTTGGAAACTACCTCGCCCAGCAGGTTGTCCATGCCGCCGCCGGCGCCCATCGCGCCCAGCAGGTAATCCGCAAACTCGTCCCAGTAACGTGTGAACCCCAAATAAGCCACCGCTGGACGCACCGGGCGCTCACCAGCGTAATCGTCGCAAACGAAAGCCTGGGTCAGTTGGATCGCGCGGTCCTGCCGGTAGTTGAAATGCATCACCGAATCGCCGTCCTTAATCCCGGAGTAACCGCCGATCACATACGGCGGGATGTATTCGTCGGTCATCGGGGTACCGTCAGGGGTAAGGTCTTTTTCATAAGACTCGCGCACCGCGGTCTCGGCAGAATCCGCCGCACGTCCCTTGGCCTGAACCAGGCAGGAGAACGCCTCGGAGGTGAGCGCGTAGTTTTTGGAGCGGTCCATGGCGTAGTAACGCCCCTGAACGGTACCGATCACGCAATTGCCGACCGCCGCCATCTCCTTACCGAGACGGGCGATGTACTCCAGCGTGCTGCGCGGCGGGGTGTCGCGTCCGTCCAGAAACGGATGCACCACAATCCGGCCTTCCGGAAATTCGCTCCGCGCCCGGCGCATCAGCTTGAACAAATGCTCCTGGTGGGCATGGACACCCTCATCCTGCAACAAACCCATAAAATGCAAAACACTGTTGTTGCGCTTCCAATTGGAGATCAGATTCGCCCACTTGGGGGAATTAAACAACTCGCCGGTGCTCAAACCGTCGTCAATCCGCTTCAACTCCTGGATTACCACCCGTCCGGCGCCCATGTTTAAATGCCCGACCTCGCTGGAACCCTGATAGCCGTCCGGCAAGCCGACCGCCTCGCCGCTACACGCCAGCCGCGTCCACGGGTAACGGGATTTCAACCGGTCGATAACCGGCGTCTGCGCCGCAAAAACCGCGTTGCCATCCTCACGGGGATTCATTCCCCAACCATCACGAATTATCAAAACCACGGGTCTCATAAAAAATCTCCTGATAAGAAAAAACAATACGATTATTTTACCCGAAACCCACTCTGATATCCAGCAGAATTTGCCGTTTCCGAATGTTTTTGGGACGTAATTCCCGGCTGACACGCTTCGACGTGTCAGCCGGGGAAAGGCTATCGCTTTATCCGCAGGAAAGCTTTTGGTACGGAACCGTCGCCCGGAGTGACCCTGACGCGGACCGTTGTGCCGTCGCCGCCGGCCGCCTCGGCGTGGGGGTCGAGTTTCTTTTTCGGGCTTGTCCAGTCGTTCAGGTCGGTCGTCGCCTCGAAAAGCGCCGCCACCTTCGCGGCGGAGACCTCCACGGCGTTCTCGCCATCCTTGACGGTCACCGTGAGCGTCATCGAGGTATCCCCGCTCACGCTCGCCACCTCCGCGCCGTCGATCGTCACTTCCGGATCGTTTTCAAGGAGTGCCGACGCGCCGAGCAGCCACGAGTCCGCCGCATGCGCGCTGGCCAGCACCGCGTACGCGTCGCCAATGACGCCGTTCGCCCATTCGGCGAAGTCGTTCCACCGCTCCACGCTGCCACCGATGGCCTCGTCAAGGCCGGTGTCCGCGAACCGCGCGGTCTGCGTCCTGACGTCCGCCTCAGACGCGCCCTCTTCCAGCGTCTCTATCGTCGCGGCGGGCTCGAACTCCCCGCTCCAATTCAGCACGATCACCCCCTGCTGCGACGCGTTCAAGGCGGAGTCGAACATTCCCGCCGCGCCGATGTAGTACGTGGTCCCCTTGACGACCGTGAAACTGTTGGAGCTTACGCCGATCGAGTTGCCTTCTTCGTCCGTCAGGCTTCCGCAGAGCGCGACCGTCGTCAGCGCGCCCACCGCGTCGCCGGTGTAGATGCCGAGGACGGTGAAGTAGGTCATGTAGCGGTTCTCGAACAGTTCGTCGTCGTATCCGTAATACGTAGAGCCGGCCGTGTTGAACTGCACCGTGCCGTTCGCGGGCGCCGTCCACTTCCACCACAGGGAATGGGGGAGCGTCGGGGCGGAGTTCTTAATGCACTTGTAGAGCGGCTCGCCCGCCTCCATCGTCGCCCCGTCGTTGGACTGCGAGACCGTGCCGGACGGGCCGGAGAGCGTCGCCGCGTTCGCGAAGTTATCGTTGGCGATACCCGCCTCCCACCGCGCGTAGTACGTGGCGTCCCTCACGGCGCTGCCGCCGTAGGCCGCGCCGTTTTCGTCGAACCAGCCCGTGAACGTGTAGCCGCCGCGCGAGACAGCGGGCGCGGCGAGGCTCTCGCCGTGGTTCGCCGCGAGTGTAGTTCTCTCACCGCCCCCGGCGAGCGCGCCGCCGTCCGCGTCGAACGTCACCTCGTGCCGCAGCTCCCACGAGAGCCGGACCGTGCCGTCTATCACGCCGCTGTTGCGCTTGTCCGCCACCCCGACGCAGACGCGGTACGTCGTGCCGGACACCGCGTTGAAGTCAACCCGGCTCCAGAAGCGGCTGATGTCGTCCGCCTCGTAGTCGTCGCCGCTCGCCACCTCGACGAGCGCACCGAGCGCGTCGCCCGTATAGACGCCCAGCACCGTGTCGATCTCGCTGCCGTAATTGTCGCGGGATTCCGCCGTCGTGAAGCGCGCCGCGCCGTCCGCCGGCGCCGTCCACGTCCACCAGAGCGTGTTGGCGACGTCCGGCCATGCCGCCGCCAGCGGCTCGCCCGCCTCCACCGTCGCGTTGGAGTTCATCACCTCGTACGACCAGATCGCCGGGCCCGGCGGGTTCAGCGTCCGGGCGGACGCGAAGTCGTCGTTGATCGGCTGCCAGACCGCCTCGAAGCTCTCGTTGCCCCTGATGACGGTGTCCTCCGTCAGGAATCCCGAATGGTTGGCGGCCATCCATCCGAGGAACCAGTAGCCGTCGCGGAACGCCTGCGGCATGGCGTCGCGGAGCGCATCGCCGACCGGCACGCCCGTCGGCAGCAGGGCGGTGTTCGTCGCGATGCTCCCGCCAGCCGCGTCCAGCGTCACGAGCAGCTTCTCATAGCTCCAGTTCAGCACGATTTCGCCGAGGTTCCCGTCCATCCTGTACGAGCCGACGCCGACATGCACGGTGTCGTACTTTGCGACCTCCAGTGAGTTGGAGCTGGCCCGCAGGTACTGCGGATACTCCACGTCGTCCGTGACGAGGATGTCGTCGTTGAACGCCAGCTCCACGTTCCCCCAGGTCCCGGCCGCGTCGTCGTAGAAGCGCTTGTAAAGGCCCATCACCGTGTCCAGCTCCCCACCGTCCGCGCGCGTGGAGCCGACGGTGTTGAACTGCACGACGCCAGCGTAGGGGAGGCGGTCGATCTTCCACCACAGCGTCGCGTCCGCGCCGTGCGAGGCAACGAGCGGATCGTACTCCCACGCGCTCGCGTCGGTGTTGAAGGCCGATGTCGTCACCCCGCCCAGCCCGTACGCGCCGCTTTCGAGCGCAGTCGCCCCGGCGGGCCTGTCGTTCCCAGGCCTTGCCCGCCACGTCGCGTAGAACGTCGTGTCGTTGGTGATGACCAGGCTCGGCGTGACGAGGGTTCCGCTCGTTCCCTCGCCGCCCGAAGGTACGCTGCTCCAACCGGCGAAGACGTACCCATCAAGCGTCGGTTCGTTCGAAAGCGCATTCTCGCCGACTGCCGCGTCTGCCTTCGATGTCAGCGACTGTATGCCGCTGCCGCCGAAGCTGCCGCCCTGCGCATCCAGGTTCAGCTGCCACGTGTCGTACCACTTCAGGTTTATCGTCCCGTACGGCGCCGGCCTGATCCTGTTGAGTGCGGCGTCGAAGGACCGCGAATGGCCGGACACGCCGACGATGTACTCCGAATAGCGCCCGTCGGACACTGCGGAGCCGTAGCCGCTCGCCACGAGGTCCGCCACCCTGGCGTTCCTCACCCGGTAGATGGCGATGAGCGGGTCGAACGGCTCCCCGTCCGGCCCAACGGATCCTGCCGCATCTACGCACAGCCGGAAAACGCTCCCCGCCTCGATATAGTACCAGACCGTGTTCGTCGCCGTGGAATCCACCTCCAGCATCCTGTCGCCATCCTCCAGCGTCGCGTTTCGAGTGTCGATGCTGACGGAGCCGTCCTCGATGTGGGTGTAGGTGAAGGTCTCGGAATTGGCGTAGTCGTCGTTCCTCGGCACCCAGTGCGCGTAGTACGTCGCGATGCCCGTGCAGATCGTGTCCGCGTTGATCTGCTCGCCGCCGGCCCGCTCCGTCCACCAGCCGCCGTCGGCGTACTGCCCCGCCTCGAACGCGAGAATCCTCGGCAGATAGCCGAGCGGCAAGCCGTAGTAGAGGTTCGTGGTGATGGAGCCCGTGATGTCGCCTGTCTCGATGGACTCCTTGATCGCGCCGCCGTTACCGTCGAACGTGATCGTTACGTCATCAAACATCACCCAGTTGAGCCGCACGTCGCCCTCCGCGCCCCTCTTGCCGGCGATTTCGATGTAGTAGGTCTCTCCCGCCTCGGCGTAGAACGTGAAGACGCTCTCGCCAGGATCGTCCCCGCCGTCATCGACGCCACCCACCCAGACAAGCCCGCCGCCGGAGAGGCGCGAGACGCCAAGCACCGTGTCGATGGAGGAGAATGTCGTCGTGAAGCGCGCGCTTCCACTTTTCGGCGCGGTCCACACCCACCACACCGTGTTCGTGGCCTTCAATGCGCCCATCCGCTCGGCCAGCGGGTCGATCTCGTCCTGCGTCGCGTACCTGTTCGTGCCGTATGCCGAACCGTTTGCACCCGTGATGCGCGTGGCGTTCGCCCGCTCGTCGTTCACGGCTACCCTCTTCCAGTGCGCGTAATAGTACACCTCTAAGCAGGTGACGATCGTGTCCGGCGTCACCCGGCAGTCGTACGGATCGTACCATCCGTCGAACACCTCGTCCGGCGTGTCGCTGGTCGCCACGGGCAGGGCGTTGCCGTAGCCCGTCCCGAGACTGCGTCCGAGGATGACGGCACGAGTGGCGAGCTCGTCCTTCCCGTCCACTTTCCCGTGCGTGTTCCTGAAATACACGATGCCGCTCTGCGACAAGTCGTCATACACGTAGCCGCCGTTCACGACGAGCGAAAAGCGCGTCGCGTCCTCTCGTCCGCCCGTCAGCTCCGGATCCATCCCGGTGGGGATGGAATGTGCCTTTACCGTGACGGTGTAGATGCCCGTCGCGACGTCCCCCGCCGCGATCCTCACGCCCTCCACGTTGTTGAGGCGGTCCGGGCTGTTGCGCGAATTGGGGTAGTACGTGGTGCGGCCGTCGGGGGACGTCACCGTCAGGTCGAGGTCGTTGACGAGATGTGACGCGTTTTGGTTCACCACCGGGTTGCCCGGCGCGTCCGTATAGGCCATGACGATGGAAAGCGGCGTCCCCGCACTGGCGTGGACGTTGAACGTGCGCGTCTCATCCTCCGCGATGATTTCGCCGTCATTGATCGCCACGCCGAAGGACGGCTGCACGGTGTTTAGGATGTTCGCCTGCCCCCACCCCTCCACGTTGTTCGGGTAGGTACTGGGTATCTCCCGGTATTCCCCGGTTCCGTACTGGCCGGGGGAGAGGCTCTTCGCGCCCGCAATGAGCAGCGCCTTGATCGTCGCGCCGTCGGGGTTTGCGATGCCCCAGCGCTCGACCAGCCACTGCCGCACCAGCGCGGCGGAGCCGGCCACGAGCGGCGTCACCATGCTCGTCCCTTGCATATACTGGTAGTGTTCGTCATAATAATACAAAGAATAGTCCTTTGGCCACAGATCCGTGTTCGCCGGAAGCATGGAGAGGATTCCCGTGCCGGGCGCCACGATGTCCGGCTTGATGCGCCCGTCGCGGCACGGCCCGCGGCTGGAGAATGCCGCCATTCCCTGATGGATGCCGTCGTACGGCTGCGTATAGTAATCGTCCCAAATAGGTTTCGTATAGCTATACGTCATCTTCGTCGCATACTTCCCCTCGGTGCGGTAGGTCTCGGATGCGCCGACCACCATCGCGTTCTTGGAAGTCGCCTCCTGGCCGAGCGAGAGTCCCGTGTCGATGACGCCGTTTGTGTTGCTGTCGATTCCGTTGTTGCCGGCTGAACGGAGAATCAGCATGTCGGGATGCTCGAACATGAACCGGTCGTCGGCCTTGGTGTCTTCGGAATACTGCGCATTATATGATACACCCTTGTCTCCAGTTCCCCAACTGTTGGAATGGATGCGGACGCCGTTCGTGTACGCCTGTTCAAAGAGGGTGTACTCATCGCAATTAAAGCTAATTTCGTTGAGAGAATTATTTTTGTGACATTAAAAGACGAGATTCGCCTCGTAGGCGACGCCCTTGATCTCGCCGTCTGACTCCGTGCCGTTGCCCAGAACCGAGCCGGCTACGTGCGTTCCGTGGCCGTTGGGGTCGGCCAAGTTGCCGTCTCCGCAAACGTCGAACATGGCGGTGACGCGCCCGCGCACGTCCCGGTGCAGCGTTTCGAGGTTGCCTGTATCCAATCCCCCATCGCACACGCCCACGGTCTGCCCCTTGCCGGTCAGCCCGAGCCCGGTCTCGTTGCCGGGCCATACGGGGCGCACGTTCATCAGGTTCTCGTTCACCGCGACGTTGTTGTCGACCGTCGGCGTGAAGTACGGCTCGATCCAGTGGACGGCCCAGAGCCGCGCCAAGGCATCGATCCCCTCGCGCGTCAGCCTGGCGCGGATCGACGTGCCGCCCTCGACCAGCACTTCGCAGCCCGCGACGGCGCGGACGGTCTTGGCGACCGCCCCGCGCTCCGACGCCTCGAAGAGCGAGACGGAGAACACGGCGTCGTCGGCGAGCTTTGCTTCGACCGCCGCCGCGTCGCACTTGTGCTCCGGTTTGAACTCGCCGAGGTAGGCGTGCTCCACCTCCGCCGCGAACGCGGCGTAGTTCGTGGAGGCGATGCCCACGAGGTAGGCGTTCTCCGGGATGTAGCCGTAGATCCTGCCGCCGTGCTCCCTTATGCTCCGCCGCCACACGGCCGTCGTCTTCCCGTCGTGCTGGACGAGGTACACCGCGTATGGCGCGCGCTCTTCCTCCGCCTTTGCGGCGAAAAGCCTCGCCCCGCCCTTTTCCGGCCAGATCGTCTCAGTCTGGAGCCGGATCGGCTCCGCATATAACGTTAAGGTCGCCATAGACGCAACCAAAGCAATCGCCACGAACCGTAACTTTACCATGGTTATTGTACACATTGGAGTTCTCCCCAAAGCAAGAATTAGCTCAAAAGAAGTTATAATTTTACCATTTTAACATTTTTACGGTCAATTATAAATGCCGGATTTTTGCGATAAAATGAAACTTGAATTTTCTGACGATTCTTCCATATATTCGCCGCTTGACTTGCGTCGATCGTTTTTTGTAAAATCTTAATGTTTTCATGTTGGAGGTTTGTTGGTTATGCATTCTGAACTTTTTTCGTTGGGACCATTCACCGTCCACTCGTTTGGGGTGTGCATGGCGACCGGCTTTTTACTCGGCTGGTGGGTGGTTTCCTATTTGTGCCGGAAAACCGGGCAGAACGCCGACAGCATAAGCTCGCTGCTGACTTGGCTGATGGTGTCGGCAATAATCGGCGCCCGGGCCGCTTATGTGATCGAGCACTGGAACGCCGAGTTCGCCGGTCACCCCGCGCAGATATTCCGGATTGACCAGGGCGGGTTGATGTTCTATGGCGGACTGATAGCGGCGGCAGCGGGTCTGGCGTTGTTTGCCAAAATCAGCCGCCGACATTGGTTTGAAATCACTGATCTGGTGTTGACAGCTGTGCCGCTCGGCCACGCCTTCGGTCGGATTGGCTGTTTTTTCCACGGCTGCTGCTACGGACGAATCGTAAAAAACGGCTGGGGCGTCTGTTTCCCGAAATACTCGCCCGCCTGGCATGAACAGTTAAACGCCAACCCGCCGCTGATCGACCAGTTCACAGCGCAGAGCCTTCCGGTCATCCCCACCCAGTTGATCGAGGCCGGATGCAACTTTCTGCTCTTTCTCTTTCTGTTCGCGAACTACACCAAACGCCACCACCTTCGCGGATTCCAGTCCGGATGTTACCTGATGGGATACGCGGTTATACGTTTTTGCATCGAATACCTGCGCGGCGACCCCCGGTTCGCGGTAGGCCCGTTCTCCATCAGCCAAACCATCAGCTTCGCGGTGTTCTTAGCCGGAGCCGTCATCCTATACCACACACTCCATGGAAAAAAACTTGCTTAGCGTGGTGATTCCAGCCAAAAACGAGGCTTCCCACATCCGGGACTGTATCGGCGCATTCGATGCTTTTTCCGCCGATGGCCGTTGCGAGGTGCTGGTAGTGGACAACTTTTCCGACGACGGAACCGCCGAAATCGCGAAAACCTGCGGCGCGACGGTCTTTTCGGTCGGCCCTGAGCGCAGCGCCCAGCGCAACTTCGGTTGGCGCCACGCCAACGGCGATTACGTGATGTTCATCGACGCCGACATGATTGTGCCGGACACCACCACCGCAGAAATTCTGGAGCGGATAAACTCCCCTTCCCCGCCGGACGCGCTTTACATCCGCGAAGTCCGCACCGGGAGCGGCATCAGAACCGCCGCGCGGAATTTCGAGCGAAGCTTCTACGACGCCACCTGCATTGACGCGCTCCGCGTGGTGAGCCGTCCGCTGCTTGAGCAGATCGGCGGATACGACGAAAATCTGCTGGGGCCCGAAGATTGGGATCTGGACCGCAAGGCGCTGCAAATCACCCAAAACGTCGCTTTGACCGACGGGCATTTGTGGCACAACGAAAAATTCCTGACCTTGAAACGCACCCTGCAGAAAAAACGCTATTACTGCGGCGGTTGCGAACGTTACCGCGAAAAATGGCACAATGACGAGACTGTCCGCCGTCAGCTCGGCATAAAATACCGGTACTGGGGCGTCTTTACCGAAAACGGCAAGTGGCGCAAGCTGCTGCGGCATCCGCTGTTGACCGCCGTGATGTTTTTCGAGCGTTTTTGCATTGGAGTGGTTTATTTGGCAAACCGCAAATGACGAAAGGATAAGTTATGACGACAACCAATAACAAAAAACATTGCGCGGCCGTGTTCGCCGCCATATCCGTTGCGGTTATCACCGCGAACGCCACCGCCAAAGAGCCGGTTGACTGCGTAAACACCGGCATCGGCTCGATCAGCCACATGCTGGTGCCAACCTACCGCACTGTCCAACGGCCCAATTCGCTTTTCCGTTTCAATGCGCCTTACGGCGACTACACCCAAGACGCGGTAACCGCATGCTGGATTCAAAACCCCGGTCACCGCGATTCCCCTGTATTTTCTTTCCATCCCTATTCCGGCACAGATGAAGGCGCTACCGGCGATTGGCGTTCATCTTGGGACCAGCCGCACGCCACGCCCTACCGTTATGACGCGCTGCTCGACACCTACAGCACCACCTTCTCCGTCGCGCCCGGCGAAAAAACTGCGATCTTCTCCTTCACCTTTGAAAAGGCGGAGACCCACGCCATCCAGTTCGGAACCCGCGACGGCAAAGGCGGCTACACGCTGGACGGCGCCACGTTGACCGGAAAGGACGTGTTCCACGGTATGCGCGGTTGCCACGCGGACGTTTACCTCTTCGCGGAATTCGACCGCGCACCGACGGCGGTTAGAAAATCCGGCAACCGCACCGTAGCGGTCTTCGGCAAAGATGCCGGGGAAACGGTGAAAATGCGCGTCGGAATCTCCTATATTTCAAACGACCAGGCGCAACGCAACCTCCGCGCCGAAATCAGAGATTTCGACCTCGACCGTTTGGCGGCCGGTGCCCGCGCCGCATGGAACAAAACGCTGTCGCAGATTGAGGTGGATGGCGGCACCGACGACCAACGCAGCGTTTTCTACACCGCGCTCTGGAGATGCTTCGAGCGCATGGTGAACATCACCGAGGACGGAAAATACTACAGCGGTTTCGACGGTAAGGTGCATGATACGGAGGGAGTGGATTTCTATACCGACGATTGGACTTGGGACACCTTCCGCGCCGCCCATCCGTTGATGACCATCCTGCAGCCAAACGAGGAAAGCGCAAAACTGGCCAGCTATATCAGGATGTCCGAACAGGATCCGGAACGCTGGGTCCCCGTCTTTCCCGGAGTTGCCGGCGACCGCCACTGTATGGTAAACCGCCATCCGGCGATCATGTTCCTCGATGCCTGGCGCAAAGGCATCCGCGGTTATGACCTTGCAAAGGCGTTTGAGCTGATGGATCACACCGAAGAAACCGAATCGCTCATTCCCTGGCACCGCGGCCCGCTCACCGAACTGGACACGTTCTATAAAGAGCACGGCTATTACCCCGGATTGCACCAAGGGGAAAAAGAGACCGTCCCCGGCGTCCAGACCGACTGGGAACGCCGCCAATGCGTCTCCGTCACCCAAGGCGCCAGTTACGACGCTTGGGCACTGGCACAAATTGGACGCGAACTTAAACTCGGCGCCGACCGTACCGCCAAATACGATGAACGCGCCAAAGGTTACGCCAAATTGTGGAATCCTAAAACCCAGTTCTTCCATCCGAAAGACAAAAACGGCGATTTTATCGAACCGCTCGACTACATGATTTGCGGCGGTTACGGCGCGCGCAATTACTACACCGAAAACAACGCTTGGACGTATATCTGGGACGTACAGCACGACCTGCCCGGACTGGTCGAACTTTTCGGCGGCAAAGCCGCAATGTCCGCAAAACTGACCAAAATGCTCAACACCTCCGTTGGCGCAAAATGGGCGTTTTGCGGACAAATGCCAGACGGCTGCACCGGATTGATGGGCGTGTTCTCAATGGCGAACGAACCCTCCTTCCATATCCCCTACCTCTACAATTACACCGGCGAGCCGTGGAAAACGCAAAAGTTCGTCCGCAAGACGCTGGACTGCTGGTTCCGTAACGATCGAATGGGAATGTGCGGCGACGAAGACGGCGGCGGCATGAGCGCGTATGCGGTATTCTCGATGATCGGGTTCTACCCCGTCACCCCGGGCATTCCCGAATACCAGTGGGGTTCGCCGGTGTTCCGCAAAGTTACCATCCACTTGGAAAACGGCAAGGATTTCGTGCTGGAATCGCCCGCATCATCCTACGAGACCAAATACGTCCGCTCGATTTCTGTAGCCGGCGGGGCAAAAACCGGTCCGCTCACCCCGCTCCGCCACGAAGACATTCTCAACGGTTTGCGGGTGGTTGTGGAGATGTCCAACCGCCCGTAGGAATCGCAAGAAGCATCACCTTTGTATCGCGTTTCACCGAGAAACGCATATCACCCAAAACCTGCCGGAAACGTTACCGTTCCGGCGACACAACGGAGTAACAGAATGAACAAACTATCCAAACTAGCACTGATCTTGGCGACGGCGCTGCTGTCCGGTTGCGCCCATAACATCAACTCTTCGCTGCATGTGGCCAGCTACAACATCCGGTTGTCGGCGGGTGACAAAGGCACGGAAAATGCGTGGGACGAGCGCAAGGATGATTTGATCGCACTGATTCGCAACCTTGATCTCGACGCCTTCGGTTTGCAGGAAGTACGTCCCGATCAGGCGGCGTTAATCGATGCCGCCTTTCCCGATTACGCCAAATACGGTGAACACCGCGGCGCGGACCGCGTGAGCGACGAGGCATCGTCCATCTACTTCCGCAAAGAGCGTTTCGAATGCCTTAAGGGCGGCACGTTCTGGCTCTCCGAGACACCCGACGTGCCGGGCTTGAAAGGTTGGGGCGCGGCTTGCCCGCGGGTATGCAGCTGGGCGTTGCTGAAAGACCGCCGGACCGGGAAAACATTCTGCTTCGCAAACACCCACACCGACCATGTGTCCGCTCTGGCGCGGAAAGAAGGGATGCTGCTGATTATCCGCCGGATGAAGGAGTTCGCGCCGGAAGGGACGCCCATCGTTTTCACCGGCGACCACAACTGTCTGGAAACCGACGAGCCTGCCCAGGCGGTGGCAGGCATCCTGAAAAACGCGCTTTACCTTACCGAAACCCCGGCGAAAGGCAGCTGGAGAACGTTCAACGGTTGGATTTGGCGCGACAAAGAAATTGAAATCTCCGAAGCGTTGCAAAAATCCATGGACGAGCGCAACGCCAGCGGCGAAAAATCATTTAACAAAATCTGCGGCGGCTCCCGTATTGACTACATCTATGTATCGCCCGGCGTCCGAGTTCTGGACTACGAGACGGTTTGCGCCCCGCGCCCCGGCAAGAAACTCTACCAGTCGGACCATTTCCCGGTGACTGCGCATATCGTGCTGCCGTAACCGAATCGGAAAGGACGCAAGTCGATGAACGGAAAATACGTTTTGTCGTTGGCCAGCGCGGTTTTCGCGCTGGCCTTATCCGCCGCCGCCGAGCCTCAAAACGCGCCTGACGACTACTCATGGGTACGCGGCGTCAATTATATGCCTGACGCCAATGCCCCGGAACGTACCCAGCGTGAACTTGGTTACGGCAAAAGGGTCGGGCTCAACGCCTGCCGTTTCTGGATGAGCGGCAACGCATGGAGACACGACCCGCAGGGATACGAAAAATTCATCAGGGATTCAGTGCGGCTCGCCCACGCCAACGGTTACCGCTGCATGCCGATCATCTTCAACGGCAACGGGTTAGACCCCAAAATGCTCGACGAAGCCAGCCGGGCTGATTGCGAAGCCTACGCCAAAGCCATCGTCACCGCGCTGAAAGACGAACCGGGGCTGTTGATGTGGGACGTAATGAACGAGCCGGAATGCAACCGGTGGGTCGGTTCCGCCGCAAAAGAGGAAAAAGCCGCCCGTCAAAAAAAGATTCAGGACTTCGTGCGGCGCAGCTGCGCGTTCGTGAAGTCGGTGGATGGCAAAACCCCGATCACCGTGGGATACACCACAGCATACGAAATCCAGCCCACCGTGGATTGCGTGGACGTCATCTCGTTCCACGATTACAGCGGAACGCTGGCCAAAATCGAGGCGAACTACGCCTTAGCGGAATCGATTGGTAAGAAAACCGGCAAACCGGTGATGCAGACCGAAACCGGGTGCCTCGCGCGTTGCAATCCTTACGATCTCACCCTGGCCGCCTGCCAGCGGCACAAAATGGGGTGGTTCGTTTTCAACCTCATCATTCGCGGCCGGTGCGATTCGGAACACGGCGTATTTTATCCCGACGGCACGGTGCGCGACCCCGCCACCATTGCGGCGATGATGGGTTGTTTCCGCAACCGCGACACCGCCACCATCATTCCCGGGCTGCCCAACCGCGAAGGCCATGCGCAACATTGCATTGCCGACATCCGCAAAGCGCTTACGGAGAAAACCGACGACGCGTTCGATTACCGTCAGTCTGATGTCGCCAATCTGCTGGAAGCCGCCGAACGCGCCGCCAACCTGCTGGAATGTTGCGATCTAGTACCGATGGTCGTACCCCCAACCGCCAAAATTGCGGCCTGGAGAAAGATGAAGAACCCGCCTCTGGCGGAGATTCGCGCTTTCGCTTACGATCTGGCGAAACAACTCCAAGAAGCCTGCCAACTGTTGTAATTTCGTGATTAGTCGTTAGCGGTTCTAGGAGTGATAGTTTTAACTATCGACTAGCGAAAGGCGACAGACAGCTAGCTGTTAACCGCTGGCGACTAATCAACCTCCCAACCGCCAAATCGTCCAACTAAAAAAATATCCACTTTTCGCTTGACTTCCCAAAACCATTATGCGACACTTTCCACCCAATTCAGAAGGAATGCCCTTCTGTAAGAAAGGAAGTAACAGTGAAATCATGCAAAAAAGTGGCGAAAGCCGCCACCAAAAAAGCAACCACACCGAAGGCCGCCACGCCGAAAGCTAAGCGCGTGACCTTTACCGTGAATGCCGATCCCGCCAGTACGGTTTTTCTGGCCGGCAGCTTTAACGATTGGGACCCGACTGCCAAGCAGATGACGGACAAAAAGAACAACGGCATTTTCACCGCCACCCTTAATCTGGTTCCCGGCGAATACCAGTACAAGTTCATCATCAACGGAACCTGGTGCGCCGATCCGGATTGCTCCGATTGGGTTCAGAACGAGCACGGTACGCTGAACAGCATCCGCCGCGTCGAGGCTTAGCATTGGGAAACCGCAACGTGCAAGTGCGGACATTGGCCGTCACCCTCGGTGACCCGGCCGGCGTAGGACCTGAATTAGTGTTGCGCCTATGCGCAACGCCTGCGTTGGCAAATGGCGCCAGATTAACGGTGTACGGCAACCGCCGATTGCTTGAACGGGTTTCTAAATCCTCCGGTATCCCCATGCCGGAGGATTTTTTGTTTCTTAAACCCGGTGACGATATTTCAAGCGCGGCAGAAGAACGGCGTCCAGTATTGATCGATTTCGACGGCTTGGGTTTGAAAGACATTCGCCCTGGCGAGGTCAGCCCGATATGCGGCCGCGCGGCAGCCAAGTGGATTGCCGCCGCTACCAACGATACGCTTGCCGGGTACGCCGACGCGCTAGTGACCGCACCGGTCAACAAGGAATCGCTGCACCAAGCCGGAGTGCCTTATCCCGGCCACACCGAAATGCTGGCGGCTCTCACTGGAAGCGGCAATCCATGCATGGCATTCCATTCCGACCGGCTGTTCATATCGCTTGCCACCATCCATGAACCGATTTCCGCCGTTCCGCGGCTATTAACAGTGGAAGGGTTGCTGCGCACCATAATGCTTACTGCAAACGCCTGCCGTAGACGGACTGGCGGAGCCGAACCGCGCATCGGGGTTCTGGCGCTTAATCCCCATGCCGGCGAACACGGTCTTTTCGGCGATGAGGAAACGCGCATTATCGCACCTGCTATTGCCGCCGCCCGCCAATCCGGAGTCAACGCCGACGGCCCACTGGTGCCGGATACCGCCTTCAGTTGGCTGTTGACCGAACGCCTGGCACCGTTCGACGGGTACGTCGCCATGTACCATGACCAAGCGCTGATACTTTTCAAAACCTTCGCCTTCGATTCCGGAGTAAATGTCACCCTAGGCCTGCCTATCGTCAGAACCTCACCCGACCACGGAACCGCTTTCGACATCGCTTGGCAAGGCATAGCGTCTCCCGCCAGCATGGCCAGCGCAGTCCGACTGGCAAGCCAACTCGTAATCCGGGAGGAAAGCCATGTCCGCTGACGCCGCCCCGTTACCCGGCCGCGCGTTTTTGGCGTTCCCGGAAATGTCCCAGCTGCTGCGCGATGAACTTAAGGCGCGGTTTGGCGTCGACACTCCGCCGCCGCCCAAAGACGAAACCGTCAACCCGCAGTTCGCGGAAGGCAAGGAGCAATGGCAGGGTCGATTGCTTTACTGTCCGGATTTCCCCGCCGAAGGGCAGTCCCCGTATTGGGCGCAAACCGCGTTAAACGAACCGCAACTGCTGCGATTTGACTCGATGGGCGATGCCGCGAAAGCGATGCGCGGCATTCAGCGTAATTGGGCGTCTTACCAATGCCAATGCTGGCGGCGGGCGCAAATTATTCAGGAAAAGCTGCCGTTCATTCAGACCAGGCCGAAAAAATTCCCGGCGGAACTTTCTACCTCGCCCATGGGAATCTTTACGCTGGCGGACGCCAACCGCGCCATAATCAGCGCCGCCACCTCCAGTTTCCTGCCGTGCGGCAAATTGGAGTTCACGGAAGACCACGCCAACCCGCCAAGCCGCGCCTATCTTAAATTGCAGGAAAGCCTGACGTTGGTTCATCATCTGTTTGGAATCCCCTACCCGACATCCGGCGACCGCTGCCTGGACGCCGGAGCCTGTCCAGGGGGCTGGACATGGGTGTTGCGCGGTTTTGGCGCGGCGGTTCACGCCATCGACCGTTCACCGTTGGCGGATAAACTGATGCGCGATCCGCTGGTAACCTTCCAGGCGCACGATGCCTTCACTATCCCCCCGGCGGAACTCGGCGCGTTCGACTGGGTGGTAAGCGATGTCATTTGTTACCCCGACCGGCTGCTTCCCTGGGTTAAGGGTTGGATCGACAGCGGTCTCGCCAAAAACATCATATGCACGATAAAACTCCAGGGCGGCATCGACTGGAAAACAATCGCCGAATTTGCCGCCCTGCCGAACAGTCGCGTCGTGCACTTAAACTACAACAAGCACGAACTGACCTACCTCCACGCCGAAATGCCGGTCATTTCCTAGAAAACGAATACGGCGCCGCTTCCGGACCGGTACCCCGTTTGGTGTTGGGTTCGCTGCCCATCTCGACTTCAATTGTCCCGCCCTGTTTCAATTCGGCGGCGCGGTAGAAGTTGCGGCCATATTCGGTGCCGTTGAACTTGACGGACTGGATGTAGCGGTTGGCATCGCTGTTAAGCGGCGCGTTGATGGTCAGCTTCTTGCCGCCGGGCACCGCGACCACCGCCCGTTTAAACAACGGCGCACCCAACACGTATTCGCCGCTTCCCGGACATACCGGATAGAAACCCAACGCCGACCACACGTACCAGGCCGAAGTCTGGCCGTTGTCTTCATCACCGCAGTAGCCGTCGAAAGTCGGACGGTAAAGGCGGTTCATAACCTCACGCGCCCAATACTGGCTCTTCCACGGCTGTCCGGCATAGTTGTACAGATAAATCATGTGCTGGATCGGCTGGTTGCCGTGAGCGTACTGGCCGAAATTCATGATCTGCATCTCGCGGATCTCGTGGATCACCCCGCCATAACCAGACTCGTCAAACACCGGCGGGTCGGAGAAAACCGCGTCCAATTGGGCCACAAACTGCTCATTGCCGCCGAACAGGTCAATCAGTCCCTGAATGTCATGGAACACCGACCAGGTGTAATGCAGACTGTTGCCCTCGGTGAAATCGCCGCCCCAAGTGTACTTGTTGAACTTGGGATTGAATGTGCCGTCCTTGGACCGCCCGACCATCAGTTTGCGCTGCGGGTCGAACAGGTTGCGGTAATTCTGGCAACGTTTGGCGTAAGTGTCGATCTCCGCCTGCGGACGCTTCAACTCCACCGCCAGCCGCCAGATGCACCAATCGTCATAGGCGTATTCCAGCGTGCGAGCAACGCTTTCGCGCACCGTCTCGCGGGCCACATAACCCTTTTCCAAATAATCCGACACCCCGGCCCGGCCAACGGACTGGATAAAGGGGTTGGAGTTCTCCGAGCCGTGCAGCAAACCTTCGTACAACTTGTAAATGTCGTAAGCGCCCTTGCCGCGCGCCCCGCTCAACCAGGCATCAGCCACCACGGAGGCGGAGTTGTTGCCCACCATGCAGCCGCGATGGCCCGGACTCGCCCACTCCGGCAGCCAGCCGCTCTCGCGGTAGCAGTTCTCCAGACCGGCGGTCATTTGGACATTCATCTCCGGATAGAGGAAATTCAACAGCGGGAAGAGCGAGCGGAAAGTGTCCCAGAAGCCGGTGTCGGCAAAATACGGTCCGGGATAAACCCTGCCGTCATGCGGACTGTAATGCACCACCTCGCCCTTTTCGTTGAACTCAAACAAACGGCGCGGAAAAAGCAGCGCCCGGTAAAGGCAAGTGTAAAAAACACGCAGCTGGTCAATGCTTCCGCCCTCGACCGAGATCCGCCCCAACATCTCATTCCACACCGTCTGGCCCTTTTTGCACACGGTGTCGAAATCTTCTTTGCCCAACTCGCCGAGATTGCGTATCGCCTGTTCCTCGCTGATGAAAGACGACGCCACCCGCACGTGAACCCGGTCGCCTTTTTTCTTGGCGGCGAACTTCACGATTGCGCCCACGTGGTTGTCCTTAAGCTCTTGAACGCCGTCCTTAATTTCGTTTCCCATCCAGATTTTCGCCTCCTCGAACGGAGCGTCAAACTCCAAAACGAAGAAATTCTTAAACCCGAACGGAACGCCGCCGCTGTTTCTGGAGCTCCACCCCACAATCCGCCGGTCCTGCGGCAGCAATTTGACGTAAGACCCCTTGTCGAAAGCGTCCACCACAAAGTAAGGCGCGTCGGTATCGGGATAAGTCACGCGGAACATCGCCGCGCGCTCGGTCGGGGTAAGTTCCACCATCGTGTCGTAATCGGCCAGATAGACCCGGTAATAGTTCGGCGACGCCTCCTCCGCTTTGTGGGAGAACCAGCTGGCGCGGTCGTGTTGGTTGAACACGCGCTTGCCCACCACCGGCATCACGGCAAACTGGCCGTAGTCGTTGATCCACGGGCTGGGCTGGTGGGTCTGCTTAAACCCCCGGATCTTACGGTCGGCGTAATTGTAAACCCAGCCGTTCCCCATCTCGCCGGTTTGCGGAGTCCATGAATTCATGCCCCACGGACGGGAAATATCGGGATAAACATTGCCGGAAGAGAGCGCGTGGGTGTTGTCCGTGCCCATTCTGGGCAACACGTAACTCACCGCGTCAAATGACTGGGCGAAACCGCCCAACGCGCATCCAGCCGAAACCAACACCGCAACAATCTTCAAGGCCGACATCAGATTACTCCTATTCATAGTTAACAAAACAGGGTTATTATCCCATTTCCCACGCATAAAAACAACAAAATTAACCCAAAAACTTCAAGACAAAATTAACGCTTAACGATTGCCATTGACCAATCATAAAATTTTTAGTAACATAATATTCGACTTTTGAATGTTAATGTTGGTAGGTGTTGTTTCGATGAAAACTGCCATCGTTTCAATAATGATGTTTCCGGCCATAATGCTCGGCGGGGCGACCACGCTGCGCAACCCGCCGACGGAGTGTTCCGCGCCGCCGCTGACCGTCCTGTCCCAATATAACAACACTTATGGCTGCAATGCGAAAAGCGAGCTGTTTTCCTCCGCCAGAACGGGAGGGTCGCCGTACCTGGCGACCGAACACGAATATGCCTACGACCCCATTGGAAACCGCACATCCTCATCCGACCTCGGCACGACACGCGCCTACACCGCCAACAGCCTCAACCATTACACCGAGATTTCCACCCT
Source organism: Kiritimatiellia bacterium (assembly GCA_017454745.1). Taxonomy (GTDB): domain Bacteria; phylum Verrucomicrobiota; class Kiritimatiellia; order RFP12; family UBA1067; genus UBA1200. The sequence continues at coordinate 35,792 of JAFTCL010000075.1, forward strand.
CCGCGCCCCTGCGCCTCCGCGTGAGACATTTATCCCCCAGTTTGATGACGACGGAAACCAGACGCTCATCCAGACCAAGACGGGCGTTTGGTCCGTCACCTACAACGGCGAAAACTGCCCTATCCAGTGGTCCTGCGTTGCCTCTAACTCCTCCACTCCCAACTCCTCCACTCCTTCACTTATCTTGATGTCCTTCGACCGCATGGGGCGGCGGGTGTCGTACACCGAAACCGTTGGTGTTACCACCAACGCCCACCGCACCTTCGTTTACGACAACTACCTGCAAATAGCCAACTCTGAACTCACCACTTCCAACTCCCAACTTTTCGTCTGGGATCCAACCGAACCCATCGCCACCCGCCCGCTGGTGTGGCAACATAATGGCGGCGTGTACTACTACTCTCACGACGGCAACAAGAACATTTCGGAACTGGTGGATGACGACGGATCAGTTGTTGCCCATTACGAATACGCCCCGTTCGGGGATGTGACGGCTACTGTAGGAAATCTTGCGTATGCTAACCGTTTCCGCTTCTCAAGCGAATACTCCGATGACACATTGGGTCTGGTGTATTACAACTACCGTCATTATGAGCCAGTGACGGGGAAGTGGATGAGACGAGATTATTATGATAACACATTAATTCCGTATTCGTTCGTAGACAATGATGTGGCTAATTGTTATGACGATCTTGGTTTGTCAAAACGACCAGCCAGAAATGCAGATCGGGGCCAAAGAGATGGACATCGCAGTAGAAAAAATGGTAACAAAGGAGATAAGCATTCCAGAGCGTACGGGTATGGCGGTAGAGAGAATCCACGGCGTGTCCGTGTAAATAGGCGTGGGAAACTTATTAAAACGCCAATAAAGGGAAACAAAGAATGTGTCAGCACCAGTGCGTTAAGTGTTGCTGGCGCGATAGAAACAGGTTTAATTGTGGGAAATGTGGCCGTCTGGGCTTTTGAGGAAATGGGCTGGTATGACGAGACTGTTGATTGGTCGTACGAAATCAAGGGTGAGTTATGCTGTGAATACCCTTTTATGCCAGTTGTGACTGAAATTTTTGTAAAAATTAAGGACGGTGAAGCTATATTAAGCGATCCATTGTGGGGAATTTTAACGACAAGTGTTTCCGCAGAATACGAGGTTGAGAAACAAACAACCATAACTTTTTCATGTTGTTGCGAAAATCCAAAGAGAGTCAGTATTGACATACAAAAACTATCCGTTAATGTTTACGAGAATTGGCTGTGGGGGGTAATCGGGTCATCTCGCGGTGTGGCTCGTTTGACTACGGTTTCCATTAAAACGCCGTGCGGGAGATGACTATGGTCAACAAATTCGCAAAAGCACTGTATGAATTGATAGACGCTATGATTATCGAGGGCACGGCATCAAACAAAGTAATTTTAAAATTGTACGAATTTTTGCTGTACGAAATGATGGATGGTGTGGCCGCGCAACGTATTGGACAGTATTACTTGACTGGGCAACTTGATGGAATAAAGCAGAACGGAATAGAGCCTCAGCGTTGGAAGGTTAGAAGAAATAAAGCGGAGTTTTATTTAAGAACCGCATATCGGCTAGGATGCCGCGAGGCAGCATACGATTTAGCATGGGTGTATCTGGACCGCCGAAAGACTGCCAGCCTTCAAGACTACAGGTCAGTTAAATGGTTTAAAATTGCTATGCGTTTTGAAAAAGGACCACGTAAATGGGATTGTTATCAACATATAGGATGTTATTATTACCGCAAAATTAAAGGGGTGGCTGGTACTAAGAAAGCTTTGGAATATTGGCGAGTTGCTGCCAGAAACGGCGATGTCGCATCTATGATCGAGATGGGTATCGCATTTTGGTTCGGTGATGGAGTGGATCAAAATTCAATTATTGCCCGTAAATATTTCGCGAAATGCATACGTAAGGACCCTTCTACAGTCAAAAGAATCAAACGGGTGATGTGTTCGACAGCACCAGAAGGGGAGGTCAATAGATGGATTGGATCTTTATGATTAATTGTAGCTCTTTAATGTGGGGGTGTCAATGACCACCTATCAAAACTACTTTGTTATGCATACGTTGGTTGGTGTATGGATAAGTGCACATCCCCGTAATGCGTTTCTGTTGTAAAGTCAGATAACCAATGGACATGATGTGAAAAAACTTACAGAGTATTTCGGTGGCAACGCCGTGACAGTGTGTGACAATAACAGGAAAAGACATCAGATGCGGAATCTTTCCTAAAAAATACTTTTGAGGGCAGAATGATGGACAGGGCGATTGATTTGAGAAACACACTGTATTTGTCGGTTGTTATTTTTATGGCCTTGTGTTTTGGGGGTGATACTTTAAGTCACAAGATCCGTTTTGGCGATGAGTCCACCATAACATTATACTATAGACCGTATAGTTTCTTGTGCGACAAGTTGTGGGAAATGCAAGCGGCCGGCTTAACGTCCACCGGAAAATTTGTCTACGGCAAAAAATTCTTTGAAAGTTCTTGCTCTCTCTTCTTCTATTTGTGTGAATACATTGCCACACAAGATGAATGCGTGCATTTTGACACCGCCGAAGATTATCTTTTCTTATCGTATAGTGATTATTTCACTACTGATGACTATAGTAAAGGCGGCAAATATTGCGACTTTTCCAACGCGACATGCCGGAATATGCTGCAATTGTCATTGCTAATCGGGTTTGTGGAAGGCTTTTCGCCCCATGCCTTCGCGTTTGGAATAATGATGGCTGTGATCTTTACCGCGTCCGCAAAGAGGAAACGTATAAGCGTGGCCTATATGCTGCCTCTTTTTTCCGGTTTGTTCATTGTCAATACTGTGGCGGGGGCTGGTAATGCGCGGCACTTGTGGTTGTCGGAAAGTTGTGGCCCCCTGTGCGCCCTGACAAACTTAAGTCTTGCTCTTTTCCTTTTCTTGTTGGCGGGACTCCTGTTTTGGTGTGGGGCGCGTCGGAGAAAAGCCCCTTCGATTGAAGTTGACGATTTTGTTTGTTATACCGAAAAAGTCTCCCCGCGATATAAAATGGTCTTAACTTTGGTTGGCTTTTTATTCGGCATGTTTGTGGCGTTGCCCTGTCTTGCCCGTGCCGCCGATGTCTATGGGGCCATATCGGAAATCTTCGCTCGCGTTTACGGCTTTTGGTTTCGGATGTCATTGCTGTCAGCATATAATTTAGCATTTCTATTTCCATTATTTGCAGTGTTTGCAATTGCAACATGGGGTGTAAATCTTGTCTGGCTGTCGGGTAAGGATAGCCGCAGCCTTCGTGAAACAAAGATTGTGTTGGGGATAGTGGCCGCCCTCTACGGGATCTTCTTGTTGCTCTCTCCTATATACCCCCCTATCGAATTTATAATGATTCAGATGCATTCTAACTGCAAAAACAATACGTGCAATAAAACAGACACAAGATTGTTTTGTGAATGCGATGTGCTTTCGCAAACCGTTTTACTGCATCCTTTCATCGAAAATGGCAGATGGCCAGAATCTATTTCCGCAACGGAATTTTTAGGTATAATGAAAATGTTTATGGATTTTTGTCATGACACGCATAAATTTAAACACAATGATTTTCGGCAATTAAAAGTTCCCGTTATTGTCAACGAATCCCTTCCCGGAATGTTATATTCAAGACCGGGCACTCCCAGATGGGAGGATCGCCCATCACTTATTATTGAAACTCTTTCCGGCAGGACAATTTGTCTTCGGGAGGAAATCGACCAATTTTGTGACGTTTATGGAGTAAAATGGGAAAATAGGAAGGTGGGACTGGTTTTCTCTATGAAGGAATAAAGGGACGCTATGTTTTATTAGGGAAATACGGATAAAAAAATGACCGATTTATTAAAGTTGTTATTGGTGTGCCTGACGATTTTTTGCTATCATATATTTTTCAATTGCGCGTAAGGTGTCGTTTCGGAATCGGATGTTGAAATGTCGGTCGAAAACCTGCTGAATGATAACGATTACAAGGTGGATCTGGAGGTCTTTGAAGGGCCGCTTGACCTATTGCTGTACCTTATCAGGCGGGACGAGGTGGACATTTACGACATCCCGATCGTCAAGATTACCGCCCAGTACATGGCATATCTGAACATGATGCGGATGCTCGACCTGGATATCGCGGGCGAGTTTCTGGTGATGGCATCGACGCTGATGATGATCAAGAGCCGCATGCTGCTGCCGGTTGAGTCCCGCCGTTCCGGCGGCCAGGATGACGAAGAATGGGTTGACCCGCGGCTGGACCTGGTAAGACAGCTGATCGAGTACAAAAAGTTCAAAGACGCCGCCGGCCAGTTATCCTACATGGAGTGCCTGCAAGGCGAAGCGTTCGGCTACGGCGGCGAAGGACCGGTATTCGAGAAAACCGAGGCCGACGCCGGACAGGCATTGGCGGACATTGGGCTGTTCGACCTGCTTACCGCCTTCCAAGAGGTACTGGCACGTGCCGCCGAGGTGCCGCTCGGACATCTCAAGCCCATCACCTGGTCGGTTCCGGACAAGATGCAGATGATAGTCAACCTCACCGCCAGCAAAGGACACGTGGCGTTCTCCAAACTTTTCAAGGAGGATTCCCCCCGCGGGGAAGTGATCGTTACCTTTCTGGCGCTGCTGGAACTGCTCAGGATGCACCAAATCCAACTCCAGCAGAACGCGCCGTTCCACGAGATTTTGGTGCTGCCGCCGGAAAACGGCGGAGATCCCGCCCAACCCCTGAATTTTGACGGAGTAGATAGCTATGCCAGCTGATGAAGTGAAAATCCCGGCCCCGAAGAGCCTCCAGCAGATTGTCGGCGGACTGCTTTTCGGCGCCGACCACCCGTTGACGGTGGAAGAGATCCGGTCCACCCTCAAGGCGGTTGCCGCCTCGGATCCCGCCGACGACACCCTGCAGCTTTTCGCCAGCTCATCGCCGCGGGAGATCCGCGACGCCATCCTGAGCGTCGCCAAGGAATTGTCCCGGCTGGAGTTCGGTTTCGACCTTATCGAACTTAACGGCGGTTTCCGATTCCAGACCCAACCCGCGTGCGGCCGTTGGCTGCGTTGCCTGTTGCACCAGGACCGGCCCAACCGGCTCTCCCGTCCGGCGTTGGAGACGTTGGCCATCATTGCCTACCGGCAGCCGATTTCAAAATCCGAGATGGAATCCATCCGCGGGGTGGCGGTTGACCACATGGTTAAATCGCTCATGGAGCTGCACCTGATCCGCATCGTCGGCCGCAGCGATCTGCCCGGCCACCCGTTCCTATACGGCACCACCGCAACATTCCTGAACCATTTCGGGCTGAGCAACCTGAAGGAACTTAACGAACTTGACCCCACCCTGCAAAGGGCGAAACCGTCAGAGCGCCGGGCAATCCACAAAAAGGAAAAACCGTCGGAAGGGCCGACCGAGCCGCTTTTTGCCGAGACGCCGGAAACCGACGGACAAACAAAACCAGAAAACCGAACCGAGGAGCCAGAAAATGAACAGCCGGCTTGACATTGACGATTTCGGGCATCCTGGCGCTTTCAAACGTTGGATGTCCCGCGCTTTTTTGGTGGCCGGCGGTCTCTGTCTGGTCGGGGTACTGGTTTGCCTTTGTTTCGACCTATGGTCGCGCAACCGCGACGGCAAGCCCGCGAAACCGGCTCCCGCGCCCGTAGCCGCACCCGCGCCGGACCTTAACAAACCGGTGCGCGAAGCCCCCGCCGCCTTCCCCAAAAACTCCAACCTCCCCCGCGGCCGCGAAACCCTCCATTCCGGGGCGATCGACCTGAAAACCTTCGACGCCAAACGCGACTTGATCCGGTTTGACGACCGGCGCTGCTGGTTTGAGAGCGACCACGACAACGGCAAGGACACCGAGGATGACCATCTGATCAATAAGGCGATGGAGATTCCGCTGAAACGGCTGGTGAATCTACTGGAAAAGAAAAACGCCAAAGCCCGGCTGAAAATCCAGGATTGCTTCCGCCCGGCTAACGCCAACCGCATCCATCTCGAAAACTCGCTTCACTGCGAGGGACGTGCCATCGACCTTACCGTGGAAAACGCCACGCTCAGCGATTTGGCGATCCTCTGCTGGCAGGCCGGATTTGATTTCGTGCTTTACGAAACCCCGAAAAATTCGGGCGAACATCTGCACTGTTCGGTCAAGCGGCTGGAAACCGCGAAACCCTCAACCACCCCAACCAAGTGACAACCATGAACAATCCGTTCTTGAACATTCCGCACCTTCCTGAGTTCAACCGCATGGATCCCGAATCCGCGCGCGAAGCGTTTAACCGGCTTATCCCGGAGACGCTGCAAAAAATCGAGACGCTGGAGAAATCATTCACCCCGACTTGGGAGGGATTGGTACGCCCGCTGTATGACATCTGCCGTCCCGTGTATGACGCCTGGCTGTTTTTCGAACACCTCAAGTCGGTCATCGACAACGACAACTGGCGCAAGGTGCAGGACGAATTTTTGCCGCGCATAGTGACGTTTGAACAGCGGGTCAGCCAAAGCCCAGCACTATACCGTGGCCACCTTCAACTGCGCGACGCCGACCGCGCCGAGCCGTTCCTGAACGGCACCCAGCACCACATCCTCGAAAAGACCATCCGCGATTTCGAATTGTCCGGCGTAGGGCTTGATCCGGACAAGCAACAGCGTTTCAACGCCATCCAAGTCCGGCTTTCGCAGGCCAGCACCGATTTCGCAAACCATGTCCTTGACGCCACAAAGGCGTTCAGCATGACCCTTACCACGCAGGAAGAGGTAAAGGGGCTTCCTGAATCGCTGCTTGAAATTACCGCGCAGGCGGCGGCGGATGGCAAAGAATTCGACGCCGCCCGCGGCCCGTGGAAGATTACTCTTGACGCGGCGGTTTACCGCCCGTTCATGCGCTACAGCGAAAACCGCGCCGCACGGGAACTTTTGTTCCGGAAGTACAACACCCGTGCCGCTTCGGGCGATTTGGACAACTCGGCGCTAATCGAGGAAATCCTTAAACTGCGCCGCGAAATGGCGCAACTGTTGGGATTCGAAACCTACGCCGATCTCAACCTCTCCACCAAAATGGCGAAATGCGTGGCCAATGTTGACAGTCTGGTTGAAGAGCTGGCCGAAGCCGCCCGCCCCGTTGCCGTCCGCGAAAATGCCGAACTGTTGGGATTCGCCCGCTCCAACGGTTTCGCCGAGGACAGCTTTCAGCCGTGGGATATCGCCTATTGGCAAGAGCGCCGCCGTAAGGCGCTTTACGATTACGACGATGAGGAATTGAGCAAATACTTCCAATTCCCCAAAGTGCTGGACGGGTTGTTTAAGCTTGCGGAACGTCTGTTCGGAATCAAGATCACCCCTGCCGACGGCGAGGCCCAGGTATGGCATCCGGATGTGCGCTTCTTCCAGATCAGCGACGCAGACGGAACCCCGCGCGCCGCGTTTTATCTCGATCCCTACAGCCGACCGGCCACCAAGCGCGGCGGCGCATGGATGAACGGTTTCCGCAATCGCGACCTCACCCCGAACGGCCAGCTGGAACTGCCGACTGCGGTAATGGTCTGCAACCAAACCGTTCCGGTCGGCGGGCGTCCCGCCCAGATGCGTTTCGGCGAGGTAGAAACCCTCTTCCACGAATTCGGCCATTCCCTCCAGCACAACCTGACCGACATCAACGAACCGGCAGCCGCCGGAATCAACGGCGTCGAGTGGGACGCGGTGGAGATTGCCAGCCAGTTCATGGAAAACTGGTGTTACGAACGCGACACGCTCAAAGGTTTAAGCTGCCACATTGACAGCGGAGAACCCCTGCCTGACGAACTTTTTGACAAAGTGGTTGCCGCCAAAAACTACATGGCCGCCTCCGCCATGATGGGCCAGCTCTACTTTGGAGCGACCGATATGGATCTTTACGCGCGTTATCCCAAACCGGAATGGCCAGACGCCAACGCGGTTAAAGAGGCTAACGAGCTTAAGTTCAGCCCGCATCCGATTTTCAAAGAAGGGCGTTTTCTCAACACCTTCACCCATATTTTCGCCGGCGGTTACGCTGCCGGATATTACAGCTACAAGTGGTCGGAGGTAATTTCCGCCGATGCGTTCGCCGCTTTCGAGGAGGCCGGGCTTGACAATGAGTCCGCCATCCGCGAGATCGGGCGCCGCTACCGCTCCACCATACTCGGGATGGGCGGCAGTATTCCTCCGGACGAGGTATACCGGCTTTTCCGCGGACGCGACGCCTCCACCGACGCGATTCTGCGCCACTGCGGACTTAAGGATTAACCATGAGCAAACCGAAGCAACCGAATGAGAAACGGATCGCGGAGCTGGTCCGCGAACTGTTGCAGGAACTGGGCGAAGACCCTCAGCGCGAGGGGCTGCTGAAAACCCCCGGGCGGGTTGCCAAATCGCTGGCGTTCCTTACCGGCGGCTACCGCCAAGACCTGAAAAAGGTGATGAACGGCGCGGTTTTCCACACCGATATCAACCACATGGTGATTTTGCGTGACATCGAGGTTTACAGTATGTGCGAACACCACATGCTGCCGTTTTTCGGAAAATGCCACGTGGGCTATATCGCCCAAGGTAAAGTGCTTGGCGTCAGCAAAATCGCCCGGATTGTGGACCACTACGCGCGCCGTTTGCAAATCCAGGAACAGCTTACCGACCAGATCGCCCAATCCATACTCCGCGAATCGAACGCCGAAGGCGTAGGCGTGGTGATGGAGTGCCAACACCTGTGCATGATGATGCGCGGGGTGCAAAAGCAGAACTCCGTCATGACCACCTCCGCCGTTTTAGGCTCATTCCGCGAAGACCAGACCGTTCGCCAGGAATTCATGGCGCTGCTTAACAACCGGTAACGAAACCCATGCGCATCGCCCTCTCCACCAACTGGAACGCCAAACGCCACAAAACCGGCGAATCGCTGGTTGACGAGATACTGTCACTTGGCTTTGATGCCTTGGAATTGGGTTACAACACCACCGAGGAACACGCCAAAGGCATCCGGGCCAGAATCGATTCGGGCGCGGTGCGGGCCGACAGCGTACACGCCTATTGCCCGGTACCGATCGGTGCTCCGCACGGTTACCCCGAGCTGCATCTGCTGGCGTCAGCCGACGAAGACGAACGGGCATGGGCGGCAATCATGCTTCGGGAGACCCGCGAATTCGCCGAATCGATGGGCGCGCGGGCGGTGGTACTGCATGCCGGGCGGATTTTCCTCCAGTCGTGGCTGTTCGGCGATCTGGGGTCGGGCCGGCTTTGCTCTTGCGCGGAATATGAAGGTTCCACGCAATCCCCGGTTTATCAAAAACTTTTGTCCCGCGCCAAACGCCGCCGGGAAAAGCGCGCGAAAAAGGTTTACGAATTCTTCTGCCAGTCGCTGGAAAAAATTCTGCCCCAGTTCGAAAAATCCAAACTGCTGTTATGTCTGGAAAACCTGCCGTCCATCGAAGGGTTCCCGGACGAAAGCGAAATCAGCCGTCTCTGCGACCGTTTCGCCGGATCGCCGCTCCGTTACTGGCACGACATGGGGCACGGCCAGGTACGCTATCAGCTCGGCTGGATGGGCGAACACAGCAAGGTTGCCCAAGCCCTGCTGCCGATCACCGGCGGCATCCACATTCACGACGCCGCGCCGTTAACCAACGACCACCTGCCGCCGGGAGAGGGAAAAATCCCCTTCCCCGATTTCGCCTTCTACGCCACCGCAGACATTGTACGCGTGTTTGAGCCGTCCCCGGGAGTGCCTCACGATATATTGGCCAAATCGCTGCGCTACGTGCGCCAATGCTGGGGCGGGTGAATTCAGCGGCTTATCAGCTTCAGGTACGAATTCATCAGTATCGGTCCCCAGAAAAGCCAAATCGTGGCGGCTGCCGCCAGATAGGGGCCGAATGGAATCCGGCTCTGGAGCTTGCCGCGGCCGAGCGTAATCAGCAAAATCCCGCTGATGCTGCCGAGCAGGGACGAGACAAACAGCGTAAACAGCACGGATTGCCATCCCATAAAAGCGCCAATCGCCCCCATCAGCTTGACATCGCCAAACCCCATCGCCTCTTTCTTGAAGACCTTCTCGCCCAGCCAGGAAATCGCCCACAGCAATGCAAAACCGCCCGCCATGCCGGTGGCAGACTCCGCCAGCCCCCAATACCACACGGTCTCGTTGTGCAGCGACGGCACCAGCCCGCTCAACACCAAACCCGCCACCATACCGCCAATGGTTACCGAATCCGGAATGATGTAATGCTCGAAATCGACAAACGTCCCGACAATAAACCCGGCCAGCATCAGCCAATAGCAAGGCACCGCCGCCGCATTGGCGATCGGCGACACATGGCATACCGCCGGCAACGCCCATTTCATAAAAACCGCCAAAAACAGCAAAGCGGTGAGCAGTTCCACCAGCGTGTAGCGGAACGAGATCGGCCCCTTGCAATTGGCGCATTTTCCGCGCAAAGCCAACCAGCTTAGCACCGGAATGTTCAGATACCACGGAATCAGCGCGTTACAGTGCGGGCAGTGGGAACGCGGGGTCACCACCGACTCCCCCCGCGGGACGCGGTAGATGCAAACGTTCAGGAAACTCCCGACACAAGCGCCGAACATCGTGGAAAAAAAAGCGAAAAGGCTCAAAAAGAAACGGATTTCCTGATCGCTCATCGGACAAACCCTCCGTCGATTCTCGGCAGCTCGCCAATCTCCGTAAAAGGCACCGGGTCAATTTTGCGCCAACGGCAGGCATCCTCCGCCGGGCCGTTCTCCAACTCGAACATCCGCTTCCACCGTTTTTGGAACAGCAGCCCGTTGCGCACCACCACGGCGGCGTTGCGCACGGACGGGGTGCCCTGGGTGGTGACGCTCTCGAAATGGTACATCTCCACCGCCGGTTCGTAAACCGCGCGGAAACCCTGCTCCCGCAACCGGTAAACCAAATCAAAATCCTCGAACTGTACTGGATGGAACGCCTCGTCAAAACCGCCGTGTTTCGCCACCAGCGCCGCAGGAACCATCAGACACGCGCTAATCAGGCACTGCACCTCCTCGCGACGGCAAAACCGCTCGTCCAGCCGAGGCTCGCCGCGTCCCCGGAAACAAATGTGCCCGCGTTTGGACACCCCTACCCCGGCGCACTGGATCGGGTACGGTTCCCACGGGTAAACCATCTTCGCGCCGGACATCGCGAATCCCGGCGCCACATCAAGCGCCGCACGCAAACCCGGTATCCAATCGCGGGTGCGCGGCGAAACGTCGTTGTCCACAAATACCAAGTACTCGCCCTTGGCAATCGCGATCGCCCGGTTACGGGCGTAGGAACAGCCGATATTCCCGGAGTTGTGCAGAACGGTAACCGGCACTCCGGCGGCTTTACCCAGTTCCACCAAATCGTTGTCGCACCACTCCGCGCTTCCATCGGTGGAACCGTTGTCCACCATAATCAATTCCCACGGCGCGTCAACCACCGAGTAGCGAAGCAATTCGGTTAAGCAACGGCGAGTGCAAAGCAGTTTGTTGTAAGAGAGCGTAATGACGGAATATTTCATAAAAGGAATCCCCCAAAATCACCCGTCTTGTTGCGCCGCGTTGTCCGACGCGCTTTTCGAGCCGTCGCGTCGACGTGAACGGTGGTATCCGTAACGGCGGCGGCGGTTGCGTCGAGGTCTGCGATTTTCGTCATACCGGCCGGATCCTCTCCAGGGTTCAAAGCCATCGCCCGCGCCCTGCTTTTCGCCACCCGGATTATGCCGGTTGCGGAATTCGGCGTAAGCGCGTTCCCATTCCTCAAGGACGGAAGTGTCCGCCCCGTCCGCAACCGCCACCACGCGCCGGAACATCAGCGCCTCGGCAAAAAACTCGCCACCCATGATTTTACACATACGAGAAGAATCAGGCGGTTCTTGGAAACGGCAACCACTTTCCAGAACGCAAACCGCGCTCTGCAACGCCGTCCTCGGCATATTCATCTGTAACACGACCTCGCGCAAAACGGATTGAGTGCGTACACTGAAACGCGGCCGACTTTCACCGTCGCCGACCTCACGCATCCATTTGGACTGATAAAGGCAAGCAATCCGCACCGCATTGGAAGCGGAGTCCGATTCGGGGTCGTTGTCCAACGCTCTCAGGTACTTCCAAACATCCGCCTGTTCGCCGCCGTTGCGGCTTATGTCCTCGCTCAATTCGGGAAGTAAATCGGACAGCAGCCCCAAACTCCACATCATTCGGAAAGCGCGTTCGGCGGAGCGGAACGAGAACAGCCGTGTCAGTTCTTCGTAAAGCCGGGGAATCGATGCCTTGAGAATCTCCGAATGGTATTTCTTGATCGCCTTGAGCGTCCCGCGCTCGATTGTAAACTCCAGCCGCGAGGCGAATTTGACCGCCCGCATCATCCGGACCGGATCCTCGCAAAAACGAACCTCCGGATCGCCGATACTCCGCAACACCCGTTTTTCAAGGTCTTTCAGTCCGCCGACGTAATCAATCACCGAGAAAGTCTTGATATCGTAAAAAAGCCCGTTAACGGTAAAATCCCGTCGGTTGGCATCCTCCTCCGGCGTCCCGAAGGTGTTGTCATCCATCTGGCACATCCCGTATTCGGAAGGAACCGGCGTAGGGTCGGGACGACGGCGGAAAGTGCTGGTCTCGATGATATTTCTGCCGAAAAGGATGTGGGCCAGCCGGAAACGGCGTCCAATCAAAAAGCAATTGCGGAAAATCCGCTTGATTTCGCGCGGGGTGGCATTCGTTCCAACGTCAAAATCCTTGGGTTTACGGCCCAACAGCAAATCACGCACCCCGCCGCCCACCAGATAGGCGATATACCCCTCGCCGGACAACCGGTAAAGCACCTTTAACGCGTCCGGATCAATGTCCGAACGCGATATGCAGTGTTCCGAACGCTCACGTATCACCGGTTTGGCAGCGTGGTTAAAAAATGGAAAATTCATGTCCGCCCAACATCCTAACGCCCAACGGCGCAAAAGCCATTCACCTCAAAATGACCCCAACCGGGTCAAAACCCAATTCCAAATGCGAATACGGAAACAATTTTAGCTTCTAAACCGCCTTTTGGTCAATTCCAAAACGCATTAAAATTGCAATTCCATCCTACTGTAACGATTTTACGTGGGGCGACCATATTTCGCGCGGATTTTTGATATGCGCTTGACGGCAAGGTAGGTTTTGGGTAGAATCAAACCTGTTTTCAATAACTTGGATGCCTTGTCGCGTTTCTAGTGGAGGCTTATACCGGAAAGCGCACATCCAACAAAGGAAAAATGACATGAGCTGCAACAAATCTTGCCGCGTCCCGCTCGTCTGGCGCATTCTCATTGGCTTTGTGCTTGGTGTCGTCCTCGGTCTTACCGCACCTAAAGTATTCGGCGATGACACCACCAAGTCCATTCTTACCTTTGTCGCGCCACTCGGCTCCGTTCTGGTGGCAATGCTTAAGATGGTCGTATATCCGATCATCTGCTTCTCGCTGATTTTGGGCGCGGCCAGTCTGCCGTTGAAAAAATCCGGTCAGGTTGGCGGCACAGTCATCTTGTGGTATTTCGCCACTTCGCTGTTTGCCACCATCTTCGGCGTTGCCATGGCTTTTCTGCTCAACCCCTCAATCAGCGCCAACGCTGACGCCGCCAGCTCATACCTCTCCTCCGCGAAAGCGATGGCCGGCAATTCCGGTTCCGGTTCTTTTGGAGAGTTCATTGTAAACCTATTTCAAAACCCCTTCACATCCCTTGCCAACGGACAGTTTCTGCCCATTATCGTATTCTCCGTGCTTTTCGGCTTCGCAGTCCGCTTCCTGCTGGATGCTGACGACGTTGACGCCGGGGATAAGAGCGGCGTTACCCTGCTTGTAAAAGTCTGCGACGGGGCGCAACGGGCAGCGTTCAAACTTATCGACTGGGTGATGCTCTATTTCCCGATCGGCGTTTTTGCCCTCACCTTCACCAACTTCGCCCAGCACGGCGTATTGCTTTTCGGCCCGTATGTACGTATCGTTACCTGCGTCATGGTCTGCGTTTTGGCAATGATTTTCGTAATCTACCCGCTTGCCGTCGCCATCTTCTGCCGCGAAAACCCGTATCGCTTTTTGGCGCGTATCCGGCAACCGATCCTCACGGCCTTCGTGACGCGCTCCAGCGCCGCGACCATTCCCGTGTCGTTCAGAGCCATGAACGAAATCGGGGTTGCCAACTCGCTGTCCAGTTTCTCGCTCCCGATCGGGGCCACCATCAACATGGATGGTGTATGCGTCCACCTTCCGGTCTTCGTGATTCTGGCCGCCAATATGTTCGGACTGCATCTCACCGCATTGCAAATGATGATGCTGGTAACCTCCATCATGTTCGCCTCGATCGGCGCGGGCGGAGTGCCCGGCGGCTCGGTATTCCTGCTTTTCATGGTTCTTGAGAACATGGGCCTAGCCGAGGGACAAGTCGCGATGATTGTCGCGCTGGCCCTTGGCATCAACCCCATACTAGACATGTTCGAAACCTGCTGCAATGTCGCAGGCGACAATGTCTGCACTTACATCGTAGCCAAGAAGAACGGGTTGATTGGAAGATAAGGGAAACGGATATTTATCAAACCTTATCCTTATCTGGGGCAAAACCCATCTTGGCTAAATCGATATCGACAATCCCCATCGGCTTGTTCGTGCGCCAATTACCGCGAGTGAAATCGGGAATGTCGTATGTTCGCGAACGATTGTCGGCAGACTTCTCCGTCAACTCGCAAAGGCAGCTCGTCGCGGCAAGATCGTAAACATTCATGTCGAGCGGAAGTCCCTGCTGGAGACAGTATACCCACCGCGCGTCCATGATGAAATCCATGCCGCCATGCCCGCCGACGCGTTTTGCCAGCTCACCGATGGTCTTCCACAAGGGATGGCGATACTTCTCGCGTATCTCTTCCGCCCGCGTATCGTCGAACCATTTGTGCGCGCCAGAACCTACGCTTTCCTCGAACACTACGCGGAACGGATAGTCGCAAATCGCCCCCTTCGTCCCCGTGACGAGTTGGATGCGCGAATACGGCCGAGGCGTAGATACGTCATGCTGGACAAGAATCGACCGCCCCTTTACCGTCTTTATTAACGTAGAGTTCATGTCCGCCATTTTCACGCCGGAGATGCGGCGGGGATTGTCGGGTTTCAGCCTCTCGTTCATGAACGCCTGAAAATTCGCCTTGGCGGAGTCGAGCGACACAAGGTAATCGAGCCGATCGCCGCGGTTGATGTCAAACGTGAGGCAGAGCGGGACGAGACCGTGCGTCGGGTAGCGGTTGCCGCCGTGATCCCGATTCTCGTCGAAACGCCAGTATTCGCCGCCCGGATACTCTGTAGCCGACATCCACCGCAGATCGTGTATGTACGCGCCTTCCGCATGCACCAGCTCGCCAAGCATTCCCAGTTTCGCGAGGTTGAACGTCAGCATCTCGATCTCGCCGTAGCAACAGTTCTCAAGCTGCATGCAGTGGCAACGCGTTTTCTCGCTCGTTTCGACGAGTTCCCAGCACTCGTCCACGGTGAATGCGCTCGGAACCTCGGTAAATACGTGTTTGCCGCCTTTCATCGCGCCGAGCTGAATAGGAACGTGAAGATTCCACGGCGTGGTGTTGTATACGACATCTACGCCCGGATCGTCGCAAAGCCGCCGCCACGCATCAGGGCCGAGGAACTCGCGGGCGGCGGGCTTTCCTTTTTCTGAAAGGAACTTCTGGGCCTGGGCCAGCTTGTCGGGATTAATGTCGCAGATCGCAACAATTTCCACGCCCGGAAGGTTGCTGACCCGTCTTATAACGCCGTTGCCGCGTCCGCCGATCCCCACCACACCAAGGCGTATGCGCGGAATGCGCGGCGCAGCGAACCCATACATAGACGCACCGCCGGACAGACCGCGTAACGCACGGCATCCGCCCGAAGCCACAAAAGCGGTACAAACCGCACCGCGAAGAAAACCGTTTCTCGTCACATTCATTGCTACCTCCAATTGTTTATGAAAATGCTACCACATCCCCGTTCAGCGGGCAATAAGAAATTTGATTGTGATTTGAAAAGATAAACGCAAGCATCGGAGCGTTTACCTTTTCAAGTCGCAAATTAAAATTATCTGATAATACCGCTTTACTTTTCCAATCATTTGGCCTATCATAAACCCAGTTTTGGTTACGGTTGCGTTAATCCCGGTTATGATGTCCGCGATGAAAAGATTTCTGGTTTCAGCCTTTTGCCTTTGCCTATCGGCGCGGGCCCTCGCCCTGGACACCGACGGCGACGGCATACCCGACGGGATCGAATCCGGCCTGGCGGTGCTGCTTTGGGAGCACGACGGCGACCCGGGCGCGCTGGACCTCGGGCTTGAGGGCGCCGAGCAGGTGGCGGCGTGCGCCGGCTTCCGCGCCGCGCGCACCTCTGGCGGCCGGGTCGTAATCTACGGCAGCGGCGGCGCGCGGCTGGCGGACGAGGAGTGCGGCGCGACCGAGCTGGCGGCCTTCGGCGGCCGCGTCGCGGCGCTGACCACGAACGGCGTCCTCGCCTGCTGGTGGACCAACCGCTTCGGCGTGGTCCGGCAGGAGCTGCCCGCCGTCGGCGCGCACTCGCTCTCGGCGGGGCTTAACCACTTTCTGCTCATGTTGCCGGACGGCAGGACCGGCTCTTTCAAGTTCACCGGCACCAACGCGCTCGCCAAAACGACCTCAGCCTTCACCAACACTGCGGACGCCGTGGCCTGCTCCGCCGGCTCAAAATGGGACGCGGTGCTGCGCTCCGACGGTAGCTGCCGCGTCGGTGACTCCACTGCCGCCGGCTACAGCACCCGCAGCTTCCCGGCCGGCGGGCTTGACTCGGCTGCTTATGTCGCCGCCGGGAGCAATGGCCACTGGGCGGCGGTGTCGCCTGACGGTGCCGTCGCATCGATCCTCTCCACCACCGTCAGGTCGCTCACCCCGGCTGGCGCTTCCGGGGTCTTCGGGGCCGGTTTTCGCACCCTGCTGGCCGCTTATCCCGACGGCACCGCCTACACCTCCACCTACGCCAAGCCCGTCTGGACAAACGCCACCGGCGCCGTCGGGCTGCCCGCCGGCTGGCGCGGCGTCTGGTACGCCGACAACTGCGGCGCCGCCGTCGGCCCGGACTGGAGGATCCGCC